>CAZIZR010000008.1:0-117545 GCA_964543865.1 uncultured Chloracidobacterium sp.
GAGACTATGTGACGCACCGCTCATTTCCGATTCGGGGGCGACGACATACACATCGCCGATCTCGCTCAATGCCGCCTCAAGTGCGACGATGCCCTCGGCGTGATAGCCATCGTCGTTGGTTAATAAAATTCGTGTTCGTTCGGATGCCATTTTAAAAGGATATACGTTTAAAAGTATAAAAGTGAAAAAGTGTCTGAGCATTTAGCTTTTTCACTTTTTCACCTTTTAACTTTTCACTTAGTTATCGGTTCTGCCCCATCGGCGGACGTGACGGACCGGTTCCAGTACCCGAACCTGCTCCCATCGGACGCTGCGTGCGAAAACGTTTACGGTTACGCTTGCGGGCGTTGACCGATTTGAGCTTTGCCTTTTGTCCGGGAGGGATAAAATGAGCGTGCTTTTTGAGATCTTTGATGATCTCTTCGCTGATAACTTTACGTTTAAAGCGGCGAAGTGCCGACTCGATCGATTCGTTATTATTAACTGAAATAAATGCCATTTTGTGTGCTCACCTCCTCTCGGCTAAAATTTTGCCCATTGAGCAAACAACTATTAGACCTGATTTGGCACACAAACGCAAGGGCATACTACGGCTAACGTTATGGGAGCGGCAGCGACAACAGATGCCCGCGATATACGAAATAAACTTTCTTGCCCGGCTCATCGACCCACATATCCATGCTGTTAAATCTGATCTTTGGCACCTTTAGCACGAGGCGGAAACCAAATGTCTTAGTCTCGTAAATGCCGATCTGGGTAAGGCCTTTTTCTTCGTCGATCATCGCGGCCCAATATTCATTGGGTTTTGTCGATTTTTGCAAAGCACGGTACGTCTGCTGTGCTGCCGGGCGAAATTCGCCGGGTGCTGGATTTGCTACACCCGTGACCGGATCGACGAGCAGTAAATTATCGGGATCGGGATCGGTAAGTGCGGTGTCTTCATCCTCAGAGCGATAATAGCGATAGTCGTTGCGAATGACGAGCACCTTATTGATCGACGCGATGTACGCGAGCGGATAGTTTTCGCCGTAGCCCTCGATCTCAACCTGTGTTTCCTTGTTGGTCGTCAGATCGACGCGGTATATCCCTTGCCCGGTGCGGTCGTCCTGCTTGCTTACAACAACCCAACGGCCGTTTGGCGTAATGACCGGATTGCTGTAGCCGCCATCGCGGATCTTGGTCAACCGTCCGCGAACAACCTTAAACAACCCGTCGTCAGACGCGCGGATCTCCAGATCGCCAAGCCGGGCTTTCCACTGTTCGCCGCCTGGCGGCACGCCGAGCCCGTCACGCATCGGCAAAAATTCGATCCCTGTGGGCTGCGAGGTTACGCCCGCGACCTCACCGTCAACGATCTTATACCATGCGTAGCCCTCGTAGCGGCGTTTTGTTCGCTGCTCTGCCTTTTTTTCTTCGGCCTCTTCGGAGTAATTATCGACCGGGGCATTTTCGTCATCAGGGTCGCCGTCGATCTCTTTTTTGATCTTTTCGCGCACTGCCTTTTCACTCGCGGCAACACGCAAGTCGGTACCCTCTTTCCACACAGCTACTGCATTAAGCTCGTCCGCCGCAAGCACGATCTCCAGGCCCGGTATCTCGCGGCTGAGACGGTATTTGAGCTTTGCCGGAGCTTGTTTGAGCCCTGCAAAATATTTGTCGAGCCCGACAAAAAACTCAAATTCGCCGCCGTCTCCATAATCGCCATCGGTCTCGGTCATATAGACACGCCGACCGCCGACGCGGCTGAGCATCACCAGCTCTTTGGCATAACAATACGCACCCCCGCATGAGAGAAACGGCGGTAGCTCGTCAACTTTGTGATGGGCAAGATAGCCCTTGATCGCGTCAAATTCCTCGCCGCTGAGCGGCCGCTCGCGATAACGCGAGTCGTCCTCGTCCCAGCTAAACATCACGCGATTGTCCTTGTAAATGCGAATGTAGTTGCCGTCGTAGGAGTAGATGCCGAGCAATTCGTCATTCTTTTTGACCTCAACCTGTAGCTCTTTTTCGGCGGTGATGATCTGATCGTCGTTACCGGCACCCGACCAGCCGTTGTAGAGCGAATTGTCGCCGAGACTTTGATAAACGGCGTAGAGATATTCGTTGTAGGTATCGGCAACGCCATCTACCATAAACGCACTGCGCGAGCCAAGTATTTTGGCTTCGTTCGGGTGACGGGCGAGCACGATAGCGCGTGCCTCCGGCGAATCTTCGGATTCGAGATAACGCTCCGCGGCTGTTTGGAGCAGCGGATTGGGTGATTTGAGATTTTCGGCAACCTTTGGCACTTGCAAGGGAAGACGCAACAACCTCGCACAGGCGAACAGGGCGGTTTTGCTCTCGATATTGCCGGTGTCGAGTATCGTATTGTAATCCGCCGAATCCTCTAGCAGACACGCCGAAATGCCAAATGCCGTCGGGGTGCCCGTGCGGATATCAAATATATCAGTCGATTGTTTTTCACGCAGCTCTTTGCGCTGGCCCAGCAATCTGATGATCGTGTCAGTATCGGCAATGCCGCGTTTCAGGTCACGGAGCAGCAGCAGATTGATCGCCGCATTTTGCCAGCGCAATATCATGCGGCGATAAGCCTGAGCCAGAGGCTTATCTTTGGTATCGAGCACGGCAATGCGATCGACGAGTCCTCGTGCTACGACGTCGGATATCGTCGGGGATTGCAGCATCGACCGCCCAAGACTTGCACGGATCTCGGCGGGCGTCGGGGCTCGTTTACCTTCGTTCTCGTAAGTTGTTGCGTAATTCGAGGCGACGGCATTGGCATTTGCGGCCAAAATGGCCTCGTTATCCATCTCGGTGCGGACGCCTTTGGCGGCGGTCTCAAGCGCGTCGAGCTGCTCAGCAAGCGAAAATCCGTTACATTCCCAGATCGCACTGACGACGATGTCACGCTCATAAGACTGCGACATTTCGGGCAGCACTCGTCGCAACGCCGGAACCGCTCGTCCGTCTTTTTGCTTTGACAGGGCAGCGACCGCCGATGACCGGAATGGATAGACGATGAGCGGAGCGGTGTTCGCTGGAACCAATAAATTAGCCGGTCGGTTGGACGATATGCTTCCCCGACTGGCAGCAATATCTGCCGCAATTACCGCTGCGTTAGCTGCATTGGCCGTTGCTCTTGCCGCATTTGCCGCCGGAGTATTTGCAGCCGGAGCATTGGCAGCAGGCCTCGGCTCTCTCTGGCTTTCGTCGAGCATCTTCATCAGCCCCGGAACACTCTCCGGCACCTCGATCTCGCTGAGTTTTCTGACAAGCGTGCCGCGCGAATCATCAACGTCGTTCGCCCATTTCGGGTCTTCGAGCCAGGGGATCAGAGCTTTGACAACCGCCGTGTTCCCGCTGTTGAGTTGGGCGACAAGATTACGGACGGCATTGCCGCGAACCGTTGGGTTGCTGCTGCCCGCAAGTTCGATCATCTTGTCGACATATTTGTCCTCGGGCGAATTGAGTACAAGCGTCGTCAGGCCGGTGTTTATCTGGCCGTTGACCACGAGCTTTGAAAGCGTTTCATCCGCGAGCAACGAAAAATACCATTCGTCGCGTCCGGGCCATTCCTTTTCGGTGACAAGCGCATCCATCGCGAGGTCACGCATACCGGATATCGCATTTTTGTCTTCGACAAATGCCTTTAGTGCATCGCGATAGGTTTCGCTATCGCCGGTCGAATTAGTGTCGAGAGCGTGGCGATACTGAGCCCAAGTCGCCAGCACTCTGGAGGTTTTTAACGAACTGTCGCCGAGCAGACGGTCGATGATCGGTTTTGCCCGGTCAAAATCGACGCGAGCGAGCGATAGTAGTTCATTTTGTCCCGTTACATATTCGCCGTTATCGCCGACGCTCGACGTTTTGCGGGCCAGGTCGCTGCTAAAATGCGGGCTGTTGTATGTGAGCCACTCTTTGATCATTCGGCGTTCTTCTTTATTGATCGCTCCGCCGGTGCCTTCGCGGTCGTAGATCTCCTTAACAAAATCGGCGGCTTTTGGGTCTTTGAGGACGTTGAGATAACTGGGCAGCAATGCCGGTTTTTTGCTGATCTCTTTCAAGATCCGGTCACGTGCCTGATCAGAGAGCTCCGGCATATACCGCAGTTCTTGAAACGAATTACTCTGCCGCATCCAGTAATCGAGCAGATCCTCGATAGGTGCGTTGTCCTTTGGCGGGCTGGATTTGCTGTAAAATTTTTCTTCGCGGTTGTAATACGATATCGTTTTTACCAGCGGATTTGGTGGAGCCGGGGCGGGCAGCCGCAATAAAAGCTCTATCGGATCATCCTTAGCCGCCGTCGAACCTGAGCCGGCAGACGTATAGAACAAAAAGAAATAGCCGGCAAAAAGCAGGCCCGTGCAAAGAGAGGCTGCACGCAAGGTTCGCTGTAAATTTGCGGTCATAGCGGGATTATATTCTTTTCTTTTCACAAATCAATCATATTTTCTGTTAATGTGTATTCGCTTTAATAGATGCGGACTTTAGAGGCTTTATCTATAATCAAAGTTCGCCGCGTTTTGCGAAAAAGAGCTTAGGTGGACGAAAAATCAAACTATTACAGACTGACCGACAAGGCTCTGCAACTATCGCTGTTGCTGCTTGCGCTGGCCGCGCCGTTATCAATAGCCGGAACGCAGTTCGCGTGGTCGCTGGCGTTGCTGTTTTGGTTGATAAGACTCCTGTTTGTCAGGCCGACGTTCAAGACGGACGGGATTACGATCGCGATCCTCGCGTATGTCGGGCTCTCGCTCATCTCATCAGTTTTTTCGTATGAGCCGCAGTTGAGCTTACGCAAAATGGTCGGCGTTTCGCTCGTGACCATCGTTTATCTCGTTGCGCAAAATATCCGCGATACAAAAATGGTGCGGCGTGTAGTAGTGATCGTGCTCATCTCCGGCACGGTGGCGGCGGCGTATGCTATCGGAAAATTTGCCATCGGCGTGAATCTAAAGGTGACAAAACTCACCGCCGACAGCCCTTTGCGTGCGGTCGATGTGCGGGAAGGCGATACGATTCTGCAAGTGAACGGCAAAAACGTCGCGTCACCCGATCAGCTTTTAACTGCAGTGAACGCTTCGCCGGGAGAGACGGCGACGCTAAAGATCTATCGTTACGAATGGACATTTGAACGGGAAATTGCCGTCGCAACGCCCCGGTCAGACAGCGCGGCCGATCTTGGGATCGAGGAGTGGTCCCGCGGACGCGACGTGCGTGCGTCCGGTTTTTTTGGCCATTACACGACTTATGCCGAAGTTGTGCAGTTGCTTGCATCGGTCGCACTTGGCTTGCTGATAATGGCTCCGGGCGGGCCTTTTACGCGAAACCGTCTGTTGCTTGGGGCCCTACTTGCGGCGTTTAGCTTTGCGCTGTTTTTGACAGTGACGCGAGCTTCGTGGGCGGGATTTATGATCTCTGCCGCGGCAATGGTTCTGATCGGTGCTTCGCGAAAAACAATATTGATATGCGTTCTCTGTGCCATTCCATTGGCCGCTGGCGGGCTCTTTTATTTGCAGCAAAAGCGCAATGTCGGGCTTGTTGACACCGGCGACAATTCGACGACCTGGCGGATGACCGTCTGGCGTGAGGCCGTCGAGGTGCTGGTATCAAACCCGCGTCATCTTGCTGTCGGCGTCGGCATGGAATCCATAGGTCACCATTGGCAGGACTGGGGAATGTTCGACAATGGCAAACTGCCGCGCAGCCATTTGCATTCGTCGCCGCTGGGCCTAGCCTTTGAACGCGGCGTGCCTGTGCTGATCGTCTGGATCATTTGGATGTACTTGTACCTGAGGATGTTGTGGCGAGGCTTTCGCAGAGGAGAGCTTGACTGGTTTCAACGCGGCGTTTTGCTCGGGTCTCTAGGCGGCACTTTAGGGTTTCTCGCCGCCGGATTCGTACATTTCAACTGGGGCGACTCTGAGGTTGTGATGATATTTTTTCTGCTCATGGGACTAAATATGGTGATCGTTAACAGCTCATCCGGCCGAGAGAAAATTGCCGGTTCGAGTGAATGAAGAAGATACTAATAGCCTCGTATTATCTACCGCCGTGTAACATGATCTCGGCGGGGCGGGCTCAATCGTTCGCGGATAACTTTCACAAGCACGGATTGTATCCGGTCATCGTTACGAGGCATTGGCAGGGTGATGAGATATCGACCGAAGGTTACGAAAGCGAAAATTTGGCTCCTCCACTCGTAACCGAACAGGAGGGTTACACGTTGATCCAACTGCCGTACCGAAAGCAGCTAGATCGGCTATATCACCGAGGTCTCATGAAAACGACGGCCGGGAAAAGGCTCCTTTACACCGCGCTGTACGCGTCCGGAACCGTTAATCCTAAATGTAATGCATATGCTTGTTTTAAGGATCACCTAGAAAGTTATCTGAGCACAGATCCGGTCGATTACATCTTCGCAACCGGATTTCCGATGAATACGATCCGGCTAGGAGCATACCTCTCGAACAAGTTTAACAAGCCTTTTATTGCCGATTTTCGTGATCTATGGGACAACGATCTACTTTCCAAAACCAGCGTTCCATCGGCCGCACAGCGGTTACAAAATTTCTTTTATGAACATTACCTGCGGCGTTGGTTGGCTCCGGCACGGCTCATTACCGGGGTTAGTCAACCGATCGTTGACGCGGCTCGGCGGCTCGCTCCGCACGCAAAGGGGATGGTCGTGACCAATGGGTTTGAAGCGAAACTATTCGACGCCTTGCGGCGGAACGTGCCGCAGCGATCCGACAAGTTTGTTTTTTCTGTGATCGGGACACTTCATCCGGCCCAAGACCTATCAATAATGTTGGACGGCTTGAATCTGTTTCTTGCAAATAAGGATCTGAATCAGATCGAGCTCAATTTTATCGGCACGGCTACGATCCCTCATGTTGGTGAACTCATCGCCGACAAACTACCGGCGGACTGTTTGCATATTACCGGACGCGTTCCCCGTAGTGATGCCCTCGAAATAATGTTGTCGTCTCACGTGCTGTTTCATGCCGGATGGCCGGGCCATAGCGGTATCGCGTCGGGAAAACTCTATGAATACTTAGGGGCTCACCGAAATATTTTGATCGCGCCCAATGACTATGACGTGATGGAGAAATTGGTAACGGAAAGTAATGCCGGTAAACTCGCGGACACCTCTGAGGAATTTGCCGCGATAATGAACGACTGGTTTTCGGAATGGAAAATGAAACGAAAGCTCGATCATTTTGGCGACGACAAAAAGATCGTGGGCTATGCGCGTGAGGAACAAGCAAAGAACCTGGCACTAGAGATACTCAAGATCTAACAGAATGGCGCTCAGTCATTAAAGAGTCCGGCGGCCATCAATAATTTCCAATTGGATGAGTTAAAGATCGACGAATTTTCATCCAACGTTCGGATACGATCCGTCGTATCTGGCTTAACAATATTGCGACGTTCTAGTTTGTTCGCGGCATCGCCGATCATCTCCAGCATCCGTGGATGACGCATCCACTGGCCTTGCGGCGGCTCGTAGCCGATCTTGTCGGCGCGGGCAACGATCATTTGCGGAAGCGTGTCGCTATATGCCGCCCGCATGATGTATTTGGTGACGCCATCCCGGATCTTAAAATTTGAAGGCAATGAGAATACAAATTCGGCGAGGTGATGGCTTAGGAACGGTAGTCGCACCTCACGCGAATGTGCCATTGAATTGCGGTCCGCGTACCTCAAAAGTTCTTCGAGCGGGCCACCAAAAGCGTCTTTGTACAACGACGCCTGTAGATCGTCCGTGGTGTCACCACTAGCTAATGCCCGTCCTTGGTTCTCTTTGTAGAACTCTCTTGATAGGTATGATCTCGACGGATCGTGTAAAGACCGTTTTACGTCCTTCAATCCTCGCACCATCCGATCTGGCAACAATCTCTTGACCGTTTCTTTAAGTTCGACTCCTCGTTCACCGTAAATCCGAGCGTAGGCAGCGGCTTCGAGCCGATACTTTTTACGGTCTCGTCTTTTCAGCTCCCGGAAATAGTGATCAAAAAAGGTGTGATAACCCGCAAGGAGCTCGTCCGCGCCTTGCCCGTCGAGCAGAACCGTAACGTCGTTTTCCTTTGCGAGCCGCATTACACAATATTGTGCGTAGATGCTGGCCGTACTAAATGGCTCTTCCTGATGGTGACAGAGCTTTTCAATATCTTCGATCAAGCCTTGCTCGTCGGGATAGACAAAATGGGGTTCAACGTTCGTCGCGTCGATCACCGCCTGCATATATTGGCCTTCGTCCTTAGCAAAGCCGGGAAATCGGGCTGAAAATGTTGCCTGACGTAGCCCCTGCCTTTTATTCAGCCTGTCGATCGTGCAAACGATCACAGAACTATCCAACCCGCCTGACAAACTGCTGCCGACGGGCACGTCTGATCGCAGACGCCGAGCGACCGACGAATCGAATAATTCACGAAATCTTTCGAGGGCGACCTCTTCCGAAATGTCAGCATCGACAGAATCAGGGTCGATGTCCCAATACCTTTGCTGGCGCACCGTCAGGTCGTTGGGCGTGAGAAATGCAAAACACCCGGCCTTAAGCTTGTATATACCGTCAAAAAAGGTGGCCGCCAGATCGCTCGGGTCATATGTGAACCCTCGTGAAAGGTAATTGAATAGCATCGGGGCAGAGACTTCTCCAGCGATGCCACCGGCCCAGAGAGCTTTCATCTCCGAGGCAAAATAAAACGAACCGTCCTGAACCGCAAAATAAAAAGGCTTTTCCCCAAAACGATCCCTGGCAATAAAAAGCCGCTGCTCGACGTTGTCCCAGATGGCAAAGGCGAACATGCCGTCGAGCTCGTCTAGTGCGCGTTCCTTTTTTTCGTGAAAGAGCGCTAGCAGAACTTCGGTGTCTGAGGTCGATACAAAATTGTGGCCACGCTCCCTAAGCTGATCGCGCAGCTCAATGTAGTTGTATATCTCGCCATTGAAAGTTAACGCGTAGCGGCCGTTTTCGTAAAACATCGGCTGTTTGCCGGTTTCGGTCAGGTCAATGATCGCCAGCCGGCGATGGCCAAGCCCAACTTTGCCGTCAAGATCGACCCAAGCCCCTTCGCCGTCCGGTCCGCGATGGGCTATGGCGTCGGTCATCCGCTTTAGGAGTTCGAGGTCTATTTTTTTCTTTGGGCTTAGAATACCGGCGATGCCGCACATATTTTTACAATAGGCTCAACTTATCACATACTTGATGCTTAGTTCATGTCGCACCCATCCAAAATTTTGACGATCGTAGGAGCTCGGCCTCAGTTTATCAAAGCGGCGGTCGTCAGCCGCGCGATGAGGGCTGTCCCCCAGCTAGAGGAGATCATTGTTCATACCGGACAGCATTTTGACGACAATATGTCGGGTGTCTTTTTTCGCGAGCTTGGTATCCCGGAGCCAAACTACAATCTCGGCATTGACAGCCTATCGCACGCCGTGATGACGGCTAGGATGCTCGAGGCACTCGATGCCATAATTACGAAAGAAGACCCCCATACCGTAATGGTTTTCGGGGATACAAATTCGACCCTCGCCGGAGCTCTCGCGGCAAGCAAATTGAATAAAAAGGTAGCTCACGTCGAAGCCGGCCTCCGCTCATTTGATATGCGTATGCCGGAGGAGGTCAATCGGCTTTTGACTGACAAGATCAGTGATCTGCTTTTTTGCCCGACAAAGACCGCCGTGGAGAATCTGAAACGCGAGGGGTCGCAACATTCCCCGAGCCGTGTCATTGAGACAGGCGACGTTATGTTCGATGCCGTTCTTTATCATCGAAACCAAGCGGGCCTTTCGCCTGCCACGGCGGCCCGACTGCCGAAAGATCTCGATGATCTTGTAGTCTGCACGCTGCACCGGGCGGAAAATACCGACAATGTAGATAATCTGAGAAACATCCTTGCTGCTTTGGACGAGATCCATCGAAACGTTCCCGTTCTATTGTTATTACACCCGCGAACACGAAAAAAGATCGCTGAATATGGGCTCGAAACGGCGGTGCGGATCTCTGAACCCGTCAGCTATCTGGAGATGATCTATCTGCTCGCTCGATGCCGAATTGTCATGACCGATAGTGGCGGATTGCAGAAAGAGGCCTTTTTTCTCCAAAAGCCATGCATCACACTGCGCGAAAATACCGAATGGACCGAGCTCGTCGAGCAGGGTGTCAACTTCATTGTCGGAAGTAATCAGGAAACTATCGTCGAAACATTTTCGCGATGCCTGAAAACCAGCTTTGACTTTGACATCTCGCCGTATGGAGACGGGACGGCCGGGGAAAAGATCGTCGCTGCACTCTTGGAAAGCTCTTCATAACAAAGATCATTACGGTCAACGATCTACGGCGGCGATCAATCTTGACGGACTTATCTCTTTTCGTAGGAGCAAAAATAGGATCACGCAATACGAAAGCAGAAAGGATATTTTGATCAAAACACCAAGGACGAATGTGGGCTCCAAATATTGGATCAACCGCATTCCGCCGAGCCCCACGCCGATACTTGTACCAAGTACAAAGATCGTGGCCGCGAACCTATATGGTATCGGGTAGATCTTTTGTCCGCGAGCGAAAACGATCAGGGGTACAACGCTTTGCGACAAGAGAACCGAAATTGCCGCACCTTCTTTCCCTAGCCTTGGTACAAGCGCCAAATTAAGCACGACCAGCAACCCGGCCGATACCAGCACTGCGGCACCATAGGGCTTATTGTTCTTTACAATGCCCGGGCCAATTGCGGCGATGGAGCTCATCCCCAACAGTACCTGACCAAAGGCCAGCAAACCCGCGACCGTTGCCGCGTCGTAATAACTAGGCGAGGTGAGCACCCTCAAGATCTCAGGTGCAAACAGCATCACACCAAGGCTCAACGAACAGCTCGACGCTACAAAAGCCAATAGGACGCGAGCATATACCTGTCGTGCACCGGCCTGTTTATGAATGGAGTATGCGAACGGTGCCCACGCCATTTGAAACGCAGTCGTCGCGAGCGCCGCAATGCTGGCGACATTGAGGCCTACCTGATAAAGCCCGACCTCGTGGGTTCCCCACATGATCTGGATAAAGTAAGCCCCCGAAAGTGCGATAACCCAATGAGCGACGGTCGCCGGTATCAGCGGCAAGCTGAAATTTATCATTTCAGACCAACGCTGGGTGCTAAACGCAAACGGGGAAAGGGCGTTTCGAAATAAGACGATCGTCCAAATTGTTGCCACGATCGAGGTAATGATCTGAGCGTAAAAAATACCGGATATTCCGACTTTGAGAACTACAATAAATACAATATTTAGGGCAACAGTGAGCAGAGCGGTGGACAGCGTAAAAACGGTCGTCGCAATGGGCTTTCGTTGCAGCCGCAACATATTTACGGTAAAGACCGAAAAGACGGTAAGGGGCAAATTGATGGCCATCAGGGCCAGCAAAGGCCGGGTTTCGGGGGTGCGGAAAATAGTGTCAGCGATATAACCGCGTAGCACAAAAACAAGAGTGGACAATAACAAGGCGGCTGTAAAACATGACCAAAGAAATGTGCTAGACGTGATCTTCCGGTCATCTTCGCTTTCATTCTCGTAGTACCAACGCCCCATTGAGTTATCCAATGACAAGATCAGCAAGATGCTCAACAATGCTGAAAACGTGGTCACGAGGCTGACGATCCCAAAATCAGCGGGCGCAAAGATCGCCGTATAAATCGGCATTAGCAACACTGAGACGAACCGTGTCAGTATCCCGGAAACGCCGTAGATAAGGCTCTCTTTTGCTAGCGTTTTCAGCATCTCTACGAGTTACTTATCTGGTAGGCTTACCCTGAGCGTGGAGGTCGATGACCTCTTTGTAAATGTCTACCAGGTCATGAGCGATCTTTTTGTCGTCGTGATATTTTTCGACGTACTCGCGGCCTTTCGTACCGATCTCATGACGCAAGGCGGCACTCTGCAAAAGCGGCTCAAGTTTTTCGTCTAAGTTATCCGGATCTGCATTGATGAGCGGTAGATCATCGGGATAATCCTTACCGATCTCGGAGTTGATATAGCAGACGACCGGTTTCCCGAACGCCATTGCCTCGACCGCCGCGTAGCCGTGCGCCCCTAGTATTAACTGGTCAATGTAAATATCGCATCCGCGCATTATGTCCAAAGCTTTGTCTCGCTGCGTATTCTCGACCAAGACAAAATCGAGGTCATACTTTACCTTAAGCCTTTCGATCGCTGCAATAACGTGGCGGGTTCCTTTTGCGACGGGTGCCGATGGCGAATGAACGATGACCGGACGTTTGTTTTCTTTGGAGGGAAAGTCGGCCTCAAAATCTGCAAGGACTATCGATTGCCAGGCTCGAAACCGTTTGGGGAACAAGGTTTGATCTATGTAATGTCCCATTCCGATGAATTCGAGGGGGTAAAAACCGAATTCTGCAAAAAAACGCTGCGTAGAGTTTGAATTAGCTAAACTCTCAAAATCATATTCATATCCTTCGTCTACGGCGTTCTGATAGTACCGGTTTAGTCCGCTGTCGATCTCCGGGATTCGTATGTCCGAGCCGATCCACTGGATAACACCGGGTTTGCGGGCCTCGACCAAAATATTTTTGTATGAACCGGATGAAAAGACGTTTGGATCAGACACCCAATGTAATATGTCGGCCCAGTCGATCATCTTGCGAATCGACCGGTAAGCCAGAATTTGCCGAACGCGCCGCGTAAGCCAGAGGCCTTGATTGAGGGGAAAGACCGTTATCTCCTCGTCCGACTGGATCGGAGTCGGAGCAATTGTGAAACCGCGGGCATCAATGCCAATGCTCCTAAGTGATCGCACCTTATGGGAAATATCGGATGCGATATTTACGGGCAACACAAGAACTTTCATTTCCTATATCTGACGACCGTTGCGGGCACCCCGAACGCAACCGCATGATCCGGGATGTCCTTAGTGACGACAGACCCCGCACCGATCTGTACTCCATTGCCGATCGATACCCCCGGCAAGATGATCGAGCCAATGCCGATATCACAGTCGTTGCCGATGCTTACCGGCTTGAATTCGAGTTCGCTAAACAATATCGGCACGTCGACGCCCTGTTCCGAATGTTTGCTCGTAAGTATCTTAACGTTCGGGCCGATGCCCACATTACGGCCAATTCGGATACTACCGGCACTGTGAAAAAAGCAATTTTGCCCGATCCAGGTGTTGTCGCCAATGATCAGAGAATTCTTGAAATAACCTTTTAAGATCGTATTGTGCCCAACATAGATATTCTCTCCAAGCTCGATGGTTTCAGGGTGAAACACCAAAACGCCGGCTTCAAAAACGACGTTTTCGCCGAGACTCTTAAATTGTTCGAGTTCAAACTCGCCGCTGCCGTGTGATCTATATTGTTTTGGCATAGGTCGTTAGTTTAGTAGCTCTCGTAACGTATTGGAAACGTATTTAACGTCTTCGCTGGTCAGGTTTTCGTGCAAAGGCAAAGCCAGGCCGTGTGTAAAAGCCCGAAGTGCATTTGGAAAAAGCCGCTCGCAGTCGAGTCCATATTTTTGTTGGTAATATGTCGTCGCCGGAATACACTGGGCGCCGTAATTGCTTCCAATACCACGAGCCTTGAGATCTTGGATCAACCGGTCGCGGTCGATCTGTTGGTCAACGACGACATGGAAAGTTTGCCACGCATGGGCTTTACGCTGCTTTTCGAGCGGTAGCTGTAATCTGTTTTCATCACTAAGCTCGGATAGGTAAAGTTCAGCCAGAGATCGTCTATGTCGGATGTTGTATTCGAGTCGGCCGTATTGTGAAAGGGCCAAGGCTGCCTGAAAATCGGTCAAGCGATAGTTAAAGCCGGCGGCGACAAATTCTTGGCTCCCGCTTTGAATATCGATCCCGTGGTTTCGCAATATCCGCAGACGGTTCGCTATGTCGTCATCGTCGGTTACCAACAATCCGCCCTCACCGGACGTAATTGCTTTACGCGGATGCAAAGAAAATGATCCTACGTTGCCAAACGTGCCGACATATTTTTGGCCTTCGGTGGCTCCTAATGCGCAAGCTGCATCTTCGATCACCAATAGATCCTGTTGCCCAGCGATATCTGTTATCGGCAAAATATCACAGGCCAATCCAAATTCGTGCACCGGCATGATCGCACGCGTGCGGGGCGTTATGGCGGCTTCGATCTTTGACACGTCAATATTGAACGTATCTTTTTCTACATCTACAAAAACACATTCGGCCCCGATCAATTCGACTACGTTTGCTGTTGCAACGTGCGATAGGGCGGGTACGATGACCTGATCGCCAGCTTTTAGCCCCAGAGCAACCAGAGCCAAATGCAACGTTGCCGTACCGCTGGACGCCGCGACGACATTGCGTGCGGACATTTGATCCGCGATGGCATCCTCGAGGGCCTTGACCTTTCTGTCTTGGACCAGCATACCCGAACGCAGGACTTCAGCAACCAGTTCGATGTCCTCTTCGGTAATATTAGGTGAGGCTAGCGGGATAAAATTCATGTGGCGGTCTGTTGCTTAAAATACTCCACGGTCTTTAATATGCCTTCTTCCAGATCTACTTTAGCCTTAAAGCCGAGGTCCTCGACCGCTTTTTCCACACTAGGGATCCGGATGGCGATGTCTGCCGAAAGCGGTGGGGCGAATTCGATCTTTGACTTTGAGCCCAGAACGCGGCAGATCGTCTGTGCTAATCCAAGTATCGTGATCACGGCGCGTGCATTGCCGATGTTATAGCTTTGTCCGACTGCGGTTGGATACTCGAGGCATCGCATCAGGCAATCAACGAAATCATCAACATAGCACCACGCGCGGATCTGATTTCCATCGCCGCTGATATAGATCGTTTCTTCCTGCAAGGCTCTTTTCATCATTACAGATATAGCGCCTTCGCCGGTTTGGCCCGGGCCATAAACGTTAAAAGGCCGGACTGATACCGTGGGAAGCCCGTATTGGCGGTAATATGAATGGGTCAGATGTTCGCCCGCGAGTTTGCTGACAGCGTAAACCCAGCGAGCCTCGCCGGCGGAACCAGAAACTGTGTCTTGCTCCTCGGTTGCCCGAAACGCCATTGAACCAAATACCTCGGATGTCGAAAAATCGATAAAGCGATCGCGAACATTATTGAGTCGAGCGGCTTCGAGAGCGTTCGCCGTTCCGATCATATTTACACGCATCGTCCTCACCGGGTCCTTGATCACGGCATCGATCCCCGCGATAGCCGCCGCGTGTATAACGATGTCAGCGCCGTGCATCGATTTGGTGAGATGCTCGGCGTCAAGAACGTCTCCTTTGACGACCTCGAGATTCGGATGGGCAGCATAGACGCTGCCGGTGAGCGTGTCCCGAAGAAAATTATCGTAGGCGACGATCTTGTTTTGCTCGATCAAATTTGCGATGAGGGTATTCGCAATAAATCCCGCGCCACCGGTTATGAAAATTGTTTTTTCGCTTATCACGTTTTATTCCTTTCCGAAATTTCTGATCTGATGGACGAGTTCGATCGATGCTCTGGTTTCACTGAGTCCGTAGCCGTCGCTCGCCATGATCTTTTCATAGCATCTTGTATGGAGATCCTCAAAACCATCGCTAAATTCAAATTCGTTTCCGTTGATTCTTATCGAACGAAACGTTCGTTTTCCGGCGGCTTTTATATCATCCGGCAGATCATCTTTATCGATGCTGAGTTGCCAATTTACATCAGCTTTTTCAAGTTTTAGGAAGCCCGCAGCTTTGTTTGCCGTGTGATGCTCGACGTTGTTTTCGACTACCTCGCCAAAGACCCATATCAGCATGTCAAAAAAATGGACGCCGATATTAGTAGCAATGCCGCCCGATTTATTGACGTCACCCTTCCAACTAAACTGATACCAATTGCCGCGTGCCGTGATGTATTTCAGATCGACCGCAAAACGCTCATCATTGCCCGCCGCGGCAACCATTTCCTTTAGGGCAATAACGCTTGGGTGCAGCCTGAGCTGTAATATTGTATAAACGCGACGGCCGGTCTCGCGTTCGATCTCGGCAAGGGCGTCGATGTTCCACGGATTCAGAACGATGGGCTTTTCACAGATCACATCAGCGCCATGTCTGAGGCCAAACCGGATGTGGGCGTCATGCAAGTAGTTTGGCGAGCAAACAGAGACGTAATCAAGATGGGTATCTTGCAGCTTTAACTTCTCAATATGCCGGTCAAATCGCTCAAACTCCACGAAAAAATCTGCATTCGGAAAATAGCTGTCCAGCACCCCGACAGAATCAAAATTATCGAGCGCTGCGACGAGATCGTTGCCGGTCTCCTTGATGGCTTTAAGATGCCGCGGAGCGATGTAGCCGGCGACACCTATCAGTGCAAAATTCTTCATCCGTCTACCTTTTTAACGCTATTATCGGTAAGCTGATACGTGTCGCCGCTTTCTTTACAAGTCGCGGCGCCTGCATCGTCAAACAGCAGCCGATGTCCATATTCACTGACCCATCCGATCTGTTTCGCCGGATTTCCGACAACCAGAGCGAACGCCGGTACGGCTTTTGTAACAACCGCTCCGGCACCGATCAGAGCGTACTCGCCAATCTCATTACCGCAGATGATCGTTGCATTTGCCCCGATCGATGCTCCGCGTCCAACGCGTGTCTCGACATATTGTTCGCGACGTACGATCGCACTGCGCGGATTTGTAATATTCGTAAAGACCATCGACGGGCCGAGGAACACATCGTCGTCGCAGATCACGCCGGTATAGATCGAAACGTTGTTTTGCACTTTAACATTGGTTCCCAAACGAACCCCAGGCGAAACAACGACGTTTTGTCCGATGTTACATCTGTCACCGATCTCGCAACCGGACATAATGTGCGAGAAATGCCATATCTTGACACCCTCGCCGATCTTGCAAGGTTCGTCGATGACCGCGGTCCCATGTGCAAAATAGTGTTTATCTGCCATTTTTCGTTATCCGAAAAAGCCTCGAACGTGCCCCGTGATAAAACCTAAGAGTTCGTCGTCCATCTCCGTGTGAACAGGTAGCGACAGCACGGCTGCACACAGTTCCTCGGTCACGGGCAGCTCAAAATCTGCGGAGACATATTTCGAAAAAGCTTTTTGACGATATAGCGGCACCGGATAATAGATCATTGAGGGAACGCCATTCTTTTGTAAATGCTCCTGCAGATCCGCTCGTTTCCCGTCCGCAACCTGCAGCGTGTATTGATGAAATACATGTGTCGAGTTCGTGTGACGTGCCGGTGTCTGCAGCTCACCGATCCCGGCAAATGATGCATCGTAAAAATCAGCGGCACGCCGCCGGGCATTACAGTAATCATCCAGGTGCTGCAACTTGATATTTAGTATCGCGGCCTGGATAGAATCGAGCCTGGAATTAACGCCGATCACCGAGTGATAGTATCGCTCAGCCTGCCCGTGATTCGCGATCATCCTCAGTTTGTCAGCCAGAACATCGTCGTGAGTAAAAATTGCTCCGCCGTCGCCGTAACAGCCGAGGTTTTTTGACGGGAAAAACGATGTGCAGCCGATATGGCCGATCGAGCCGGTTTTCTTTCTCGACCCGTCAGAGTAAATATAGTCGGCACCGATCGCCTGGGCATTGTCCTCGACGACATAGATCCCGTGTTTTTCGGCAAGAGCCATTATCGGGCCCATATCGCAGCTTTGCCCAAACAAATGGACAGGCACGATCGCCTTTGTCCGAGGCGTTATTGCCGCTTCGATGATCTCCGCAGTTACGTTAAACGTATCTCGATCCACATCGACCATCACGGGCGTGAGCCCCAACAGGCCAATGACCTCAGCGGTGGCGACATAGGTAAACGCCGGCACAATTACTTCGTCGCCCGGCTCCAGCCCAAGCGCCATCAGCGCGATCTGCAGGGCATCGGTGCCATTTGCACACGGGATGACGTGCTTTACATTTAAATATTGTTCGAGCCCCTCTTGGAAGCGTTTGACCTCCGGGCCATTTATATACGCGGTTGATGCGAGACAGGCTAGGACTGCCGCGTCGAGCTCCGGCTGTATCTTTTGATACTGACGCCTGAGGTCGACCATCTGGATTTCGTTATTCATAGATTGCAAAAAGAACGATGCTGATCGAACGGTATCCTGCTGTCGAGGCATCCACCGTCGAAAAGATTTTTCTCACCAATAGATTCTAACGTAATGACGCCGGTTACTAAACCGTCCAAACCACTGTATAAAAACCAATTCGTGAGGTAATCTCACATTGACCGGATTTGGGCGGTCGCTTTGGACGAATTTGAACGTGAGAGCCCGCTTTCCCGATCTTGTTATTTAAATGAGGATACTCGCAGGAATGCCTGACAAAGATTCGCTCGGTGGGCCGATATATTGCGAGCCGCCGTTTGTCGCCGCGCTTCGTACGAGCGGCGTAGAGGTTGACGAAGAAACATACGTTTACGGCGTGGGCCTCGCTCCGACGTCGCTGCTTGAGCGGGTCAGGCGAGTGATCGATGCGGCAAGGCGGCTTCGCCGCCGCACACGCGAAACGCAGTACGACATCATCCATCTCAACACCTCGATCGACGAAAAATGCGTGCTTCGTGACCTGACTGCGTTCGCGTTTTTGCCTTCCAAAGTGCCCGTCTATCTCAAGATGCACGGGTCGGACGCCCGATTTTTAGCGACTAAAAATCCTGTCTGGCGTTGGGCGATGCGGCGTTTGTTTGCCCGCGCGGCTGGCATCGGTGTGCTGTCGAGCGAAGAGCGTGAAAATTTTGTCCGTGCCGGATGTCCGCCCGAAAAACTGTCGCGTGCCAAACTCGTCGTCGATGGCGATATCTTTCGCCCCGATCCCGCATTTCGCACCCGTCACGGCGTCGGCCCCGACACGCCCGTGCTGCTCTACAGCTCCCGTTTTATCGAGACCAAAGGTTTGCTCGACGTGATCGCGGCGTGTGGTGAATTAAAGCGGCAAAACCGCGAATTTGCACTGTTTTGCCTCGGCGACGGCCCTGTTCGCGAACAGGCCGAGAGCCTCGCTGCCAAACTCGCCATTGCCGACAGCGTCCGTTTTTTCGGCTATATTCCCGAATCCGAAACCGCCGCTTTTCACGCAAACAGCACCGCGTTCGTCTTCCCGACCTATCACGACGAAGGCCTGCCCATCGTCATCCTAAAATCCATCGCCGCCGGACTCCCCATCATCACCACCAAAATACGCGGCGCCGCCGACTACATGACCGCCCCCCAAAACTGCCTCTGGACCGAACCATGCAACCCCACAGCCCTCGCCGAAAGCATCACCAAACTCCTCGACAACCCCGATCTCCGCGGAGAAATGTCCACCAACAACCGCTACCTCGCCACCCAATTCACCGCCAAAAGCGTCGCACGTCAATACATCGAGCTCTATGAGACGCTGATGACCTGATTGCATCGATTATTTATAGGAAAGTTATTAAAAAATCTCTCGCAGTTTTTCTCATAAATAATTGAAATCTAAGGGTAATTCGGTCTTTATTTTGACAGGTAACGAGCGCGGTCTGCCCCGATCGCGTGAGTGCAGTACACCTAAAGGAAGTGCCATGTCCGAGCTTTTACAAACACCAAAAGACCCTAACCTGATCTTTGACGTCGGGCTGCATCGCGGCCAGGACACGTCGTTTTATCTCAAAAAAGGCTATCGCGTATTGGCGTTTGAGGCTGATCCTGAGAACGCCGCCTTTTGCCGCGAGCGTTTTGCTGCGGAGATCGCCGACGGGCGTCTGACCATTGTTGAGGGAGCAATCACCGAAGACGCGGCTGCGGGCGAACCCGACGGCAAGGTGCGGTTTTACCGTAACGAGGACCACTCGTTGTGGGGCAGCACGTCGGACGATTGGGCCGTGCGGAACAAGGTGATGGGCACGACGAACGAGATCATCGGCGTAACGGCCGTTGATTTTGGCAAGTGCATCGAAAAATACGGCGTCCCGTACTTTTTGAAGGCTGATATCGTCGGATCGGAATGCATCTGTCTGCGAGCAATGCTCAAGTTCGAGAACCAGCCGGATTACATTTCGATCAGGTCGGAGAAAGTTATCTTTGACCGGCTTGGCGACGAATTTGACCTGCTTGAGCAGCTTGGCTACGACCGTTTTAAGGCGGTCAAACAGGATTTTGACGGCATCACGCCGGAGATCCCGTCGGATGGCGAACGGCAGTTTCACGTCTTTGAAGAGGGAGCCTCAGGCCCGTTTGCCGAAGAATCGCCAGGCGATTGGAAATCACGCGAAGTTGCGATCAAAGATTATCGCCGCGTGTTTGTTAAATATTGGCTGTTTGGCGATTATTCCTATCTGATCCAGACGGAACGCGGCCGCAAATTTATTGCATTTCTTGAGCGCATCGTGCGGCGTTCGCTGCCCGGTTGGTACGACACGCACGCCCGCCACGGATCGGTCACGCCCGCCGCAAAGGCGGCTCCGGTTCCGACAGAATCGCTTCGCCAACAAAGCGCCTGGCTGCTGGCGGCTAAGGTAATCGGATTTGCTCTCAGCTTTATGCTGCCGCTACTCATTGTGCGTTCGCTGACGCAAGAGGCCGTCGGGCATTATCGCGAGGCGTTTCAGGTGATAATGAACGCCGCGACGATATTGCCGCTCGGTGTTTCAATGAGCGCGTACTATTACCTCGCCCGCGAGACGCCGGAACGCCGCGGCACCGCAGTGTTTAATATTTTGGTTTTCAACTTCGTCATGGGCGGCCTCGCTTGTTTGACGCTGAACCTTTTCCCGGAGATCATCGGGAACATCTTTCGCAGCGAAGAGATGTTGCGGCTTGCTCCAAAGATCGGCATCGTGATTTGGATATGGATGTTTTCGACCTTTCTCGAAACCATCGCCATCGCCAATCAAGAGGCCCGAGTCGCGACATTTTTCATCGTCGGAGCGCAGCTAACTAAAACGCTACTGATGGGCGGAGCTGTGCTAATGTTTGGGACGGTTGAGGCATTTATGTACGCCGCAATGATCCAAGGCATTGTCCAAACATTTATCCTGTTGGGTTACATCCGCTCGCGTTTTCCGGGGTACTGGACCGGTTTTCAAGCGAAATTTTTTCGTGAGCAATTGGTGTACGCCCTGCCATTTGGCATCGCCGGTATCCTGTGGATCGCGCAAAACGACATTCATAATTACTTTGTCGGTTACAAATTCACATCCGCGGAATTTGCTATCTATGCGTATGGTTGTTTTGAGATCCCGCTAATTGCAATGCTGGCGGAATCGGTCACGTCGGTTCTCATCCCGCGAATGAACGCGCTGCAGCAGGCGGGCGACCGCGAAGAAATGATCCGATTGACGGCCCGCGCGATGCAGAAACTCGCGTTCTTTTACTTTCCGATCTATGTGTTTTTGATGATAACGGCGAACACATTTATCATAACGCTCTTTACCAAAGAGTATGAGGCGAGCGCGACGGTGCTTGTCATAAATCTAACGCTGCTACCATTTAGCATTCTTATCACTGACCCGATCGTAAGGTCGTTCAAAGAGCTCGGACGGCTATTTCTCCTAGTCCGGGTAGTCGTTCTAGTGTTGATGATAGGTGTCTTGTATTACGGACTCGGATATTTTGGCCTGACGGGTATGATAGCTGTGGCCGTCGGTGCAATATTGTTAGAAAGAGCCATTACGGAGACGATGGTCGTACGCAAGCTCGGTGTAGGGCTACAGCACTTGCCGTTATTGAAAAACGTCGTAAAAACTGCGGCCGTCGCATTGCTCGCCGGTGCGGTCACATACGTTGTTTATTCAAACGTCAAGGTCTATCTACTTAGCGTTGGCGAACATTTTGCCGAAGAGGCGTTTTCTACGCATAGCCTGGGGACGCTGAACTTTGTCGGCGGCAGTCTCGTTCTGTTCGTCTCGGCTTGCGCTTTTGTGCCGATATATCTGCTTGCGGCCAGTTTCTTTGGCATTATCGAAGAAGATGAAAAAGACGCCGTAAAACGGATCTTACGACGCTTTTTGCCGCGTCGTTTTGTGCCTGTTGCGAGCGAATAATAACCCAAAATGACCCCGACCGAACCTACATTTCTTACAAAGCTAAACTGGAATCTGCCGTGGCTCGCCAGGTATCCGGTGTCGCGCCTCGGCTCTATGCTTGAGCAGACGGCGTATGAGAAAAAGCACATTATCGTCACAGTCGCTAACCATTTTGAGCCTGCTTGGAGCGAGAACGGCGTGCTCGATCACAAATCGCAGGTTGAGCGGCTAAAGGCGTATCACAAACTGGCGCGTGCGACCGGCGACGCGACCCGCGATGCCGATGGGACAAAGTTTCGCCATACAAATTTTTACCCGGCTGAGCAGTATCACCCTGAGATACTAGACATCATGGCCGAGATGCAGGCCGAGGGGCTTGGCGAGGTCGAGGTGCATCTGCACCACGGCGTTGAGCAGCCGGACACACCCGAAAATCTGCGCAAAGCACTCGTTGACTTTCGTGACACACTCGCCGGCCGGCACAAATGTCTCTCGCGAATGGACGGCGTTGGCGATCCGATGTATGCGTTTGTCCACGGCAATCTGGCGCTTGCCAATTCGTGCGGCGGCCGTTTTTGCGGTGTCGATAACGAGATGGAGATACTCCGCGACACGGGTTGCTACGCAGACATGACTTTGCCGTCTGCTCCCGACCAGTCGCAAGTCGCGGTGATAAATCAGATCTACGAGTGCGGGTTGCCGCTTGATCAGGCCGTTCCGCACCGAACCGGAAAACGGCTTTCGGTAAATGGAAACAGCCATCAATTACCACTGATATTTACAGGGCCGCTTGTGTTTAACTGGACGCGGACGATCAAGGGTATTCCGGTGCCACGAGTTGAGGACGGTGCGTTGACGGCGAATCAAGGGTTGACCGCCGCCCGGTTTGATCGCTGGCGTTCGGCAAATGTGACGGTTGCGGGCAAATCCGACTGGGTCTTTGTAAAGCTCTATTGCCATGGATTTTTTGACCAGGATCAATCGACATGTATCGGCGACGAAGCCAAGCGATTCTTTAGCGAAATGATCGAGGAAGGCGAAAGATCCGGCAATTACAAAGTGCATTTTGCGTCGGCGCGTGAGGCGTTTAACCTCGCGTCTGCCGCCGCCGAAGGCCTTCGGGGCGAACCCGCCGAATACCGTGACCACCGTCTTAGATCGATAATGACGGAAACGGCGTAAAGGTTGATATTATGGCAGTTGAGGCGATGGCGAAACCGCTCGACAAACTGAAAAAGATCCGCAGCTGGGACGAGATACGTACCCGGGGCGGCCAGGCTTTTTCCGTTTTTCGTGAGCAGAAACGCATCCCGCAAGTGCCGACCGATTGGGAACTCGTTGAGCTGATCGATGCTGCAAAATTTGGCTCGGCACCGATCATTTCCGAAACCCTTTGGCAGAAATTTTATAAGAACGGCGAGACCGGATTTTTCCCGGCATTCGCCGATCTCGAACAGACAGCAGCGGCATTCAGATCCACCTTTGGCGAATCTGCAGATAGCTTCGTCGAGGCTGCCGAAGAGATCCTTGAAGGACGTATCGACCTACTTGCATTTAAGAATCTTTATGTCGGCAGCGAGATCGACTGGCACCGCGAACCGCTCTCGTCAAAGCGCTCGCCGCTAAAACACTGGAAAGAGTTTGACGACCTTGAAACGGGCGAAACCGGCAACAAAAAAGTCATCTGGGAACTAAACCGCCACCAGCATTTTTTCACGCTTGGCGTTGCGTTTGTATTGACGGGTGATGAAAGGTTTGGCGCCGCGTTTGTCGATCAGCTCGAGTCGTGGATGGAACAAAATCCGCCTGCGATTGGTGTCAATTGGTCGAGCAGCCTAGAGGTTTCGTTTCGTGCGATGTCTTGGGTCTGGGCGTTTCACCTGTTTCGTGAATCCGATAGTTTTACGCCCGAGCTCTTTAAACGGGCGCTCAAATATCTCTATCTCCACGGCCGCCACATCGAGCAATATCTTTCGAAATATTACAGCCCAAACACGCACCTCACAGGAGAAGCCTTGGGGCTTTATTATCTCGGAACGCAGTTGCCGTTTCTCAAACGAGCGGAACGCTGGCGAAAGCTTGGCGAGGAAATTCTCTTTACCGAGGTGATGAAACAGATACATCCGGACGGCGTTTATTTTGAGCAAAGCACCTGGTATCAACGATATACGGCGGATATCTACAGCCAGTTTTCGATTCTGCGTTCGCTCGACACTGAGGCTGGATTTGATCTGCGTGGGGCTGAATATGAAGAGCGTTTTGAACTTGCGTTTGATCACATGATGCACATGACGATGCCGGACGGCACGACGCCGCTCATCGGTGACGACGACGGCGGACGTATGCTGCCGCTGACGCATACTGCGCCGGATGATTTTCGCGGGACGCTAGGCGTTGGCGCGGTGCTATTTGACAGGGCGGACCAAAAACAGGTTGCCGGACGAGCAAGCGAGGAAATTTTTTGGCTGATGGGTGCGGCGGGGGTTGCGGCTTTTGACGCACACTCGTCCGCCGAGCCGGTCGCGGCGTCGAAAGGGTTTGCGGATGGCGGTTATTTTGTGATGCGTGACGGCTGGGACGCTACCGACAATATGCTCGTCGTCGATTGCGGCGAGGTGGGCTCGCTCGCGGGCGGCCACGGCCATGCTGACGCTCTGGCGATCGAGGTTGCGGTGCACGGCAAGACGCTGCTTGTTGATTCGGGCACATACACGTATCACGAATCACGCGACATGCGTGACCATTTTCGTTCCAGCACGGCGCACAATTCGCTAACGATCGACGGCCTGTCATCGTCGGTCCCGGGCAATACTTTCAATTGGAAAACGCAGGCAAAAACCGAGCTGAAAACGTGGATACAAGAAGAGCGATTTGACCTCTTCGAAGGCTCACACGACGGTTATAAGCGGCTCGAACATCCGGCGACTCACCATCGCAGCATACTATTTGTTAAGAACGATTACTGGATCGTCCGCGATACGGTCGAGACGCTCGGCGATCACGAGTACGCTCTAAATTTCCATTTTGCCAACGGCGTCAAAACGGCGATCTGTGAAAATGGCAGCTTTGTCGGCGGTGACGATCACCGCATTTTCACCTTTGGCGATAACGGCGGCTGGCAGCAAAAAGAGAGCTGGATCTCGACCAATCACGGCAACAAAATCAACGCACCATTTATGCGTTTTGTCTCAAACGGAGCCGGAACTCAGGAGTTTTTTACTATGATTCTGCCCGTCGGGATTGGCGTTGAACCGCCCACCGTGACCGAGATGCCGATACGCGGTGGGCGGGCGTTTGTCATTAAATACAATGACTACACCGACCTTTTTGTCTTTAACGACGAGCCGGGCCAGATGATCGAAACCGAAATTTTTGCCACTGATTTCAAATATTCTTGGGTGCGAATGAGCGACGCAGACGCTCTGCCGGACGAGTTTGTCGTGGTCGAAGGTCATAAACTGCGGGTCGATATGACCGATATTTTTGATCAACCGATCGATGGTTACGCGGCTGTCCGTCGGCTCGGCGGCGAATTTTACATCAACGCCGCAAACGGCCGCCGCAAAACACAGCTAAAATAAACACCGCATCAGGTGAAAAAACGCATACTACAATTTATAGGCAGCTTTCATCAGGGCGGCTCTGAACGTCAGGCTGTTGCATTGTCATGCGCTTTGAAATCCGAAGGAACGCATGATGTATACGTTGCAACGCTCAATAACGAAGGTGTGTTGCGAGCGACGATGGAAGAAGTGGATTTTGCCGAGATACCGGAATTTCCGCTGACTTCGTTTTTCAACGCAAACTTTGTCCGCCAAGTGCGAAGCTGCGCGGCGTATTTAAAGGACAATAAGATCGACCTGGTCCACACGCACGATTTTTATACGAATGTTTTTGGCATGGCTGCGGCGAGTCTTGCTGGAGTGAAGGCAAAGGTTGCATCAAAACGCGAGACTGGCGGGATGCGTTCGTCGTCACAAGAGTTTGTCGAAAAGCTCGCTTTTGGCCGTGCAGATGCGGTCGTCGCAAATTCAATGGCGGTTCGCGAATATGTGGCCGCACGCGGTATTTCGCCCGACAAGATCAATGTCATCTGCAACGGCCTCGATCTGTCGCGGTTTGAAAATGCTGACAGCAGCCGCGAGAAGTTTGGCCTGCCGACTGACGAAAACATCCGCTTTGTTACGCTCGTCGCAAATCTGCGTCACGCCGTCAAAAACGTTCCGATGTTTCTACGTGTCGCAAAGCGTGTGGAAGAGGCTGTTCCGAATTCGCATTTTGTGATCGCCGGTGAAGGCGAACTCAAAGCAGAATTAAAGGCGATGGCAGGCGAACTCGGTATAGATAATATGGTTCACTTTATTGGCCGCTGCTCCGACGTTCCAGGCCTGCTTTCAACGTCATCCGCGTGCGTTTTGACATCTACCGCCGAAGGATTTTCAAACTCGATACTCGAATACATGGCTGCCGGAAAACCGGTCGTCGCGACAAATGTCGGAGGCGCCGCCGAAGCTATTGTTGAAAACGAAACGGGATTTCTGGTCGATTCGGATGACGATGCCGCAATGGCGGAGCATCTGATCGATCTGCTGGGCGACGACGAAAAAGCCGCAGCGTTGGGCAACGCCGGACGAACGATCGCTCGCGACAAATTTTCGATCAAAGCACAGCTTCGCAACACTCTCGGGTTGTATAATTCGCTGTTAGACAGATAATGCCGCTGCACGTTGTACAACTCGGCCCCGTGCCGCCGCCGGAGGGCGGCATCAGCCGCAATATGCTCGCCATCCGTGGGGAACTGCGAGCGGCGGGCCATCGCTGCTCGATCATCGCGACATCAAAAAGCACGGTCGAATCAACGGAACCCGATGTGTATCATCCGAGAACTAAGACCGGTTTGATCGAACTACTCCGCAAATTGGACTACGATGTTTTGCACCTGCACATCGGCGGTGATGTGACAAAACGTGTGCTGGCGTTAGCATTTGCGTGCACATTTTTTGGCGGTAAGCGAAGTGTTTTGACTCTGCACTCCGGCGGTTTTGCAACGACCGACGCGGCAAAAAATGCAAAACCGACATCTCTCGCTGGACTTATTTTCCGGCGATTTTCACGCATCATTGCCGTAAACGAGGATCTTGCCAACGTATTTCGCCGATACGGCGTTGTGGATGAAAGGCTCTCGGTTGTGCTGCCATTTTCGCTAAAAGCTCCTGATGAAAATATCACTATTCCCGCAGAACTGGCGTCGTTTCGCGAGACACATGCGCCTATGCTTCTTGCAGTTGGTGGGCTTGAAAAAGATTATGATCCACTGATGCAGATCGACGCGATGCGGGAAATTGTCCGCGATATGCCAAACGCCGGACTGATGATCGCCGGAAGTGGTTCGATGCGTTCTGAGGTTGAGGCCGCTATTCAAAACAGCGGATGCGCCAACAATATCCATCTGGCTGGAAATGTCGATCACGCTGTCACGCTGCATTTGATGCGGGATGCAGATGTTGTTTTGCGTACGACGCTTTTTGACGGCGACGCGATCTCGGTGCGCGAGGCGCTGTTTCTTGGCACGCCTGTGATCGCGACAGATAACGGGATGCGGCCTGACGGAGTTGAACTGATTGCGGTTGGCGACAAAGACGCCTTGGTTGAACGGGTTAAAGAGATGGCGAAAGGTGAGAAACAGGTCAAAGCGAACGGAAAAGCCGACAATGGCAATATCGCCAAGATTCTAACTATCTACAATGATCTCGCCGGCTGACCCGGTATGTTTGAGAACTACGTCTAGGCTATTTGCGATCATTGCGTCAGGCCGGACATAGCTGTTGTAATAGGCAAAATTATTTGCCATTATCTCCGACCGTAAAGCTTTGTCCTCTATCAATTTTACCGCCGATCCTACCAGATCGTCGGCATCGCCAAACTCAACATAATTTTTCCCGGCTTCAAAATGTCCCGGTACTTGATAAACAAGCGGCTCGGACAATATAGCCTTTGAATGGGCTACATACTCCGCGAGTTTCCAGCCGTTCGAACCGTTTAGCCCAACTGTTGCTACGCAGATCGGGAACAGTTTTAATATCTCCAGATAGTTACGTTTTGATGAAGCATTGTCATCGGCCAAAAGCACGTGGCTAAAATGTTTTTTTGAGTAATCATCGTGAGCGAGCCCTCCGTAAAACTTGTCACCAAGCTCTTTTCGCAGAACTTCGATACATTTTGCACGCGTTTCGTTGATCGCCTCGACGGCATCTTTTTGGGTTTTGGATTCGATCTTTTCGGGGCTCCAAGCGCGTGCCATAAACAGCACTCTCGGCTCGATCTCAGTGTTCGGAGCCGCCTCAAGATTGTCGATCCGCTCGGTCTCGCGCCGTCGCAGTAAGCTGTCTATCCGCAAGCCTTTAAGCGTCGCTTTTATCCAGTCTTTGCCGCTGTAAAACGCCGCTCGTTTGAGCTTGAAAATGTCAAATTCGGCACTAGCAACCTGATAGTTTAGGCCGAGCGGAAACACTTTGCCGCCGTCTTTCAGCGTCGAAATAAATTGCGGATCGTAGCTTCGCTTAAAGTAAAGATCGCATCCAGCGAGTATCTCTTCGTCGATCCAGTTCCAGTCGTGCGTGTCGTAACAGACGCGGGTAGTGCCGTTGATGATGACCGTCGTGTTAAAGAATTTGTAGTTGACCCAGCGATCCGCTCCGCGTGCCTTTTTTGCTTCGCTCGGGATGGTTTGACGCAGAGCGATCTTGTCCTCACGATGCAGCCTCGCAAATCCGGTGTAGATCTGCTGCAAATGCTCGACATCAGACCCGGCGATCATCTCGCAATTTAACTTCATATCGATAGATTATCGGGCAATGTCGGCAGAGGGAAGCGAGCACCCGAGGTCGGAGCCGTTTTTGCCCTTGCCACGGTAGCGGCTATTTGGAGCAAGGCGGTAATCGCCGCCGGCGGGATTGGTAAATCCGACCGCGTTCATGTCCTTGGCGACCATATTATCGGGCGGAAACAGATAATCCGACGACGGCACTTGTCGATTATTGATAAACACATTGTTCTGAAACATCGACCGCTCGACCGCCGACCGCATATCGCCAAGTCCGTGAATTCCATAACTACCGTGGCCCGTGATGTTGTCTTGAAAAATAAAATTACGCGGCCGCGCGCCGTGAAACGTCGCGATATTGCCTTCGTTAAAGACCGTGTTGTTGGTAATAAAGATATCCTCGCCGTCCGAAACCTGCACAAAATATCCCGACCCGTCAAATTCTCTTGTACCGATATCGAGAAACAGATTGTTCGTAATCGTCAGCCTCTTCAAAGTCATGCTGGCGTAAGTGTCGTCTTTTCCGAGAATATTTATGCCCTCACCTGACCCTTTGATAACATTTTCGCGGATCGTCACGTCCTCAATGGTCGAAAACGGTGCTCCGTCGTCCTGATTGCGGACCGTTACTCGCAGAGCCGATCCTTCCCAATTATTGGTCAACAGATTGCCTGCAAAAACGACACGTTTGGCGTTTTTCAGCTCAAATAGCGTCTTAGTAGTCACACTTTTTTTCCACGCGAGCGGCTTGTTCAGGTGATTTCCGCGGATCTCGATGTCCGACGGTATCAGATCGGCGGTTGCCGGGTCGGCACCGCCAAACATAATATTTTCGGCACCGCCCTCGATGTAGTTGTTTAGGATCTTGATATTTTTCGACCCAGACCAGCCGCAGATGCCCTGCGTCTCTTCGCTCGCGTACGCGATGCCCTCGATGTAGCTGTTTTTGATCGTGGTATCTGCGCTGTTTAGAGCGATGCCGCGACGGGTTTTGCCGGACGGGTGCGGGCGGATATAGCTGCGGTCGATCTCGATATCGTGCGGCACTTTATCCACCGCCGATTCAGCTCGGCCCAGCTGGATGATGCCGTAATTATAGCTCGAACTCGATGGTGCGAATTCGATCCCGACAAACCTGTAATGATGAGCACCGTTCGTTGCCGAAACAGCAGCTCGGCCGAGCATTCCCGACAGTATCGTAGCCATCGAACCGCGTTGAGCCGGACTGACACGCTTGTCCGCGGGCAGATCGGCAACTGCCGAAGACTGGATCGTGACGTAATCGGTCAGCGGTTTGTTTGGTAGATTTATCTGCCCTGAGTAAACGCCGCCCGCTTGCAGCTCGACGATGTCGCCGCTGTTTGCCTGATCGATCGCAGCTTGCAGATTCCCGCCGGGCGGAACTTTGATCACCCGAATCGCACTACGTTGTTCTGAATCAAAATGCACCGGAAAAATGCCAAACGTTCCGTCGTATGCATCAAACCCGAGCATTCCCGCAGTAACGACAGCAGCAGTTATGGCTACGTACTTGAGCCAGCGCCCACCAAACCTCCGGCGCGGAGCCGCTGATTTAGCCCTTACCTGTAAAACATTTCCCGTCATGCTATAAGTTTCGCTCACTCGTCCTACGCCTAAATAAACGCCGAAATGCGGCTCAAATCCACATTGTTACGATGAAAAAATGTGGCTTTATGCGCCGAAAAAAGCTAATATTTAAATAGCCCTCGGTCGCTGGCCGACCTCCCAACAGAAATCTCTGCAAAACATGGGCGATTTCCACTTTATTTAGTATAGTTTAGCGGCCGCTTTTACTAGCGGTGCTCATCAAAATATGTGCGGTATTAACGGCATAGCGTATTCCACGCGATCCGGCAGACAAGTAGACGAAAAACGGCTCGTCGCGATGCGCGACATCCTGTACCATCGCGGGCCGGACGACGGAGGCGTCTATATCGACAGCAACGTCGGTCTCGGCCACCGGCGACTGAGCATAGTCGATGTCGCTCATGGAGCCCAGCCGATGTTTAACGCTGACCGCTCGTGTTCGATAGTCTACAACGGCGAAGTCTATAATCACGCCGATCACCGCGAGGATCTCATCGCTCGAGGATATACATTTCAAAACCGCAGCGACACCGAGACGATACTGCATCTTTACGAAGCACACGGACGCGATTGCGTGGAGTATTTGCGGGGCATGTTTGCGTTTGCGATCTGGGATAAGCGGACGCAAGAGTTATTTATCGCCCGCGACCGTTTTGGCGTAAAGCCGCTGTATTACGTACACGCGGACGATGGCAGTTTGTATTTTGCCTCCGAAATAAAGGCTCTGCTTGAGGCCGGTGCTGTTAAGGCCGAGATCAATTTCAACGCCTTGCCTGACCAGTTTGCCAACCACGGCACGTCTGGCGACGAGACGCTTTACGCTAGCGTCAAACGCCTAATGCCCGGCCACACGATGGTGTGGAAAGACGGCAAAATTGATATTCGCGAATTTTGGGATCTCAGTTTTGAGCCAAAACACGAGGCTCGTTCTGATGCCGAATATATAGACGAGTGGCGTGAGCTTTTCCGCCAGTCGGTCAAGCTGCGTTTGATGGCGGATGTTCCGCTGGGGATGTTTTTGTCCGGCGGTATCGATTCGTCGGCGATCGCCGCGATGATGTCAACGATGGTCACGGAGCCGATCAAGACATTTTCGGTCGCATTTAATGAACGGGATGCCAACGAGCTCGAATACGCCCGCCTAGTCGCCAAAAAATTTGGCACCGATCATCACGAGATCACGATCACGCCGGAGCAGTTTTTTGATGCGTTGCCAAACCTCGTCTGGCACGAAGACGAGCCAATAGGTTTTATCGCCTCGGTGCCGCTTTATTTTGTTTCAAAACTCGCACAAGAGCATGTAAAGGTTGTGCTGACAGGCGAAGGGGCGGACGAAACAATGGCAGGCTACGGACGCTATGCCAAAGCCCTTAAGTTACTTTCCTACGGCGAAAAATACGAAAGCGTCACACCCGGATTTTTGCGCGATGCCGTTCGTGGCGGTGTCGCAACGCTGCCCGCGTCCGTTGGTAGAAAACTTGGCCGCACATTTTTATCGCGCGAATCCGACATCGAAAATCTGTTTTTTGATAATTTCTCGGTGTTCTCAAAGGCTATGCAGAAAGATCTGTTTGCCCGGGAAACCCGCGAAAAGATCGAAAATACTGATCCATATTTCCTGCAAAACCGGCTGATCGACAAAGCGGATGCTGACGATGTGCTCGACAAACTGCTCTACGCCGACGCGAAAACGTATCTGCACGAGTTGCTGATGAAACAGGATCAGATGTCGATGGCGGCGTCGATCGAGAGCCGCGTGCCGTTTCTCGATCACAAGCTTGCCGAACTTACGGCCCGTATGCCGCGTGAGATGAAGCTCCGCGGCGGGACGACAAAATGGATACTCCGCGAGGCGATGAAGGGAATTTTGCCGAGCGAAATTCTTGATCGCCCGAAAATGGGATTTCCTGTGCCGATCGGCGGCTGGTTTCGTGGAGAGTTCAAGCACATCGTTGATGAATATGTTCTGGGCGAACGTGCTGGGACGCGCGGTATATTTGACGGCAGTTTTGTAAGAAAACTGGTTGCTGAGCACAACGCCGGAGCGAACCACGACGAGAGGCTCTGGTCGCTCGTCAATTTTGAAATTTGGCAGCGGAGATTCATCGACGGAGAGGCGTAATGATGTTGGTGGATATTCCTTCAAAAAAACAGACAGGTGTTCAAGGCGTTCTTCGAGGCCGCGATATCCTCTGTTTTTCGCATGACTGGACCGGCGATCCACTGTCAAAAACCCACTTGATGCGTGTGCTGGCAAAAGAGAACCGCATCCTCTGGATCAACGCGATTGCCAACCGGATGCCGACGACTTCGTCCAAAGACCTTTCCCGCATCTATAACAAACTAAAGAGTTTTACCGAGCCGATCCGCGAGGTCGAGCCAAATATTTTTGTCTTAAATCCGCTCGCGATCCCGGCATACGGCAACAAAACTATCGTAAGTTTGAACCAAATGTCGCTTGTCCGACAGGTCAAAAAAGTGATGCGAAAGCTCGGGTTTTCTGATGTCGTCAATATGGTCTTTAACCCGGCCGCCGGGATGATCGCGGGCAAGCTTGGCGAGAGTGAGCTGATCTATTACTGCGTTGACGAATACACCGCGTTCACCGGTTCGTCAGCGTTAAAAGAGATCGAGGAAAAGCTTTTTCGCGACGCTGATCTCGTTGTGGTTTCCGCCGAAAAGCTTTTTAGCGACAAAAAGCAATTTAACCCAAACACCCACATCATCCGTCACGGCACCGACTGGCGGCATTTCCGCACCGCACTCGATGACGCAACAAAAGTGCCGGACGAGATCGCAAATTTGCCGGGACCGATCATCGGTTTCCACGGCTTGCTTGCGGATTGGGTTGATTTTGAACTCATCAAAAAGACTGCCGAGCATTTCAGCCACGGTTCGGTCGTGCTGATCGGCAAAGTCGCTGTCGATGCCGAGGAAAAGATCAAGCTGCTCGATGGCGTGCCAAATGTACACATGCTTGGCCGCAAACCTTACGCCGAGCTTCCCGCATACTGCAAAGGCTTTGATGTGGCTCTAAACCCATTTGCTATCAATGAATTAACACTCGCCGCAAATCCATTAAAGGTCCGCGAATATCTTGCCGCCGGGCTGCCTGTCGTCTCGACCGACATCCCGGAGGTCCGCGTTCTCGACAATTGTCTCGTCGGTACAAGTCACGACGATTTTATCGCCAAGATCGAACAAGCTCTTGCGAATCCCAAACCTCGCATTGACGTGAGCGACGCGATTTCACACGAAAGCTGGGAAGCAAAGATCGAAGAACTTCGGACGATCATGGAGCAAAGGTGAAGCGGAAAGCTACTTTCACCCTGATCGTCTGTTTACTACTAGGCGTCTGGATCATCGCCGCTCCTTTTCTCGCAACAAATCTTATCGTCGAAAAGCCGCTTGAAAGAGCCGACGCGATCATGGTTTTGAGCGGTTCGGCTGTTTATAAAGAACGTACAAGAAGAGCTGCCGAGCTGTATAAACAAGGCGTTACCTCAATCGTGATCGTAACCGACGATGGCGAACGCGCCCGTTGGTACGGACGTGGAAGCGGAAATCCGACGATCGTCGAACTCGAACAGCGTGAGCTGATCGCCAATGGCGTCATGCCCGAGGCGATCCGCGTTTTACCGGGACAGGTTGCAGGAACAGACGATGAAGCCAAGGCGTTGAGAGACGAGATCGCCACCCGCCCTCTGGGTTCGGTTTTGATCGTCACGTCGGCATATCATTCGCGGCGGGCTCTTGCGACATTTGAAAAGATACTTGCTGACCGCAACATCGCGCTTGGTATCGCTTCACCACCGCCGGGCGACTTAACGCCAACCCCAAATTATTGGTGGCTACGCCCGCGCGGTTGGCAAACCGTCGCCGGCGAATATGTGAAAATCGCCGTCTATTGGGCATATTATTAATATGGTTTGCCCCGAATTATTATGAGTGCCACAATGACGAAAAATATCGAGATCGCCCAGCAACACGGTCGCGAGGTCGCGGACGGAAAGCGTTTTGAGTTTGGCAAAAACTGGACCGCGTTTCTCGCTGTGCTCGATGACGAACGAATTGCGAAAGCCGAAGAGTCGCTACGTGAAATGCTCGAATGCGATACGCTCGACGGCAAGACGTTTCTTGATATCGGCTCAGGCAGCGGACTGTTTTCGCTGGCGGCAAGACGTTTGGGAGCAAAGGTCCATTCGTTTGATTTTGACAGCAATTCGTTTGCCTGCACGCAAGAGTTGCGAAACCGCTATTTTCCAAATGATTCAAATTGGCGTGTCGAGCAAGGCTCGGCTCTCGATGCCGATTACGTCGCGTCTTTGGGCAAATTTGACATCGTTTATTCGTGGGGCGTACTGCACCATACCGGCGAGATGTGGCGGGCACTTGAAAATGCCGTGATCCCGACGAGCGTTGGCGGAAAACTTTTTATCGCGATCTACAACGACACCGGCAGCCAGGCACGCCGTTGGCACTGGATAAAGAAAACCTATTGCCGTCTGCCGCGACTGCTCAAAACGCCGTTTGCCGTCGCCGTTACAATTCCCGACGAACTCAAAAAGCTCGCTACGAGCATCGTCACGCTCAAACCGCAAACCTACATCCACTCATGGACGCGCTACAAAAACGGCCGCGGCATGAACCGCTGGTACGACATCATCGACTGGGTCGGCGGCTTTCCATATGAAGTCGCAACCGTCGATGAGATCTTTGATTTCTACAAAGCAAAAGGCTTTACGATGACAACGGTAAAAAGCGGCGGCGTGGGGCTCGGGTGTAATGAGTTTGTGTTTGAGAAATATAGGCAGAAACACGACCGGTAGGGAGTGTGTCCCACTTACGTTAGCTATGCAATCATCAAAGGCACCCTTGCTACCGCGCGGGTTTCTGCCTTCAGCTAATCCCCGTTATTCATCTTTTCCATCAGCTCAGACCAGCGTGGATCGTCGCGCAGGCTGGCGACGTTTGTGTCGGTTTCAAAGTAGGGGCGGTTTTGGTTGCCGAGTTTGACGGCTTTGTTAAGCCATTTGAACGCAAGATCGGTCTCGCCGAGCAGGGCGTAGGTCGAGCCGACCCAATATGCCATATCGTGGTCGGAGCGGGACAGGGCGAGGGCTTCGTCGGTGAGCATTACTCGCGCCTTCTCGGGTTGGCCGGAACCGGCGAGAAATTCGGCGGCGAGCGGCCGGATGCCGTCCATTCGCGGATGTTCTTTTAGCACCGAAGCGATCAGTTCGTTAGCCTCATCAAATTTACCCTGATAGTAAAATACGCCGGAGCGGAAAATCTTGATCATCGGGTGATTCGGCTCGGCCTTGGCCCCACGGTCGAGCACCTCAAGAGCCTTGTCAAAATTCCGTTGATAGAGATAGATGCGGGCACTGTTATACGCCGCTACGGCACGTGCGGCAGGGTCGAGACGCGAGAGTTTTTCAAACGCCTTGAGCGACTCGTCATATTTGCCGTCGAGACGGTGGACGACGCCGGTGACAAAATAAAGAGCAGCATCATTGGGAAACTGCTTTTGCAGCAGCTCGATCTCGCTGCGGGCTTTTTTCTTTTCGCCGCGTGCCATATAGATCATGACCATCAGCACGCGTGCCTCGACGACGTTCGGGTCGTAGAAAAAGGCTTTGCTAAACGCGGCCTCGGCGTAGGTGTAATCTTCGGATTCGCCTAAACCTTTGAAAACGCGGTTGGCATAACACGCCCCAAGCCCGCTGTAAGCAAGAGCAAAATGGGTGTCGAGTTCGATTGCACGTTTGAAATTGGCGATAGCGGCGTCGCAATCTTCGGCGTCGATGGTGCGGAAAATAAAGCGTCCAAAATTGTCGCGGCCGCGTAAGTACTCTTCCCATGCCTCGGCGTTGTCGGTTGCGCGTTTGCCAAGCTTTTCGGCTTCGAGATCCGTTAGTTCGAGACGCAGGCCGTCGAGAATACGGTGAGCGATGCCGTCCTGCAGGGCAAGAATATCGCTGCCCTCGGCATCGATGCGGTCGCTCCAGAGGATGTCGCCGGTCACGACGTCGAGCAATTGCGCAGTCACGCGGAGTTTTTCACCGGCACGAATGAACCCGGCCGAGAGCACGGCGTGCACTCGTAATTCTTTACCCGCCTCGCGCGGGTCGATCTCTTTGCCCTGATATTTTGCGATGACAGAGCTTGGCCGCACGATGATCGACCGGATCTGTGCGAGTTCGGTAATAACGGAATCGGCTAATGCAAATTCGTAAAAGCTAGACGCTGGATCCTGACTGAGATTTTGAAACGGCAAAATGGCGACGCTCTTTTTTTCGGTGCCGGTCGCGGTCATCGATATGTCCGGCGTGAACGACGGTTGGCTCGATGACGATATTTGCGAAGGGAACGACGCTGACGACGATGCCTCAGGCACTGACTTGCCGGTGAACCAATTGAGCACACGTTTGACCGTGCCACCATCAGCGTGGCCCGGTGCAAAAGTATCGCTCGGCATTACAGCGACCCCGGCGATCTGCTGCAGCACGGCTCGCAGTTCGTCGCGCATCTGAGCGATCTTTTGATATCGGTCCTTTGGGTCTTTGGCGAGAGCCTTTTCAACGATCTGTTGGATCTGCGGCGGCAGAGGCTCTTTGCGAAGCTCCTCCAGAGGCTTTGGCGTGCCATACAGCACTTGATGCCGCACATCGACGACGTTCTTTCCCTGAAACGCCCAAATGCCGGTCAGCATTTCATAGATCAAGACGCCGGTCGAAAATATATCTGAGCGGTGATCGGCTCGCTCACCTCGTGCCTGCTCAGGTGCCGCGTAGGTCGCGGTCCCATAGGGAATGCCAAGCTCGGTGATCTCGCTGCGGTCGTGTCCCTCGTTTTGGCTGGTATGTTCATCCTCAAGCAGTTTGGCGAGTCCGAAATCGAGGATCTTGACCTGACCGGAATCCGTGACCATGATATTGCCGGCTTTGATGTCGCGGTGGATGATATTTTTTGAGTGGGCGTAGGCGAGAGCGTCGGCGACCTGGATGGCGATAGACAGTGCGCTTTTTAGCTCTAGCGGACGGCCCGCGACGAGCTGACGGACGTTTTTGCCCTCGACATACTGCATCGCAATATAAAAGACGCCGTCCGCGCTGTGAAAATCATATATCGTGCAGATGTTTGCGTGATCGAGCTGCGAGCAAAGCTGGGCTTCGCGTTCAAAACGCTTAAAGTTCGCAGTCTTTTGCGTCAGTTCAGGCGGGAGCACCTTGATGACGACGGTGCGGTTTAGCTTGGTGTCGAGAGCCTTGTAAACCGTGCCCTGGCCGCCGGAGCCGATCTTTTCGAGGATCTTGTATTGGTTGATCTGTGAACCGATCATAGTTCGTTGCAAGTTGCACGGTGCAAATTGCAGAATAAAAACGCCGCAAAATTCGCCGCGTTCATAGGTGATTTAGTTACAAAGAATCTTAATGCAAATCTGCAAATTTTGCATTGTGCATTCTCTTTTCTTCATAATTTAGAAACAATACCGCCGACCGACACTGCTTTTAGTAATGGTAGTATTGTTCAAAATTACACCTTTTCGCTAAGATTATCTAGTTTAATTTACAATGCTTTGATTCTTTGTAATCACCTATATTTATGACCTACCCAGACATCTTTGAACCATACGATAAGCTCATCGAGATCGAGATCCTCGGCGAAAAAAGGATGGTCCCGGAAAACAATTCGCTGCTCAGGTGTTTTCAGTTTCTAGCAATGGAAAGTATTTCCGACAGCGACCTGTGCTGGAACGGCGAATGCCTCGATTGCCAGGTCACCCTCGACCTAGGCGACAAACAAAAGTCCGTCATCTCATGCCGCACAAAGGTCACTGAGGGGATGAAGATCGTTCAGCTAGCCGAGAGTATTGATCTAAGTGAGGATTAATATTTAGGCACGCTCGGGTCGACATCGTTTGACCATGCGGTGATCCCGCCTACAAGATTTTTTAAGCTGCCTTGAAAGCCCGAATGTTCGAGAAATTCGATCGCACGAGCGCTGCGGCCACCCATTTTGCAATGGATGACGGTGTCGCGGGAGGGGTCGATCTCGTCGATACGCGACATGATCTCGCCGAGCGGGATGAGCTTGGCTCCCTCGATCTTGGCAAACGCATGTTCGTCCGGCTGGCGGACATCGATGAGTTGGATATCGTCCCCGGCGTCAAGCTGGGCTTTTAGTTCGGTGGCGGTAATTTCTTGCATAAATGATGACCTCTTAAGATGTAAATTAGATACAACATTTTAACATTTGAGTAGGCGATCATCACAATTTCATTGCCGGTTGATCCACGTTTCGTTGACAAAAATTTACATATAAGTTGTCTGGCCGTGCCACGCGGTGTTGTAAAATATGAGACCTAGACAATTTATCTATGTGGAACAAACGTCTAAAAGCGCTTATTTGCGCCGCAGCCATTCTATCTTCACTGGCTTGTGGTTCGTCCTCCTCAAACAGCGGGCGGCGTGGCAACGCTAACGCGAACAGCGATCAAAAACCGGCGATCGCCATTTCCGTCGGCAAAAGCGAATCGCGTGATGTCGCTTCGGTCATCCGTGCGACAGGCAGCCTGACGGCTCAGGAAACGTCAAATGTCGCGCCAAAGACCGCCGGCAAGATCGCCAACATCTTAATAAACGCAGGCGAATTCGTTTCGCAGGGATCGGTGATCGCGCGGGTTGATGACCGCGACGCGCGGCTCCAGCTAACATCAGCCCAAGTGGCAGTAAAGCAGGCACGAGCAGGCGTAAAACAGGCTGAAGCACGGCTTGGGTTGCTTGACGGCCGCAGGTTTAATGCTTCGACTGTGCCTGAAGTGCGAGCGGCGGATGCCAATTATCAGCAAGCTCTCGCGGAGCTAAAACAGGCCGATGCGAACGAAAAGCGTTATCGCGAACTGACCGAAACGGGCGATGTGGCGATGATCACATACGAGACATATCGCACCGCCCGCGACACGGCTCGTACGCGAGCAAACGCTGCAAAACAAAATCTCGATTCGGCAGTAAATACCGCAAAACAAAGTAATCAAGCAATTGTCAGTGCGCAGGCAAATGTCGAATCGGCACAAACTCAGGTTGCCGATGCCCAACAGGCGATCGCCGATACTGTAATTCGTGCACCTTTTTCCGGCTTTGTCAGCAGTCGTCCGGTTGCGGTCGGCGAGTACGTGTCCTCCGCGTCGATCGTCGCCGTAATTCTCCGGACCAATCCGATCAAGGCTCAGATACAAGTGCCCGAGGCCGACGTTCCGTATATCGCTCTCGGCCGCGGTGTTTCGCTTGAGGTCGATGCTTATAAGGACAGAAAGTTTGCGGGAACCGTCTCTGCGGTCAACCCGGCGGTTGATCCGACATCGCGTTCGGCGATCGTCGAGGCCCTTATCGAAAATAATGACAACGGACTCAGGACCGGTATGTTCGCCACCGCCCAGATCAACCGCGAGGGCGGCAATAAAGGCGTGTTCGTGCCAAAGATCGCCGTCTATAACGACCAGGGAACGCAATCGTATCGTGTCTTTGTGATCGAAGAGGGCATCGCAAAACTCAAGGTCGTCCAGATCGGTGTCGAAGAGGGCGATTCGTATCAGATCGTTTCCGGCCTCGATTCCGATCAGACCGTCGCTACCAGCAATCTCGAACAACTCTATGAGGGAGCGAAAGTCGCTAATTAGTCCCATGTCCAAAGTCCCAAGAGTCCCAAGTTTAGGGCGTCGATCTGGTTTGGTTCTTCTTAACTGATTTTCATAGAACGGAGGAAAATGATGTCAACAATTCAGCGTTTTGAAGACCTTGAAGCTTGGAAGATTGCCAGAGAGTTAACAAGAAACGTTTATGGGATCACAAAACATGAAGGCTTTTCGCGTGATTTTAGCCTTAAAGGTCAAATATGCCGGGCGTCAGTTTCAATAATGTCTAATGTTGCCGAGGGTTTTGAACGAGACGGTGATAAAGAATTTGCTAATTTCTTGTCGATCGCAAAGGGGTCTGCGGGGGAGACCCGCTCGCTTTTATATGTAGCTTTAGACCAACAATATATATCCGACGCCGAATTTAATCTGATCTCAGCGAAAGCGATTGAAAATAGCCGCGTGATATCAGGGCTTTCAAATTATTTGAGGCAATCGGAATTGAAAGGCCGGAAATTCAAGTAACGGATTGTAGCAATCTTGACTTGGGTCTTTGGACTTGGGGCTTGGGGCTTGGGACTTAATTTTTATGCAGTGGTTAGCCGAAATTTGTGTTCATCGCCCGGTGTTTGCCACCGTGATCGTCCTGTTCTTGACGGTTGTCGGGGGCGTTAGCTTTTTCACACTCGGCGTTGACCGTTTTCCAAAGATCGATCTGCCGACCATCTCGGTCAGCACAAACAACACCGGTGCCGCTCCGCAGGAGATGGAAACCGAGATCACCGACCAGATCGAAGGGGCGCTCAACACTGTTCCCGGCATCGACGAGATGCGCTCCAGTTCGTCACGCGGCGGTTCGAACATCACGCTCACCTTTAACCTCGAAAAGAACCCCGATCAGGCGTTTCAGGAGGTTCAGCAAAAACTCAGCACCGTCGTTGGACGTTTGCCCGAGGACGCAGATCCTCCGACGGCGCGTAAAGCTGACCCTGATTCGATGCCGGTGCTAATGTATTCGATCAGTGCTCCGCGCAACGTTATCGAGTTGAGCGACATGGTCTCGACGCTCATTCAGGAAAAGATCGAGTCGGCTGACGGCGTTGGTGAAGTCGTCATTTTTGGCGGGCGGCAAAAACAGATCAAGCTGTTTATCGACCCCGACCGTCTGCGTGCTTATGGTCTGTCGGTAACGCAGGTGACGAGTGCCGTTTCGGCCCAAAATCAGGAATCGCCGGGCGGGACACTCCAAGAGGGCAGCAAAACCGTAGGCCTCAGGACGATCAGCAAACTGACCAAGGTCGACGAGTTTGGTGAGATCGTCATTGCAAACAAAAACGGTTTCTCGATCAAGCTCAAAGATATCGGCCGTGTCGAACAGGGCGGTGCCGAACCCTCAAACGCCTTTTCGCTCGACGGCAATCCGGCCGTTTCGATCGGCGTTCGCAAACAATCGGGTGCCAATACCGTCGCGCTTATCCGCGGCGTCAAGCAGCGAATGGCGACGATCATACCGACGCTGCCAAAAGATTTTAAGGTCGCCGTCGTCCGCGACCAGTCCGAATTTATCGAAACCTCGCTCCACGCTATCGAGGAGCATCTCGTACTCGGGGCAATATTTGCCGCGATCATCGTTTTCTTTTTTCTGTGGAACATCCGTACCACAATCATCGCTTCGCTCGCCATTCCGGTATCGATCATTGCCGCGTTTGCGCTGATCGCGGCGTTTGGCTACAGCCTAAATCAGATGACGATGCTCGCTCTGACATTGATGGTCGGCATAGTGATCGACGACGCGATCGTCGTGCTTGAGAATATCTATCGCTTTGTCGAAGAAAAGGGAATGGACCCGTATCAAGGCGCCGTTGAAGGCACGCGTGAGATCGGCCTCGCCGTGCTGGCAACGACGCTGAGCTTGCTCGCGGTATTTATCCCGGTCGGTTTTATGACCGGTATCGTCGGCCGTTTTATGTCGTCGTTTGGCCTGACGTCTGCTGCGGCGATCGCGGTATCGCTGATCGTTTCATTCACACTCACACCGATGCTTGCGGCGAGGTGGATCAAACCGAAAGTAGAGGAGAAGGGGAGTAGAGGAGAAGGGGAGAAGACCGATCATCCTGCGGATCTTGACTCTGAGATCAAAGAGCACCAGAGTTCGTCGAAATCGGGCTGGTTTTACAGTAAGGTCGATGGCGGTTATACGTTTATGCTGCGGCTCGCGATGCGGTTTCGCTGGGCAGTTGTGCTGATCTGCGTGATCACGGTCGCGTCGATCGTGCCGCTTTACAAATATGTCGGTATGGCGTTTTTGCCGGACGAGGACGAATCTGTATTTCAGATCAGCGTTCGCGGTCCGCAGGGGACATCGCTTGCCGCGACGCAATCTATCGTTGACCGCATCGCCCGCGACGTTCGCGAACAACTGCCGAGTTTAAGAAACACGGTCGCTAACGCGGGTGGCTTTGGTGGCGGTGGCGGCGGCAATAGCGGCAATATCACCGTCAGTCTCGTTCCCGTTTCGGAACGGCGACAGAGCCAGGCACAGCTCATCAATCAGGCGCGTAATCTCGTAAAACCCTATGTAAATAAAGACTGGCGTATCAACGTGTCGGCTTCGTCGTCGATCGCACAGGGCATCGGGCTGGGGCGCGGTGGTTCCGGGATCGGCTACTTTATTTCCGGGCCTGATATGGGGCAGCTCAATAATTACGCTAACCAACTCGTAGAAAAGATGAAGCAGGACCCGAACTTTCGCGACCCTGACAACTCGGTCGATCTCGGTACGCCGGAGGTGCGTTTTGTGATCGACCGGACAAAGGCCGCCGACCTTGGCGTAAATGCTTCGGACATTTCGCGGGCTCTAAATATCGCCGCTGCGGGCCAGCGTGTTTCGACTTTTAGCGAGGGTACCCAACAATATGACGTCGTCGTTCAGGCGGATGAAAAATTTCGCCGGACGCGTGAGAATCTGCAATATTTCACCGTTGCGTCAAACAAGGGCGAGCCTGTCGGGCTCGAACGGCTCGTCACGCTGCAAGAGGCACGCAGCCCTTCGTCGATCTCGCGGCTCAATCGCCAACGCGTCGTAACGATTTCCTCAAGTCTGCCGCCAAACACGTCTGAGGCCGATGCTCTGTCGAAACTTGAGGGCTACGTTAAAGAACTTAATTTGCCGGCTGAATATTCGAGCGGCGTGCAGGGACAGTCAAAGGAATTGCAGCGTGCGTTCGATTCGTTCCTGCTCGCGTTCGTGCTCTCGTTCGTGTTTATGTATCTGATCCTCGCGGCGCAGTTCGAATCGTTCATCCACCCGGTGACCATCCTGCTCACGCTGCCGCTCTCGGTACCTTTCGCCCTCATCTCGACGGCCCTTGCCGGACAGACACTTAATATTTTTTCGGCGCTCGGCATATTGCTGCTTTTCGGTATCGTCAAAAAGAACGCCATCTTGCAGATCGATCATACAAACACGCTACGCGCAAAGGGCATGTCACGCTACGACGCGATCATCCAGGCAAACCGCGACCGTCTGCGTCCGATCTTGATGACAACGATCGCGCTTGTCGCCGGTATGATACCGCTGACTATCGGCAGCGGTGCCGGTGCGGCAACAAACCGCTCGATCGGTATCCTCGTTGTCGGCGGCCAGTCGCTCTGTCTGCTCCTGACTCTGCTTGCGGTGCCGGTATTTTATTCGATCTTTGACGATGCTCAGGAATTGACAGTATTTAGGAAGATCGGCGGAGCGTTTAGCTCGCTCGCGTCGAAATTTAAGCGAAAGCCGAAAAAGGAAAGCATCGAGGAGGCGGAAAAGGCGTGATCCAGACCTCACTTCTTGCATCCATTCGCCGAGTGGCGAAGCTGTGCTTCGCCGGCGAGAGACTATCTTTTTTTGCGGCTGTGCCCCCGATTTGTAAGTTGCAGAGCGGCGTAGCCGCGATACATTTATTAGGCATTTCGGAAAAGCATAGCTTTTCCGCTCGGCAAGCAGGAAAGTGGCGGCTGAGCACAGCCATATTAGCTGTTTTGGGGTTTCTGCTTTTAGTCAATACATCGAGCTCACAAACGCCGACTCCAACACCCGAACCGACGCCGGTGCAGCCGACATTTGCCACGCCGTTGAGACCGATGCCCGACCCTTCGCGTGTTGGTGTGAATACGGCAGATCCCTTGTCGTTGTCGCTGACCGATGCCATCGACATGGCGTTAAAAAACAACAACGAAATCGACGTTTCGCGTAACGACGCGCAGATCTCCGAATTCAATCTCAAAGCGGCAAAAGGCATTTACGATCCATTCTTTAATTCGCAGACGTTTTACGAGAGCCGCACGACGCCGACGGCTTCGACCATCGGCGGAGCCGTCAATGGTTCGGTGACGCAGCGGCAGGTTTTTAACGACTTTGGGCTGTCGGGATTTACGCCGCGATTTGGCGGCTCGTACGATGTGATATTTAATCAAGCCCGCACGGTGACGACCAATCGCAACGCGACGCTCAACCCGCAGTTTCCGACAAATCTCATCGCGACATACACACAGCCGCTGTGGCGTGGGCTTCGTATTGATGCGAATCGACGCAGTATTATGATCGCGGGTAAAAATATCGAGATCTCCGATTCGCTCCTTCGGCTCAAAGCGATGGATGCGATCTCGTCCGTCGAGCAGGCATATTGGGACCTCGTCTATACGCTCAGAAATCTGCAGGTACAAAACGATACGCTCGCACAGGCCCGCGAACAGCTCGAAAGCAACAAACGCCTCGTCGATAAAGGCGTGCTTGCACCGATCGAGATCGTCGCCGCGCAGGCACAGATCGCTACATTTGAGCAGGCGATCTTTGCCGCGCAGGAAAGCGTTACGCGGGCGGAAAACGTGTTAAAAACTCTGTTACTGCCTGACCGCTCTGCTGCCGAATGGTCACGGCCGATCACTCCTGTGACAACGACAAATCCTCAGATACCGCGTATCGGGCTTGAGATAGCGACCGCCGAAGCGATAAAAAACCGCCCCGAGATCGCACAGCTTGAAACGCAGTCTGAGATCAACAAGATCGACCAGAGATTTTATAAAGATCAGACAAAACCGCAGATCGACCTCGTCGGTTCATACACTGCGTCTGGTTTAGCGGGTACCCCCAATCCGCTCTCATCGGGTGCGGCAAACGTCCCGCCAAATCTTGTCGGCGGTTACGGCACGTCTCTGGGAAATCTTGCCGCTCAGGATTATCCAACCTATCGCGTCGGTGTGCAGATCGGGCTGCCGTTAAGAAATCGCACCGCGAAAGCAAATTTTGGCCGTTCTCTCGTTGAGGGTGACCGCATTGCGAACAATCGTGCCCAGACAGAGCAGATCGTCGAGGCCGAGGTCCGCAACGCCCTGCAAGCCCTACGCTCTGCCGAGTCAAGGCTCACCTCTGCGACCGCCGCCCGCATCGCATCGGAAGAGCTTTATGCCAGCGAACAGCGGCAGTTTCGCGGCGGCACAACGACGTTCTACCTCGTGCTCCAACGCCAGACCGAACTAACCGCCGCCCGCGGCCGCGAACTCCAGGCCCAAACCGACCTCAACAAAGCCGTCTCCGAATTTCAACGCGCGATTGGAGCAACCCTCACGGTCAACAACGTCTCTGTTTCTAAATAATCCCGCGCTTGCATTCCCGCATGCATTTTCCCGTAACCTCAAATAATACTGGAACATAGGCCGCATTCGCTGTGTAGTAATGCCATCGATAGTCAGTTTTTTTGTTGGGGCGAGCTATGCGTTCAATTATTTCTATATTGGTATTGGGGTTAACGGTGTGTTTTATCACGCCGGTAGCGTCGTTTGCGCAGACCAGGTCCGTGCGCCAGACCTTGCTTTTTGTCCCCGCAAAGCTACTCAACCTGATCGATATCCTCTTGGGCTTGCATAAGATCACCTTTATCGAGCGGCAAATAAAGTCAGATTTACAATAAAAATGCCGGCTGGTTTGATCCAACCGGCTGATGTGTATGGCCATCATCACAAAGGACTTGCACAGGTAAACTAGGGTCAAATTTTTGGAGCGGTATTGTGCCAGGCGGCACTAAGGGCTTGTCTTACTGCACCTTCATCGGCATCAGCAAGCATAATGATCGTCGCCCCGCCATCGCCCCATTTTCCGGCAGCGGGCTTGAACGACGGTTCCATCCGCAGAAAATCCTGCTGCTGCGCAGGCGTGAGCTTTGCCATGCCCCAGTCGAGCTTCGGCCCGAGTGTCGCAAATATCTTGCCGCCGACGCGGAAATCCGGATGATCCATGTGCGAACCCTCGACGGTGTCAGGAAAACTAAGTGCGATCTCGCGAAATTGGTCAGGTGTCATACCGCAAGTTTTACCATAGAGACGACTGTGAGTACAAAGAAAGAACTTTAAACGCAGAGAACGCAGGGAACGCGGAGATTTTTATCATAACTTCTCTACGTGCCCTGCGGCCTCTCTCGTTAAATGGGGTTGTTTAGAGTTTAAATCCGCCGCGTGTCAGCAGTGTTTCAAAGCCCGGTTTGTCGACGGCTTTGACGTAAGCGTCCATGGGTTCGACGGCACCGCTCTGGACGTGCTCAAACAAAGCGTCGTTTAGCATGACCATGCCGTGATTTTTACCGGTCTGCATTGCGGACGGTATCTGGAAAGTTTTGCCTTCGCGAATGAGGTTTGAGATCGCCGGTGTGACGATCAGCACCTCGAGAGCGGCAACGCGTCCGCCGCCTTTTTTCGGCAGCAGTGTCTGGGCGATAACGCCTTTTAAGGACTCGGAAAGCATCACGCGGATCTGCTGTTGGCGGTCGGCAGGGAACTGATCGATGATGCGGTCCACCGTCGAAGCAGCGGTCGTCGTGTGCAGCGTACCGAAAACAAGGTGTCCCGTTTCCGCCGTCTCGATAGCGATCGAGATCGTTTCGAGATCTCGCATTTCGCCGACGAGGACGATGTCCGGATCTTCGCGAAGTGCTGCACGCAAGGCGTCTTTGAACGAATCGGTGTGGTTATGTACCTCTCGCTGATTGACCAGACAACGTTGGTTGTCGTGGACAAATTCGATCGGGTCTTCGATAGTGATGATGTGGTCTTCGCGATTTTTGTTGATCGAATCGACCATCGCGCACAGCGTCGTCGATTTACCCGAACCGGTTGGCCCGGTCACAACGACTAGCCCCTTGGACAGTGTGCAGAGGTCCATGATCGCCTTTGACAGATTGAGCTGCTCGGCGGTCAGGATCTTTGACGGGATGATGCGAAAAACCGCGCCCATTCCCTTGCGGTCCATAAAAATGTTGCAGCGAAAACGCGCCATTCCCGGTATCTCATAAGCAAAATCGGTATCGCTGCGCGCGGCAAACTCTTCCTGATTGCGGGCAGGCATGATCGATGTGAGCAGAGCACGCATCGATTCAGGCGTCAGCACAGCATCGCCCTCTTGTAGCGGTTTCATTCTGCCGTCCTTGCGGACCATCGGCGGCATCGAGACCGACATATGCAGGTCAGACGCACCGATCTCAGCCATTTTCATAAACAGAGCATCCATTTTAGCTGCCTCATTCGCGTTTGCCGGCGCGGCAACAAAAGCTGCCTCGACAGGAGTGGCAACTGCCGGCGGCGGAGCAGAAATAGGCACCGCAGGAGGCGGCGTGTAAACGGGCGTTTGTTCCATCATAGGTGTGTTTTCGGCGGGTGCGGACTCGACCGGAGCGTCAAAGGCGGGCATGTCATAGACGGGCTGTTCGAGCTGTATCTCAGCGGGCGGAGTGTATTCCGCGGGAACAAAATCGTCACGGCGGCGAAGCGGGAGCTCCGGTGCTGCGTCAGAAAACACGGTCTGATATTCAGGATCGTTTACCGATACGACCTCGACCTTTTCATCGTCGGTTGGGACATATTCTGCGGCCGACTCCGGCTTTTCCATCAGCATATCAGCCAGGCTCGCAACCTCGGCGGCTTCGCTGGCCGTCAGATCGTAAGCCGACGACGAGCTTTCAAATTCGTATGGAGTCTGCACCGCAGGCTCGATAGCCGGTTCGGGTGTCATTTCCATCTCAGGCATCGGGGCTGGCTTCGGTTCGGCAACGGCTGGTTCTTCAACCTGAGTGGTGAAAGCCGGAGCGACATCAGGCAGCGGCGACGGCACCCTGATCGAACCATCAGATTCGCCAAGCAAGGGGCGGATCGTGACGTTGAATCCGGCGGGTGATTTTTGCACCGTAAAATTAAAATTACCGAGCTGGTGCGGATGTACAAACTCGATCTCGGGCTTGTGCGGCAGATCCGATTTTACATCGGCCGGTATAAGCGGAAAGACCATCGTGCTGATCTGCGTGCCCAACAGCGGCACTTTTGCGACATCGCTGGTGCGGTTTTCTGCTACCAGATAGGGATTCTTGTTGGGTTCTAGACGCAGCTCGTCGCTGCACGAAGACAGTAGAGTTTTTAGATAATCGTTTAGGATGTCCATATTTCGATGGGGTAAAAAGCCGCCGGAGTCAGCCAAAATATTGTGGATAAGTAGAGAGCCGGAGCGGCCCAATAGGAATAATAACATAGTTAAACTATGTTTGTCATTACAATTATCTGTGCGAAAATGGTGGGTCTAGACGGTAACGGATTCGCGATATTCGCCCCAGACAGAACGGAGCCGGTTGCTGATCTCGCCGACGGTCACCTCGGCTTCGACGGCGGCAAGTATGCGCGGGAGCAGATTTTCCGTGCCGTTGGCGGCGTCTTCGATAGCTTTTAATGTGGCCTCGGCGTCGGCAGTGTTTCGCCTTGTTCGAACCGCTTGGAGACGGGCGACTTGGTCGCGTTCGATCTGTTCGTCGATGCGTAGGACGGGGATCGACTCTTCCTCAGCCTGAAATTTATTGACGCCGACGACGATAGCGTCTTCGGTTTCGACAGCCCGCTGATAATCGTATGCCGCCTCTTGGATCTCGTTCTGGACGTATCCGGTTTCGATCGCCCGCAGCATCCCGCCCATCGCATCGATCTTTTCGATGTAATCGACAGCGGCTTTTTCGAGCTGGGTCGTCAGTTCTTCGATAGCGTAGCTACCCGCAAATGGATCAACAGTGTCTGCAACGCCCGATTCATAAGCGATCACCTGCTGCGTGCGCAAGGCTATACGCGCAGCGCTTTCGGTTGGTAAGCCCAAGGCCTCGTCGAGCGAATTTGTATGCAAACTCTGTGTTCCCCCGAGCACCGCCGCAAGCGCCTGTATCGTCGTCCGTACAACATTTACCTCCGGCTGCTGTGCCGTTAGCGTCGAACCCGCGGTCTGCGTGTGAAAACGCAGCATCAGCGATTTTGGATTCACTGCTCCAAACCTGTCCCGCATTATCCGCGCCCACAAACGGCGAGCAGCGCGAAATTTGGCGATTTCTTCGAGCAGGTTGTTGTGCGAATTAAAGAAAAACGAGAGCCGCGGAGCAAAATCATCGACCTTTAACCCAACGCTGATCGCCGCATCGACATAACAAATACCGTCGGCCAGCGTAAATGCGATCTCCTGTGCGGCGGTCGAACCGGCCTCGCGAATGTGATAGCCGGATATCGAGATCGTGTTCCAATTTGGCACCTCGGCGGCACAATATGCGAACGTATCGGTGATAAGGCGTAGGCTCGGCTTTGGCGGATAGATGTATGTGCCGCGGGCGATATATTCTTTGAGAATGTCGTTTTGGATCGTGCCGGAAACCTTGTCAAAACTGACGCCCTGCTTTCGTGCAACCGCTAAATACAAGCATAAAAGCGTTGACGCGGTTGAGTTTATCGTCATCGACGTTGAAACCTGATCGAGCGGTATGCCGTCAAAAAGCGTCAGCATATCGTCCAGACTGTCGATGGCGACACCGACCTTTCCGACCTCACCCGCAGCCAAACTGTCATCCGAATCCAGCCCGATCTGCGTCGGCAGGTCAAACGCCACGCTCAGACCGGTCGTGCCCTGCGACAGCAGATATTTGTAACGTGCATTCGATTCTTCGGCGGTCGCAAATCCCGCGTATTGCCGCATCGTCCAAAACTGCCCACGATACATGCTCGGCCGCACGCCGCGCGTGTACGGAAAATCGCCCGGAGCCGCCAGGTCCCGCTCGTAATCGACCGGCGTTACATTTTCCGGGTTAAAATCATTGGGCAATTCGATGCCCGAAGAGGTTTGAAAGCTCTCGCGTCGCGTTTTCGCCATATTTCCGATAGATTAACATAAGAGCGTGTATCACCTTGAATTACTTTAACTATTTCACCGAGATCGAAGACACATTTGTCCGCCGACGTGCCAAGAATCTGTTTCTGAGCCCGATCGACTGGGCTCTTATCGAAATGTGGCAGGAACGCGGCATACCTCTCCACATTGTTTTGCGCTCGATCGAATCGGTGTTTGATGTTTTTGATAAACAACCCGCCGGAACGCGTACGATCAAAAGCCTTTTCTACTGCCGCGAAGAGGTCGAGGTCCAATACGCCGAATGGCTGCGTTCGCAGGCAGGGAAGTCGACCGGAATGGAAACTGCGGCGGACGATACGTACTCACCTGAGGCAATCTCGGCTCATATCGCATCGGCGATCGAAAAGCTGAAAGCCAATCAGATCGACAATCTTAGCGAAGATATTACACGTGCCGTCGCACGGCTTGAGGAACTTGCGGCAAATCTCACCGGCGATGCTGAAACGGTCGATGCGACGCTTGGCGATATCGAAAAATTACTTGACAGGGCGATGCTTACAAAATGGGAATCCGTGCATCTAAAAACTGTGGAGAAAGAGGTTGCGGGCCAGCTTCGCGGTTACAAAGCCGAGATGGAGCCCGCCGCTTACAAAAATACTTTCGAGCTAATGCTACTCAAACGCCTTCGCGAAGAAGCAAATATTCCCCGGCTCGGCCTGTTTTATTTATGAGAAAGTTCGTCGCTATTATTTTCGTCACGTTCATATTTACCGTATTCTCGCCCGCACAAACAAAACCAAAACCAAAGCCGCGATCAACCCCGATCAAGGTATCATCGTCGTTTGATAAAGGTACGGTTTCCGGCCGAACATACACAAATAAAACCTTCCGATTCGAAGTCACGTTCCCAAATACGTGGCTAATTCCGGGTGACGATTTCGAAGCTTACATGAAAAAACAGGGCTTTGACCTCGCACTAAAAGCACCTGATTCGTTGCCGCCCGTCTCAAAGGCCAAGGTCGATCAGGCGATCAAGAATGTGCAGATATTGCTGACCGCATATCGTTCAATGCCCGGCGAGACGGACAACGCGATCGTCCGCATCTCGGTCGAAAACCTCGTTCTAAACCCGCAGATCAAAGACGCTGTCGATTATTTTGACGCGATCCGCTCGGGTTTTGCGTTGATGAAGCTGCCCGCCGATTTCAGATATTCGGAGACACAGGCTGAACAGCTCGGAGCGATTCAATTTGGATTTCTTGACACATCGACGAATGCCGGAAAGAAGCGGATGTACGCTACGGTGCGCGACGGTTTTGCGTTGATGTTCACGATCTCCTATTCAAAAGATGCTGACCTACAGACTCTCCGCACCGTGCTTGAACAAGGCAATTTCCGCCTCAAATAGCCGTCCGGTTTGTTTTCCACCCGTTTTGTGATACAAAAACAGGATTCCCTTTCCGGTTTTAGTTCGGTGCGGCGGGTCACAAACGTTGAGCAATTTTTACACAAAAGGCGACGTCATCGACGTAAAGGTCGAAAAGATCGTACCTCGCGGACTCGGGTTGGCATTTGCGGAGAATCTTACGGTTCTCGTGCCAATGGCCGCCCCGGGCGATGTTGCGCGGGTCAAGATCCGCGAGATCAAGAAGAAACGGATGGCTTTCGCTGACATCGTCGATCTCAAAGAGCCCGGCCCAACACGCATCGCTCCGCCGTGCCCGCATTACGGTGTCTGCGGCGGCTGCGACTTTCAGCATCTATCCTACGACGCTCAGCTTGAGGCAAAATCCGGCATCATTCGCGACTGTCTGCACCGCATCGGCAAGATCGAATACGACGGCGACATCCACGTCATCGCCAGCCCGCAACAATTCGAGTACCGCTCGCGTGCCCGCTGGCACGTTGACCGCGAAAAGCAAAAGATCGGTTATTTTGCCCGTGATTCGCACAAGGTGATCGATATCGCCGAATGTCCGATCTTGACGCCGGGGATGCGATCAACGCTGGATTATCTGCGGATCAGCATGAATTGGGATATGTTTTGGAGCGAATCGCCCGAGATCGAAGCCGTCAGCGGCGAGGGCGGACGTATCTCGACCTACTCACGCGAGCTGCCCGAACCAGCCGCTGAGATAAGCATCGATATCGCCGGCGAAACTTACGCTTACACCGCCGAGACGTTCTTTCAGGCGAACCGTTTTCTTATCGAACAGCTCATTACGACCGCCGTTAGAGACGCATCGGGCGGTACGGCGTTTGACCTATATTGCGGTGTCGGACTATTTGCGATGCCGCTCGCGAGGCATTTTAAGAAAGTCATCGGCGTCGAAGAAAATTCCGTCGCTATCGGCCTAGCGCAAAAGAATGCAAAAAACGCCGGGCTGCAAAATCTGGATCTCCTTAACAAAAGCGTCGAGCGTTTTCTCGAAACCAACAAGACAAAAAAGATCGACTTTTGCCTGATCGATCCGCCTCGTGCCGGCACGGCAAAGGCGGTCATCCCGCGTCTCGCCGAGCTTCGCCCCGAACATATCTCTTACGTTTCGTGCGAACCGTCGATCCTCGCCCGTGATCTAGCTATGTTCACCGACGCCGGTTACCGGATCGAGAGCATCACCGGCATTGACCTGTTTCCGCAAACACACCACGTCGAGACAGTCGTCCATCTTTCGATTTAACACGCAGATCAGTTTTGTGAATTGCCACTAGCTTTAGCTAGTGGTTAATGTCAAAACCCGCCACTTCGGCTTTAGCCGAACTAAAGAGAGGTATGTTCGTATTAACTTAAGTCGAGGTTTTTTAAGTTGGGCTAAAGCCCAAGTTTATTTTTGCCCGTTTTCCACTAGCTAAAGCTAGTGGCAATTCATAAAATTTACCTATGCCAAGAAAAAAGAGCGAATCGATCGAGCCGTCAAAACGAAACTCAGTCAAATGCCGTTTTTGCGGACAGAAAAACGCCGTCAAGGCGGGCTATAAAAATGGCGACGCCAATTGCGGACGTTGTAAGTTGCCGCTGTCTGACGAGCCGCGAAAGGTCTTTAGCGGCCTGCACAAAAACGACTACATCCATCCGGCGGACGCCAAGGCAATGGCTGCTCTCAAAGCGATCCCGGGCGTCGATTCGGCTCTAAAGAAACTGCTCGCTTGGACGGGCGAATCTGCTATTCGCGTCGCTTTTATGGCGTCGGCGGTCAAGGTCACGCCAAAACAGTGCCCCGACCTGTACGCCAAATTAGAGGTCGCGTGTAATACTCTTGGCGTCGAGCAGCCCGATCTTTACGTCCAACAAAATCCGATCGTCAACGCATTTACCGGCGGTGTCGAAAAGCCGATCATTGTGCTCCACTCGGCGCTTGTCGAGCGGCTGAATGACGAAGAAACGCTCGCTGTCATCGCCCACGAGGTCGGCCATGTCCATTCCGAACACGTGCTTTACCTAACCGCCGCACGCCTGATCGAATTTTTGCTTAACCGCTCGATCGCGGCTCTGCTGCCCGGATCTGAGATCATAAAGCTCATCGTTTCTCTCGGTATCGCCAGTGCTCTGCTCGCCTGGTCACGCCGTGCCGAACTCTCGTGCGACCGCGCCGCTCTGCTCGTCATGCAGGACCCGCACGTCATCGGCCGCACAATGATGAAACTCGCCGGCGGCACATTCGCCTCAAAAATAGACTACGATCTGTTTCTCGAACAGGGCCGCGAATTCAAAAAGAACTACGACGAGAGCCGCCTCGACCGTTTCTGGGCCGACGTGATGAACTCCGGCCTCTCGCACCCGTTCCCCATCTGGCGCGTCGCCGAGATCCTCGAATGGGTCGAAAGCGGCCAGTATCAGGAATTGATGGATAAGAAATAGGAGCGACAAGACCTATGCTCGTCGTCCTAACTACTGCGCCAAATACCAACGAAGCCGAGACACTTGCCGAGGCGATCATTAACGCAAAACTTGCGGCGTGTGCGCAGATCCTGCCGCAGATGACGTCGGTTTATGTGTGGGAAGGTAAGGTGCAACGGGAAAGTGAGCATCTGCTGCTGATAAAAACGTTACCCGAAAAATGGGATGAACTTGCCGCGTTTATTACCGCAAACCATCCGTACGACGTGCCGGAGATCGTTGCCGTTGATGCAGAAAAGGTCACTCAACCGTATCGCGATTGGTTGACTTCGGCTCTAATGGCTGACGATAAGAATATTTAACGCAAAGTCGCAAAGACCGCAAAGGATATAACCTACCTTGGCGGTCTTAGCGTCTTTGCGTTAAAAAGACCTCTCTTATTTGCCATTATCGATACCCGCATCGCAGGTCTTGATAATAAAATCTACGGCTTCTTTTGGTGAATCGGTCAGATGGATCAGGCCGAGGTCTTCGGCGTTGAGCATCTTTTCGTTGAGCATGGTCGAGGTGATCCACGCGAGCAGACCGCGCCAGTATTGCGAACCAAACAGTACGACGGGAAAGTTTCGGATCTTGCGTGTCTGGATGAGCGTCAGTGCCTCGAACAGCTCGTCCATCGTGCCAAAACCGCCGGGAAAGATGACGTAGGCGTTCGAGTATTTTATGAACATCGTCTTACGCACAAAGAAATATTTGAACGTGAGCGAGCGGTTCTGGTACGGATTTGGCATCTGCTCCATCGGCAGCTCAATATTGCAGCCGATCGATACGGCACCGGCGTCCTGAGCACCGCGATTTGCTGCTTCCATAATTCCGGGGCCGCCACCGGTGATGATCTCAAAACCGGCTTTGCCGAGTAAACGCGAAGTCTCGCGTGCCGCTTTATAATACTTATCCTTTTCGCCGGTACGTGCCGAACCAAATATCGACACGCCGCGCGTCACGGCCGCGAGCTGGTCAAATCCGTTGACAAATTCGCCAAGAATGCGGAAAACACGCCACGAATCCGACGTTTTATATTCGTCCTCAGGCTCCGGCGAACGCAGCAGAACTTCGTCGTCGGTCAGTTGCCAATAGCCGGGCTGTGCCTCGATCTGTTTCGCCTCCGCGACGGTCTTTGGTTCCGCTGGCCCTTTTGCCTTGCCCTTAGTTTTTGGTTTGTTTGCTTTTGTAACTGCCATATCAAATGCCCATGATGTTGTAGCCGCAATCGACGTAGATCGTTTCGCCTGTGATGCCGCTCGAGAGTTCGCTGACTAGGAACATTGCGGTGTTGCCGACTTCATCGACAGTGACGTTGCGTTTTAGCGGTGAGCGTTCGCCGACATAGTTTAGCAGCGAGCCCATATTTTTCACGCCGCGAGCCGAGAGCGTATTGAGCGGTCCGGCGGAGATGGCATTGACGCGAATGTTGTTTTTGCCAAGATCGGCGGCGAGATAACGGGTCGATGCCTCAAGTGCGGCTTTAGCGACGCCCATCACGTTGTAATTCATCACGACTTTTTCGGCACCGTAATAGCTCATCGTCACGATGCTGCCGCCCTCGGTCATCAGCGGTGCCGCCGCAAGAGCGACCTGTGTCAGCGAAAATGCGCTGATCTCAAGCGCCGTGCGAAACGCATCACGCGTCGTCGCGACAAACTCGCCCTCAAGCGCTTCCTTCGGAGCGAACGCGATCGAGTGGATGATAAAATCAAGCCGGCCGTATTTCTGCCGCACCGCCCCAAACGCTGCATCGACCGTCGCCTGATCGGTGACATCGCACGGCACAACGATCGAATCGTCGAGTGTTGCGGCCAGTTCCTCGACGTTTTCCTTAAGCCGGTCGGCTTGATAAGTAAACGCCATCTTGGCACCCTGAGCACCGCATGCCCGCGCACAAGCCCAAGCGATCGAACGCTTGTTCGCAACGCCAAAAATTATTCCTACTTTGTCTTTTAACATAAGATTAAATGGGGAAAAGGGTACGAGGGAAAAAGTGAAAAAGCGTCGAATATCGTCCTAACTTTTCCCCTTTTACACCTTTTCACTTTTTCACTCTGATACGTAAACCTTCTGCAGCATCTCAAAATCCAGCAACCTGATGTCGATATCGACGGGCGTGTCCGTAAAACGCCGTGTGATCAGCACACCGCGAAGCTGCTCTTCTTCGGCGGCGGAAAGCTGTGTGACGAGCACCAGCATCAGCCGCAGCCGCAGGCGGCTTTTCATCTCGGCGAGGTTCTTTTTCGCGAGCTGTATCTTCTTTAATATAGATTCGATGCGGTCCTGACGCACGTCCGGTACGACGAGAAACGAGACTTCGATGCACGTGATGAGGTCCTGATCAACTAAAATGCCGTCAAACGGCGTGCCGCCGATCTGTACGTGCCGCATCAAAGGCAGGTTTTCCTCTTGCTGTATCTGCCGCAACGCAAGATCCTCAGCGACGATGTACGCCGACAATAGATCAGGCAGCTGATCGTGGCCGACGCCAAGGACACGTGCGAGTTCACGGACCTCGACATTTACATTTTGCCGCTGAATGTCCGGCATCGCCGCGTCCCAACGGATAAACCGCCGGTCGTCGGTCGCCGCGATCCGCCGCGTATTTGCGATATCAAGCAAAGCGACAAGCAAAAACACCGCCGCCGCCGCGACAAACAGCCCCGCGATGAGCATCGCCTCGGCCCGAGCAGACACCACCGCTCCGCCAATCAAAATAGCGACAAGCACTATCGCCGCGATCAGCAGTGGATAGTTTGTCTTTCGCCGGTCGAAACGGGCGAGCGGATTTGCGGGTTTCTTGTCCATTCTGCGACTTGAAAATGAATTGCCACTAGCTTTAGCTAGTGGACAGATTCAAAAAAAAACAATTGGCTTTAGCCGAATTGGGCTAAAGCCCCAAACATATAAATGCTCTAACCTCCAGCTAAAGCTGGAGGCAATTCATAAGAGCGAGAGCTTACGCATTTACTGCCCGCTCAAACGGAATATCATCAAAGTGCGTCATTGTCTTGAACGCCTTGAAACGCTCGTTGATCTCACTATACTCCAATGCATCGACACGTTCGGTGCCAAACTTTTCGACGTTGAACGACGCCATTACCGAACCATAGACCATCGCACGGCGAAGCGTCGCGTCGGTCACCTCTTTGTGTGCGGCGAGATAGCCCATAAATCCCCCCGCGAACGTGTCGCCCGCACCGGTCGGGTCAAAAACGCTCTCGAGCGGGTACGCCGGCACCGCAAAGTAGCCGTCCTTGGTAAACAGCGTCGCGCCGTATTCGCCGCGTTTGATAACGACGGCTTTGGGGCCGATCTCCATGATCTTGCGGGCGGCGACGTGGATGCTCGTCTCGTCGGTCAGTTGTCTCGCCTCGGCGTCGGTGATGATGATGCAATCGACGACCTTGATGGTCTCGATCAGGGCGTCTTTCATCGACGTGATCCAAAAATTCATCGTGTCCATCGCGACAAACTTTGCGTTCGGCATCTGTTCGCGGACCTGTTTTTGCAGCATCGGCAGGATGTTTGCGAGGAACAGGAAATCGGCACTTTGCGAATTATCGCTCAGCTTTGGCTCAAACGTCTCAAACACATTCAGCTGCGTGTCGAGCGTGTGGGCCGTGTTCATATCGTAATCGTAACGCCCTTTCCAAAAGAACGTTTTGCCGTCGGGCACGATCTGTACATCGTCGGTGTTGATGTTGTGACGCTTAAAAACGGCCCACTCTTCGTCGCCAAAATCGCCGCCGACCACGCCGACCGCGTTCACCCGTGTAAAAAACGATGCCGACAAACCAAAATGCGTCGCCGCCCCGCCAAGGACACGCTCCCGCTGCCCAAAAGGCGTCTCCAAAGCATCAAACGCAACCGAACCAACTACTGTTAATGACATGTATTAAAAGGATCTCCGAAAATAGAATTACGAAAACTCTTATTTTACACGCCGACGCGGTATTTTGCGATGTGCCAGAGCCTGCGGGCGTTCCCCTGAACGCTGAGGGCGGCTCCCTGAGTACTGACGGCGGCTCCCTGAGTACTGACGGCGGCTCCCTGAGTACTGACGGCATTCCCTCTAGTGCTAGCGGCGTTCCCTCTACCACTCGCGGCGTTCCCTCCAGTATTGACGGCGTTCCCTCCAGTATTGACGGCGTTCCCTCCAGTACTGACGGCGTTCCCTCCAGCACTAGCGGGCTCGGGTATTCAGGGCTTTGATCTCGGCCTCGAGTTCTGCAATGCGGTCGCGGAGGGGCTGCGTTCCGGCTTCGATCTCAGCGAGGGTGAATCGCGGCGTGATGTGCTGCGGGCAGTTCCAGTCGTAGGCGGTGACGTGGAGGACCATCGCCCGCTCGATCTTTGCCGAGTAATCGGGCATCGTGAGGCGTTTGATTAGGGCTGGATCGTGAGCGGCGTCGATGATCTCGATCTCCGCAAATATCTTGAGCCGCGACTGATTTGGATAGTCCATCAGAAACAGGGCGGCTTTGTTGTTTATCTGTAAGTTGCCGACCGAGATGTATTGGAGATTGCCGCGAAAGTCCGCATAGCCGAGCGTCTTTTCGTCAAGCACTTTGAGGAAACCCTTTGGCCCGCCGCGAAACTGAACATACGGCTGGCCTTGCTCACCGACCGTCGCCATGTAAAATCCGTCGCGTTCGCCGATAAATTGAGCTTCGTTGCGGGTAATCTCGTCGAGCCGGTCGATGTTCTCCAGCCGTTCGTTGGCACGTCGAACACCGTAATGCTCCTGCGCTTTTTTTACGCTGTCGGTAAAAGCTATTTGTGCGAATGGGTTAGGCATGTGCCTAGTTTACCCGCCAAGGCGGGTTTTTGCGATTTTCGCCGGCACGAAAGAGACAGATCTTGTTGCCGTTGGGATCGTGCGTGTAGGCTTGACGCCAGAGCCAGGCCTGATCGGTCGGGTCTTGGGTAAATGTGATGCCGAGAGATTTGAGGCGGGCGACCTCTTCGTCAAGGTTTTCGCATTCGAAATAGAGGCCGATGTTGTTGATCGGCGTGTGTTCGGGAAACTCGTTGACCGACAGCGTCGCTTCGCCGTCGGGACACTCAAGCCGCGCATATCGCGGCAGGGAATCGACGATCCGCTTGAGTCCAAGCTTTTCAAAAAACTCTACCGTCTCGATGGTGAGGTGGCTGTAGATCGTGACTTGGTTGAGATTCATTGCTTAGGCAATTTCTAACAGGATAAACAGGATAGGCAGGATCTGTTTTTTATCCTGAATATCCTGTCCATCCTGTTAAATTTCTACTTTTCGACATTGAGAAGCAAGAGGGTCTTTTTAGCTTCAGCGACATATTTGCTGCTCGGGTATTTTTCGACGAGCATTGTGAGATACATCTTGGCACTCTCACGCAGCTTTTCGGGGGTGAATTTTTCCTTATCCTTTTCATTCTTCATATCGACCGGCTGCTTGCCCTTGCCCTCGGACAGGTAATAGCTGCTCATGCCGCCGATAAACAGGAACTCGTCGATCTTTGAGAAATCAGGATACGCCGCAAACGTCTCTTCGAACCGCATCAAGGTCGCTTTGTACGCCTTTTTGAGCGAATAGTAATTCCAGGCTACATCGAGATTGTGCTTTGCGTCCGCTTCCATAATAGGATCGCGGTCGATGGCCGGCGTAACATTGCGCTGGGCGAAGGCCGTAGAGCCAAAGATCGTAATGATGGAGATTAGGATTAAAAGGTAGTTTCTCATTCTCTATAATAGATGTGTTTTGGACGGTATTCGTTTGCCCGCGTCGCCGACGGCGACAAACATATATAGCCTAGGGAGAAGCGAATGAAATGAGCGGATCCCTAGGTAAAGATGTTGTGCCGTAACGTCCCTGAAGGGGACGAACATCAGGTTGCTCCCTTTCAGGGAGCGGAGATCTGTTTTACTCCGTACCTAGGGTTTCATTCGCTTTGCTCATTACACCCTAGGCTTTAATATTTGTCGCCGTTGGCGACAGGATGCCGCCTAAAGGCGGGACTACAAACTACTTATACTTCCCAATGATCGCGTCAAGCTTTTTCGCAGTTTCAGCGGGCCAGCTTGAGGGCGGGGTAAAGATAGCATTCTTTATCGCGTCGGCGAACTGGTTCGGCGTTTGTTTGTCGGCGACGCGGCGGACGGCGTCTTTCATGACGAGCTGGGCGTTGCGGACGTTTTTACCGAGGGTTTCGATGACCATTTCGGCGGTGACGTCGTCGTGGCCTTCGTACCAGCAATCGTAATCGGTGACGAGGGCGAGCGTGGCGTAGGCGATCTCGGCTTCGCGGGCGAGCTTTGCCTCTTGCAGATTTGTCATGCCGATGATGTCCATACCCCACTGGCGATAGACGTTCGATTCGGCCTTGGTCGAGAACGCCGGGCCCTCCATACAGACGTACGAACCGCCGCGATGCGTTTTGACGCCGACGGTGTTGCACGAGGCTTCGAGAATGTCGCCGAGCTCGTTGCACACAGGATGTGCGAACGTAACGTGGCCGACGATGCCGTCGCCAAAGAACGTCGATTCGTGTGCTCTCGCTCTGGTCCTATCAAAGAACTGATCGGGGATCACAAAATCAGTCGGGGCGTATTGCTCCTGCAAACTGCCGACAGCAGATACCGACAAGATGTATTCGACGCCGAGCATCTTCATCGCGTAGATGTTCGCCCGAAAGGGAAGCTCGCTTGGCGTAAATTTATGCCCGCGAGCGTGACGAGGCAAAAACGCGACCGTCACTCCATCCAATTCGCCTACGATAAACGCATCCGACGGCGAGCCAAACGGCGTTTCAACGGGAATTTCCCGCACATTTTCGAGCTCCGGCATCTGATACAAACCGCTGCCGCCGATGATTCCAATTTTCACTTGTTCCATATGTTGAGTAGCAATTCAAACAGGATAGACATGATGTTTAGGATAAGAGGCCAACTCCATCCTGTTTATCCTGTCTATCCTGTTAAATACCAATTAGGTAACTAATGGGCGGTTAACCGTCTATTTCTTAGCTGCCGGCTTTTTCGGATCCGGTTTCTTAGCGTCCGGTTTTACTTCCGGATTTGCACCAGGCTGCATCTGGGCTCCCGGAGGCATTCCCTGAGATTGCTGTTTTTGGCGCATCTGCTGGAGTTGTTCTTCGGTCACCTCAGGCACGGTGAAATCCGTCGGAACCGAAATATTATTAGCCGCGACGATCTCGTCGATCAGCTTTTTCTCTTTTTCGGTTTCCAGTTTGTTACGGACATAATCCTTGACTGGAGCCTCGCGGGCGGTCGGATTGTCCGGGTCCTTAAAGCCGGTCGAGATCAAGATGTGACGAGCGTCATACGTATCGCCGGTTGGTGCAGGCGGTTGTCCCGGAGCGGTTGCGGCTGGTTTGGTCGTGCTAGGCCCGAGTTTACGTTCGAGCTTGATGATGTGAAACCCAAAGTCGGTTTCGACCAGCTCAGGTGCGATCTGTCCCGGTTCCAAAGCCAGTGCTGCCGTTTCGAATGGAGCGACCATGCGGCCCTTTGGCACATCTTTATAAAGTCCGCCCTGCGGCTCGCCACCCGGCGGTTTATTACCCGGATCCTGTGAAAATTCGTTTGCGAGCTTTGCGAAATCCTCACCCGCTTTTGCACGATCAAGTATGCCTTGTGCAGTTGCCTTTTTCGTAGCAGGATCAAATTCGGGGTGAGCTTTGATGTACGCGTCGACCTCTTCGTCGGTCACTTTGGTCTTTTCGGTAGCTTTTTCTGAGAAAAGACGCGCTAGGAACTGTGCCTGCTGCAATTTAACCTGCAGGTTCGTACGAGCAACGAAATCTTTGGCGAGTTCACCGGCGGCTAGCTTTGTATTGTATTCAGCTTTGTAAATACGGATCTTTGCAAAGATATCGCGGGCCTGTGTCTTTTCCTCTTCGCTGATCTCGCGGTCCTTCATTTCCGGATTGCCGGATTTCAAGATCTCGATCTTAGCATTGAGAAAATCGTCAAACTCTGCCTGATGGGTGCGTGTTTCTTTCTCACCGCCAAATCCGATACGCTCCATAAAGCTAGGGCCGGATTTTGGCTGCTCGTCCTCGGCCCAATACGCTTTGGTCTGGTCCTCGGTAATAAAACCGAACGCGGGCATCGGGCCTTTGTCCTTGTTGATCTCGCGGTCATAGTTGACGGCGATGATCTCAGAGCGGACGTTGTCCATTTCCTGAATATTCGTCGGCGTATTTGCCAATCCGTCGCGCTGTGCCTGGCTGGCGAACGCAAGCAGCTGTTTCAGATTCTCGATCTGCTGCTTTTTCATTTCCGGATCCTCGGCGAGCTTTTTCAGGATCATCGGATTGGTCTTTGCGACATCAGCCAGCAGCATCTCGATCTCTTCGCGGCTGATCGAGTTAAACGACGCCGTGTGTCCGCCGACCTTTTTCTTCCAAACTACCAGACCGACGCCTATCGCGAGTATCGCGACGATCAGGATCAATGCTTTTGTTAAATTGCTCAATGTATGAGTCCTCACTAATAGAAAAATCTAGATATTTGCCAAACGGCTATAATACCAAAAAGCGCAGATATCAGCTAATGAAAATCGACTATTCGTTGGTCTGGACGAGTTCGAGTAGTACGCCGTTAGTCGCCGCAGGGTGGACGAACGCGACAAGACAACCCTCGGCACCGATACGCGGAGATTCGTCGATCAGCCGCATCCCTTTTGCTTTTAGCTGCGCGAGGCTTGCCTCGATGTCATCGACCTCAACGGCGATATGGTGAATGCCGCCGCCGCGTTTTTCGAGAAATTTGCTGATTGGTGAATCTTCGCTCGTTGGTTCGAGTAATTCGAAGCGGCTCTCGCCAATTGGCAGCATCGCGACGCGGACCTTTTGATCCTCGACGACCTCAGTGTGAACATTTTCGAGCCCCAATGCGTCGGACCAAAATTTAAGTGCCTCATCAATGCCGTTTGTTGCGATGCCCAAGTGGTTTATCTTCATATTATTTTCATCTGCCGCCGCTTGGGCGAAAGGCCGCACGAACTAAGGGCCTAACAATCAAGTTGGATGTAACGCCCTTACTTCGTGCGGGCTTCTGCAATAATCTCTTCGACCGCAGTGTAAGGATCGACCTCTTTTCCCGCAATTTGAGCCGCAAGTTTCTCAAGCTTTTCACTTGTTCCATTCTTACTCATCAGATCCGACAGCAGCCGTTCCTGTACTAATTCCGTCAGGCGCCAGCGGGCGATGGCGGTTTTTCGCACCATGCCGCCGGTCTCGGCTTTTTGAAAGTCAAAATAGCCGGTTATCGCGGCTGACAGGTCCTCGATACCTTTGGTTTCGGTAGCGATGGTTTTCACGATTGGCGGCATCCACATATCGGGACGATGAGCGAGAGCGAGCAGAGCTTCGAGCTCTTTTTGCGTCCGAATAACGCCTTCGCGGTCGGCTTTGTTAATGACAAAAACATCGCCGATCTCCATTATCCCGGCCTTGATCGCCTGGATATCGTCGCCCATGCCGGGCACGAGCACGACGACAGAAACATCCGCCGTCTTGACGATCTCAACCTCGTCCTGACCGACACCGACAGTTTCGACTATCACCTTATCAAACCCCGCGGCATCAAGTATCGACACCGCATCGACCGTCGCCCGCGATAGCCCACCGAGATTGCCGCGAGTCGCCATCGAGCGGATAAAGACATTTTTATCCAGCCCCAGCGTCGCCATCCTGATGCGGTCGCCCAATATCGCGCCACCCGAAAACGGGCTCGACGGATCAATACAAACGATGCCCACCTTTTCACCTCGATCTCTGTAATACAGAGCGAGCTTATCGACGAGTGAAGATTTTCCCGCACCCGGAGCACCCGTGATACCAATAACCACCGCATTTCCGGTACGCGGAAAGACGGCTTTCATCAGCTCTGCCGCACCTTCGCTGCCGCTCTCGATCTTGGTGATCGCACGCGCGACGGAACGCGGGTCGCCTTGAAATAGTTTTTCTAACAGACTAGCATCTGACATTGATTTATTTTCTCATTCTTTAAAGCAAATCAAAAAAGGCGAGCCGAGGCCCGCCTTTAAATTGCGTGTCACGCCCTTACTTACGTGTGGGCTACTGACAAGATTACATTTGGCCTTCGTCGGCTGATGGGCCGTATATTGACGGCACCGGGATGTCGTTGAGGCGAAGATAGACCGACAACTGCCCGCGATGATGGATGATGTGATTCATCACAAACGATCGCATCACGGCGACTTTTGGCATCGTCAGATAGACCTGCTCGCCATTTCGCATCGTCCAATCGGTAAAGAAGGTCTCGTCGGGCGTTTCGCCGAGGATGATCTTTGCTTTGGCGATGTGGTCGTCAAAAAATGCGAGCAATTCTTCGGTCGATGTTGGTTCGAAAGGCTTAAAATCAGCGGTAGCAAAATCGAGAACGTCTTGGCGAAGCGTCTCTTTTGTCCAGCCAAACATCTCGGCACAATGAACGGCCAAGCGGCCCATCGTCATTGATTTTTCGTGTGGTTTCCAGTCAAATTTATCGGCCGGGACCCGCTCCAGACATTGACGGGTAACCTTTGCCTCATTTTCTAACTCAGCCAAAAATGCGGTTGCCAGACGGCCGGCGCTCGGTGCGGTACTTGTACTCATTTCTTTAGATCTCCTTATTTTGAATTTAGAACAAGAGCATAGCCCAAATGTTTCATAAATGCAACATGAAACATCGGCCTAGATCGCTTTCAAAAGATTTTTCGCAATGACGATCCGTTGTATCTCGCTCGTGCCTTCGCCGATGGTGCAGAGTTTTGAGTCGCGCCAGTACTTTTCGGCCGGATAATCTTTCGTATAGCCGTAACCGCCGTGGATCTGGATCGACTCTTCGGACACGCGAACGGCCGTTTCGGACGCATAAAGCTTTGCCATCGCCGATCTTTGCGTAACGGGCTTTCCTGCATCCTTAGTTGCGGCGGCTTGCAGAGTTAATAATCTGGCACACTCGATCTGAGTAGCCATATCGGCGAGTTTGAACTGGATCGCCTGAAAATCTGCGATCGGTTTATTAAATTGCTGCCGCTCTTTCGCGTACTTTACGGCGGCTTCGTACGCTCCCTGAGCAATGCCGACAGACAATGCCGCGATCGAGATGCGACCGCCATCGAGCACTTGCATACATTGTAAGAAGCCCTCGCCCTCGTTGCCGAGCCGGTTTTCGTCCGGCACCATGCAATCCTCAAAAACGACTGATGCGGTCTCTGACGCACGCATCCCCAGCTTGTTCTCTTTCTTATCTGAACGAAATCCATCCATCGATTTGTCAAAGATAAACGCCGAGATGCCGCGATTGCCTTTTTCTTTGTCGGTGACGGCGACGGCGACGAGCGTGTTGCACGCGATGGCGTGGGTGATAAAGTTTTTCGAACCGTTCACTTTCCATCCGTCATCCGTACGAACGGCATTTGTCCGCGTTCCGGCAGAATCCGATCCGGCTTGTGATTCGGTCAAGCCCCACGCGCCAAAAGACTCGCCCGTCACGAGCGGTACTAGGTATTTCTGCTTTTGCTCCTCGCTGCCAAACATAAATAGGTGGTTTGAGCAAAGCGAATTGTGCGCAGCGACCGACAGGCCGACCGAACCGCACACGCGGCCGAGTTCCTCGATGATCGTCGCATATTCGACATAGCCCATCGCGGCTCCGCCGTATTCCTCGGGAAACAAAATGCCCAGCAGGCCGAGCTCGGCCAGTTTTGGCCGCAGCTCCTCAGGAAAATGCTGGGATTCATCCCACTCCATCACATTCGGACGGATCTCGCTCTCGGCAAATTCTCGGATGCTGTATTTGATCTGTTGCTGCTCTTCGCTCAATTCAAAGTTCATAATTGTATGTATAACAAATGATTATACTGACATAACATATTGTTTTAGGCAAATTTCCGGAGGAATTTCTAACAGGGTGTACAGGATTGTTAGGATAAGACCTTATCTAATCCTGTTGATCCTGAGCATCCTGTTAAACTTCAATCTGAAAATAGGAGTGAAGTACAATTAGGATATGAACCTGCAGGACAACCTACTTACTACGGATGCACAGATCAAGGATCTGCTCCAGCAAACTAGAACGATCGCTGTTTTGGGCATCAAGCCTGAGTCACACGCCGATCAGCCCGCGTTTTACGTGCCAAAATATCTGGCTGATGCGGGTTACGAGATCATTCCGGTTCCGGTCTATTACCCTGATGTTACTGAAATTATGGGCAAGCCTGTGTATCGAGATCTGAAAGAGATACCCGGCGAGATCGATCTGCTCAACGTCTTTCGACGCAGCGAAGACGTTCCCAAACATACAGAGGAAATCCTTGCAATACGGCCCAAAGCGGTTTGGTTTCAGCTTGGAATACGGAATGACGAGGTTGCCGAGACGCTTGCGGCGGCTGGCATCAAGGTCGTCCAGGACGCTTGTTTGCTGGTCGTCCACCGCCTTTTGATGCGTTAGGTTTTGCCGGGTTTCTCGGGACTGCGCTTGTCAGCGATGCAACCTCTTCGGCAGTCAGTTCGCGCGACTGTCCTGATTTTAGATACGGGTCAGAGACCGTGCCGATCTTTATTCGGCGCAGTTTGACGACGGAGTTTCCGACCGCGTCAAACATCTTGCGGATCTGCTGATTGTGCCCCTCGTAAAGCGTCACCTCGTACCACCCGTTTTTGTCGGTCGGTTTTAGATCTTTTATCTCAGCCGGAGCCGTTTTGTATCCGTCCTCAAGCAAGAGGCCACGCCGCAGCTTATTGATGGCGTTGCTGTTCGGCAAACCCTTGACCTTTACTTCATAGACCTTTGGTATCGCCTTAGAACTTGCTACATGATTTGTAAAGTTGCCATCGTTGGTGAGGATGATCAGCCCCTCGGTGTTGTAATCGAGCCGCCCGACGGGGTGCAGTTTGCCTTTGCCCTTGACCAGATCGGTCACAAGTTTGCGGCCCTCAGGGTCGGCTGCGCTTGAGAGGTAGCCTTTTGGTTTGTTGAGCAGAACATAATAATTCTGCCGCCCGCTGATCTTTGCGTTGATGAGTTTGCCGCGAACCTTAATATGGTCTTTTTCCGGGTCAGCCTTGGTCCCAAGCTCGGTCACGATCTCGCCGTTGACCGACACATCACCCGCGAGGATCATCTGCTCTGCCGCCCGTCGTGAGGCAAGCCCTGCTTGGGCGATCAGTTTTTGTAGTCTTTCCTGCATAATGATTATTCTAACAGGATGGACAGGATAGCAGGATAAGGCGCCTTAGATAATCTGGCGCCCATCCTGCCGATCCTGGATACCCTGTTTGAATTACTGTACGAGATCCTCGAAGTCTTCGATGCTTGGCAATTCTGTTAGATCTTTTAGCCCGAACTGCACTAGAAAATCTTTTGAGGTACCGTATTGCATCGGGCGGCCGACGGCTTCCTTGCGGCCTTTGGCGACGATCAGGCGGCGGTCGAGTAGGGTCTTAATTGCGGATGCGGATTGGACGCCTCGGATCTCAAGTATCTCGGGCACGGTCACGGGCTGTTTGTAAGCGATGACAGCAAGCGTTTCTAACGAAGCGAGCGAAAGCTTTGCGTTAGGCCGTGTTTTTAGGAATTTGCGGACTTCTTCGTGATATTCGGTACGCGTTCCTAATTGCCAGCCGCCCGCGATCTCGCGGATCTGTAAGCCGCTGTCGCGGCCTTCATATTCAGACTGTAGCTGTTCGATGGCGGCTTGGATGCTGTCTTTTTCTTCTTCTAAAACATCGGCGAGCGAGCGCGTCGAGATCGGCTCGTCCGCGACAAATATCAATGCTTCGACGATCGCGACAAGCTCGGTCGGCGTTCTTGTTATCTTTTCTTCGGTCGTCTCGCTCATAGAAATGATTAAACAGGATATACAGGATGGGCAGGATAATGCAATCTACATCCTGACTATCCTGTCCATCCTGTTAAACGGCTTTCCTCAAAATAATATCGCCAAATGTCTTGTTTTGGACTAACTTTACTGTTTCGGCACGAACGATCTCGAGCACTGCGATAAATGCCGTGACGAGTTCGCGGCGAGAGTGCATTTCATCGAAAAACTCTAAAAGATTGACCTCGCCGATCTCAAATATCCTTGCTTTGAGATTTTTTATCATGTCGGCGAGCGAGATCTCTTCGCGCTGGATCTCCATCTTGACCTCGTCAACGTGACGGGCAACGATCTTTTGAAAAACCGTCAGCAGGTCAAAAACCGAAGCGTCTATCTCGGCGTTATTTTCGTCCGACTCGATCGGGCCGCGGGGGAAAATAGCTGATTCGATGGTCGAACGTTCGTGCAGCATGCCGGCGGCGGTTTTGAACTTCTCATATTCGAGTAGTCTGTCCACCAGCTCCTGACGAGGATCTTCCATTTCCTCTTCATCCGCTGCCAGAGCCGGGTCGCGTGGCAGCAGCATTTTCGATTTGATCTCGATAAGCTGCGCGGCCATTACGAGAAAATCAGCCGCGACTGCTATGTCGAGCCGCTTCATCATGCGGATATATTCGAGATATTTTTCGGTGATGCGGGCGATCGGGATATCAAAAATGTCGGCCTGCTCTTGCCGGATGAGATACAGCAACAGGTCGAGCGGCCCGGCAAATTCGCCAAGCTTAATTTTCAGCTCGTCCGTCCCGCCGGACATTATCTCGGCAGTTTCCTTATGAAAATCAAAGCTAAATTGTTCGTCCTTTTCAATCAAAGTCCTCTCCATCAACGGCGTGACGTTTTAGGTCATCCAGACTTACCACGGTCAACGCCGCTTCGTGTGTCGCCGCCAGATAGACCTGCGGCGCCATTCCGGCGTCGAGGGCCTCACGCCAGCGGAGCATACAGAGACACCATTTATCTCCGTGTTTTAGCCCCGGAAACGCATACTGCGGCATCGGGGTCGAAAGGTCATTGCCCGCCGCTTTTGAAAACGCCAGAAAATCATCGGTCGCACGGATGCAGACCGTGTGACGGCCGGTGTCATCAATGCCGGTGCGGCAATATCCGTCGCGATAAAAACCGGTCATCGGATTGGTACAGCAGCTCTCAAGCGTGCCGCCAAGCACATTTTTAGGTTTTGGGGCGTGCCCGTTACCGTTTCCGTTTGTATAGCTCATTTTGATTTCTTTTGATCGGAGGTCTTTGCCTGAATATGCTCGACCGTATTGTCGGGGCGATTCTGCGTTACGATGGGCCGCTTTCCATTTGCAAACCGCGAATAGGTCAACGTATTTTGACTACCATTAAATACGACCTCGGTCGCCGCATCAGCCGTGATCTGATTTCCGTAGCCATTAAACATTATCTTTCTGCATACGCCGGTTATCGTCGCGACCGAGCCATCGCCATTGATCATCACATTATTAAATTTCGTACAGGCGATGGTCTTTTTCTGCTGGTCGCCGTTAATTCCAATGGTCTCGCCCTCCAAACTTGTATCGATCTGAACCACATCCGCCGGGTTGATCGGTTTTTCGGCTGCCGTTGGCGAAGGCATGGGAGTTGGCGTACCGGAAAATTTTTCCATCTCCTCTTTTGCGGTGCCGCTGCGCATATCGCACGATGTCAAAAGCATCGCCGTACAAAAAAGAGATAATGTAAGTAATGATCTCATCACGGATCAACCCTTTAACAACTCCAAAGCCTTTTCGATCGGTCGTGCCAACACCGCTTTGTCACCGACCTCAACAATAGGCCGCTGGATGATCGCGGGATACTTGACCATTGCTGCGATCACGTCGTTGTCGCTCGAATCTTTGTCGATGCCCGCGAGTTTATAATCAGGCTCGCCACGCCGAAGTACGTCAAAAGGCCGCATTCCGGTCTTTTTCAGCAAAGCCGTCAGCTTACTTTCCGTAAAAGGCTCGATAAAATAATTGACCTTTTCCCAATCAATACCGTTCTCAATAAACAGCTTGTTCAGATTGCGGCACGTCGTGCAGGTTGGTTTTTCGTAAACGGTAATTTTCATCACTTGATACCTGTTTTTTTATAAACGTCTTGTAATGTCTCCGAAGCGATCGTCCGCGCTTTTTCCGCTCCGCTCTTGAGAATAGCGTCGAGCGAGGCGTCGTCGTACTCTTTTATGCGGTCTTGGAAAGGGCGGAGGAACTCGACGACTGTTTCGGCGAGCTGGCCTTTGAAATCGCCGTAGCCGGAACCGGCGAAATGTTCGACGCACTCGTCTGCGGATTTGCCGCTCAAAAGCTGATAGATCGTTAGCAGGTTTTTGATCGCTGGACGTGTCTCGTCAAAGTTGATATCGGTGCCGCTGTCGGTGACGGCGCGTTTTATTTTCTTGGTGATCGTGTCGGCGTCATCGAGCAAAAAGATCGAGCCGTTCAGATTCTCGTCCGATTTCGACATCTTTTTCGCCGGGTCCTGCAAAGACATTATCTTAGCCCCAACCGGCGGGATAAACGGCTCGGGCACCTTAAATGTCTCGCCAAAATCACGGTTAAACCTCTCCGCCAGATCGCGGGTCAATTCAAGATGCTGTTTCTGATCCTGTCCGATAGGCACAAGATCGGTTTGATACAGCAAGATGTCCGCGGCCATCAGAACAGGATATGTAAATAGACCGACTCCGGCTCGTTCGGTGTTACCTTTTCCCTTGTCCTTAAACTGTGTCATCCGCTCAAGTTCACCCATTCGGGACTGACAAGAGAGAACCCAGGTTAGCTCAGCGTGTTCGGGGACGTCGGATTGGATAAATATTGTGCATTTTTCAGGATCGACGCCTGCGGCTAAATATATGCGGGCGAGATCGAGCGTTTTTTGACGTAAGACTTTGGGGTCTTGCGGCAGCGTGATGGCGTGGAGATTGACGATACAGTAAAACGACTCGTACTCGTCCTGCAGCGCGACCCAATTTTTAAGTGCACCAAGATAATTACCGATATGAAGCTCGCCTGTCGGCTGAGCGCCGCTAAAAATACGTTTTTTCATCTATCAAAACCAAGGAGTGACGAGCAGATACCTGACCAAAATAAAGAATGGGTACATTACAAGTCCGATCACACCCATATAAACGAGAAGCACCAATATCAGAAAGCCATACTGTTCGAGCAGGTCAAATATCGGGTTAAAACTCGCGGGCAAAAATGTCTGTAAGACCTTGCTGCCGTCAAGCGGCGGAAAAGGGAGCAGGTTGAAAACCGCGAGCGAGACGTTAAGAAAGATCAAATTTTTGAGAAAAATCACCGCGACTCCGATCATCCCATCCTTTTGATTGAATGAGGCGATTACATTAGTTTCCAGAAGTGTTTTGAATATCACGAAACCGATGGTCGCAAGAATCAGATTCGCCCCGATGCCGGCGATGGATACCATTACATTTGCCTGTTTATATTTTGTCCAGTTTCGCGGATTGACAGGCGTGGGTTTGCCCCAGCCTATCAGTGGCACAATGGCCCCTGTCGTAAAAGTTAATACAAAGCTCGCGATCGGTATCAGCAGAGTGCCGATAGGATCGGTGTGTGCGACTGGATTTATCGTGACGCGCCCAAGCATATAAGCCGTGTCGTCGCCGTATTTCCAAGACATCCAGGCGTGTCCGGCTTCGTGACACGAGATCGCGAGCAATAGCACGACGATGTAAGGAATTAGATTGCTGAGTAGATTTACAAGATCAAAATTTTCCATAAAAACAGTACTTAGCTCAACCAATTCCTACGATAAACATCGCATTTTTGTTGTCTCAATTGCTAAATTGTGCCATTCTTTTCATTCAAAGGAAAATTGCCGGTGCAGAAGCCCGCACGTAAGTAAGGGCGTAACATCCAACGTTCGGATCACGCCCCTGCTTACGCGCGGGCCTCGGCAAGATCAACTATGAAGAAACACATCGTCTGTATCGCCAGCGAACATAAGGGCAACGAGTTTCTCGAAGAAGCTCAAAACGCCGGTTGGCACGTCACGCTTGTCACGCGAAAAAAGCTGCTTGATTCGCCGTGGGCTTGGACAGCGATCAATGACGCGAAAACTGTCGAGGATGATGCGTTTCCGGGCGATTATGTTCGTACGGTGACAAATGTTGCCGGTTCTAGGCCGATAGATAATGTCGTCGGGCTGGACGAATTTGACGTCCTGACCGCCGCGATGGCACGCGAACATTTGAATCTGCCCGGCATGAGCCGCTCACAGGCGCTCAGGTTTCGCGACAAGCTGACGATGCGGGGAATTGCTTCGGCGGCGGGGATTCCGTGTCCGCAATTCACCGGAGCTTTTAATGCCGAGGAGATAAACAAATTTTTGTCCGAGGTTACGGCACCGTGGATCGTAAAGCCGCGACATGAAGTGTCGGCGTTTGGCATACGTAAATGCGAGACGGCCGACGAGGTTTGGAACGTGCTGACCGACCTCGATAACCGAAACAACTGGCGTGACCATCCATCGCAGTTTCTGATCGAACGCTTTATCAAGGGCCGTGTTTTTCATGTCGATTCGGTGGTTGTCGGCGGCAAGGTCGCGGCTTGCGGCGTAAGCCAGTATGGAACGACTCCGTTTGAGGTTTCGCATTACGGCGGCGTGTTCACATCGTCGATCGTGCCGTATGGTTCAAAAGAACGTAAGGCACTGGAAAAGCTCAACGTCGAACTGCTCAAGGCTTTTAAGTATGAGCGGGGTGTGACACACGCCGAATTTTTACAAAGCGAAGCTGATGGGAAGCTGTATCTGCTTGAGGTCGCCTGTCGTGTGGGCGGAGCTTACATCGCCAACGTACTCGAACACGCCTGCGGCTTTAATCTGTGGCGTGAATGGGGAAAACTTGAGACCGAGACCGCCGAAACGCCGTACGCTTTGCCAAAACTCCGCAAAGATTTTGCCGGGATAACTCTTGCTCTTGCAAACACCGATGAGCCCGATACGTCGCGCTACGACGACGCCGAGATCGTCTATAAGGTCAATAAACCAAAGCACGTCGGCATGATATTTCACTCAACGACGCGAGAGAGGATCGACGAGTTGCTCGGCATCTACACCGAACGCATTACAAGCGATTTTTTGGCTGTTGCTCCTGTTAAGGAACGGTACGATGACTAATGCGATTTCTCTTTCTTGGCGGCAGTAGCGTATCCTAAATCTTTTTATGGGAACGCAAGATACGACACAAACGGGTCCGCCATCGATCCACGACCACGATCTAAATCAGTATTTTCCTGAGTTGTTAAAGTTTGAATCGACGCCGGAGATGGAGGCGTCGGAGGTTTACGCAAAGATCCGCCCCGAGGTCGAGCGTATTTTGACCGCAGTTGCCGTCGAGGAACTGTCAGAACCACCTGCGTTAGCGGGTGGTTCCGACAAGATAAAAGCCCTCGCATGGAACCTCGAACGTGGCATCCGTTTTGCTGGGATCGTTGACGCCCTCAAAAAGCACGAACAATTAAAAGACAAAGACCTGTTGCTGCTGACCGAACTCGATCACGGTATGGCACGCAGCGGTAATCGTAATGTCGCACAAGAGATCGCGCGCGAATTAAAGCTCAACTACGCCTTCACGACCGTGTACATTGCCTTGCAAAAAGGAAACGGCGTCGAAGTCGAGGTCGAGGGCGAGAATACATGTTCGATCCACGGGCTGGCGATGTTTTCACCGCATCCGATGCATAATATCCACTCGATCCCGCTGCCAAACGGCAAAGACAAGATGTGGGGCAAGGAAAAGCGTCTGGGCAGTCTGCGTGCCCTTTTTGCCGATATTGAGCATCCGGCGGGCACATTTCGGGCCGTCACGGTTCACCTCGATGCGCATTGTTCGCGGGCACATCGGCACATGCAGATCAAGATAATTCTCGATCATCTCGACACTCTGCCGCCGCTACCCGTGCTGATCGGCGGCGATTGGAATACGACGGGATTTAACTCGCAGAGCGGAACGCGGGCGATCTTGGGTTACTTTCGCCGCGTAGCGATGGGGCCAAAAAATGTCGCGCTAAATCATCTACCGCATCCCGAACGCTTTTTCGAAAAACGTCTGTTTGCTGAGCTTGAAACGCGCGGCTACAATTTCCGCGATTTTAATAATATCGGCAAAGGAACGCTGCATTACGATGTCGGGAGCATCGAGAAAAATGCCAATTTGCGTGATTGGGTGCCGGAATGGTGTTTCCCGTTTATTTTTTGGGCAGCGGGCCGCGTCGGCGGCAAGGTCTCGGCCCGGCTCGATTGGTTCACCGCAAAAGGCATGAAACTAGCCGACGGAACCTCGCCGCAGACCGTCGGCGAACTCATCGATGCCGAGGGCTTTCCGTTATCCGACCATGACGCCATCACAGTCGATCTCTCGGTTTAGTGTCTTTCGTGTATTTCGTGGTTAAATATCTTTATGGAAGTAGCATTTTGTCAGACGCACAGTTTTAATACCGAGACATTTGAATACGAAGTCGTCGCTTCGGAAAACGGCAACGCGACGATCATTAAGTTTCCGATAGATGAAAAGCAGAGCAGCCCCGGCGATGTCGTTGTCGTTGTGTCGGGTGAGAACATCAGCTTTCACGGTATGATCGGCAAGATCGAAGACGGATACGCGTATGTCGCTGATCCTAAGGGGTCGTTATTGCCGGCGGGCGTGCAATAGTTTGGTCCGGTCCGGACCAAGGTGGACCAAAGTGGACCAAAGTGGATCAAAGTGGACCAAAGTGGACCAAAGTGGACCAAAGTGGACCAAAGTGGACCAAGCTTTTTACAATTTGGGGATGTAGCTCAGTTTGGCAGAGCGCTGCGTTCGCAATGCAGAGGTCGGGAGTTCGATCCTCCTCGTCTCCACCAATATCAAAGGCTCGTCGCTGTATCGTCGGGCCTTTTTCTATTTAACGCGTGGATCGCGAGGGTTGCGACAAAAGCGGCCGCGGCGGTGATCGTCACGCCGTAAAACGCGGTCGTATAATCTCCCCCCGCTTTATCCGCTAGATATCCGGTTACACGTCCGCCGACAGCGGCCCCGATGACTTCGATCATCGTCAGGGCACCGAGGATCTTTGCAGATTCACGCTGGCCAAAAGTATCGACCGTCAGACGCTGCAGCAGCACAAACGTCCCTCCATAACCGACAGCAAAGGGCAATAGAAAAAGGAGAGCATTTGCGGCGTTGAGATCGAGCAACACGAGCGACGCGGCAAACATCAGGCCGGCACAGGTGATCAAAACCTTGACGGAGCCAAACCTGTCGCTAAGCGTACCTGCAAGAAATCTGCCGCCGATGCCAACCGTGAAAAGGAGTGATTGAGCATAAGCCGCCCGTTCAGGAGTTATGCCGATCCTTGGCGTTTGCAGGTAAAGAATGAATTGCTGCGTCGTCACAAAGATCGGGTAAAACAGCAACGCACCGCATGCCGCTATTGCCCAAAAAACTCGCGACCGCAGGGCCTCGCCAAGGGTTTTTCCTGACAGTGCTGGCGTTTCACCATCTGAGATCGTCGCTGCAGACGGTTCGCGAACAAACAACAATATCAGCGGCAGCAGCACGAGCCAGATGAGCAGGCTGACGATCATCAGTGCGGTTCGCCAGCCGGATTGTGCGATCAGCGGTGCGGCTATGAGAGGGACGACCGCGCCGCCGATGCTCGTACCGGTCAACAAAATGCCCAACGCCATGCCGCGTCCCGTCTCAAACCACCGCGAAACGAGTACGATGCACGGAGCGACCCCAATAAATCCGAGCGACGCCCCCATCAAGAACCGCGCTAAATAAAACTGCGAGACGGAATCTGATGTGGCTAGCAAGATCGACCCGCCGCCTAACAAACAGCAGCCGAAAACCATCATCGGCAACAGCCGAAACCGCGTCACCAGCCAACCGCCAAGCAGCGAAAATAAGCCGGACATCAAAAAGGTGATGTTCGCCCCGTTGGCAATAAACGTTTCCGCAACTCCGGCATCAACCGCCCCCGTCGCCAAAAACTCCTCGCGCATCGGCTTATAAAAAGGCGGCAGCCCGCCGATCGCAAGCCCGTTGCTCACAATGAGAGCGAGCGTCGAGACCGCGACGATGACCCAAGCATAATTTGAGCGTTGTGACATGGTTTAGCGAAGCAGCATAGTGATGCGCCCGACAGGATAGATCCCGACCTTTTGATTTAGGTAATACGGTGAGCGTTCGTAAAAGAAATTGAGTCTCGCACGTGGGTTTTTGGCAAATGCGTCGTCTTTCAAACGCGTTTCAAACTCCGCTTTCAGCTTCGAATCTTCGGCGAGCATTTTTATCGCAAGTTTTTCGATCTGATAGCTCTCGCCGTACTCTTTTTGCTCGAAGACCGAGTTGAAAAATCCCCAATAAACGAACGAATCCGGCCCGGCGGGTTCGAGCAGGTGGACGGCGACATTTGCCGTGTCCTGATCGAGCGAAACGATCACAGAACCGGCGGCGTAGGTGCGTTTTTCTTTGATCGGGACCGGCTTGCACGCAAGCGTGATGCGGTTTTCAAATGAATTCGTCGCCCATTTTGGCTCGGTCAATTTATAGCTTTCGACGTCGAGCGTCATCGGCTTTTTGAGCGTCGTGAATTTTATTCCGTGCAGCTTTAGCACGTCGATCACGTCTACATATTGCGGCGGGATAATATACCCAAGCGGCGGTGCGACGCTAGCCGTCACACGGCCCTCGTCAAACTTTTTGATCGTGTAATCTTTTGGCGTCGTGCCGTAGACGAGCCGTTTGCCGCCGGAAATAGGCGAATCGTCGATCTTGTAGTCGAGTCCTTTGAACGGTATCTCCGTCGCTTTGTCAGTCACATCGAGCCGCAGCGGAACGGTGCGTTTGTCGTCGTAGGTTTTGCCACGCTCGACGGTTTGCGTGTCGGCGATGGCGTTTGCGGCTTGCAGCGAAGCCTTGGCCGCACCTATCTCTTCGACAAAATAACGGAGCGTGTCATACGTCCCGCGCACACGCGACTTGTACGGCTTGTAAACGTGCGTTTCGATCAGCAATCCGGCGCGGTTTCGCAGCGGCGTATAGCCAGTCGCGTATCTGGGTGTTGCGATAAACGTCGCTATCCCGCTCGTGATCTCGCGGCCCGCAAACTCGACGTAATGCGTCAGCAGATTGCCCTCTTTCTGCACCTTTGGCACGACTTTGCCGTCAAAATGCTCGTCCATCCAGTTTTTGATCGAAGGCGAAACTTCTTGAAAATGGGCGTATTCGTAAGTCAAGTTGTACTGAAAATCCGCTCCGTCCGTGACGTGGCAATCGATAAACACATCCGGCCGCCACTGGTTCCACAGCCCGAGCCACGCACGCGTTTCGGGTGCGTCGGCCTTCATATAATCGCGGTTGAGATTGAGATTTGAGGCGTTTGCACGAAAGCCCATCTCGTCCGGGCCGTTCTGATTGATCCGCATGTAAGGGTTCGAGTTTTCATGCCCGTCCACGTTATAAATAACCTCAAACAGGATGACCACGTCCTTTAACAGATCCGTGCGGGTCCTAGTGATCGCGATGTCCCTGAGCAGCGCGAGCCCCGCGTCTTTGCCGTCGATCTCGCCCGCGTGAATGCCCGCCTGGATCAGCACGACCGCCTTGCCCTGTCTGCGAGCGATCTCCGGCGTAAACGCCCCGCCCGTCGCCGCGATCAACAAAGGCATATCACGCCCCTCGCCGCTCTTGCCGTAGCTCTTATAAACGATCAACGGCGAAGCCGCGTCCAACCGCTTTGCAAACGCCACCGCCTCAGCATACGTCGAAGTTTTCTTGTAATCGCTCTTTTCAGCTGTCGTCTGCCACGCAGGTGGAATGTTTCCGTGGTCGCTCTGAGCGATCATCGGCGTTGCCGCCAGGACGATCAAAAAAATAATTCGTGCTATTCGTGTCATTCGTGGCTAAAACTCCTTATTTCGCACTCATCCAGTTGTCGCCGACGCCGGCTTCGACGACTAGGGGGACGTCGAGGGTTGCGGCGGATTCCATTTCGCGTTTTATGAGGGCGATGGCGGCGTCGATCTCGGATTCGGGAGCTTCGAAGAGCAGTTCGTCGTGCACCTGCATTATCATCTTGGTCGCGAGCTTTTCGCGTTTTAGAGCGTCGGCGACGCGGATCATCGCGATCTTGACGATGTCGCTGGCGGTGCCCTGAATAGGCATATTGATCGACTCGCGTTCGGCCCGCGAGCGGACGGCAAAGTTGCGGTCGTTGATCGAAGGGAAGTATCGGCGGCGGCCAAATAGCGACGCGATGTAGCCCTGCCGACGCGCCTCTTCGGGCGTGCGGTCCATGTATTCGCGGATGCCTTTGTACGTCGCGAAATAATCGGCGATCACCTGTTTTGCCTCGGTGCGCGAAATGCCGACACGCTGCGACAGGCCAAACGCCTCGACCGCGTAGGCGATGCCAAAATTGACGATCTTAGCAAGACGCCGCTTTTCCTTGAGTTCCTTTTCATCCTTTGCACCGAACACGAGTTTTGCCGTCTGCGAGTGGATGTCCTCGTTATTTTTGAACGCCGCCAGCATATTGGCGTCCTGCGTGATGTGCGCGAGGATGCGGAGTTCGAGCTGAGAGTAATCCGCCGAGATCAGTTTGTTGCCCTTTTCCGGGATAAAGGCTTTGCGGATACGCTGGCCGAGCTCGGTCCGGACGGGGATGTTTTGCAGGTTTGGTTCGGTGGACGAGAGGCGTCCTGTCGCGGCGACCGCTTGGTTAAGCGCACCGTGAATACGTCCGTCGTCGGCGATCATTCTTGGCAGCGCATCCGCGTAGGTCGCACGGAGTTTATCCAGTTCGCGGTAATCGATGATGTGTTGGGCGATCTCGTAGTTTTCCGCCAGCTCGACCAGCACGTCGTGGCTCGTCGAGATCTGTCCGGTCGCGGTTTTGCGGCCCGTCTCGATATTTAGCTCGCCAAATATCTCACCGACCTGCTTTGGCGAACCGATATTAAACTCGCGTCCGGCGATGCCATAGATCCTGTCTTGCAAAGTTTGCAGCTCTTTGCGGATAAATTCGGCAAACGTCGTCAGGCTCTCGCCATCGACTTTCATACCCGTCAGCTCGATGTCTGCAAGTATCGGTATCAGCGGCAGCTCGATCTCGGCATAAACTTTTTCGAGGCCGTTCTCGCGGATCTTTTCTCTCAGGATCGGCGCAAGCCGTGAGATAAAATCAGCATTTTCCGCCGTGCGAAACGCCGCCTCATCCCAGCCCTCAGGCACGGCAAACGCCGCGTCAGTATCGGCGTAAATCTGCGCGAGAAAATCTATCGGATACGCCGATCGCGTCGATTCGAGCAGATAAGCGGCGATCAGGATGTCGTCTTTGACCGCCTCAGGGCGAATGCCGAGCGCGAGCAGCGGGCCGAGGTTTCGCTTTTCGTCGTAGGCGGATTTCTCAAGAAAAGCGTTGGTCAGGATGTCCTTCAGCGGGCCTTTTGCAGCGTCAACACCGCCTTCGAAATTTGCGAGGTCGATGTAAAACGCCTCACCGTTACCGAGCCCGATGCCAACGCCGAGCGGAGCGTATTTGCCGTAGCAGCTCGCCTTTTCGTTGGTGTTCGCGTCGTTGACGAGATAGCTCCAGCTGTCGACTTCGAATAGACGGCGAATGAGCTTGTCGAGAGCCTGGCGGTCCTGGATGACCTCGTATTTTGTCGTAACGGCGGACGTCGTAGCGGTTGGCTGTGTGTCAAACAGCCCGCCGGATGCCGGCGTCGCTGATGATGATGCCGCCGGTTTCGCAGCCATGGAGACCATTCCGGGCCCCGCGAATTCGTTGGTCAGATTCTTGAATTCCAGTTCTCGAAAGAGCTCGTACGCCTTTTGCCGGTCGGGAGCACCCAGCTTTAGCGCATCGATGTCGATCTCCATCGGCACCTCGCAATGGACGGTCGCAAGTTCGAGCGATTGTTTGATGATGTCCTGATTATTTTGCAGGCTCTCGCGATAGGTTTTGTGCGAGATCTCGTCGGCTCGCTCCATCGCACCGAGGGCGGAGCCGTATTCGAGCACGAGTTTTAACGCACCTTTTTCGCCGATGCCGGGAGCACCGGGGATGTTGTCGACCGAGTCGCCCATCAGGCCGAGCAGATCGATGATCTTGTCGGGCGGCACGCCAAATTTGTTTTTGACCCACGCTTCGTCGCACCACTCGATCGGCGGCACGGGCACCTTGCGTTTGAAATTATTAGAGTTTTGCCGCATCGCAACCACATACGGGTCAGAGACGAGTTGGCACAGGTCTTTGTCGTTCGACACGATCACGGCCTGCATCTCGCGGCGGATACATTCTTTGGCAAACGTGCCGATAATATCGTCGGCCTCGTAACCGTCCATTTTGAGTATCGGAATGCCCAAAACCTCGCAAACACGAACAATATAAGGTATCTGAACCGCCAGATCATCCGGCATCGCTGCACGGTTCGCTTTGTAATCCGCAAACGAATCGTGGCGAAAAGTCGGCACCGACGTGTCCCAAACGGCGGCGATATACTCAGGCTTTTCGTCGTTGAGCAGCTTGCGCAGCATATTTGTAAAGACAAACACGGCCTGTGTGACCTGGCCCTTGCTGTTGTGCATCGCATCCTGTTTCATGCCCATCGGAGCAAAAAAAGCACGGTACACATGCGACATCGCGTCGATCAAAAAGACTCTTTTCATAAAGTGTTCGTCTTACTTTATCATCTGTCACTGCCGACCGCCCTAAGCATCGCTGCCTTAGATCCGGACGAAAACTGTTTCTGCCGGTAGCGGGAATACGGGTAACCAAGCTTAACAAGAAGGCTGGCCGGTCGCGAGAAAGCTACCACTTCATACCAAACCTCTTGTGTCTCCGGGCAAAACTCGACGGTGAACCGTTCCTCGCCCTTTTCGGCATGCTCGCTCAGCGTGCCGTATGCAAAGCCAAACCGGTTTGGCTCGTCAATGACATATACGATCCGGCAAGCGTTTAGGGAATAGAAACCAAGATGCTTTGCCAGCGGGGCGACGTTTCGCCCTGCATCGATCGGCGTGTCGGGAAAGCAAAGCTCTATCCCATCGACCTCGAACATCTTCCAGTCGCGGATCGCTTGTTTGGCGTGTTCCCAAGTATCGCTTTCATATCCAAGCAGGATCCGATTGTGGTCGATGTGATAGCCTTGCGGAAGCTCATTTTTAGACGCTCCGACCTCTGTATAAGAAAATGAATCACCTTCACATCCACGAAGGAATGAGTCGATTTGGTCATTAGTAGGGCGAGATAAAAGAAACATTGTGGTGTACAAAACATTCTGTCGGAATACCGTTTTGTTTTCAAATTTGACAACAAAATTGTCGTCCGATATTCTTATCGTTCGCTTGCGGGCAGGCGAAACGTTTGTGTCCGGTTCGTCTAGGGGTTAGGACACCGCCCTTTCACGGCGGCAACACGGGTTCAAATCCCGTACCGGATACCATCTTTTACAGGCAAAACTGCATCATATTAGTTGTATTAAATTCGCTCGCTCGGCAAGCGAATTTTTTATTTGGGGAACAAAATGCTCAAGAAATGCCTCTATATTTTCGCCGTCACGGTGTTTTTGACGTTTAGCGGCCTCGCTCAGACGCCGCAAAGCGGAACTGATGTCGTGATCGTGCTGCCGTTTGAAAATACCTCGGGCAAAGCGGAGTTTAACTGGGTTGGCGAGAGTTTTGCCGATTCGCTTTCCGATCTGTTGAAAGTTCCCACGCTAAATGTCATCTCGAACGAAGAGCGTAAACTCATCCAACAGCGTCTGCGGATCCCGCTGACGACGCTGCCGAGCCTTGCGACTTCGCTCAAGCTCGCTCGCGAATCACAGGCGACGCTGCTTATTTCCGGGCGTTACAACATCGTCCCGGCAGGTGCGGACACGGCCGCGACCATCAATGTGTCAGCCAAGATCGTCCGCGTTAGCGAAGGCCGCTTTATGAGCGAGGTCATCGACGGCAAACAGATCACCCGCGATATCAGCGTCAACGACGCACTCAGCAACCTGCAAACGATACAGGGCCAGATCGCCTATCAAATACTTTATCAACGCGACAAATCGCTGCCGTTTTCGCAAAATCAGCTTATCGAGGCCGCTAATAAAGTACCGGCCCGTGCGTTTGAGGCATATATAAAAGGCCTGCTGACTACGACACCGGCGTCACGCGAAAATTTCTTTAAGAATGCATCACGACTTTATTCCGAAGCGACGCCCGACGGCACATACGCCGAGGCCGAGCTTGAACTCGGGCATTTATACCTCAGCCAGCGAAAGGGAAATGACGCGATCAACTCGTTCGAACGCGTCATTAGCTCAAATCAAAAATGCCGCGACAAGGCAAAGGCCGATAAGAAACCGGCACAATGCAGCGACGAGAGTTTTGCCGAGGCTTCGTTTTACATCGGGCTGTTGTTTTTGCAGCAGGGCAATTTCGAATCGGCGCTTGCGACGCTGCAGCCGCTCGCGGACGATCTGAGATTGACGACCGTCTATAACGCTCTGGGTGCGATCTCGGTGCAAGGCTCCCGTGCCGAAAAGAAAAACCCGGCAAAGGCCGCCGCTCAGCTCACCGACGGCATCGGCTTTTTGAAAAAGGCGGTCGATTCGTCACCCGACAATGTAAATATCAGATTTAACTACGCGGTGGCCTTATTTCTAATGGGGAATATGACCGAGTCGGCGGAACAGTTTCGCTCGGCGATCGTGCTCAATCCGCGCGACGGTGAGGCGTATTATCTATTGTCTAAGGCTCTAGAAGCTCTAAAAGATCCGTCCGCCGCGACACAGAAAAATCAGGCGCAGCTTTTACTGACGGCTAATAACCGCTTTGCAAAGCTCGAGACCGATTGGGCAAAAACGCAAAAGATCCCGGACATCCCTCTGCGTGTCGAGCAGCCGGTACGAAAAGATTTTGTCGCCGTCGTTCTCAGCCGCCGCCACACGACAACCACAGCCCCGCAGCTCAATGAGACTGACACACTACTCGCTCAGGCTCGCACACAGTTAAAGGCGGGCCAGGACGATGAGGCGATGGCAACGCTCCGCCGCGTGCTCGCCAGCGAACCGATGTCTGCCGAGAGCTATCTGCTTCTCGGCAAGATCAGCCTGCGCCGCGGTGACAAAGACCAGGCGATCAGTCAGTTCAAAACATCGATCTTTTGGGATAACAAGCTGATCGACGCTCACGTCGAGCTAGGTAAGATCTATGTCGAAAAAGGCGACTGTATGCAGGCAAAAAACTACGCCGCGTCCGCGACCGAGATCGATAAAGACAATGCCGACGCCGCAGCGTTACAAAGACTGTCAGAACGCTGCTCAAAATAGCGCAAAACGTCAGTCGCGACACCCGCTTTACATACCTTTACGTCTAACCTGATCGTTATTCCAAAATTATTTTTATAGAATTAGCCTGTAAACACAGGCTTTTTCATTTTTCTTCCACTCTCCACTCTCCACTTTCCACTCTCAACTGATTCTGTGGCACGCTACGTGCTTAGTAAGCAGTGGCTAGCTTGAGTCCACAAGACACAAGACCCCGCCGCCATCACTACTCAGAGCGCGGTACGCCACTGTGCTCTTACACCTTCCGAGCGTTCCTCCAGTTGTCCTTCCTTTCGAGTCCGGTCTTAAAAGGCCGGACTTTCCTCTTTTAAACCGTGTTTTATTGGGCTTTGGCTAACATTGACCTGATCTCATTCAATCTGAATGCTTTTGGACAAACGCCGGGCGACGCTTTCGTGCAATATGACCTGACGGGGACCCGTTAATATGCAGACTGACATAATCTGTCACAATGCAATGACGCAATTTGTCGTTTTGACCGATTATGTCGTCAGTTTGAATGGAGCGACAAGCATCCCTGCTTGTCGAAGCGGGCAAGCAAGGATGCTTACCCTCTAGTCAAGATGTTAATCTAAGCGGGTGAAACTGCCCTCGATCAGAAATATATTACCCGCGTGGCAAAACGCCGTGCTCGCGCTCGTTGCGGCGGGGCTGCTGATACTCGCGTTTCCGGATTTCGAATACTGGTTTCTCGCCTGGTTCGCACTCGTGCCGCTGATGTGGGCGGTCGAGCGGCAAAAGGACAGCGTCGCGGCGTGTTTCATCACGGGATGGATATTTGGCACCGCGTTCTTTTTCGGCACATGCTGGTGGCTGACCTACGCACCTATCCATTACGCAGCATTCCCGTGGCCACTCGCGTATTTCCTGATGCTCGTTGTGAGCATGGCCGTGGGAATATTTCCCGCCCTTTTTGCCGCACTGCTCGCCGTATTGATCCGCCGATTAGGTTCCAAGGCATTCCTCGCCGCTCCGTTCGTTTGGGTATTTACCGAATTTCTGCGCTACTGGCTGACGGGTAATAATTGGACCGCGATCGGGTATTCACAGGCTGGCGAATTTCTGCAATGGTACGCAAGCATTGGCGGTGTGTTGCTCACTAGCTTTACCGTCGGCATTTTTAATGTCGCTTCGTTTAGGTTTTCGCAATCGTTAGTTGCAGAACGTGATTTTAAGTCGATAGCGATTCATTTAGCCGAACCGACCGTCCTTTTTCTCATTGCCTTCCTTCTTTCTAGTGGAATCGATTCTTTGCCATCCGGGTCTGAACTAATTAAGAATGATCCGACCGCAACTTCACGGGTAGTTGCGATTCAAGCAAACGTTCCGATGGATGGGCTAGATTACACCAAACTCGAACAACTTCGACAGCGGCAATTTGATCTTGCGAAAAATGAGATCAAAAAGTTTAAAGAAAATTTGACAGCTAACAGCCGACAGCTATCAGCTAATTTTCAAACTCTTGTCGTCCTGCCCGAGTCGCCTATGAACTTTATGTACAACGACGACCGTGAGTTTCAGCAGTTTGTCGGGGCTTTTGCGCGGCGAAATAATGTGAGCGTGTTGTTCAACTCCGCTGAGCCGGACGTGGCGAACGGCAAATATTTTAACTCGGCGGTGATGGTCGGGCCTGACGGCCGCGAAGCGGCGCAGTACGACAAAATATTCCTGCTGCCGTTTGGCGAAGCCGTGCCGTCGCCGCTTGACGGTATCTTGCCGGGGTTTGTCGGTAATTTTTCATACGGCCGCGAATACGATATCTTGCCGGTGGGCGATGCCAAAGCGGGCGTGATGATCTGTTTCGAATCGCATTTTGGCCAGCTGTCCCGCGAATATGTTCGAAACGGTGCCGATGTGCTGATCGAAATGACCAACGACGGCTATCTCGGCCCGACGCCGGTGCTGCGGCAGCATCTCGCAAATGCAGTTTTCCGTGCCGTCGAAACTAACCGCCCGGTTCTTCGAGTAACAAACGTCGGCGTCACGGCCTACATCACCGAAGACGGCCAGGTCATCGACCCCGCACCGACCTACACCGAAGCCACCCGCGTCTGGTCGGTCTCAAAAAGCGACGGTTTGCAGACATTTTATGTAAAATATGGAGACTGGTTCGCCTGGCTGTGCACGGTCGTGACGCTCGGGATGCTGGCGATGAGTCTGAGGAAAAGATCAACCACATAGGAACATAGGACACATAGGGGAAGATATTTTAGTCTCTTTCTATGTGTTCTATGTATCTATGTGGTGAAATATAGTTGAAATGGAACTCACAGAACTTCAAACAAAATTCACACTCCTAAAAGAAAAAGTTACCCAACTTGGGAGGTATCTTTGACGCGCCTGCAAAACAGTTAGAACTCGACGAATCGGAAAAACTCATCTCCGCACCCGGTTTTTGGGACGATCAGGAATCGGCTCAAAAGGTCGTGCAGATGCGCAGCCGCATCGAAAAAGCGCTCGATCAGCAAAAGCGTTTTGAGACGGGCGTGTCGGATGCCGAGGTGCTGTTCGAATTTGCCGCCGAGGACGCCGATTCTGCCAAGGAACTTGAGACGCTGATCGAACGTTTAGAACGTGAGGTCGCCGCTGCTGAGGTCCAATCGCTGCTGTCGGGCGAGACTGATGCTAACAACGCGATCTGTTCGCTGCAATCAGGTGCGGGCGGCACCGACGCTCAGGATTTTTGCCAGATGCTGCTGCGGATGTACCTGCGTTGGGCGGAGAAGAAAGGTTTTAAGGCGGAGATACTCGATGAACAATCGGGGAGCGAGGCCGGCATCAAATCAGCGACATTTCGTATCGAGGGCGATTACGCATATGGATTGCTCGCCGCCGAAGCAGGCGTACATCGGTTAGTTCGAATTTCGCCGTTCAATTCGGGCGGCAGCCGCGAAACTAGCTTCGCGTCGATGTTTGTAAGCCCAGAGATCGATGAAAATATCGAGGTCAATATTGACGACAAAGACCTCCGCATTGACACCTATCGCTCGTCCGGTGCTGGTGGCCAGCATGTCAACGTGACCGACAGCGCCGTAAGAATTACGCATATTCCGACCAATATTGTGGTAACGTGTCAAAATCAGCGGTCGCAGATCCAAAACCGCGCCGTCGCGATGCAGGTCCTGCGGTCAAAACTTTACGAGCTTGAACTCGAAAAACGCCGCGAAGGTGCCGCCGAACTCGAGGCCGGAAAGATGGACATCTCGTTTGGCTCGCAGATACGCAACTATGTGCTGCACCCGTACCGTCTGGTCAAAGACACACGCACCAAGCACGAAACGTCCGATGTCGATGCGGTGCTGGACGGCGAGATCGATGAGTTTGTTCAGGAATTTTTGATGTTTAAGAAAAGTGTGTCATAACGTGTCGGTAGCCCGCACGTAAGTAAGGGCAAGCTTAGCGTCAATGAAGCGAGATTACATCGAATTCCAAGAGCGTTCGATCCCGTTAGCATACTTGATCACGTTTCGATGTTATGGGACGTGGCTGCACGGTGATGAAAGAGGTTCGGTCGGCAGACGCGGTTCAAACATCTATGGTGGGCCAAAGATCAAACCAAGTTCAATTCTGACTCAGATTGATGCTGACCATCTTGCGGGATCGCCCGTCAAACTTGAAGCAATCGATCGGAAACTCGTCACCGATGCGATTCGAGAAGTATGTTCTGTGCGGGGATATTTTTTATTTGCATTAAATGTTCGGACGAATCACGCTCATTTGGTTGTTAATAACGGCGGAAAGGTCGAGCGGATGATGGATAGTTTTAAGGCATATTCGACAAAGGCTCTAAGAGCTGCAAATCGGATCAGCGAAGACACAAAGCCTTGGGCTCGACACGGCAGCACACGGTATCTATGGACGGAAAAGCATATACAAGATGCCGTCGAATACGTAGTAAATGGACAGGGCGGTGAACTTCCCTCGTTCGATTGAGTAGAATGTATGCGGAGTGGCCCTTACTTACGTGCGGGCTACTGACACGAAGGGCCGCTGATAGTAAAAATGAAAACCTGCCCAACATGCAACGAGGTCTATAAGGACGATGACATTAATTTTTGTCTCGCCGACGGCACCACTTTGCTTAAAAAGAAAAGCGGCAAGGCTCCGAAACATTCAATATGGAATGATGTCGTAGCGATCATCGTTGCGGCTCTCGGGCTGCTCGTCCTGCTGTCGCTGGTCACGAGCAGCACTGCCGACCGCTCTTGGTTTTCTACCGGCGGCGGAGCAACTTCAAACAGCAACTGGGTCGGGCCGGTCGGTGCGAATATTGCGGCGGCTTTGTTTAATACATTTGGCTGGACGGCGTACATTTTTCCGCTGCTCATTGGGCTGATCGCTTGGCGGGTGTTTCAGGCAAACACGCTCGTGCCGCGATTTTTGCGTGTTGCGGGATTTATCTTTTTTGTCATTTCGCTTGCCGGGCTGACAACGCTTTTTGGCGGTTACGGTGCGATCGTCGGCGAAGCGGCCGCACAGGGAATCGCATATTTTATCAGCCGGATCGGTGCGGGCATTTTGCTCGTTGCGGTATTTATCAGCTCGTTTTTGCTAATTACCAATTTCACGCTCGGCGGCTTTTTGAGCCATTTTGATGTCGCTTGGGAAAACTTGCGGATCCGGCTAGACGGGTGGCGTGAAAAGCGGCGGGTCGATAATTCGCCCGCGCTTGATGCCGCCAAAAAACGTGCCGACAAACGCCGCGAGAAACGCGATGGCGGGCCTGAGAGCCTGCCGCCGACCATCTCGGTCGATGAGATCGAGGCGATGGCAGCCGCAGCCGCCGTCGGACGGGGCGAGCCTTCGTTCGAAGAGCCGTCGATCCCGACCGTCGAGGCTGAGGATCCGTATCAGACGCAGATCGACGAGGAACTTGAGCCGCCGTTTGTGGATGAGCCGGAGCCGATCGATGAACCGGTCGTCCTAAAACACGGCGAGTATGTGCTGCCAAATTCCTCGATGCTGACCCCGGTCGCTCCGCGTGTCGCTCAGGCAGAGGACGAGCTAAAACTCACCGGCCAGCTTATCGAGACAAAATCGACTGAGTTCAACGTGCCCGGCAAAGTCGCCGGATACAGTTCGGGGCCGGTCGTGACGACCTATGAATTCAAACCCGCAGCGGGTGTGAAGTATTCGCGTATCACGGGCCTTGTAGATGATCTATCGCTTGCGTTAAAGGCACAGTCGGTTCGCATCGACCGTATTCCGGGCAAAGCTCACGTCGGCATCGAGGTGCCAAACCGCAAACGCGAGATCATCAACCTGCGTGAGGTCATCGAATCGGCACAGTTTCGCAACGAACATTCGTTGCTCGCTTTGGGCTTAGGCAAAGGCATCGACGGCACAAATTATGTCGCCGATCTGGCCAAAATGCCGCATTTGCTGATCGCGGGTGCGACCGGTGCGGGTAAATCCGTCGGCGTAAATACGCTGATAATGTCGATCCTGTTTAAGGCGACGCCCGATGAAGTTAAGTTCATCATGGTCGATCCAAAGCGTTTGGAATTGGGGCTTTACGCGGACATTCCTCACCTCAGTGTGCCGATCATTACTGATCCGAAACGTGCGGCGACTGCTCTAAAATGGGCCGTCGGCGAGATGGAACGCCGGTACAAAGACCTCGCTCAGTTTGGCGTTCGAAACATCGCGGGTTACAACGAAAAGATCACGGGCTGGATCGCCGACGAGCGTCTTGACGAAAACGGCGACGCTTACAAAAAGCTGCCGTACGTCGTCATCATCATCGACGAGCTTGCGGATCTGATGATGGTCAGCGGCAAAGACGTCGAGGAATCGATCACGCGGCTCGCCCAGATGGCACGTGCCGTCGGCATTCATCTGGTGCTTGCGACCCAGCGTCCGTCGGTCGATGTCATCACCGGGCTTATCAAAGCAAATTTCCCGTCGCGTATTAGTTTCCGCGTCTCGTCAAAGGTAGATTCGCGTACGATCATCGACGCAAACGGTGCTGAGGGATTGCTCGGTCAGGGCGATATGCTGTTTTTGCCGCCCGGAAATTCACAGGTCGTCCGCGTACACGGAGCGTTTGTTGACGAGGCCGAGATCAACGCCGTCGTCGAGTTTATCAAGGCTCAACGCAATCCCGAATACAACCAGGCGATCACCACGAGCCAAGAAGAGCTTGAGGACGACGGCGATCTGCCCGGACGCCGCGACCCGCTGTTTCACGACGCTCTCAAATGCGTCGTCCAGGCAAAACGCGGTTCGACCTCGCTTCTCCAACGCCACCTGCGAATCGGCTATAGCCGTGCCGCCGCCATCCTCGACGCCATGGTCCGCGAAGGCTATATCGGCGAACAGGACAATTCGACCCGTGCCCGTCCGGTGCTCGCCAAAGCGTACGAAGACCTGCAGGACATTAGCGAAGGTGCACTTGGCGAAGACTAGAGATGAGAGACGGGAGTCTGAACCACCTGCGGTAGCGGGAGGTTGAAGATGGGAATTCTTGCCCGCGAATCAACGCGACGCCGACGTTTCGCATCGGGCTAATTTCCGTAGTGCCTCCGGCACATTTTGATATGAAATGGCATAGACCCGTTTTATTTTTCGTTTTATCGGTATTTGTTCTGGCGGCGTGTTCCTCGCGTGTAGAATTCGACCGTTCCGTCGCTCAAACCTCCGCAACAGCAATAAACATCAACACCGCGACCGTCGCCGATCTCGAACGCCTGCCCCACATTGGCCGTAAGACCGCCGAAGCCATTGTCGAGTTTCGCACCGTCAACGGCCCGTTTCGCCGCGTCGAACACCTGATGCTTATTCGCGGCATCAGCGAGACGCGGTTTGCTGAGCTATCACCGATGTTACGCGCCGACTAACGCTCGCCGATGGAAACGGACGCCCCTCGACCATCATTTAACCGCCACCCGATGCTCTGGCTCGCCGTGTGTTTTGCATGCGGGATCTTGTTTTCAAAGTTCGTCGCCGTCGCGATATTGGTGCTGTTACCGATCGGCATCACAACAGTATCGCTCGCATTGGCGTTTCGCAAGACCGCTGTCGCAACCGCGTTTATCTCGCTCGTGTTCGTTTCAGCCGGTGCGGTTCTGTTTCAGTGTGAGGTGAGACAAAACACCGAAACGCGGCTAAAAACGCTCTATGACACAGGAAATATCAGCTCCGGTTCGCCCGTCGAGGTCGAAGGTGTCTTGCTTGGCCGCCCCGAACCGTCGGTTGATGGTTCGTTCTTAACACTCAAAACGGCGGTTCTCAGATATCGGGGCAGTGACAAAACCGTATCGGGCAATGTCAGGATCTTTTTGCCTCAGGCCCTCAATCTAGGATCTGAAATTTCAAATTTGAAATATGGCTCGCGAATCCGTGCGGCGTGCAACTTGGAGCGGGAAGACGAATACCTAAACCCCGGTGTGCTGCCAAAACGCGAGATGCTCGACCGTCTTGGCATCGATGCGACGTGTTCGTTGAAAAGTGGCCTGCTCGTCGAGCACATCGCCGATGAGAGCGTATTTCTGCCGCTCGCGTGGGTGTATGGCCAACGAGCGGTGCTCATCGACGATCTCCGAAATGGGCTGAGCAAACCCGCCGCGGGTGTTATGATCGCAAGCCTGCTCGGCGATAAATATTTCCTTGATAAAGACACGGCAGATCTTTTTCGCGACGGCGGGACGTTTCATATTCTGGTCATTTCGGGCCTGCATATCACATTTATCGGCGGGTTGCTGCTCGTTTTTTTGCGATGGTTCACACGAAATCGTTGGCTGCAATTTGGTATTACGACATCAATTTTGTGGGGTTATACGCTTGCGGTCGGGGCTGATGTGCCGGTTGTGCGGGCGGCGATAATGTTTACGGTTCTGCTGTTTGGCTATGCCATTTATCGACGCGGAACGCTGCTAAATTCGCTCGGGTTGTGCGGCCTTGTATTGCTTGTTTGGCGGCCGTCGGAGCTACTCGATCCGTCATTTCAACTCACATTTGTCAGCGTAGCGGCGATCGTTGCTATTGCGTATCCATTGATCGAGCATCTTCGGTCCATAGGCAATTGGTCGCCAAGTGCCGCAACGCCTTTTCCGCCGAACGTGCCAAATTGGCTGCGTCGTTTTTGCGAGACGATCTATTGGAACAAAGCGAAATGGAGTGTTGAATCAAAGCGGCAGATCTGGTCCGCGAATATTTTCAAATCGCCATATTTTGCCGGACGTGTCGGTGATGCGATCCAGAAAATTCTGCGATATATTTTTGAAGGGTTGGTAATCTCGCTGATCGTCCAGATCTGTATGCTGCCGCTATCGGTCGTTTATTTTCACCGCGTCTCAGTTGCTTCCATCTTGCTCAATCTCTGGGTGAGCGTATTTATTGCGGTTGAGAGTTTTGCGGCTGTGATCGGTGCATTGGTCGGGCATATTTCGACACTGCTAGCAATGCCATTTTTTGCCGTCGCTGAGGTGATGAATTGGTTGATGCTATCGGTTCCGAAACTGTTTTCGATGATGGACTGGGCGAGTTTTCGCTTGCCGGCGTACACCGAAACTGGCCGCATCGTTTACGGCATCTATTTTCTCCCGTTGATATTTCTCGCGTTCGCGGTTGTCAGGTGGAAACCATATGATCTAAAACCGGGATCGATACTAGCGGGTCGTCGCTTTCTTGTGCCCTTGATCGCGGCGACGGTTATTCTGACCGCGATCATTGTCTTTCATCCATTTAGCGTAGCCAAGCCAGACGGGCGTGTGCATATTGATTTTCTTGATGTTGGGCAAGGTGATGCAGCTTTGATCACCTTTCCTGATGGCAAAACGCTGCTTGTCGATGGCGGTGGACGATTTGATTATCGAAAGAATGACGACGACGCTGAGCCGTTTGAACGTGACACTCGCGGCATCGGAGAATCGGTCGTGTCTGAGGTTCTGTGGGCAAAAGGCTACTCACGCATCGACGCGATCCTCGCGACCCACGCCGATGCTGACCATATACAGGGGCTAACTGATGTTGCGAAAAATTTTAGGATCGGCACGGCGACGTTTGCCCGAACGCCAAGCGATGATCCTGACCTTATCGCCCTCAATGAGATATTAATACGCCGACGTGTCCCCACCGAGATCGTCGCTCGCGGTGACCGTCTCAATTTTGGTGACGTGATGGTCGAGGTGATATATCCGGAAGCTAGCGAAGATCAAGATTCTGTTTCGGATAATAACCATTCGATCGTCTTACGCATAACGTACGGCAGCCGCACATTTCTACTAACCGGCGATATCGAGCGTCAGGCAGAAATGGAGTTACTAAATAGCGGTTTTCCGCTCAACGCCGATCTGATAAAGGTTCCGCATCACGGCAGCCGAACATCATCGATGGCTCCGTTTGTCGATGCCGTCACAGCCAAATATGCCATCATTTCGATTGGCCGCAGGTCGGCATTTGGCCATCCGCACAATGACGTTGTCGAACGGTGGAAAGCGGCCGGTGCTACGGTGATGACAACCGGCGAGCGGGGTATGATCTCTGTCTCGACCGATGGCAATGCGATCGATATCATAACGTTTATGCCATAAAAAAAGCCGCGGTCTGGGTTAACAGATCGCGGCTTTATTATTTAGATCAGCGACAGTTTACATTGCCGGTGATTCGAACATAAAGGCGAGTTTCCACGCTTCGCCTTCCTTTACATAGACGGCGGACTGATAAAGCGGGCCGTTCTTTTGCCCGTCACAGGTGCCGTCGGCGGTGCCTTTACCGGTGAGGATCTCGACCGTGGGTGATAGGGCGGTCGAAAACGTATCGGCAAATGAGACCTTGGTGATGCCTTCGCATTTCATCGTTTCGGTCCAGCCTTTGATCGCCTCGGCTTTGGTGGCGTGATAGCCGCCGATCGGATCGACGAACGCAAATCCAGCGGCAAGATTAGCCTCAAAGTATTTAGCGTCTTTTGCCTTAAATGCCTCCCAACCGGCGTTGTGGGCTTTGGTCAGAGCCTCGGTGTTTGCCGAAGGCGTCGGTTTTGCCGGTGCTGCCGGAGCAGCGTTGCTGTTTGCTGCAGCCTTGTCATCCTTTTTGGGTTCTTCTTTCTTGGCTTCGTCTTTCTTAGGCTCTTCTTTTTTCTCCCCGGCAGGCGGCGGTGCGGGTGCGGCAGCCTTAGGATCGATAATCAGAGTTTCCGCGTGAAAAGCTCCTTTCCACTTGTCGCCGTCACGTACGTAAATGCTCGTCGCACGGGTTGGGCTCGGGATCTTTTCGGCTTTGCCGTCCATGGTGCAGGTGCCGTCGATAGTGGTTTTGTAGGTGATGGCGTAAGTATCATCGTTGATCTTTGCCATTTTGGGATCCTCGAGATTGGTGCTCTTAGCATCGCACTTGATCGAACCGATCATGCCGAGCAGCTCGGCACGCGACATTGTCTGTCCGCGTTCGAACGAGACAAATTTATCTGAAAGCATGCCTTCGAAATATGCTTTGTCGCCCTTGATCCAGGCGTCGTTGGCTTTCTTGTCCATTTCGAACAGCGTCTCGACGGTCGGTGCCGCAGCGGTCGGTTTGGTGTTGGCGTTTGAGTTATTTGCCGGTGCATTGTTTGCAGCCGGGCCGCCGCACGCCGATATCCACAGCGAGGCAGCAGCAAGTAAAGTAACTGAAATAAGTCTTTTCATGGTAATTCTCCTAAAATCTTTTTGAATTAAAAGCACAAAAGCCCTAGGGTTTTTTCCAGTAGATAAAACCTGTCGAGCGTTCCTTCAGTCGTCCTAATTGCGTATAGTTTTAACACTTGCACCACATCTTGTCAACCGTTTTTTTGCCTGGTTAGCGCAGAATACGTCGGGAGCGGCGCTCGGCTTTGCGGCTACGGACTACGTAATCCGTCATTTGCTCCAATTCACGAACATTTCGCTTGATCTTGTCCAATTGGATCGGCGGTCCGGCCGGCATCCAAGCTCTTTCCGAAAGTTTAATTTGAGGGGTCTCGGACTGCTCATTCGAATCGGTTCTAATGGTGTAAGTAACCTCGTTAAAACGGATGGTTTTGTCGGGTTCAACCCAAACCGGGTAATACGAATATTTAGTGCCGATCGGTATCGAAAGGTTGACGCCTAACGGGCCCTTGACAGGGGAAAACATGGCTTTTGCCATACCGCCAGCCGTAAAATAGTCGCCGTACCAGAAGACCTTTCCACCGTCACAACAATAGGCTAAACCCTGAGCCAGATCAAAGCTACGGCTTTTGCCGCCTGTTTTTGAAATATCAAAGTCCGCAGAATATGAATTTGCACCCAACGCGGATGAGATCAAAAATCGTCCACGAATGGTCGCTTGCTGCGTTGTGGCGTCGACGTCGTACCAGTAAAGCAAAACTGGACCCGATCCAACATCAACCATCGTTAAATGAAACACGTAGCTGTTCGGGTCCGTGGAAACGGGCAGGATAGCGTTGGCTTGGGCAAATTTATTTGTTTTGTGACTATAAAAAAACAAACGGTAGCCGTGTCGATCTTTTGACGGGGAGTCCGGAAATGCGATGAACGTGTCGCCATATGATCCGATCCGACCCGTTAGGGTATGTGCAGCAATGTTTGAATAGATAACATTGCGCGGAAAAGCAGTTTTGTCACCGGTGTAAAGTTGGGCGTTTTCCCAGCCCCAATTTCCCACGCTTGTTTGGAGCCCCTGCGTATCGATCCAGTACTTTCCAGTCGGATTTGCATTTGCCGTCACAATAACGTTTGAATATCCTAGATCGAAATCTTCGCCCCGCGGAACTATGCCGAAGCGCCAAACCGGTACATTAATATAGCCCAAAGATTTCCAGTCTTTGCCCTTGTTGCTGACCAAGATCATGCTCCTGTTTAGCGGCTCGATTGAGCTCAACACAAACTGTTCAGGCGTCTTACCTTTGCCCTTTACCCCACCCGTATCCCAATAACCGACACATTGAAATGTGAGATAAACGCGGTCGTTTGTCAGGTCAACTTTAACGAGTTGGCCGTCCGAACCGCCCATGTCATAGGGCTTTTGTTTAATGAGGGAGTTGTCCAAGTTCCTTCGAAACTGCGGAAAAGCGCATAACCCGTCGCCCGTTACCGCCGGATCCATTTCCGACAGAAACTGAAAAGAGCTACCGCAATCGGTCGAACGCCATACCAATACAACCGACCTTGCTCCCGGTCCGAAATTACCTCTGAAGGTGTTATCAAACCACGGCGGGCTCGTCGATAGCGGCCGCTTTGATGCAGCACCGGTGATGTATAAAACATCGCCGTTGCTCAGAGTGACGAGATCGTGATCGTTGGTCACGAACGAATAGTCTGCGGCGTTCGGTACATTATCAAAGGTCGCCTCAATGACCGGTCCCGAAAGATTGTCGAGATCTCGGCCTTTGACCAAGCCGGTCGTTGGTGGGCGGAACAGATCGACCGTAACTAAAAACCGTCCCGCCTTGCACGCACCAGGTTTCTTACCCGTCGGTACAACGGTGGACTGAACCTCTCCTGCCTCGACCGCAATAGAATTAACATTATTCCCAACCGAAATACTTTGGGCTTCTACCGACTGTAAGAAAACCAGGGCGGCGATGGCGAGCAGAAAGAAACGAAACATACAGATTCCCCCTTAAGAGTATTGAGCGCGAACCACTTGGTAAGCCCCGTAGATTATGATCGGACGGCTTTGTTTTACCATCGACGCAAAACGGCTGTCAAGGGTATTTAAGTGAGTCAGTGCTTGAAATGGCGAATGCCGGTGAATGCCATGGCGATATTGTGTTCGTTGGCAGCGGCGATAGATTCTTCGTCCTTGATCGAACCGCCGGGCTGGATGATCGCCGAGACGCCAAAACTTGCGGCTTCGTCAACATTATCGCGAAACGGGAAGAACGCATCAGACGCGAGCACCGAGCCTTTAAGTGGGAGATCAAATCTCTCGGCACGCATCGCCGCGATCCGCACAGAATCAACGCGGTTCATCTGTCCGGCACCGACACCAAGCGTTTGATTGCAGTTAGCAAAGACAATGGCGTTTGACTTAACGTGTTTACAAACTTTCCAGGCTAACTGCATTGCGGCAAGTTCCGTGTCGGTCGGCTGTCGATCTGTGACGATGTTGAGATCGGCGACGTTGAGACGGTGGGTGTCCTGGTCCTGGACGAGAAAGCCGCCGGAAATTTGCTTATATTCGAGTGACGCATCGGCTGACGCCGACGCTACTGACAAAACGCGGAGATTCCTTTTAGAACGGAATATCTCCAGAGCCGCGTCGTCGTAGTCAGGAGCAACAATAACTTCGGAAAACACCTCGATGACGTGTTTGGCAACATCAGCATCGACTCTGGCATTAAATGCGACGATGCCGCCAAAAGCCGAGACCGGATCGGTTGCGAGAGCACGTTTGTAAGCCTCTCCGTTGGTCGTGCCGGTACCGACGCCGGACGGGTTTGTGTGTTTGATGATCGCGACCGCCCGCTCATCAAAGTCCTGAACGAGGTTCCACGCAGCTTCGGCATCGACATAATTATTGAACGACATTTCTTTGCCGTGTAGCTGTTCGGCACCGGCAATGCCGCCGCCATCGGTCGAATATAGAGCTGCTTTTTGATGCGGGTTTTCGCCATAGCGGAGGTCGGTGACTTTGGCGAGTTCGATGAGTTTGTATTCGGAGAGAACCACCCGGTCAGACGAAGCGTCTGCCACCCCTCCTTCGTAAGGATGGGAGTCGGGATCGTCCTCAAGCTCGACAAACGCCAAATGCCCCAACGGATTGAGCGGTTCGAGGCGTTCGAGGTCGTCGTTTGAAAGCTGCTTGGCCAGATACGATGAGATCGCCAGATCGTAAGCTGCGGTGCGTGTATATGCGAGTGCGGCGAGCCGTGAGCGTGTTTCGAGCGACAGCGAGCCATCGTGTTCATTTAGCTCGTCGGTGATCTCATCGTATAAACGGGCATCAGTTACTACGGCAACATCCCGCCAGTTTTTTGATGCAGAGCGGATCATTGCCGGGCCGCCGATGTCTATGTTTTCGACCGCGTCCGCAAGCGATACGCCGTCTTTGGCAATGGTTTCTTCGAATGGGTAAAGGTTAACAACGACCATGTCGATCGGCGTGATGCCGTGTTCTGTCATAGACGCGACGTGTTCGTCGTTGTCGCGAAGAGCAAGAAACGCTCCGTGCATTTTCGGGTGCAAAGTCTTGACGCGGCCGTCCATCATTTCGGGAAATCCGGTCACTTCGGACACGTCCATCACGGTCAGGCCCGCATCACGCAGTGCTTTGGCGGTGCCGCCGGTCGAGACTATTTCAACACCGTGGCCAACAAGTGCCGAAGCAAATTCGACCAATCCGCTCTTGTCCGAGACGCTCAATAAAGCACGCTTTATCTTTCGCAGTTCGCTCATAAAATCAAAAAAGACGGTCGCAGGACCGCCTTAATAGCATTCGTTTAGTCTTGCGGGCTCAGCCGCAATTTATATTTTTGATAATAATAATTTCGTCCGTTCGCCACTTTTTTAGAAAAAGAACCTACCCAAAAATAGCAGGCCGAGCACGAAAACAAACGCGTAAATAATAATTTTGATAAGACTCATAAAATCCCTTATCCTATTAATAGCAAACAACCATTCTATTGCCGCGTTACAGCCGATGTCAAAAAAAACCAGAGCGATTTTGCAGATATTGGCCGTTTTCCTCCTGATTTTACAATTCTTTACAAATGCGTGGTCTCAGGATGTCGAAGTTCGTATCCGGTTCTTGCCCGATGTTCCAACAACGGTCGAGGTCGAGGGAAGGTTTGTCTCAAATATCCCACGTAAAAATCCTCGAAACCTATCGCTGATGTCAGAATACGCCGGTATCACAAACCTGGCCGAGCGCGTCTCAAATATCAGTTTCGCTGACCGCGACGGTAAAACCCTAATAAACAAACGCTTTACCGCGGGCGAGTACGTCGCCGATGGCGACATCTCACTTTTTCGATATTTTGTAGACCTCAAACCGCTCGGCCAGCGTGCGGCGGCGGCCCATATTTCGTGGGTTAATGGCGAGGTCGGATTGCTTATGCTCGATGATCTAATGCCCCAGAATATTGGCGAAAAGATCTCAGCGAGGGTAAAGATCGATCTGCCCAACGGCTGGAAAGTGTTCTCGACGGCTCGGCCGACTCGTGGCTTTTTTGATGTCGATAATGTAGAAAAAGCGTCATTTGTCATCGGTAAAAATTGGCGTGAGGTAAATGCCGGTGCGACAAAACTTTTGATCTCCGGCGAATGGCATTTTTCCGACGACGAAGCCGCAAAGATGGCGGCAGAGGTTTTCAGCGGTTATACAAGAACCTTTGGTTCATCACCGGGACAGAATAGGCAGATAACGATATTCAAATTTGCCGGCGACGTTCCGCCGGGCAATTGGGAAGCGGACACCCGAGGCAGTTCTGTCACGATCGCTTCGTCGGATACGCCTTTCAAGTCGCAATCTTTGCAGCGTCTGCACGAGCAATTGAGGCACGAGATTTTTCATCTCTGGATGCCAAACGGCATGAATCTTAGCGGTCGCTACGATTGGTTTTACGAGGGCTTTGCGTTGTATCAGTCGCTAAAACTCGGCGTTGCGGTCAACCGTTTGAGATTTGACGACTATCTCAATACGCTTTCGCAGGCGATAGCGATCGACAATTTTGGCTCGCAGCGGCGTTCGCTGATCGACGCGTCAAACAATCGCTGGAACGGCTCGGAAACGCAGATCTATGCCCGCGGAATACTCACTGCTTTCGTCTGCGATCTCGCTTTGCTCGAAAAGTCGAAAGGCAAAATCTCCGCCGACACGCTCGTTGCCGAGATATATCAAAAACATCATAGCGGGATGAGCCGTGCAGACGGTACGACGGCGATCTTGAATATAATGAGATCGCGTCCCGAACTCGTTCCCGTAATTGACCGTATGATCACCGGAACTGATAAATTTGAGTGGCCAGCCTTGCTTGCGGCGGCGGGGATCGAACTGGCATCATCCAATTCGACGCCCGCGTTACGCGTTGTCGCGAAGCCTTCGGGGCGGCAAAAGGATTTATTGGACAAATTGGGTTATAATAACTGGCGAAAATCGACTGGAAATAATAGATGAAGATCAAGTTTTTTCTCATAATCACAGTAATTGCGACGCTTCTTTCACAGACGGGCTGCGGCTGGCTGGACGCGGGTGTTTTTGGGCCTACCGATACGGCGACGGTCATCGCCAAAACGGCGCAGATCCGCACGTCTTACTCGGTCGTGGCGGCCGATCTGCTTGAGGTCAAACGGGGCGATCAGCTCGACGTGGTCGATCAGGTCGAGTTTGAAAAAGTGCCGTGGTACCGCGTTCGTGCTCGTGACGAAACCCTGACCGAAGGTTGGATCGAGGCTCAAAATATCATCACGAGCGAGACGCTTGCCCGTTCAAAAAAACTGGCTGAGGATTTCAAAGATCAGGCACCGCAAGCCGCCGGTGTCATCCGCTCAGCGTCAAACCTGCGTTCGGCGTCGGATATGAATCCTGAGAACGTACTGTTCAAACTTGCCAATGGCTCGAACTTTGAGATCATCCAGTGGAAATTTGTCCCAAAGCAAGAGGTTCCCGACGTCGATGATGCACCTAAGGGGCAGCAAAAAACGGGTAAACGTTCAAAGAACGAGGATATCGAATCAGCCAAAGAGCAGGGCGAGCCTGAAAAGATGGACGAGAAATACGATATCTGGTTTCTCGTTCGGCTTGATCCGTCCGTTTCTCCGGCTCCGGCAGGATGGCTATTTGGACGACAGGTCGAGCTGCAGGTGCCGAGCGACATCTCATTTTTTCAGCATAACAATCGAAAGTTCGTTACATGGCAGCGGCTCGATGCCGATTCGGCAAACAAGGTCGGGGCGGGTGACAAATCGCTTGCTCCGGGCAGTTGGGTGATCCTTGCACGCAACAACTATTCAAAACCCATCGACGGCGTCGAACCCGATTTTGACAGCATCCTGGTCCTAGCTTTCGACAAATATGATCAGGCGTATTACACCTCATGGAGAAATCCGAACGGCACCGTTTTCTGGGGCAGTCTGCCGCTAAAGGTTGAGGGCAAGGGCGACAACAAGACGTTTACAGTCAAGCTTCGCAGTCCGTCGGGTACGATGGACGAAAAGACTTTCACCGTTTTCAAGGACAAGAACCGGCTCAAGGTGACGCCGCCCGAGGACATCGCTCAGTATCAGCAGCCTGAGATCAAGGGGAAATAGTGGACGTTAACGATAATCCGTTTCCCGAACCGGTCGAGATCGAGATCACCGATTCGCTCGATTTGCATTCGTTTAGCCCGAAAGACATCCGCAACGTTGTGGATGCTTATCTCGCCGAGGCTCATAAGAAAGGTTTTGCGACCGTAAGGATCATTCACGGCAAAGGCGTCGGCGTTCAGCGTGAGATCGTACGAAAAGTCCTGTCGGAGACTGATTTTGTGCGGTCGTTTAAAAATGCACCCGAGTTTTCCGGCAGTTGGGGAGCGACGATAGTGTCGCTGGACGTTTAGGCTTCTTCGATCACTTCGGCCCAGACCTCGTCATTTTTGCGCATTCCTGGATAGGCGGCTTCGAGCAGTTCGTCCTGCTCGGAGATACGCTTATCGGCATCCGCCAATTGCGACTTAAGCCCAGCGATCCTCGCCTCGAGTTCTCTGACGTATTTTTTTCGTTCGGTGTGCAGCCTGTCGAGGTAAAACATATAGGTAAACTGTAGCCCCGCGACGCCCAGCAGCACGAACGAAATTCCGATGAGTGCGTAAAACAGCATGACCTTTATCCGGATTATACCCTTGACGCGGGCGTTTTGGAAAAGTAAAAATCTAACCAAACAAACGATATTGGAAAGCCGTAGTGATTGATGCTTTCTTATTCGGACACTAAAAGGACACTGATGACAGACGGAAATTTAAGGTTACTTTACACTTTGCTTTGCGACGATGTACGCATCGAGATGGGCAACAAGATCTCTTTGATGGGAGTTTTTCAAAACATCATGGTAGAGAAACTGCCCGTCAGTTTAATCAAATTTGCCGTCATCAATCACTGGAGCGGGCAGGGAAATCACGAGACCGAGGTCCGTATCCTATCTCCCGACAAAGCCGAGCTCATCGTCACCTCGCAACCCACAAACATCGATCTCGCTGGCGGCGGTTTTACCGATAACGTCAGCTTTTTCGTAAATGTCGTGTTCTCAAACCCCGGAACTTATTGGGTACAGACGATAGCAAACACGGTCGTTTTGGAAGAATTTCCGCTCATCATCACCGACTCGGAAAATCTCGAGTCGATGCGTCCTGCCGAAGAGATCACCGAAACAATTAACTAAAAATGATCACGGACGCCGACGCGGCTGGTTGTCGTCCTGCGGTTCCTGTTCGTTGCCAAACTTGTATTCGAAGCGCTTAGAAATGGTGATGCGTTTTCCGTTCTGACACGCCGGGATAAACGCGATCCGTTTAGCAGCTCCAAGAGCCAGTTCCGTGAGTCCGCCGCCTAAAACCGTTTCCTCGTGGATCTGGCCGATCTCGCCATTTTCCATTAACGTCACCATCAGAACGACGCTGCCCTTAATGCGGGCGTCTTCGGCCGCTTTGGAATAACCCGGTTTTGGCGTCATCAAAATGTTCAACGGAGTATCTTTGCAGGGCTCGGTCACGCCGTCGTCAAAATTAACGGCAAACCTGCGGACAGCTGTTGTTGGGCGGCCGTTCTCAATAATGGGTTCAAATTTCGAATCTAGTGCCGCCTTTTCTGCGACGCGGAAAAAGACGACCGGCCCGGCCATGGGTGTCGCACTGCTGACATTACCCTTTTTGTCGATCGTGACCTGAACCGTGACGGTTCCTTTTAACCCGCGTGCCTCTTTTGGATATTCGGGTTTAACAGAGCGAGTAGCGACGACAAAATTGGATGCGTTGGTGGGCATCGGGTTTGGAACCTCTGCGGTCACCATTTTTGCAGGTTTGAGATTTAACGCTAATATCCGTGCGCTGCCGGCGTTTGCACCGTCGGGAAATTCTTTTAGAAACTCCTCAATTGCCTCTTGGCTATTTTCTCTCTTGGCGTCGAGCCATGCGGCTTCTTCGAGCCGGATCTTGACGTCAGCAATTCGCGTACTGTCGGGAAATTCTTTTATAAATTGCCGCAGTGCCGCAACGTTTGCCGCCCGTTTTATCAGATCCCATGCTTCGTTTTCCTGTTCGTTCAAAGATTTAGCCTTTACGACGATCTCGGCACCACTGTCTTTGCGAAAATAGAAATCACCCATGAACGACGACGATGTCCATGGCACCTGTCGCCCGCTGCTGGCCTTGACCACATTTCGGCGGATCTCTTTGAAAACTTCTTCGATATTCTTGCCGGGGGCGTTCAGTATTTCGAGCAGCTGCGAGGTGTACAGCCCGTTACGTCCCGTGCCATCATCGGCAGTTTTGTTGACATCGGTCGCGTAGGCAATAAAGGTGCCGGTCGGAGCATTGACCTGTGCCAGACCGTCCGCCCCACTGCCGCGACTCCATGATCGGGCAAAGGGGTTATTGCGACAGGCATCGAGAATGATTATGTTAAAGCCGTTATTTGCCGTCGACATTTTGTCGAAAACACTGTCGAGACGAAACGCCAGATCGATCACCTCATCCTCACGCGGGATATCCGCATCTATCGGGATCAAATAATTAGTTCCGTTTACCTGCACGCCGTGACCCGCATAATAAAACAGGCCGACCCCTCCGTTTGCCTTGAGCTTGTCGCCAAACTCGCGTACTTTTTCACGCATTTGGCGCAACGTTAGATCCGTACCTGAAACCACATCAAACCCGAGATCTTTGAGAGCGGAGGTCACATCGACGGCGTCGTTAACTGGATTGGCTAGCTTGCGTGCGACCTGATAATTTGCGTTCCCGATGATCAGCGCGGTGCGTTTATCTGATGTTTTTGCCTGATCGACAGTCAACTGACGAGAAGTGTCCTGTCCGAATCCGGCTCCGGCGAGACACAAAGTTATGAGAAATATTTTTTGCAGCTTTGTCTTCATAAGCTGTTATTTCACCAGCAAATTAAGGTTGATCATCATCGGTTCTTTGGGCCGCATTTTTACGCGGTACATCGTCTGCGGGTACGGGTCGGATTGCGTCAACTGGCGTTTACCCGCCGCACCAGCTTCTTTTTCCGCGAGCGTATAGGTTTTGCCGGCGGTGCCTTCGAGTTCGAATTCCTTAGTATCGCTCAAATATTTGTCTTCCCACGCTGCGACGAGCTTTGCTGAGATCGGCGAAGGTTTGCTTGGAATGACCACATCCGGAATAGGCTCGGTTGTGACGATAACGCTGAGCATTTCTCCTTTCCAGCGGGGATCTTGCGACCGAAGTGTAAAAAACGGCGAAGCATCGTCCTGTCCGGGTATGTCGATGACGCGTCCTGCCTGGACCTTATTGTCACCGCCAAGCGACGCCCGTGTAGGAAATATGAGGTAAGGTTCGCCAAGCGTACCGTCTTTGAAAACCTCGCGGTCAACAACATACAGATAGCCCGTCCGCGGCGTTTCAAATGAAAGCCTCACCTTATCGCCGAGCGTGAATCGCGCAGCGGCCTCGACGCGTTCAGACCCGTACGCCGTGATCGCTCCGCCTCGGTCTCTGACCGTAAGCGTATTGTCCGGGTTATTGTCGCCGCTGGCTGTTTGAGTTAAACGCCACACGGTAACCCCAAGGTCACCCCACGTCTCAGCGGGTGCCGCAGACGACGGCTTACTCGCCGTTTTCGCTGAGGTCTTTTTCCGGGTGACGGTGCGCTTTAGTTTGTAGGCGGGCTTTTTTTGATCTTTGAACACGAAAACACTCGTTTTTGCCAGGTCTGATGTCAGGTCGCGCGAACGCTGAAAAGCGTCCGCACTGACGGTTTCTTGTCCGATGACCTCGAATGTTCCCGAAAAAAGGATCAGTACTACAAAAGCTGCGGTCCCTATGCCAAGAAATGGTCTCATGTCCGAACACCTCCCAACTCATCGGAGTCTGAATGATAGACGCATGCCGGGGCAGACCGGTTGCGCAAAATTTACTTGCCTGATATTGAAATACTACTGATCTGAGCGGTTGATGTCGAGTGAGATGGCTGTGCGATAGATCGCGGCCGAATCGACCTCGATCTCTTTGACCGTGGTCGAATCTTTATAGGTTGCTGTGATGCGGTATTTTGCCTTGCCCTCAGGCTGAGAGAATGTAAATTCGCCGCTGACGCTGCTGTATCCGGTGCCTAGCCGTTTTGTGCTGCCGTCGGAATTGACCTTATCGACGGTGACCTTTGCTCCGGTCACGCTGGTGCCGTCCTTAAAGAAAACGCTGCCTTGGATGACGACGCGCGAACCGCGATCGACCATCAGGATGAGGTTACCGCCAAGGTCGCGTGGCTTGCCGGGTTTGACCTCGACGCCGTATTTGATGCCCGTTGCGTAACCGCTGGCATCAAAAACGAAGTTATAAACGCCAGGTTCGAGTCCGGTGATAGTAAATTCGCCTTTGCCGTTGGTCGTTGCAGTGGCGACATCTTTTCCATTGAGCCGCGCTGTGATGGTCGCCCCGACGAGCGAATCGCCGCGCATATTGCGAACCTTGCCTTTAGCTCCGCCTGTGTTTTGGGCGTAGGCAGTAGGCACTAGGCAGTAGGCAGTAAAGAAAAACGTTACCGCAAGGAATAGGTACTTTGTGCTAATTCTGTGCATGCAATGTCTGAGCGGCCTGTGAACGCATTTCTGCCGCTACATCATTGATGATGTCTTCGAGCGTTCGGGTTGGCTGATAGCCGGTCAGGCGTTTCGCTTTTTCGAGGCTCGGCACACGCCGCTGCATGTCCTCAAAGCCCTCGCCGTACGCTTCGCTGTACGGAACATAACGGATCTCGCTGGTGCTGCCGGTCAACGCCATCGCCGTTTCGGCAAGCTTATTGATCGAAACCTCGCTGTCGCTGCCGAGATTGACGACCTGGCCAAAACACGCGGGTGTCTCGATCAGTTTGATCAGTCCGCCAACGACGTCAGTCACGTGGCCAAAACAACGCGACTGTGTGCCGTCGCCGTGGACCTCAATCGTCTCATTCTTGAGTGCGGCCTTAACAAATCGCGGCACGACCATACCGTATTGCCCCGTCTGACGCGGGCCGACGGTGTTAAAGAGCCGGGCAACCACGACCTGCAATTGCGTCTCTTTGAAATGCGCGAGGGCAAGGAATTCGTCCAGAGTTTTCGCACAGGCGTATGCCCAACGGTGTTTGTCGGTCGCACCTGTGAGAAGATCGTCCTCTTCCTTAAAGGGAACCGAGATGCCCTTGCCATAGACCTCGCTGGTCGACGGGATCAGCACACGTTTACGGTATTTTGCACAGTTGCCAAGTACGACATCCGTTCCGTGAAAGATCGTTTCGATAGTCTTGACGGGCTGCTCCATGATCAGTCGTACGCCGACGGCACTTGCCATATGATAGACGCGGTCCGATTCGCGGATCAGCTCTTCCATCAGCTTGGCGTTCAAAACTGTGTCGATGATCAGACGAAAACCATCGCGGTCCTCGAGATGAGCGATATTTGCATATCGCCCCGTCGAAAGGTCGTCAATGACCGTGATCTCATGACCCTCGCCCAATAATCTGTCCGCCAAATGGCTGCCTACAAAGCCGGCACCGCCGGTAATAAGAATTTTCATAACTACGGTCTATTTTACTACGGATCTGAAATATTCGACGGTTTTTTCGAGCCCGTCAGCAAGGGCAACCGTTGGCTGCCAGCCGAGCAAATTATTTGCGCGGTCGATATTTGGTTTGCGCTGTTTCGGGTCATCCGCCGGCAGCGGCATAAACTCGATTTCGATGGGCTTGCCCGTCGACCTGCCGACTTCGTCTGCGAGTTCTTTCATCGTAAATTCGCCGGGATTGCCAAGATTTACCGGCATATGGATGTCGCCGTCTGTCGCGTTCATTAGTTTGACGATCCCGTCGACCAGATCGCTGACATAGCAAAACGAACGCGTCTGTGAGCCGTCGCCATACATCGTCAGTGGCTGGCCGCGAAGTGCCTGGACAATAAAATTTGATACGACGCGGCCGTCGTCCTCGAGCATGCGTGTGCCGTAAGTATTGAAAATACGCACGATACGCGTATCAACACCGCTCTGGCGGTGATAGTCCATCATGAGCGTTTCGGCGACACGTTTGCCCTCGTCATAGCAGCTTCGGAGGCCGATCGGATTGACGTTGCCAAAATAATCCTCGGTCTGCGGATGCACCGCCGGGTCGCCATAGACCTCAGACGTCGATGCCTGCAATATCCTCGCACCAACGCGTTTTGCGAGGCCGAGCATATTTAGCGTGCCCATCACGTTGGTTTTGACGGTTTTAACGGGATTGTATTGGTAGTGAACAGGCGACGCCGGACATGCAAAATTATAGATCTGATCGACCTCAAGCAATATCGGCTCGGTCACGTCGTGACGCACCAGCTCAAAATGCCGGTTGTCCATCAGATGATCGATATTTGCCTTACGGCCGGTAAAGAAGTTATCGAGACATATGACTTCGTTGCCATCTGCAAGCAATCTGTCGCAAAGGTGTGAGCCAATAAAACCGGCGCCGCCGGTGACTAATATTCGCATAAATATTATTTTGCCACATTTTGTCCGCAGTAGGCGGACAGAAGAACCGTTATTTTTTCCTCACAACCGGTGTGGTTTGCGGTGCCTTTAGGTTCGCTTCAAAAAGTTTGAAGATGCGTTTATATTCATCCGCCCAACTGGTCGGCTGCACAAAACCGTGGTCTTCGACAGGGTATCCGGTGAGTTCCCAATTTTCTTTTCGCAGCTCGATCAATTTTTGAGCTAGCCGCACGCTGTCCTGATAATGGACGTTGACATCGACCATGCCGTGACATATCAGCAGAGCCCCTTTTAGACCGGCGGCGTGATAGATCGGCGAGCTTCTGCGATAGGCCTCCTGATCGCTTTGCGGTAGGTTGAGGATGTTTGACGTGTAGCCGTTGTTGTAGTGTGCCCAATCAGTTACGGGACGCAGGGCGGCTCCGGCGGCAAAAACGTCCGGCGTTGTAAACATCGCCATCAGCGTGATAAAGCCACCATACGACCCGCCATACAGGCCGATGCGTTTTGCATCGACGCCGTGCTCCTTGACCAGATAATCAGCCGCATCGACGTGATCGGTCAGGTCCTTACCACCCATGTGGCGGTAAATGCCGGTTCGCCAATCGCGGCCATAACCAGCAGAGCCGCGATAGTCGATATCCAGCACGGCATAGCCTTTTTCCATCAGCAGATGATGAAACATATATTCGCGGTAATAGCTGCTCCACCAGTTATGCACGTTTTGCAGGTAACCGGCTCCGTGTACGAACAAAACCGCAGGGCCGCCTTTTTTGAAATTGGCAGGTTTATACAGCCGCCCGTAAACGGTTGCACCGTCTCTCGCCTTGAACGAAACGATCGGCGGCGTTATCCAGTTGTAAGACTTCCATTCATCGGTCGGTGAATTTGTGATCTGCTTGATCTCTGATTCCGTCGTGCCGGTTTTATTCGGTGCGACGTAAAGCTCAGGCGGTTTGTTGGCAAACGAGCGGACGATCGCGAGCTTTGTCTGATCCGGCGAGATCGTCGCCGCATTATTGCCCGCCATCGACGTCAGCTTTGTGCGGGCACCGCCGTCAAACGACATCGAGTAATAGTTTCGCTCAAAAAAACTGCCCTCGCTCGATGTGAAATAAAACTTTGCTTTATCTTCAGACACCCGCACGTCTGAGACCTCGAATGCACCCGATGTCAATTGCACCGGCTGTCCGCCGTCGATCGAAACCGTGTAAAGATGAGCAAACCCATCGCGCTCCGATTGGAAAAACACGCGCTTATTATCCGGTAGCCAGCCTAAGCTAAAAGATCCCGGCCCGCCGACCCACGCATCGTCGTGTACGGCCGCGAGCACCTTTGTTTTGCCGGTCGCGGTGTCGAGATGCATGATCCAGCGATCTTTATTATCCGACGATCTTGCCTGCAGCACGGCATTTTTGCCATCGTCCGACCACTGCGGCGGAAAGAGCTGCACGTCGCGGTCACGCGGCTGTTGAGTGCCGCTCTGAGTTCCGGCTGCATTACCGTCAGTTTTCGCTGGCGGAGTTGCCGCAATGCGTTGTCCGTGATCGATCCATTTTGTTTCGCCGGTCGCGACATCGAGGATCGCGATACGTGTCCGTCCCTGAACGTCGCCGACCTTTGAGCGGCCAATGATGTCCTCGGTATAGGCGGATTCGGTGACGTAATTGGGAACGATGGTGTTTTTTGCACCGGTGCCCGGTTCGTTCACCGACACGATCACGGTCTTTCCGTCCGGCGATAGGGCAAAGTTGCCCGCATTTTGTCCCGCTGACAGTTGAAACGGCTTGCGGTTGCCCTTTTCCCGGTCGGTGCGCTTTTTCTCGTCCGCCTCGCGCTTTTCGGCTCTTTCGCGAATGACGGCCAGCAGATCACGCTCTTCTTTTTTTAGAGATTCCTGGCTTTCGGTGCCCTTTCGGGTGTCAGGACTTGGCCCGCCGCCAGCACCGGGAGTACGAATGTCGGTCAATTGCTCCAACATTCCGCTGTCGAGCGAAAAAGAATACAGGTTGCTTTGCCTGACAAACGTGATATGACGATCATCGCGGATAAACCTAGGGCTTGTCTCTATCTCGGTCGTTTTTGTGATCTGGCGACGTTCGCCGGTCTGTAAACTGTAGAGAAAAATATCACCGCTATCGGCATACACGGCGGTCTTTTTGTCTTCGGAAACATCGCCGTTTGTCGGTGGCGTCAGACGAGCCTCTTCTTCGGTCAGCTTGCGAAGCCCGCTCCCGTCGGCGTTGACCTCATAGGTCGCGGTGTCGCCGTTTAAGGGTTCGTCCGCCCGTTTCCAACTAAAATAGATCTTTTTGCTGTCCGGCGACCATCGCACATTGGTCGGTTCGTATCCGACCAGCGCCGGCCCGCGCATAATGCTGTCGATGGTCAGGTCAAACTTTCTTGTGGGAGCCGTCTGTGCGGAAGCCGCGACCGGGCTAAAACAAAAAACTACTATGAAAATGAACGATAGGGTCGATCTCATTTAGATTTCCTTCTCAACTTTTACTTTTGTTGTTGTTAATTTTACGGCAATTCCATCGCTGCCGCACGTTTTTCGGTCTTTTGAGCGTCTGTCAGACGGCCGTATTCGTATATCGCATTTTCCCAAGTGCCGTACATCGCGTTTGGCAAAACGATCCAGCGTTTGCCCCAATCATTTTTGACCTTATCGACCTCGGCAAAACGGTCAACGACGCTTTTGCGTTCAAATACGTCAGAAAGGTCGTCAAGGTTATCGCCCATCAGCATCACGATGCGATATTTTTGCGAAATAAACTCACGGCGGGGTGTTTTGGTCGAGATGTTGTTACCCTGCGCGTCTTTTTGCCGCAGCAGAACGTTGTCAGCCGAGATATCCTGAAAGCCGACGTTCCTGAGATTGTCGATCGTCGCCTGTTTCTGCACTTCGTCGCGGTTTGAGACGTAGAAAACCTTGACGCCTTTTGACACTGCATAATTTAGAAAATCGACGCTGCCGGGGATCGCCTTTGCCTTACGCATTTCGCCCCAGGCGTACCAATCTTTTAGGTCAAACGCAACGCGGTTTCGGATTCCCCACGCCTGAGACGGCGAATTATCGAGCACCGTCTCGTCAATATCGACAACTATCGCACGCGGCTTTTTCTGCTCGGCCTTTGGCAGTTTCTTGACGTTCTTTTTATCAAGGTCGGCGTCTAGCTGCCAGCGTCCGAGATTAAATGCCTGATACGCAAGAGCACGATACTCGCCCGCTTTTTGCATCCAGAGCGTCGCTCCGGCTTGATATTCGTTATCAACCTTTGCCGTCGTTGCCGTGCCCGGTTGTGCCGACGAACCCGTAACAAAATACGTCGCGGTTACAGAACAAGCGACGAGCACACACGCAAAAATGCCGTTTCTAAAATTCATATTAATATTCCCAAAGCTGTTTGAGATGATTATAGTTGATTTATGCCCGAAACGCCGAAGCAGAAAGATAAGCCGAATGACTGCTCAACCTGGAGCGACGATCAGCAGGCGCGCGGCTATTATTACGACGACGCCCACGGGTATGAGAAATACGAGCCTGAGAAAGATGATGATGATGAGAGAACCACCCCGTCAGTCCCGACAGAAGGCTCTGAGACCGCCAAAGGCTGTCTGAAAAGTCCCTGAAAGGGACAAATGTAATAGCGTCGGGAGTATCCCGACGAAATGTGTCAAACACAGCGACCGTCCCTGAAAGGGACGAATGATCCGTAATTTATAGTATTCCTCCCTTTCAGGGAGGTTTCGGCAATGAGATCGTTGTTCGGCGGGTTGTACCCGCCGCTATTACATTAGTGGCTTTCAGCCACAAACCAAGCCTTTTCAGACGGCCTATGTCTTTCACGCCGCCGTCGTTTCGATATCGACCTTGATAGCTCGCCAACGCTGCTGATTGAACCGCAGATAACTCAAAACAAACCGCGTAAAATGCCCGACAAGAACGGCGATCCATATATGGATCGGGGCGAGCTGGCTGACCTGCGTGATGACAAAACAGATACCGACCGGCAGCACGACCTGCGAGATTATCGATATGTAAAGCGGGCTTTTGGTGTCGCCGGTCCCTTGCAAACCGCCTGTGAATGCAAGCGCCATCGCGATAAACAGCCCCGACACGCTCAGCACACGCAGCAGTTCGACGCCGACCTCAACGACCGCCGGATCGGTCATGCCAAAGATCGCCAAAAGCTGTCGCGGCAGAAAAAAGAAAAACAATCCGACGAGGATCGCACCTGTCAACCCAAACGCAGCGGCAGTTCGCACGCCTGCGATGGCACGGTCCGGATGTCCGGCGCCGATATTTTGCCCGGCGACGGCGGCGGATGCTCCCATCAGGGCGTTTGACGACCACGTGACGAGCAAAAAGAGTTGGCTGTAAGCAACGGCGTACACGGCCTGGGTTTCTTTGCCCTGCATCAGCCCGCCCATGAACGAATACATCAGCACGCCGCCCGCGTTCATCGCGATGCCCTGTATGCCGGCGGGTAAGCCAAATTTGAATAGCTGACGGATCACTTTCCAGTCCGGTTTATAGCCCGTCTTAGGAAACGCCACGACCCAAGTGCCGCTGTAAAGTTTGTAGATCGAATACACGCCGACCAGCCCCGAAGCGATACACGTACCCATCGCCGAACCCGCCGTGCCAAAAGACGGTATCGGCCCAAACCCGCGAATAAACAGCACGTTGAGCAGTAGATTGAGAACGGTCATCGCGACGCCGAGTATCATCGGCGTTTTGGCGTCGCCCGCCGCCCGCAGGCTGCCGCTCATCATAAAATATATGAGCATACCGATGCTGCAGGTGAACATTATCCGTAAGAATGGCAGTGCCTCGGCGGCAACGTCGGGTTTTGCGTTGACAAGCTGGAGCAGATACGGCGAAGCAAAATATCCTATCGGTGCGAGTATGCCCAGAGCGACAAATGCCGCCGTCAAAAAGCCCTGATACACCGTACGATTTACCTTTTCGTGATCGTCGGCTCCCGTGAACCGCGACACCAGCACGCTCATCCCGATAAATATCGATCCGACAAACGTGATCACCAGCAAAAAGATCTGAAACGCCGCACCGATGGCAGCGTTTGCCTGATAACCGATCAGATTGCCGACCAGTATCTGATCGACCCAGCCCTGTATGCCGCTGACGAGATTAGTCAAAACCGCCGGCCAAGCCAGTTTCCACACTGCCGAAGTCAACGGCCCCTCGACTATCGTGCGGTCAAATTTTTTCTTTGGCGGCGAAGCGGGAGCCTCGCCCTCGTCTGTGAGGGGATTGTTCTCAGCAAATGTCTCAGCTAATTCTTCGGCCATTTGTTTCGTATTAGATACGAAATCAAGGGTAAATGGTTTTGGGCAGAAACGCGAGTTGGGAGAACTCGCAGCTCTTATTTCTTAGGCCGTTCGTTCGCTTTGAGCACGCGTTTGCGGAGGCGGATGGCTTTTGGGGTGACTTCGATCAGTTCGTCGTCGGCGATGAATTCGAGTGCGCGTTCGAGCGACATCTCGCGGACGGGAACGAGGCGCATCGCTTCGTCGGCGGAGGTCGTTCGCATGTTCGAGAGCTTTTTCTCTTTGATCGGATTGACGTCGAGATCGACCGCGCGGGCGTTTTCGCCGACGATCATGCCTTCATAGACCTTGATCTGCGGCTTGACGAAGAGCACGCCGCGTTCTTGTAAGTTATACAGAGCATACGTATTTGTTTCGCCCATACGGTCGCTGACGAGCGAGCCCGTCTGACGTGATTTCATATCGCCCTGATATTTGTCGAACCGCAGGAACAGCGTATTTAACAGCCCCGTGCCCTTTGTCTCGGTCAAAAACTCGCCGCGAAAACCGATCAGCCCACGCGAAGGCACCTCAAATTCCAGCCGAACGCGGCCCGAACCGTTGTTGATCATCTTGGTCATCTGACCCTTGCGACGGCCCATTGCTTCGGTGACGACGCCGATAAATTCTTCGGGAACGTCGATGACGACGAGTTCGATCGGTTCGAGCAGTTCGTTTGTTGTCTCGTCGCGTTTAGTAATGACCTCGGGTTTTGAGACCTGCAATTCGTAGCCCTCGCGGCGCATCATCTCGATGAGGATCGCCAGCTGCAATTCGCCCCGGCCTGATACTTTGAATTGCTCAGCGGCCTCGGTCTGTTCCACCCGCAGAGCGACGTTGCCGAGCAACTCGCGGTCGAGACGCTCTTTGATCTGACGCGAAGTGACAAACTTGCCGTCGATGCCCGAAAACGGCGATGTGTTGACGCCAAAGATCATCGCGATCGTCGGCTCATCGACGTTAATTACGGGCAAAGCCTTGGGATTATCAGCCGAAGTGATCGTCTCACCGATCTCGATATCGTCAAAACCCGCGAGTGCGACGATCTCGCCTGTGCCTGCCTCGGCGACGGTCGTGCGTTCGAGGCCCTCAAAAACGAACAGCTCTTTGACGCGGGTCTTTGCTATCGAACCATCGCGTTTTGCGACCGCAACTTCCTGATTTTTAGCGATCGTGCCCGAGAAAATACGGCCGATAGCGAGGCGTCCGACAAACGGGTTGTAATCGATATTTGCGACCAGCAGCTGCAATGCGTCATCACGCAAAGCGTGCGGTGCAGGGATCGTTTCGATGACCTGGTCAAACAGCGGGATAAGGTTTTTCGATTCGTCCGCAAGGTTCTTTTTAGCGATACCGTCACGCGAGATCGAATACAGAACAGGGAATTCGATCTGCTGATCGTTCGCCCCAAGGTCGATAAACAGGTCGTAGATCTCGTCGAGCACCTCTTCGGGCCGCGAATCCTGACGGTCGATCTTGTTGACGAGAGCGATGCAGGGAAGCTTTAGTTCGAGAGCCTTTCGCAGCACAAAACGCGTCTGCGGCAGACAGCCTTCGGCGGCGTCAACCAGCAGCACGATACCGTCCACCATCTTCAAAACGCGCTCGACCTCGCCGCCAAAATCCGCGTGGCCCGGCGTGTCGAGGATGTTGATCTTGTAGTCGCCATAACGAACGGACGTATTTTTCGCCATGATCGTAATGCCGCGTTCGCGTTCCAGATCCATCGAATCCATCACGCGGTCAACGACCTCTTCGTTGTCACGATATGTGCCTGATTGCGCGAGCATCGCATCGACGAGCGTGGTCTTGCCGTGGTCAACGTGGGCGATAATTGCGATGTTTCGTATCTTATCTGCAGTGATCATAGTAGTCATTCCGTGCCTTAAGGCAAACGATAATAATGACTCATCGGAGTGCGAAAGGCAATTTGGACAGCAAAAAGGCCGGACATTTCTGCCCGACCCGTGTTACTAGACTTGTTGTTTATTAATAATCGCGTTTGCCGACGACCAGATTGTTAGTCACCGAAAACACGCCGTTGACGCTGTTTGCCAGGATATTGAGCAAGTTGCTGTCTGACTGTCTCGCAACAAATCCCTCGAGCGTTATGCGTCCGCCTTCGACAATGATGCGGACATCAGGATTGATCTCCGAAAAATACTGGCCCGGGCCGCGATTGGTAAAGGTGCGATAGGCTTCGCGGCGGATGCGGTCGTCAAAGGATGACGGCGGCAGTTCGTCGATGTTGTTGATCACCTCACGGACGCCGTCTATATCCTTGATAAAGTTCGCGGCCTGATTCTTGGTGCCGAGCGAATATACCTTGCCTGATAGCGTGACCGTGCTGCCGCTGACACTTACAGCAATGTGGTCGAAAACGCTGTAACGCGGCAGTTTGCGCAGCTCCTTATTAGCTTTCTGCTCAATCGACATCGCCGCCTTAGGAGCAAAACTCTGCGCCGTAACGCCGACCGCCGACAAAGCTGCAAATGTAAAAATAAGTGCAAAAATCGATGTAATCTTCTTCATATAAAACCTCCCATACCCGCTCGCGGATACACACGTCTATATGATGAATCGACGGCGAAAAAGGGTGTCCAAGTTTTCGAAGGAGTTTCAGCCGGTCTGTCTGATCGCTTCATACAGAACGATGCCGACGCTGGTCGCGAGGTTTAGGCTGCGGACGTTTGCGTTTGGCATCGGTATCGTCAGACAGCGGTCCGCATTGTCGGCAAGCACTTGTTCCGGCAACCCTCGAGTTTCCGGGCCAAAGATCAGACAATCGTTTTCTTTAAACGCAAAGTCAGTATATTTCCGCGTCGTTCTTGTCGTGAGGCATAAGAACCTAGAATCAGGCACAGCAGCATAGAGGCCCGCAAGATCAATATGCCGGTGCAGTTCGACATTGTCCCAATAATCGAGCCCCGCACGTTTTAGCGAACGGTCGTCCATACGAAATCCCGTTACTCCGACAATGTGCAGAGCAGTATTTGTAGCAGCACACAACCGGGCGATATTGCCGGTGTTTGGTGGTATTTCGGGTTCGTATAAGGCAACGTGCAACATAACCTAAATGTAGAATGGAAAACGGAAAATGGAAAATGAAAACAGATGCGTAAAATCAGAGCGTCTTTTATTCTCCATTTTCAATTGTCCATTTTCCATTATCAAAGTGCATCTTTTGACGGCCCGATTACATCAATTGAAAGAGTCAATGGCGGCTGCTTTATGCCTAAACATATCGAATATGCTACAATCCGCTATTGTTCAAAGACAGATTTATCCGGAGAAAAGTCTAGTGTTTTTGCGTTTTAACAGATCTATCGTCACCGTTTTTATGCTTTTTGGTGGAGTCATTTCAGCCTTTGCTCAAGGAGGAAATGCCAAACCTTCGCCAGCGCCGACACCGGATAAGAACGCGGCCGCAAAACCGGTAACCGCTGAGGCGGTCGTCGAGACGATGCTCTTTGTCTATGGTATGGGTGGCGGACGTGCAACATTGAACCAGATCAGAAAGACGACCATTGAACGCGGACGGACAACGTACACCGAAGCAGACGGCAGACTTACTGACGTCACTTATCAGCGTTATGTGTTGCGTGGCGATAAGCTTGCAAAGGAAAAGATCAGGCTTGATCAGACGTATCCAAACGCCAAGTATTCGCTCGTCTATGATGGCGAAAAAATATTTGGCATTGTGAATAATTCGGTGTTTGACCCCCGCGACGACACCGCCAAGGCCTTTGAAAACAATATGTTCCGTGGCATCGAGGCGTTGCTTCGTTACAAAGAGGACGAGTCTACGATCACACTGGCCGAACGTGAGAAGATCATGGGCGTCGAATATTACGTGGTCGAGGTCACGGATAAGGCCGGGCGCAAGACCCGCTTTTACATCTCCGTAAAATCTTTCCGCGTGATGATGCTCACCTACGAAGAAGCCGGTGTAAAATACCGCCGCAAATTTTACGATTACAACTACGCTCAAGGGACGCTCGTCCCGTATCGCACGGTTTTGTGGGCAAAAGACAAGATCACCGAGGAAACCGAGGTTGGCACAGTTAGCTACGGCCAAAAGGTGGACGAAGGGCTCTTTTCCACGACCCAATAAATTTTTGCAACTTTAGAAAGGTTGGTTTGTGCAACGGTTTGGAAACGCAAATCTTTTGCATAGGAGACCACATGAATCAACCTAAATTTGGACGCACGTCCATTTTCGCCATCACCGTGATGCTGATATTCTCGGCATCAATCCTGGCTCAAGCGCCGACGCAGGTCGAGCCGAGCTACAACATTTCACTACAACTCATCATCGGTTCTAATGACGCACAGATGCGCGGCGATCTGCCGTCGGAGCTGAATAATGTGTCGCGTCAGCTGAAATCGAGCTTTGCATTTACCAATTACCGGCTCGCGAGCACCTTTCTCGGACGCATTTCAAATACCGGCAATTTCGAATCCAAGAGCACGTCAAATATCTTTGGCCAGGAATCGAGCGGAGCGACGCAATCATTTATCGAATGGTCGGCCATACAGTTTCGTTCGATGCCAAATGCCGCAGGACAGACTGGTTTTCAGGCCCAAGCGTTTCGTTTTGGAGCTCGCGTCCCGGTCCTGATCGCCGAGCGTAAAGACGAGGGCGGCAAAGTAATGCCGGTATTTAATTACGAGCAGATCGGGCTAAATCTCACCAAGGTCGGCCTCGCACAAAGCACTCCGACGCTTATCGGCACACTCAATCTGCCGGGGACGAGCGGCACGATCTTTCTCGTGATGACGGTGCGTTCGGCTGACTAGTGTGATTTCCGCAACAATTCCCGCAATCCAGCGTGATTGAAAATGACGGCTGCGGCGTTGGCATTATCCGCCGCTTACGTTGAAAATAGTATGAATGTATGGCTCACGACATCGACACTCTTTCGGGCACGGAGGTATCACGCACCTACATGCCTGAAGAAAAGCGTAGCGACCATGCACTCATCGAAGCGACCAAGAGCGGCGACGAAGCGGCTTTTGGGGAGATAATGAACCGTTACCGCTCGCCGATAACAAATTATCTCTATAGATTTTTGAACGATTACGAAGAGGCGGTCGATCTGGCACAAGAGACGTTTGTGCGTGTCTATTTTGCGATCGACCGTTATCACACGCAGTTTGCGTTTTCGACCTATATCTATCGGATTGCGACAAATCTCGCTATCAGCGA
>CAZIZR010000009.1:0-115217 GCA_964543865.1 uncultured Chloracidobacterium sp.
TCGTGGTGAGTTATGCGACTTGCGGCCACGTAAAATAATACGCTAAACAGCTTGTGGACATATCTATATAGAAAAAGTCTCGCTGTTTTGGCGGGACTTTTTTATTATGAAAAATTTTCGCGAACTACTCGATTCCGACAGCGTCTATGTCTTTGACGGAGCGGTCGGCACGCGCCTATATGACAAAGGCGTATATATCAACCGCTCGTACGACGAGCTAAATCTCACAAATCCCGACCTCGTCCGCGAGGTCCACGCGGAATACATCGCCGCCGGGGCCGACATTATCGAGACCAATTCGTTTGGTGCGACGCGCCATCATCTACAGACGTACGGACTGGAATCAAAGCTGCGCGAGATCAACATCGCCTCCGTCCGCCTTGCCCGCGAAGCCGCCGGTGAAAAAACATATGTCGCTGGCGCGATCGGCCCGTTGGGACTGCGACTCGAGCCGTTTGGCCCGACATCTTTTGACGAGGCAAAGGATATGTACCGCGAACAGGTCGAGGCTTTGCTTGAGGGCGGCGTAGATCTTTTTATCCTCGAAACTTTCTCTGAATTACCACTCATCGAGCAGGCGATCAAAGCTGTCCGCGAGCTGTCAGATCTGCCGATCGTTGCGCAGTTTGCGATCCAGATGGACGGGAAAACGACCTTTGGCACCACCCCCGAAGCATTCACCGCCGCTCTCGACAAACTTGACGTCGATGTCATCGGCCTCAACTGCGGCATGGGACCAAATCACGTCCTCAACGCTCTCGAAAAGATGCGTGCCGTGACCGACAAACCACTTTCGGCACAGCCGAATGCCGGATTGCCGCGTGATGTGCAAGGACGACAGTTCTATATGGGCTCGCCGGAGTATATGGCGGAGTTTTCGCGAAGGTTTGTCCAAGCCGGTGCGAAATTTGTCGGGGGTTGCTGCGGCACGACACCGACGCATATAAAGCTAATTTCGGAATCGATCCGCTCTGTGAGCCCGCGCGTTTCGGCGGCTGCGATCCGCAGCGAATCCGCCACCGTCGCCGACCTCAAACCGGACGACGTTCAGGTCGTCGATCCCGTCGAGCGATCCCGCTGGTCGGCAAAGATCGCTCGGGGTGAGTTCGTCACATCGGTCGAAGTCCTACCGCCAAAAGGCTGCGATGCCGAAAAGACACTCGATAGTATTCGCCTGCTCAAAGACGCGGGCGTTGACGGCGTAAATATCCCTGACGGGCCGCGTGCTCAGACCAGAATGAGCGCTCAGGCGACCGCAGTCCTCGTCGAACGCGAGATCGGCATCGAGGCTGTGCTGCATTACTGCTGCCGCGACCGTAATTTGCTCGGGATGATGAGCGATCTGCTCGGAGCATCGGCGTTGGGACTGCATAATTTGTTGTTGATAACGGGCGACCCGCCAAAAATGGGGCCGTATCCTGACGCGACTGCCGTTTTTGACATCGACGCCATCGGTCTGACCAACATGGTCAACAAGCTCAATCACGGCCTCGATCTCGGCAACAACCCTATCGGAAAACCGACCGCGTTCTCGATCGGTGTTGGCGTAAATCCCGGTGCTGTGAATATGGAAGAAGAGATCCGCCGTTTCGAATGGAAAGTCGAAGCCGGTGCCGAATACGCCATTACGCAACCAGTTTTCGACACCGAGCAGCTAAAACGCTTTCTCGATATGATCTCGCACGTCCGCATTCCCATCGTCGCCGGCATTTGGCCGCTGATCTCTTATCGCAATGCCGAGTTTATGCACAACGAAGTCCCCGGCGTTAACGTCACGCCCGAGATCCTCGAACGCATGCGTGCCGCGTCCGACATCAGCAAAGAAGAGGGCCGCGACGAGGGCATCCGCATCGCCCGCGAGTCTCTAAGCGAAGTAAAAGACATCATCCAGGGCGTGCAAGTATCCGCTCCGTTCGGCAATGTTAAGTATGCATTGCAGGTTTTTGAGGCGTTGGAAGGCTTCTGACTGGAGCCACCAAGGGATGCTGGTGGCTCCAGTCAGGGAATAAGAACGATCTTGCCCGCAGATTTGCTTTCGATCACTTCCGTGTGGCTAGCGGCGGCGTCGGACAAAGGAAAAGTGTGAGAAATAATTGGCTTTAGATACCCGTCGCTAAGGCCGTTGTAGATCGCGGTGTGGATCTCGTCGCGGGCATCTTGCGGCGAATTAAATAGCGACATACCGTAGATCGTCGCGTCTTTTGTCATCGCGAGGCGTGGTGTGAATTCGAGACTGCCACGATTGCCGACGACGGTGATACGACCGAACATACCGAGCACCTGAAAATCCTGTTCAAGATTGACGTTCGCGAGCATTTCGATAATGACATCGACGCCGTGACCACCCGCCGCACTCGCGATCTCGTCCATGTAATCCTCAGACGAATGGTCAAAAACCGCGTCCGCACCTTGGTTGGCAACAAGGGTTTTGCCTTCGCTTGAGCTGGCAGTTCCAAAAACTTTCAGCCCCGCGTTCTTTGCCCACTGCACCGCCGCGATGCCGACGCCGCCCGATGCACCGTGGATCAAAACCGTCTCGCCCTTGACCGCTTTTGCCTTTTGAAACAACGCCCGATAGCTCGTCGCATACGGCGTCCAGACTCCGGCTCCCTGTTCGAACGAAACGTTGTCAGGCAATCGCCCGAGATCTTTCTCATTGACGAGCGAATATTCCGCATACGTCCCACTGAGCGAATTAGCGATGTAAACACGGTCGCCCGATTTCCATTTCGTCACGCTTTCACCGATCGCTTCGACAACACCCGCCGCGTCCTTTCCCGGCGTGTACGGCAATTTCGGAGCGTGAGCATGGATCCCCGTCCTTAAGTATGTATCAACGGGATTAACCCCCGCCGCGTGAATGCGAACGAGCACCTGCGTGCCCTGCGGCTCAGGCGTGGGCAGATCCTCGACCTTCATCACATCCGGCGGGCCAAATTCTCTGACAACGATTGCTTTCATTTATTTACTAACCCTTCCATTCATGTTCTGGGATCTCAGAATTGGAGAGAATATTTCGTAGAGTTCCGATCGGCAGAGTTCGTCCGGCATGTGATGGGACGATAACTTGACGGCCAGTCGTTTGATTGCGCCATTTACGATGGCTTCCTTTTTGGGATACCAACAGAAACCCGTATCGGGCAAGCAGACGTTCAAGTTCGCGCGCGGTGAATTGGCGAATTCGTTCGCCCACTACACAAAAACCTCACGAACCACCGCGGTTGGAGCTAACGGATAAACGTCCGGCTCAAGATAAAGCTCTATGGCCTCACGGATATTAGCCATCGCTTCTTCTTCGGTAGAACCTGCGCTGACGCAACCCGGTAATTCAGGGCACCAAACAGCCCAATCACCCGTTTCGTTATCTTTTTCTAAAATAACTCGCCATTTCATAATGCGCTTATCTTACTCCACCGTCACCGATTTTGCCAGATTTCGCGGCTGGTCTACATCGCATCCGCGGCGGACCGCGATGTGATACGAGAGCAACTGCAAAGGCACTATCGAAAGGATCGGGCCGAGCAGGTCGGATGTTTCAGGTATCTCAATGATATGGCTTGAGACCTTGCTCGACATCGTGTCGCCCTCGGTCAATACGGAAATAATGATGCCGTCACGTGCCTTGACCTCAACAATATTCGAGTGAGTTTTCTCGTAACGAAGCTCGCTGCCGGCATTGCCTTCCTCTTTCGTATTGATAACAACGACAGGCAGTTTTTCGTCGATCAGGGCATTAGGGCCGTGTTTCATCTCGCCCGCAGGATAGCCCTCGGCGTGGATGTAGCTGATCTCTTTTAGCTTTAACGCACCCTCAAGCGCAACCGGAAAATTGATCCCGCGACCTAAGTACAAGAAATCCTGCACACGGAAAAACTCTTTCGACAGCTCTTCAATAGCGTCGGCATCGTTCAATAATTGCTCGATCTTTAGCGGCAGTTCGGCAAGGTCCTGGGCAAGCTTTTTGGCCCGCGTCTCATCGACCGTGCCGCGAACTTCGCCCAGATACATCGCAAAAAGATACAGAGCGACCATTTGCGCCGTAAATGCTTTGGTTGAAGCCACCCCGATCTCCGGCCCGGCGTGCGTCAGGATCGTACCGTCGGCCTCACGCGTGATCATCGAACCCTGAACGTTGCAAACCGCGAGGATCTTGCAGCCGGATTCTTTTGCCTCACGCATCGCGGCGATCGTATCGGCCGTTTCGCCCGATTGCGAGATGACGATGATCAGATCCGTTTCACTCAGAACAGGTTCGCGGTAACGAAACTCGGACGCATAATCGACCTCGACCGGCACGCGTGCAAGCGATTCGATCATGTATTTTCCGGCAAGCCCCGCGTGCCAGGACGTGCCGCACGCGGCTATCTTTACGGACGTCACGCCCCGTAGATCTTCCTCGGAAATATCCATCGGGTCGAGATATACCTTGCCGTTGTCGAGTGAAACGCGCCCTTGCGAAGTATCGCGGACGGCACGCGGCTGCTCGTATATCTCCTTGAGCATAAAGTGTTTAAAGCCGCCCTTTTCCGCCTGGATCGGATCCCAAGTGATCCGCTGCTGCTCGGGCTCAACGGCGTTGCCGTCAAAATCCGTCACGCGTACCGAGTCTTTGGTAAGTATCGCCATTTCCCTGTCGCCAAGGAAAAACACATCGCGCGTGTGAGCCAGGATCGGCGGAATATCACTTGCTACAAAAAACTCGCCGTCGCCCAGACCGATCACGACCGGCGGGCCTTCGCGGACCGAGACGATCATGTCCGGCTCGTCCTTCGAAATGATCGATAGAGCAAAGATGCCCCGCAGTTCTTTAACGGTCTTTCGCACGGCAAGCTCAAGCGACAGTCCTTCGGTGTCGATATAATGGCCGATCAGATGTGCAACGACCTCGGTATCCGTCTCGGTGTGAAACTCGTGTCCGATAGCCTGAAGCCGTTCTTTTAGCGGCAGATAATTTTCGATAATACCGTTGTGAACGACGACGACCTTGCCCGATTGGTCGCGGTGTGGGTGAGCATTTTCCTCGGTCGGACGCCCGTGCGTCGCCCAACGCGTATGCCCGATGCCGTAGTTACCGTCAAGCGGATTCAAGCGTATCGCCTCTTCCAAATTGCGCAACTTACCCTCGGCCCGCCGCAAGCTCAGATTATGATCGTCATCGACCACGGCGATCCCCGCCGAGTCATATCCGCGATACTCGAGCTTCCTAAGGCCGTCGATGATCAACGGCACAACTTGTTTATTTCCAACGTATCCTACAATTCCGCACATATTATTTGAGTGACAGGTGAACAGTAAACAGTGACAGGACAAGTCTGTTCTTGAGTAACTACTTCACCTTATTTTTTAGATGTTTCGATAAACCAACCAACATACGACCAATACTGTCCGCGGTAGCTTTTAGTTCTGCGTAATCAGATTGATCTAAATATTCTAACTTCACGCCAATAAGTAGTTCGGTCTCTACCTCGCTACATGAACCCTGAGCGATAGCCAAAAACTGCAAAAATTCTTTATCAGATTGGCGTGCAGCACCTTCGGCGATATTCGCGGGAATTGAAACTGCCGCTCGGCGAAGCTGAGATGTTAGGCCAAATTTCTCATCCGAAGGAAACTCCTTCGTCTTCTTGTATATCAATACGACGAATTCAACCGCTTTTTGCCAAACGTCAAGATTTTCGTGAGGTCGCACGCCTTTCTCCTGTCACCTGTTACCTGTTACCCGTCACTTGTCACCGTTTACCGTTCTGATCGCCCTTGCCGGTGCACCTACAGCCAATTTATTTGCTGCAATATCTTTTGTAACGACACTTCCCGCTCCGGTCACGGCGCCGTCACCGACGGTGATCGGGGCGACGAGCATTGTGTCCGAACCGATTTTTACATTGTTACCGATGCGGGTCTGGTGTTTGTTTTTGCCGTCGTAATTGCAAGTTATCGTCCCGGCACCGATATTTGTGTTTTCGCCGATGATGGCGTCGCCGAGATAGGTCAGGTGGCTGGCTTTGGATTTTTTACCAAGCCGTGTTTTCTTTAGCTCGACAAAGTTTCCGATCTTAGCCCCCGCTTCCATAATGGCGTGGCCGCGAAGATGTGCCATTGGCCCCGCAACACATCCGTCACCGAGGGTTGAATCGGTGATAAACGAGTTATCCTTGATCTCAACACCGTTGCCGAGCGTCGAATTGACGATACGCACGCCCGGACGTATCGTGCATCCCTCCCCGATAACGCTTTTGCCCTCAATAGTTACATTTTGATAAATGACCGTATCGCGTCCGATCTTTGCTTTTGCCGAAACATACGCTGACGAAGGGTCGGTGAACGAAACGCCGCTCTCGAGCATCAGCTGCATGATGGTCCGCAACCGTAGTTCGGTCTCCATCGCGGCTAGCTGGCGGCGGTCGTTTATGCCCTCGATCTCGTGCTCATCGTAGTGCAAAAATAGCGCGATCTTATCACCCTTTTTCTTTAATATCGTGGGCACATCGGTAAGATAATATTCACCCTGAGCGTTGGTGTTCCCGACCTTGGCAAGTGCTTGAAACAGCTTTTTTGTATCAAAACAATAGATACCGGAGTTTATCTCAGGACACGCCTTTTCCTCGTCACTCGCGTCTTTTTGCTCGACAATTCGCGAAAAATCCGTGCCTGCGCGAATGACCCGTCCATAGCCCGTCGGATTCGCAAGCTCGACGGTCAATATCGTGCAAGCCGCTTTTGAACGGCGGTGTTTTGCGATCAAGGCTTTCAATGTCTTGACCGATATCATTGGCACGTCGCCCGAAAGCACGAGCAAAATGGAATCGCGATCTTTTAGCAGCTTCTTAGCCGAACTTACCGCATCGCCGGTCCCGAGCTGCTGTTTTTGGACCGGAAACGCAAACTTTGCATCGCCAAATTCTGCGGTGACGGCTTGTTTAACATCCTCGGCCTGATGACCGACTATCACGTTTATGCTGCTTGGCCGCAATGCAAGCGATGTCTCGCAGACGTGATTGATCAGGGGTCGCCCGTCGAGCCGGTGCAGCACCTTGGCAAGGTTGGATCTCATCCGAGTGCCGAGCCCGGCAGCCATGATCAAAATGTCGAGGTCAGTATTTGCCATTAAATTTAACAGGATGGACAGGATTTACAGGATATTTGCATAGCGATCAAACAGAATTTATCCGGCCTATCCTGTGCATCCTGTTCGAATCCCCTTTACATTACCGCCATTTCTTTGGTTTGCAGAGCACACAAAAGCGTCACTTGGGCCAGCTTTTCCGGATGGTGCCGGACCATCTCGCCATCGTCCAATAGATTACCATAAACGATCTCGGCTCCCTCGATGGTCTCGGGCGAGATCGAACCGTGAACGCCGATCTGTTCGGCACCCATTCCGGTGTATTTTTCAGCCTGAATGGGGCTGATCGGATGGTCGTTTACAACGACATAATCAAAATTGATCTGCGGTGCATATTCCCGAACGATCTCCAGGTGACGACGCGCCGACAGCCCGTCAGTCTCGCCCGGCTGCGTCATCAGATTACAGACAAATATTTTCACGGCACTCGATCGAGCTATCGCATCTGCAACACCCTCGACCAAAATAGGCGGCAGCAAACTCGTATAAAGCGAACCCGGCCCAACAGTAATGACATTTGCGGCGGCAATGGCCGCGAGAGTTTCTGGCATCGGCTGGCAATCGGGCGGTTCGAGCCTGAGCCGTTTGATCAAATGCCCGACGTGAGAGATATTTGTCTCGCCCTGCACGACCGTGCCGTCTGTCAGTTCCGCCGCAAGCCTCACGTCCGCAACTGTCGCCGGATAAATATGTCCTTTGCTGGCTAGAATTTCGCTGCTGAGTTTCACAGCCTCGGCAAAATCTCCTGTTATCTCCGTCAAAGCCGCGAGGAAAAGATTGCCAAATATATGCCCGCCAAGATCTCCATCCCCGCGAAAGCGGTGCCGAAACAATCTCGACAGCAACTGCGAATCCTCCGACAAAGCGACCATACAATTTCGTATGTCGCCCGGCGGCGGCATTTGCAGCTCGTCACGCAGCCGGCCCGAACTCCCGCCGTCATCCGTCACCGCAACGATCGCCGACAGGTTTTCGAGCCAGACAGGTTCCGTCTCACGTGCGTGGACAAAACGCTTGAGCCCCGAAAGCAGCGTCGATAGGCCGTTTCCGCCGCCAATTGCGACGAAATTCACCCCTGCTGAGATGTCAGAAAAGAGATGGTGCTTCATGCTTGATCAGAACCGCCTGCGGTAGCAAGTGAGTTCTAAACGGAGATTGTATAAGGATGGAGAGGCACTGCTAAACCCGCAAATGCCGTCGGCGAGCGCTTGCCGACAGCCTAAATTCTAGCATTTTTATACATCGCCCGACAATGGATTTCCTCTGCACGACGCGCGGCGGAAAATTTACCCGATTTTCTAAAAAACACTTGTCGGCACTCGTTGCGTTGTGTTAAATTTAGTTTTGCGGCTTTGTCTGGCCGCTTTCGTTGTCAAAACAATTCACCGTCGAACACATAAGCCCTAGTCGGCTATCCCGAAAGAGAACATCTAATGGCTGATACGCCTTTTATTTTGCAAGAACATCAGTTTGAGAGGCTCAAGAGCGTCTTGGCGCGGCTCTGTGTCGAGTGTGCAGCCCGTGTGGTGTTTCTGATCGACCGCGACGGCCAGCCGATAGCCTTTCACGGTGAGATCGGCGATATGGACACGACCAGTTTTTCGAGCCTTGCCGCGGGCAACGTCGCTGCGACGAGCAGCATGGCAAAGCTCATCGGCGAAGATGTTTTTCCGTGTGTCGTTCACGAGGGCGAACACGAGAGCATCTACATCAGCATCATTGGCCGCAGTTTGCTGGTCGTCGTTTTTGATGAACGCTCGACGCTTTCGCTGGTAAAGATACGTTCAAAACGAGGCAGTTTTGAAGTTGCAAACATCCTCGACGAGGCCGCAACCGATTCTGATAGTTTCCGCGTCAACCAAAACTCGTTTTTCAGCGAGATAACTGACGAGGATATAGATAGTTTATTTAGCTAAAATCATGACATTCATCAACTACGCATCGCGAGAGATCAATTGCAAGATCGTTTATTACGGCCCGGGTTTGTGCGGCAAGACGACCAACCTGCAATACATCTACGATTCGACCGCACCGCAGGCGAAAGGGAAACTTATCTCGCTTGCTACTGAGACGGACCGCACACTGTTCTTTGACTTTATGCCGCTCGAACTCGGTACAGTTCGCGGATTTAAGACGCGGTTTCACCTCTATACGGTGCCGGGCCAGGTTTACTATGACGCTTCGCGCAAGCTGATCCTCAAAGGCGTTGACGGCGTGGTCTTTGTCGCCGACAGCCAAGAGGAGCGCATGGACGCGAACATCGAGTCGCTCTACAACCTCGAAGAGAATCTCGGTTCTCAGGGCTACGACCTCGCTCAGATCCCGTACGTTTTGCAGCTTAATAAACGCGACCTGCCAAACGTCACACCTATCGAAGAGCTTTCCAACGAGCTGCTAAAAAAAGGCGAGCCCGTTTTCGAAGCCGTCGCCACTAACGGCACCGGCGTATTCGATACGCTCAAGGCCGTCGCAAAACAGGTCCTCACTGAGCTAAGAAAAGGTTAGACATAACCGGAGACATAGCTACTAATTTCTAGTTAAAAGGCGGAGTTTCGGCTCCGCTTTTTTTGTGCCGACGATGTCTTTGCACCACGCACATTTTGATGTATTCTCATTTTTTATCAACCATCAGGAGGGGGAAAGTGAAAAGAAATATAGGAATATTTTTACTTAGTAATGTGGTATCGATATTGGTTATTGGCGGCGCATATTTGTGTGCTGGAGTTTCGGTCAGCGCTCAAAAATCGGCGCCGTTATTCCGCTATGTTTTCTCAAAAACAGGCCGTGAGGTGTATGCCGCCAAACCGGAGCACCGCAAGATACAGGACGGCAAAGTAAAAAGTGGCGATATAGTTACTTTGTTAGGATATGTATATATCGAAAAAGCTCCCGACACCTATCCACTTTTTGGCCTAAAAAAGTTGGTGCTCGGTACCCCGGCCTTAGTCAGATTTACCATCGATGCCAAGGAGTACGAAGATCTCGTCGGCACGAAATCCGGTGAAAGCGGAAAATGGGAGCCTTATTATGAGGACACTCCGATCGTCGGTTTCGTTCGGACAATGGCCGGCAACAAATTGCTCGGAGCCTATCATTTCACCCAACCCGGCGTCGAGGATGATCAGCCAAGGATCCGCATCGAGGGTAAGGAACTCAAGCAGTGGAAAGCTCTAAAGGGCGTCAAATTTAACGGCGCACCCTCATTTTACATTTGGAAAGACAAACCCGTGATCGAGACTATCATCCCGATCATCACTCCGGTGATCAATATTCCCAAAGGCGTATTTCTTGATCAATCCGTAAGACCCGCTCTTTACGAAAACGGCAAGAACGGTTATGCGATCGACGCCACACGAGCCTTTGCCGGCCCCGGAAAGCCCTTGGTCTTGTCTGCAAAAGACGCACTTTCCTGCACGCCCGATGGATGCAAATTCAATCTTGGTTGGTTTGTAATGCGTAACAAAAACGAGGGGACGCTTTCGACCTATGCGACCGTTAGTTCAAGTCTCAAGATCATTGGAAATTCTATTGTCTTTAAACCAGGCGAACGCAGCCGGTCGATGGTGTTTGGTGTGCCGCTAAAATACGGCAGCAATACGCTCACCGTCAGCATTAAGCCATACAAAACAGGTGATGACATCGATAAGAGCAACAACAGCTTTACTGTCGAGATCGTTCTGAACCCTTAACAGGAGCGTCACGAATCAGGCACATTATTAGAGAAATAAGAAAATGACTTTGATAGGAAAACTGCAACCCGGAACGCTCTCTGGATATTTGGTCTTATGCCTTGCTTGTGCCGTCGCCGGCTTAGCGTGCGGCCAGCCGGCGGTAAATTCCCCCGAAACTAAAACGGCCCCGGCGAACACACCGGTAGCCGCAAAACCGGCGGAAACCGAGGCTAAGCTTGTTGATGCCAAACCCATCGGAAAAGAAGTAAAAGCGGCAGATGGCCCGGCTCTAAAGTCGATCACTCCGACCGAGGGTACCGTGCTCGGCGGTGTTTTGAACGATCTGGCGATCGACCTACCCAAACCTGAATTCCCGGCCGACACTAAAGGGAGCGGTACCGTCACCGTCGAGATCGTGGTCAGCGAAAAGGGTGAGGTCGTCGCGTCGAGCGTGGTTGGCGGTCCTCAACCGCTATGGTCGGCTGCCGGTGCCGCCGCTCGCAAGGCGCGTTTTCATCCGCCCCTCAAGGATGGAAAGCCCGTAAAGGTCGCTGGCGTGCTGACTTTTGATTTTGGCAAGTGATGCTCTCATCGAGCCAAGTATCGCTTAAGATACAAAAGCCGCCCTTTTTCAAGGCGGCTTTTTTAATTAAATGGCGGAGCCGACGGGGCTCGAACCCGCGACCTCCAACGTGACAGGCTGGCGTTCTAACCAACTGAACTACGACTCCGCAAGAGTGGTGGGCACTAAGGGACTCGAACCCCTAACTTCCTCCTTGTAAGGGAGGCTGTCTACCAATTGACATAAGTGCCCAAACTGGTGTCAACAAGAATATTTTCGTGTGTGCCCGATCTGATTATCAAAAAAACGCGCTCATTTAATGAAAAATGAGCGAACTGATAGCTTAAGAAAGTGGTCAGGTATTGTCAAGTTTCGGACGGAAATGGTTAGCTGCGCTTTAGCAAAACCGGTTTTTCACGGGTTTCCGGTGTCGCCGCTCGTCCGTCGTTGACGAGAACTGTGCCGCCAAAACCGACTGCCCATATCTTGTTGCCGGTCGAATAGATCTTTTCTAATTTGTGCGTAACTTTCGAGTTCATCTCGAACCAATTTGTGCCGCCGTCGGTCGTGCGGAGTATCGTACCTTCGTCACCGACTGCCCAGCCGCTGGATGCGCTCGCGAAATAGACGTCGTTGAGATTTGAAGCCGTAGCCGATTGTTGCTGACGCCAGAGTTTGCCGCCGCTATTCGAGTGGAATATCCTGCCGCCGGTGCCGACTGCCCAGCCGCCTTTGCCGCCGATAAAGGCAACGCCGTTAAATTTTACGTTCGTGTCGCCGAGCAGCGTGGCTTTGTCCCAAGTGAAACCCGAGTCGTCGGTGAACATTATCGTGCCGCCCGCACCAACGATAACGCCGGTCATCGTGTCACCAAACGAACCGTCAAGCAGCAGAAAATGTATCGCCGTTTGGATCTTTTTCCAGGTGATGCCATCCTCTTGCAGCTTGTAAAAGATCCCGCCCTCTCCAAACGCTGTCGCCGAGCCGTCCTTGTTAAAAAGCAGCTTGGTCACGCGTTCGCGGCCGCCGTCCTGAAACTCAAATTTTTCCCAGTTACGTCCGCCGTCGGTCGTCTTTCTGATGTACGACGAAGCATTTGCCCCGCGTGCATATATGTTGCGCTGACACAGCATCCAGCCCGTCGTCTCGTTGACCATATGGATCTGCGAGATCGAATCGTTCATGATCTTTCGCTCTTTGTTCCACGTCGCGCCGCCGTCAACCGTGCTCAGGATCGTGCCGTCGTCGCCGACGATCCAGCCCTTTGATTCGTTCAAGAAATAGACATCGTGAAACCACGCGAACGAATTCGTCGTCTGTTTGACCCACTCGGCCCTCGCCGACTGAAAGCCGCACAGCAATATGATCAAAATTGAAAGTAACTTTATCGATCGCATAATTCCCTGCCAACTGCTTACCGCCACTGCCAACTGATTACAATGGGCTGCCGACCATATATCTCAGACTGCTTGCCTTGAGCATGATGTCAAACGCCTTGGCGATACTAAATCCCTTTCCGGCAACAAATACCTGATCGCCCGGTGCGAGATATACCATATCGGCCTTGCCGGCTTCCATATCGGTGAGGTTAACGACACGTCTTGTAAGCCGGCCGTCCTTGCCGTAGCTGACCACCGCGATCTTTTTCTTATCACCGTCCTTGGTAACGCCGCCGGCCTCGAGCACTGCTTCATAAACGCTGACCTTGCGGTCCATCACGCGAACGCCGGGCGTTGCAACATTGCCCATCACGCTGTAACGGGTGGCGTTTGCCTTGTCGAGCGTGACGGTTACTTTTGGGTCGATGATAAATTCGTCAAGCTTTTTGGTGATCTCAGCGGCGATCTGCTCGACGGTTTTACCCGCGACGAGGATGCCTTCGCGAACCAGCGGATACGATATACGTGCATTGGGCGGGATCGTGATGCCGGTCTTGCAATAGTCCGGGCACTGTCCGAAAACCTCGACCGAGATCTGATCCGACGGGCCTAGGCGGTATTCGCGAAGATAGTTGTCGTAGTACGGCAGTATAGCCTCCGCCTCAGGCGATTTTTGATCGTCGCCCGCCGTGCCATCGACCGGAACGGTCGGTGCAGCGATCGGAACGACCGCCACCGGTTGTTTGCCGTCTTTCTTTGTGTCCTTTTTCGACGGATCGACCGATTGTGCAACGCCCGCGGCTGTCAAAACCGCCATGCCGAGAGCGGTGATTGTAAAGTTTTTAAATATTAGAATAGCTTTCATAACGACTTCCTCGTGCCTAAATAAATGTCTATTACTAGGTCCAATCCAGTTTTTCTTGCCCTTAGAAATTTACCTGCCTTTGCCAAAAAGAACGGTCTTGATCGTCTCAAAAACGATCACCATATCGAGCGTCAGGCTCTGATTTTTTATGTAATACAGGTCGTATTGCAGTTTTTGGATCGCATCGCTGACCGACGCACCGTATGGATATTTGATCTGTGCCCAACCCGTCAATCCCGGTGCGACCAGATGGCGATGCTCGTAGTATGAGATCTCGGTCGCGAGCTGTTTTACAAAATGCGGGCGTTCAGGCCGCGGGCCGACAAAATTCATCTCACCTTTCAAAATGTTCCAAAACTGCGGCACCTCGTCGATCCGTAGTTTTCGGATGATCCTACCGATACGCGTCACGCGATCATCGTCCGATTTTGCCCATTGCGGCGTGCCGTCAGCCTCGGCATCGACCTTCATCGAACGAAACTTGATGACGTTAAAAACTTTGCCATTCTTACCTACACGCTCTTGTTTATAGAATATCGGCCCGCGAGATTCGAGCTTGATGAGGATCGCGGTCAATATCCCGACCGGCAGAGATGCAATCAGTCCGATGAGCGCGAGCAGGCGGTGAAACATCTCGCGAACGAGCAGTTTGACCGGCGAATCGCGTCTGCGGCCCGCAAATATCAGCCACGACGGACGCAACATATCGACGTGGACCTTGCCCGTGATGCGTTCAAAAAACGATGTACATTCTTCGATCGAGACATCGCCCGCAAGGCTCATTCGGAGCAAAGCCTCAGTCGGAAAAGCACCGCGGCGTTCGCGAACGGCGATCACTACGCGGTCGATCTTTTCGTTTCGGATCACGTCCTCAAGATCAGGCCCTTTGCCGAGTATGATCGACCTGCCAAGCTTGTCCATTGGCTTAGCACCGTTTTCAGAGATAAAGCCCGCGATTCGATAACCAGCGTCGCGTCGTTCCCACACCGCCTCAGCGGTGTCAAGAGCCGTCTGTCCGGTGCCGACGACCAGTATCTTTTCACCGATCTCCGGGTGGCCTGTAAGCAAATGAATGCCGATCCTCCACCCGAGCAACAGGCTTAAAACAAGCGGCACCGAGATCACTGAAACCCCGCGACCGATCATCAGCGGCGGCACAAAATAGAACAATAACGCGAGCAGAACCCAAGCGATGCCCAACGCCTGTACGAGCCTTAGCAGCAGCTCGCGGCGGTTGGTCATCACGACATAATCGTAGAGATCGTAAAAATATAGGATGAGGATGCAGACGGCGGAGGCGAGGCCGATCTTGAGCCAGCCGTTCTTTGCGTTTAGCTCATTTTCCGAACCGGAAAACCCGAGACGCAGGTACATTGCCAGTATCACACCGCCATACAAAATGGCGGCATCTGCCAATATCAACCAAATAATTCTCGGACTAAACCGTGTAGCACTCATTGTAATTCTCAGGCCGTGCTTAGGGCTGTAAGCGTAGCGGCCAATAGGTTTCGTTTAGGGCGCCGGACTTTCTCCTAAGCGTTTGTAGTTGTAATAACCGTAGTTATAATGCGTTTCCGGCATCACATCATCGCTTTGATTTAGAACCACCCCGAGGATGCGGTCCTTAGGCAGCGGTTCGAGTATCCGGTCAACGACGCTGTAACGCGTACGATTGGCACGGACGACGATGATCGCACTGTCCGCCTGATTGATCAGAACGGTCGCATCGGTAAAGATACCGAGCGGCGGCGCATCAACGATGATGTAATCAAACATCTCGCGTGCTTCGCGCAATATTTCCTTAAATTTTGGCCCTGAAATAAGGTCGGCAACATCCTGTCGAGCGTCGCCGCCTGGCATGATGTAGAGGCCCGCAGGTTCGAGTTTGACGATCGATTCGGCCAGAGTGGCTGTGCCGGCAAGCACATCCGACAGGCCGCAATCGGTCTCGATCCCAAGATAATCGGCAAGGCTCGGCATACGCAGATCGCTGTCGATGATCAGGCATTTCACACCATCGGTCTGTGCTAGCATCCACGAGAGGTTCAACGCCGTCACGGATTTGCCCTCGCTCGGATTGGTGCTTGCGACCACGATCGATTGCAGTCGCTGCCTCTGACTCTTATGCAAAACGTGAGTACGGAGGCTGCGGTACTCTTCGCAATAAGTCGAATTGGGATTTGTTATGGAAACAAGACGTGGCTCAACGCGTGTCGGATCGACAGTCCAGCTGACAAAGTCAGGCAGACCGCGCGATACGACACGCGTTGAGCTTTCGGCGTTCAATTTTGCCCCGGCAGTAAAATCCGATCCTAGATCAGGGAGTGCCGTCCCGTTCATAGAATCCGGCTGCCCTATGAACGCCGAACCTGGGTTACCGATCCTTAAGTCCGTTGCCAACAGGTCTGGCGGCATATTTGACCGCCGCACTGTCCTATCAAACTGGACTATCCTGTCCGACGACTGCTGTATGCTGCCGTTCGGATCCTCGGTACGCTTCTTTTGCATTGCTTTCAAAATACTCATTTTTTGATCGCTCCGTTTCCTCTAACTCGGGCGGTGGCATACCTGCCCGTTTTCAACTAAAACTTTCGAAATGTCCCGACGACATCATCTATTTCAAGGTGGATGTCATCCAAGTCCGCAAAGGCCGAACCGTTTGTTTTGTGGCCGTTTCCGTTACCATTACCGTTGCCGTTTGCATGGCCATTGGTATCTCCGTTGCCATTTTTATGGCCATTGCCGCTACCATTACCGTTGCTGTAACTGTTCGTGTATTCGATCTCCTCGGTAAAGACGCGGGGTTTGACCGCCTCGGTGCGTTCTTTGCCTTCCCATAGATCCTCGCGTGTTCCGGCTCGCAGCACACGGCCGTCGATCACATCCTGCGCAGCCTCTGCCGCTTGAACGGCGTCATGACGTGGCAGCATGTCGAGATTGTCGGCAACCTCTTCGATCACCTGGCGGCCGATAAGCTGTTCGCCGGCGGAATACGCGGCGAGCATCGCGTTGTCGCAAATGTTGTTGATGTTTCTCGGGATGCCCTCTGAACACTGAAAGATCAGATCGACCGCTCCGGGCGTAAAGACGTTTGGCTGGCTCGAACCCGCGATCATCATACGCTCGGTGATGTAACGGTCAACTTCTTCGACCGTCGGAAATGCGTGCATGTTGCAGCGAAGGGCGACACGCTGTTTGAGCTGACGCAAGTTTTGCTGATTTAGCTTGTCGCGAAGTTCAGGCTGTCCGGTCAACACGATCTGGAGGTGCTTGGCGTTGTCCGACTCAAAATTGAGCAGCAGACGGATCTCTTCGAGCACAAAATCAGACAGTTCGTGAGCTTCGTCAATGATTATCACGGTGCGAAGCCCGCGGCGGTGGCGCTCTTCGAGCACCTTGCCCATGATGTTGAGCAGTTCGCTCTTGTTCGACCAGTCCTTGATGCCGAGCATCTGCGTGACGTGGTGATAGAATTCCTCGATCGACAAACGCGGGTTGAAAACATACGCCGCGAGCACGCTCGCATCGAGCCGACGCAAGATCCAGCGGAGCGCCGTCGTCTTACCCGTACCGACCTCGCCGGTGAGCACGATCAGCCCTTTGGCGTTCTCTAAGCCGTAATACAGGCTTGCGAGGACCTCATTGTAGCTCGGCGTAAACACGATAAATCGCGGGTCCGGCGTCAATGTAAATGGTGTGTCGTCTAATCCGAAAAATTCTTTATACATACTTACCTCTTGTCAGTAGCCCGCACGTAAGTAAGGGCTTTCTTAAGTGTCGCTTGCCCTTACTTACGTGCGGGCTACTGACACTAACTAACCAATCTGTCAAAAACGCGTGTCACCTGCAGGATCATCACGATCAACGGGATGATGCCTACCGCAGCCGCAAATCCTGCGGCAAGTTTTAGCCAACCCGAACGCCTGATCCAGGTCTTTTCGCCGTTCGAGAGCAGCGGCGGGACTGATGCCAGCACCGGCAGACCGGTGTAATGTTTGACATCGTCAATGTTTTGGATCTTAAAGAGACGCGGCACCTCAAAGAACGCGGCCATCAATAATCCGATGAACAATCCGATGCCGGTTCCGATCATCGTCAACATAAAACGCTTTGGTGCGACCGGTGACTGCGGCACATTTGCCGGATCCTGTACACGGATCGTTTCACCCTGTGAGCTGGTCTCGACACCGACGATAATTCCGGCATCGTTCTTTTTCTTAACGATCTCGTCATAGGTCAGCTTTGCCGATTGGTAACGCTGATTGATACCCTCGAGGGCGACCTTAACGTTGGGGATCGTATTGATACGGGCCTCGAGTTGAGCGATCTGTCCGGCATTTTGCTGACGCTCAACGTCCTTCTGCCCAAGCTGCTGTTCGATCTGTCCGATCTGCGACTGGATGCGTTCGTTATCAGATTCGAGCTGCTTACGCTGCATCTGAACCTTAACGCCGCTCGATTGCGTCGCATTTTGCACACGTTTATCCGCGCTTTTACGCAGATTTTCAAATTCGTCGTTAACACGTGCGATCTCGCTCTGTTTGGCGACGACCGCAGGATGTTTTTCTTTATAAACTTTGAGCAGATTATCGAGCTGTGAGGTGAGCTCGGCACGGCGTTTCATCAATTCGCCGTACGCCGGTGTGTCCTCGATCTGCGAAGCCGAGCGTGCGCTTGTCTGTGTTTCTTTTTCACCAAAATCCTCGATCAGCCTCATCTGGCGGTTGTTTGCCGCGATAGCATCGCTCAGACGGCCCTTTTCGTTCATCAGCATTTCTTTTTCTTTGCTGATCGTATCGTCACGCGAACGCAGGCCCTGAAGCTGTGCGACGAGTCCCTGCTCCGACTCCGGCAACGTGGCGACGTTTGCCATCATGATGTCGAGACGCTGCTTTTCGAGATCATCGAGAGCGGCCTTTTTCTCGGCCATCTGCTTGTCAAACAGCTCATTGGTCGATTCGGCGATCTCGGTCGATTGTTTGACCTGTGCGTTGACGTATTTGCTCGCGAGCTCGGCCGTCACGTTTCTCGCTCCCTGCGGGTCGCGGTCACGATAGCGGATGCGAAACGCAGCGACTTTCTGATCTCCGCCCTCTTCGAGCTCGACCTTGATGTTTTTATACATCTTGTCGATGATCAGCTCCATCGGCATGCCCGACGCCCGTTCCGATTTGTAAAGGTCATATTTTTGGACCATCGGTTCGAGCGACGAGCGGCTCAAAACTTCCTGATTGATCGTCGACAGACGCTGCGAGAGGTCTTCTGATGATAGCGATTGGACGAGGTTCGGCGAGATGGTCGGCGGTTTGACCGTCAACAAAGTTGTCGATTCATAAATGCTCGGCAGACGGTAAACGACATAGCCGATCGCAGCCGTCAGCGTTAGGATCGGCAATATGATCAGCCACTTCTGGCGTTTGAGTATGCCAAAAAGCTCACCCGGTTTTCTTTGTCTAAATTCAACGCTCATCTCGTTAAGTTCCTTATCTACAAACTGCTATCTAGGCCTTTATTCCTAACTTTCGTCCGTGTTTCGTGTCTCGCCGCGTCCCATAAACTTGCGTATCAATACCGCCAGGCCTATCAATCCGACCCCGAATGCAAGCAATCCGACCGATTCCGGTATGCCGACAAATAGCGTTTCCAACGCCGCGAGGTCAAAAATTTCAACAAATGCCAGCATCTTTACCCCTTGGTTTCAACCGTCGTCGCTTTGCCGCCGGCCTTTGCCATTGCCTGTGCCAGACGGTTGCGATAGTCCGGTTTTGGCGTCGTGCCGTTTTTCTTGGCGTTCGATTCTTCGAGAGCTACGGCTTTTTTGAATTGCTCGACCGCCGGTGAATTCAGTCCTTTTTTGAGATAGACCCACCCGAGCGTGTCGTAATATTCGGCGACGTTCTGATTACGGGCGACCGCTCCGTTTGCAAGCCGCAGAGCTTCGTCGAGGTTGCCCGAATGATCGGCAAGCAGCCAGGCCAGATTGTTGGCGGCAATCGCCGAATCAGGCGCGATGTCGAGAGCCTTGCGATAATTTGCCTCTGCCTCAGCCGTGTTTCCGCGGCCGTCTTCGAGAATGCCGATCATCGTATAAACCTGAGCGGCAGGCTTTTTCTCAATGACCTTTTTGTACTGTGCAAGAGCTTCGTCGGTGCGGTTTTGACTGGTCAGCAGGCTCGCGTAAGCCGAGTATGCGGGCAGATAATCGGCATCAAGCTCGATCGAAGCCATCAGCTCTTTCTCAGCCGCCGGGTTGTTTTTCTCGGCGGTGAAAACTGTCGCATTCAAATACCGTAGGGCAGCGATCACATCGCCTTTGCCGGCGTTTGCATCGATAAATGCCGCGATCCGTGCATGTGCCTTTTCGGTCTGGCCCATCTGTATCGACATATTCACGATTCCGCTGATCGCATCAAAATTTTTCGTGTCCGCCGCGTATGCCTTTTCATAAAGGTCGAGAGCGGCGGCGGCGTTCTTTTCGGCAATAAACACCTTTGCCAGATTCACCATCGCACCGGACGAACGCGGTGTCAGCCGTACCACATCCTGCAGATCATATTTAGCCTCGGCTAATTTGCCGAGATCGAGATATGCTAGGCCTCGCGACGAGATTCCTTTCACCTTCATATCCAAGATGACCTGAGGCGTGTTATCTGCGTTTGGTTGGGTCGAGTTTGTTTTATCGATCAGTTCATTCGAAAGTTTTAGCGCCATTTGAGCATCGCCCGCCGAAAAAGCGGCTTGGATCTTGAGCAGGCCGACCTTCAAAAATGTCGGGTGAAAGCGTTCGATGTCGCCGATAAATGCCTTTGCCTGATCGTTTTGGCCAAGTGCAAGGCGAGCCTGCGCCATCAAATACAGGGCATCGCGATTGCTCGGCTGCTGTTTCAGGATGTCTTCGATATCCTTGACGGCTTCGTCAGGTTTGCTCTCCTGCATCTTTGCCCGCGAACGGAGCATCAGCGCCTGAGTGTCGGCGTCATTGATCTTTAACAGAGCGTCGAGCTGCTCATAGACCTTTACAGGTTCTTTGCGGTCGAGGTACATCTGGCCAACGCGATAACGTGCCAGCACATAATCCGGAGCGTCAGCAATGATCTGTTCGAGAACTGCGATTGCCTCATCTTTACGCTCTGTGGTCGAGTAGAATTCGGCCAGCTCAAGACGGCTCTCAGGACTGTTTTCCTGCACCTGAACAAGATTTTTGTATGCAGCCTCAGCCTTTTCAAACTGACGGCTCGTTACATAAAACTCTGCGATCGATTCGTGTGCGTCAATGCTTGTGGCGTCGGCGGCAATTGCCTTTTGAAACTGTGCCTCTGCCTCAGCATCACGTCCGGCGTACATCAAAAAGCGTCCGTATTCTGCCAAGCCAGCTACAGAATTAGGGCTTACAGCGATGCCGCGTTGGATAGCCGCCTCAGCTTCAGGTGCCTTTTCTCGCGTCATATACATACGCTCGAGGCTGATGTACGATTCGATCCGCTGCGGGTCGAGGTCGATGGCTTTGTTGACCTGTGCGATAACGTCCGCGTCAGGCTTGCCCTGTGCGGCCATGATCGTCGCGGTCAAAATGTGCCCCTCGATAAATTTCGGATTTGCCGCAAGTATCTCGTCGCGGAGCTTTTCCGTTTCAGAGATCATCGGCGGCTGAAGGAGCAGGAAATAGCTGCCGAGTTTTGCCTTGGCTTCGAGATTGCTACCGTCGAGCTCTATCGTTTTACGCAGCTCGTCGAGCACATCGTTAAATTGCCCCAGATTTTCGTACGAACGCGCGAGACCCCAATGCGCCGCCGCCGAACCGCTGTCGGACTCAGCCGCCGAGCGAAACTGCATCATCGCATCGTGAAACTTGCGCTTTGCAAGATATTCCTCGCCCTTAGCCAAAAACGACGCCGTCGAATGGCCGCAAGCAGCGAGAAAAATACTTAGACAAAGAAGTATTGAAAGGGAAATAAAACGGAAACTGAAGATCTGGCACTCTCGCATATCGTGACTAAATTGTTCGCTTACGATTTCGATGTTTTCCACCAGGCCGGGGCGTCGAACCTAATGAATATCAATATCGGGCGTCTATCGATCCGTTGGTTATCAGCGTCGGATCAGCCGGAAATCTGCAATTCTCAATTGAATTGAGAAGATCGCTGCATTCGTAGCAGCATTATGGAAAAACGCTCAATCGAGGGGTGATTTCAGAAAAAAGTGTGGAAATTTTGTAAGGGCCCGAGAGAGGCAAACTAAGAGTCCAAGCGACTTGCCGCGTTTGCGGCTCTCTTAATTAAGAAAAAGTTTGAATCCGGCAGGTTATCCGAAAAATGACGAGATTTTGGTCCGGTCCGGACCAAGGTGGACCAAGGGTGGACCAAGGATCATTCCGGCACGTACGGCGGGAGTTGTTCGGCGAGGCGGGCGGCGAGATCGGAGGCGGCTGTTAGCGAAGCGGCTTCGTCGTGGCCGACAGAGGTCATGACGCGGACCATTGCTCCGTCGGCTCGGCGGCGGGTGACGCTGTCGATGACGGTATTGACCTTATCGCGGTACTCGCTGGCCTCGATGCGGCCGCGGCCCTGATACCAATAGATCATCACCTCTTTATAAACGCCGTTCTCGATTATGTAGCGGTTTGCGGTAAATGTCCGCCCATCGGCGGTCGTGATGTCGATAAACTGCGGCTCACGCATCACCCAACCGGCTCCCGGCAGACAGTTTTGCGGGCTGTGATAGGTCGCTCCGGCACGCTGCGAGGCGTAATAGCCGACGTAGATATTGGCGATACGTCCGTCAGCGGCGGTGTATTCGCGCATCGTGTAATCGGTCGTGCCAAGCACGCTCTCGACCCCGGCGTCAAATTTGATATCAATTCCCTTTTGTTTCCAGTCGCCAAGAGTTGATGGAAACGCCGCAAGCGTCGTTCGCGGCACCGAAACCTCGGCACGGTTTGCAAACCAGTTGATCGCAACGCCCGAAACAACAAGAACGACGACGAGTACTGTGACTGGAGTGGCGGGCATCCCTGCTCGCCAGCCGCCTGAGCGGCTATCGTCCGATGTCTTTGAAGCTTTCACGGCGGAGGAACCGCCGTCGCGAACAGGGATGTTCGCGGCTCCAGTCGCTCCTTTGCGGTTCAAAATTTTCTTTAACAAAAGATTGACGCCAAAGAGCAGCACAAGCGCAACCAGATAAACCAGCCAGCCCGATGCGTCGTGCCAAGTGCCTTCGGTCGCCTGTTTGCCGTAATAATAGGTCATCACGCCGGTGCCGCTGACACGGGCCGCATTGGTCAAAACGGCAATTGGCACTGCCGATATCATAAGAACAACGGCTCGAACAAGATCAGGCGTCGAAAAATTTGCGATCCGTCCGGTTTCATCACGGCGGGTAAAATACGCGAGTATCAACGCGAGCGTGACCAGCGTCATCAGGCTCCGGATACCACTGCACGCCTCAACGACCTCAAGCGAGATCGTCTGTGTCGAGCCTCGCGGCAGGATGTCGATGACATTTCCCTTTCGCAGCGTAGGCACGCTAAACAAGCGAATTCCCCACACTGCCATTTGCGATGCATACGTCTGCAACGGCATCGCAATGCGGTTAAAGATGATCTGCGGTATCGGGATCGCGAGCAGGAGAAGGACGAAGGGCACCGCAAGCAAATTGATGATCCTGAGTCCAAAAAAATAGACGATCACGCCTGCGGCCATCAGTACCATCGACACACGCTGCGTAAATAGCTCAGCTCCGAGCACGCCCGCAAACAGCATCAAAACCGCCGCCGCCATCGCCGCGATCCCGATCCATTTTGCCGGATCAGTGACCGATCTTTTCAGACTGTCCCATTCACGCCAAACGATCAAAGCAATGACAAAAGGCACGAGCAGCCCATGCGAATAATTCTCATCCGACCACCAATCGCGGCCGAGCTTACCGAGGACTGTGGCGTACAGGAATATAAACGCCGCCGCAAGAGCGATCGCTTTTGTCAGAGAATTGGATGGTTTTTGTGAGATCTCGCTCATGTTGCCAAGGAGCTAAAAAACGGCGAATGACGTTTGTTTTCCGTCAATATGTCGGCTTATTTACTGCGGTCAGCGATCAGGTCGGCAAACTCAAGCAAAATACCCGTGTCGCGTTGAATTGTTTCGAGTGCGTTGGCGGCCTCTCGGCGGACCTTATCCGCCATCTCATGCGTCGCTTCGATGCCAAAATGCCCCGGGTACGTCGCCTTTTCGGCAATCGCGTCCTTGCCCGCAGTTTTACCAAGCGTCTCGGTCGCCTGCGTGACATCGAGCAGATCGTCGGTGATCTGAAACAGCAAGCCGATCTTTGACGCGTAAAGTTCGATGGCGGCAAGCTCCGCTTCGCTCGCACCCGCGATCATCGCACCCGCGATAGCCGATGTAGAAATAAGGGCTCCGGTCTTGCAGACATGAATATTTTCAAGCTCGTTGAGAGAGACCGTTCGCCCCTCGGCCTCGAGATCGAGTTGTTGTCCGGCGACCATCCCGCTCGGCGTTCCCGATGCGCTAGCGATCTGTGCGACCAGCTTTAGCCTAAGATCGGCCGGCAAACCCTCGTCACTCGATACTACGGCAAAGGCATGTGCGAGCAGTGCATCGCCCGCAAGTATCGCCGTCGCCTCGTCAAATTTTTTGTGACACGTTTCGCGTCCGCGCCGCAGATCGTCGTCATCCATTGCGGGCAGATCGTCATGGATCAGAGAAAATGTGTGGATCATCTCGATCGCAGCCGCCGTGGGCACAAGCAGCTTTTCATCGGCGCCAAAAGTTCTACCGGCTGCAAACAATATGCCGGGACGTATCCGTTTACCGCCCGCAAACATGCTCCAGCGCATTGCTGCGTGCAGACGGACAGGTTCGGTGTCCGCCGCAGGCAGCAGTTCGTCGAGAGCTTTGTCCACGACCGTGCTCACATCGAGCATAAATTTTTCAACGGGGCTCATGAGTGCAAATTATCAGGTATTCGACACCATTTATCAAAAGCGGCGATTTTGCGGTATGCTGACTTATGCCCGTCAACGCAGACGATTTTCGCAATGCACTTTCCCGCTTTCCGAGCGGTGTCAACGTCGTCACGACCAAAGACGCCGACGGCCGCCCGCACGGCATTACCGTCTCGGCTTTTTGCTCGGTCTCGCTCACGCCCCCGTTGGTTTTGATCTGTATCGAAAAAACCACACCCAGCCATGATGCTTTTTCCGCGTCAGAGGTGTTCGTCGTCAATATGCTTCGCGACACGCAGCAGCATCTGTCCGAACAGTTTTCCGTTCCGGCGGTAGATAAGTTCGAAGATGTTGATTTTCGTGCTGGGTTAGGCGGCGTCCCGGTTTTGAAAAAGGCTCTGGCGAACATCGAGTGCCGAGTGCGAAATGCCTACGACGGCGGCGATCATACTATCTACGTCGGCGAGATCGAAACAATTACGGTCAACGACGGAGCTCCGCTCGTCTATCATCAGGGCGATTATCGAAAACTGGAAAGTTGATCTATGCGACAAATCCGCATTTTATCTCTAATTATTTTGACCGCGATGTCGGCGGCGGTAATTATCGGTCAAACACCGACACTACGATGGTATAAGGGCAACACGCACACCCACACGCTAAACAGCGATGGTGAATCATCGCCCGAAGACGTCGTCAAATGGTACCGCGATAATGGCTACAACTTTCTATTTATCACCGATCACGAATTCATCACGCCGGTCGCTCCGCTCAATGAGAAATTTGGCAAAGACGGGTCTTTTCTCGTGATCCAAGGCCAGGAAATAACGGACCGGCTCAATAAAAAGCCGTATCACGTGACCGCACTAAATATCCCCGCCGTCATAATGCCGCAAAACGGAGCGACCATTGTCGAAAACCTGCAAAAAAACATCGACCTTGTTCGTGCCGGCGGCGGTGTGCCGATAATAAATCATCCAAATTTTGGCTGGGCTCTCACCGCTGACGATATCAAACCGGTAAAGGATGTGCTGTTGATGGAGGTTGCTAATGCTCACCCGCTCGTTAACAATCTCGGCGGCGGCGGATCGCCATCGGCTGAAAATATTTGGGATGCGTTATTAACCAGCGGAAAGCTGATATACGGCATCGCATCGGACGACGCACATCATTTTACGCGGCCCGGCGACAAAGCCGCCGCGACGCCCGGCAATGCCTGGATCGCAGTTCGGGCAGAAAATCTGTCGGCTCAGGCTTTGCTTGCCGCGATCGAGAAAGGGGATTTTTATGCTTCGACCGGCGTCGAGCTGGCCGACTATCAAACCGACGGCCGCACGATTTCGATCAGCATCAAAGCAACGACATGGAGCAAATATACTGTCCAGTTCGTCGGACGCGAAGGCAAGATACTAAAAACCGTCTTTACAAATCCGGCGGTCTACCAGATCGGTAAAAAAGACGGCTACGTTCGAGCAAGGATCATCGAATCGAATGGCAAGATGGCGTGGACGCAGCCGGTCCAATATAAAAAGAAGTAAGATATTCACTCAGTATCCAAATACGAAATTTAGTTATCCGCTTGTATGCCGAACACAATATCTTGTGCATTTGCCTGAAAAAAAGTATTGACTTTACTCCCCGACCTTAACTAAAATTCAATCACTTGAGGGTGTTTTGTTAAAGTAAATTCTCAAGCTCCAAGCCGCATAATTCATCGGGGAAAAATTTGGGCTATGCTGTTTTGAATGTTAAAATAGCATTACACACAATCGTCTTCACAATTGAGAAAAGGTGACAAATATGAGCATAGGATTTGAGTCGGCAATTGACAGTTTTCTCGAAAAAAATGGTGTCGGCAATGGTGCCGGAACTGCCAAGGCACGCGATATCGCGCCTCTCGGACGCAATGCCGAAAAGGTCGTCGCGATGCGCTATTCGCTAAAGGACGAAAACGGCGAGGCAATGGAGACGTGGGCCGATATCGTCCGCCGTGTCGTCGGACACGTTGCGACTGCCGAAACAGATCCGTTCAAACAAAAGCTCTTTTACAACGAGATGACGAACGTCATGCTCGCACGCGAATTTATCCCAAACACGCCCTGCCTCGTTAACGCCGGCAAGCCAAAAGGCCAGCTTGCGGCCTGTTTTGTTCTGGATGTTCCCGATTCGATCGAGGGCATTATGGAGCACGCTCAAAATGTCGCGATCATCCACCAGACCGGCGGCGGAACTGGTATGACGTATGAATTTTTGCGTCCTGCCGGATCGATGGTCAATTCGACACGCGGCGTCGCAAGCGGGCCCGTTTCGTTCATGAACATCGTCAATCAGACGACCGAGGTCGTTAAACAAGGCGGCGTCCGGCGCGGTGCGAACATGGGCATTTTGGCGGTGACACACCCTGACATTTTGCGTTTTATCCACGCCAAAAACGATCAGACGAGCCTGACAAATTTTAATATTTCGGTGACCGTTTCGGACCTATTTATGGACGCCGTCGATAGCGGCACATGGTTTCAGACCGAGTTTAAGGGCGAACCGTGGACGCAGGCAGTTTTTGACGCAGCGACCGGCAAAGATTACGTTCTCTATCGCCGTCCGGATGGGTCGACGGCGACATTTGCCGACAAACTCGCGTTTGAAACGGCAGATCTTTCAGACTGTACTATCGAAGAACCACCGATGCCGGGAATGGTCTTCGCACCCGACATCTGGAACCGCATCATCGCCTCGGCCCACAAATACGCCGAGCCGGGCATCATCTTTATCGACGAGGTCAACCGCCACAACCACATGATGGCGTCGATGGGCCCGATCTATGCCTGTAATCCGTGCGGCGAGCAGCAATTGCATTTTAATAATTCGTGCAATCTCGGCTCGATCGATGTCGCAAAATTTTTCACCAAAACCACCGATGGCGAAGGCATCGTCGATTGGGAACGGCTATCGACCGTTACGCAACTCTCTACGCAATTTCTCGACAACGTCGTCGATGCGGGCTATTTTCCGCTGCCCGAGATCGATGATGTAGTCAAACGCACACGCCCAGTCGGGCTCGGGATCATGGGCTTTGCCGATCTGTGTCTAAAGCTCGGTGTGACCTACGGCAGCGACGCGTCGCTCGAACTGATGGAAAAAGTGATGAGCTTTGTCCGTCGCGAATCGTGGCTCGCGTCACTCCGTCTGGGTAGTGAAAAGGGTGTGTTTCCCGAATTCGAAGCAAACCGTGACGCCTATGCAAAATTCATCTACGAGGATATAGGTATCCCGCGTGACATTCCGCTGACGCCGCGAAACTACGAGGTGACGACTATCGCACCGACCGGCACGATCTCGCTCGTGGCTGAAACTTCGTCCGGCATCGAGCCAAATTTCTCGTGGGCGTATGTTCGTCAAGACACGCTCGGAACGCGCACTTACGTTCATACACCGGCTGCCGAGGCACTCGGCATCACCGTCGATCAGACCGACGAAGAGTCGATCAAATCCGCGGCCGAATATGTCGTCGAGCATGAGGCTGACCTGCCGCAGCACTTTATCTCGGCGATGGACATCAGTTCGATTGAGCACGTCAAAGTGCTCGCGGCAGCTCAAAAGCACGTCGATAATGCGATCTCAAAAACCTGCAACGGCGCGACCGACGACACTGTCGAGTCGGTCGATGAGCTTTATCATCTCGCCCGTAAGCTCGGCTGCAAAGCCGTCAGCTATTACCGCGACGGCAGCCGCGAGGGGCAGGTTTTGAACACGATGAAGAAAGAAGAGGTGAAAGGGAGAAAAGGTGAAGAGGCGACGGCACTCTCAGCATCTCCTCTTCCCCTCTTCGCCTCTTCTCCTTCTCGGGTGGAAAGACCCAGAGAGCTGCAAGGCTCGACGTGGCGTATTCCTTTTGAGGGGCAAAATCTTTACGTAACGGTTAACCACGACGGTGAACGCATCCTCGAGGTCTTCGTTGCCGGGCCTATCAGCGCGGGTGTCGGGCTGCTTGCGTCGAAGATGTTGAGGGGCGGATTTGATGCCAAAGATGTTGCCCGCAGCCTTGATAAGGTCACGGCGACGCACGCCGTCTGGTTTAACGAACGCCTGCTCACCTCACCCGAACAAGCCGTCGCAGAGTGTCTGCTGCTTATCGACCGCCGTTTGAATAAACTGCCCGAATCGGAGCGGGCCTTGGGCAAAATGGTGGGCGAAGAAACGACAAGGATGTCGAGCATGATCGGCGAATGCCCCGAGTGTCGCGGCCAGCTTGAGTTTGCCTCAGGCTGCGAATCATGCCGCGATTGTGGATATTCTAAGTGTAAATAACAAACAGGTTAGCGTTTTACCGGCTTTGACATCAGCTCGATCTCGCGGCGTGAGCGAAACCGCGGATCGAGCTGTGCCGCCTGTGTAAAATGCTTTTCGGCGAGCGCATTCATCCCGATATTTTCAAGCCTCTGCCCGACCATATAGTGAAAATACGGGTCGTTCGGCGTAACCTGTGCCGCCTGTTTTTCGTAAGATTCGGCAGCAGTGGCTCCGGCGAGCATACTATACGTCAGAGCCAATCGCGGATTTGCCATGACCGCACTGTTCCACGCCGCAACGGCCTCATCTTTACTGCCAAGCTGCCAGAGAGACTCGCCCTTTTCCTCAAGCGCCGTTGCTAGGTCCGGACGTTCAGAGAGAGCTTGATCCAGACTTTTTAATGCATCGTCATAACGGCCGAGCCGGTTTAGAATTGCCCCTCGATAGTAGAGACTCGCGGCTTTTGGCTGTCCGGTTTGATGCTCGGCTGTCGTTTCGAGCATCTTCGCCGCCTGCTCGGCATTGCCCCCAAGGTACTCAAACCACGCAAGTTTTTGCAGATCCGTCGCATTTGTAAAAAGGCCATAGCTCGTCGCGAGGCTCAGATGCCGTTTCCCTTCGGTCACCATCGTCCGGTCGTTTTGATCAAGCCATTGTTTAGGATCGGGCCGCGCAAGGGCGAGTTCGTCAGGAATATGGAGATTTTGAAATGCCGAAGCCCCGACAGATTCATGGTAATGAGCCCAGCCCGAGTGTGCGATCAAGCCACACCAAACAAATGCAAATGCCAAAAATGCCCAACCCGCTGTCTTGATCTTCCCCGCAGCTTTTAGGTTAAACCGATGAAATGACGAGTCTTTTGACCGAAATATCTTTATCACCCGCACAGCGATAAACGTCGTCACCATCGCGATCCCGAGTGACATCAGCATCGGGACGAGCTGATACACGTCCCAGACGGCGAAATAGCTGGCGGCAAAGATCGCGGCTGCAAAGATCTCTTCAGGCCAAGTGAGCGAATAATTTTTCTTGACCGACCCCGACACAGCGACCGAAGGCTTACCAAAACCAAAATAGAGAGCATCGTTTGGACACACGCTGACGCAGTCCATACATTTCATACACCCCGGATCGACGACCATGCCAAACTGCTTGACCTCGGCGTGGACGATCACATTTGACGTGCAGACGGCCGTGCAATGCCCGCACTCATTACACGCATCGGTCACGCGTATCTTGCCAGGAGCGATCTTGTCCGCAACACCAAAAAAGCCGCCGTAAGGACAGCCGTACGTACAAAATCCTTTTGCCCCGAGAAAATACACGGTCATAAAACCGCATATAAACAGGAATGGAATAGCAACGGCCACGGTCGGAAATGTCGCCCAAAACTCGGTGGTGATAATGTGATTTGTAAACTGCGGAAAGAGCGGCTCGGCCGGCGGTTTGATAAAGTACCTCACCACCGTCGGCCAGACGAACATATAAAGCGCGACGATCAGCGGCACCCAAACCAGCAACCGCGAGCGAAACGGGCGCGGCGTAATGCCGATCTTTTTCATCAGCCACGCGCAAAAATCCTGCAGCGATACAATGTGGCAACCCCAACCGCAAACAAATCTGCCAAAAATGAGTGTCGCCAAGATCGCCAGCGTAAAAAATATCACGCCCGCATTTACCGCCCCATTTTGCAGCGTGTACATAGTCTCGGACGGTTCGATCGGCGAGATGGTCGAGCCGGTGATACGCCATTGGATGACGTGGGCGATCATCAGCAGATTGAGCGAAATTAGGGCAAATGCCCGCCAGCGGCTCGTTCGCGAAGCTCTAATATGGTTTGGTTGCGACTCACTGCTGGCAAGTACCGGCAAGCTCACCGACCGCTTTGTTTTCGCCGCTTTGGGTTCACAACCGCTCTTCATAAAATCGCATCTTGGCCGTCAGGCATATGCCTTATCGGCATAGCAAATTTAGACTGGAAAAAAGTACCGAGATCAGTGTAAAATGTTAGCCTACGTTTTACGTAGCCGATCTACAAATTTTGGTTCATTATTTTAAGGGGTCATTCTCCGCCGGGATATACATTTATGCTGAAAATAGCTCTTAGCGTCATACTGCCGTTCACTTTTTTCTTTAATAGCAGTTCGACCGATCTAATTACGGCGGCCGATAAACAAAAAGCTGACAACAGCACCGGCACGCTGCAGAAAATGATCGTTGCCAACGGCAGCGTTTCGATGAAGGTAAATGTCGACCGGCTCAACCGCGGCTCAAAAGCACGAGGTTCCAACGTGAGCGATCTCCGATTTGACGCTACCGAGGGGACTTTCTTTAAGATCATCGTTTTCAACAACGAACTGCGTGGCCCTATCCCGAGCTCGATGGAGATCATTCCGCACAACTCTGCCAATTTACCTGCAAAAATGAATGCCGCTTATCAGAATCTCGTGGTGGAATATCTGCCGTGGGGCAGCGGTTACGAAATGGCCGTGCGTGACGGCAAAACGGGCTTTACGTTTTTTAATATTGAGGGGTCGGAATACGGATTTGATCCAGGAACAAACGGACTGAGCATCTACGGCGGACGATTGTTGATCTCAAAAGAATTTGCAACCGAGCTCGGCAGGCCAGGCGATGCCGGAGCCATAGTAGGTGAGATCGCGCTAAATACCACGATGCGTGCGATCGAGATCACGCAGGTAATTGACGGTGATGTTAGATCAGAGGTCTTGCCTCCGACAAACGACCCCGAAGCCGGATCGGTTCCGGGGCCTGACGTTGTTGTCGGCGATGTTTCCGGCCTGAGCCAAGTCGGCAATCAGGTCGGGACTCAGGTCGGCCTCGCTATCGCTACTGACTCATGTAACTTTGGCCAGGTGCCGCTAAACTGGTTCGCAATGCCGCAGATCGATCACCCGGTGATCCCGATGAACCTCTATCGTATGAGCGGCGGAGCCTCTAACAATGAGCGGTTTGAACAGGTTGGGCAATCTAGCCTTAAGCATGCATTTACGGCATTGCAGAATAATTTATGTGGGCTTGGATGTGTGGCCAATCCAAATGGCACGGCTCTAGGAACCGGCTGCTCCGACCCTTACTCTGTGGGCAACAATTCGAGCCAGACCGGTCTAGGTTCACGTGCTTGGGTCAACCCATTCACAGGTGCATATTCATCGTCGGCAAATTCACACACCGGACACACACATGTGGGCCCGTCTCACAGGATCCTTACTGAGGTTGCCGACCTTATTCCCGCACAAAATCCAGGTGCGACATATTTTGCAGAGGGCCAATACGTCACCCCGCACGAGTATGCGTGGTGCCAGAGCAATCCGGGCCAGTGCAATATGTATAATAATGTTTCCTATCGTCAATACAGTTCAAACTCATCCGTAAGCCCGTTTTCATTCTCAGCGGTCGGCACAACAGTAAGGCAGAAATCTGCAATTGTGGCTTGGACCGGAGCGACCATTGTTGAGGTTAAACCTGCTGCCGGTACTGACGGTGTTGCATTTGTAGCCTATAAGGTGACAAACCCGTCACCCGGTGTCTGGCATTACGAATATGCTGTCTATAACCAAAACCTTGATCGCGCGATACAGTTATTTAGCGTTGCGACAGGCGCTGGGGCGACGATCAGTAATGTCGGATTTCATGCACCTCCGCAGCATCCGGCTTGGGCAAATGACGGTTCGTTTAACAGCTTAGGTTTTAGCAGCACTGCTTGGGCTCAATCGCAAGCCGGTGGGGCAATGACATGGAACAGCGAGACATTTGCACAGAATCAGAACGCAAATGCGATCCGTTGGGGTACGCTCTACAATTTCCGTTTTGATTCGAACCGCCCGCCGACCACGGCAGATGCGACGATCGGATTCTTTAAAACAGGATCGCCGATAGTGATACAGATCCAGGGGCCGAGTTCCGCTAATGTTTCGGTTTCCGGACGCGTCACTACGACAGGTGGACGTGGAGTTACCAACGCGGCTGTCACTATCGAAACCGCGGGTGGAACGGTAATTGGCAACGCCATCACAAATCGCAACGGCAATTATGTGATCAACAACATTCCGGCTGGGGCAATGTACACTATCCGCGTTTCAGCAAGGCGGTTCACATTTACACCCAATACAATGTCGATCAGCGACAATATAACGAACGCCGATTTCGTCGCAAACTGATTGATGGCCTATCAGTATGTTCTTACTAGCAACGGCTGCTTCGGCTGCCGTTGTTTTTTGTTTAGCCATAGCTAATGAATTAAAATCTACTTGATGAAAAATATCAGACACCTGTCTTTATTTGGCTCCGCTTTTCTATTAGCTTTACTAGCTTTGGGCTACGCCGAAAGCACATCCGCAGACTCGTTAAGCACAGTTTCGCCAACGCCAACTCCTAAAGCGGCCGCATCGCCCACACCTGCCGTCACGCCGACGCCTCGTCCCGCTCAGACTCTCGAAGACCTGCAAGCAAAGATACGCCAGCGGCTATTTTCATCTGAGTTTAGACGCGGCCGTATCGGCATCAAGATAGCGTCGCTCAGCAGCGGCAAGGTGGTATTTGAAAACGACTCGGAAAAATACTATATGCCGGCGTCGAATATGAAAAATTTCACCGTCGCGACGGCGCTTGAGCGGCTGGGGCCTGATTTCAAATTCGTGACTTCCCTCACATCGACAAATGTTCCCGATGCCGATGGCGTAATAAAAGGAGATCTGCGGGTCACTGGTCGCGGCGATATTTCGCTCTCAACTTCGTTCGACCCTGCGTTCCCCGGCGTGAGTAACTATTACCGTGCGATCGACATGGTCGTGGACAAGATCGCATCGGCGGGCGTAAAAAAGGTCGAGGGCAATCTGATCGGTGACGAGAGCTATTTTCGCGGCTTTGCCCTGCCTGAGGGTTGGGAGTGGGACGATCTACACACGTATTACGGCACAGAGATATCGGCCCTGCCGCTCAATGACAACGTCGTCGATATCAGTGTTGCTCCGACATCGAGCGGTCAGTCATGTTTGGTTTCGGTTACACCGGGTACACAGCTTGTTCGCTTTATCAACAAATGCACGACCGGCGGCTCGGATACTGTCAGGATCGTAAAGCTTATCAATCAAAACGTTATCGAAGTGACCGGCACGATCCCCTCCGGGGCTAGGACAAAGGTGCTATCGGTCGCTTTTACACATGTCGCCGATCTGTTTGTTGACCTGTTAAAACAACGGCTTGCGGCAAAAGGTATCATCGTTACAGGTACGGCCCGCGTTGTTAACACAGCCGAACCGCTCTGCACCAACTGCCCTGTTCCGCCATCGATAAATCTTGGCAGCGTCGAATCACCGCCGCTTTCTGTCATCGCCGCCAAAACGATGAAACCGAGCCAAAATATGTACACGGAAACTCTGCTGTGGACACTCGGTGAGCAGGTCGGACGCAAAAACGGCGGTAGCGGAAATAGCAGCCAACTTGGGCTAGCTGTTGTTAAGAGCTTTATGAAGCAGATCGGCGTCGCTGACGACGGCATTGTCCAATACGACGGCAGCGGCCTGTCGCGGCACAATCTGATCACGCCATCGGCGGTCGTCACGCTCTACACCTACATGGCAAAGCAGAGTAAATATGCACAGGCTTGGCGCGACAGCCTGACCATAGGCGGAGTAGACGGAACGCTGAGAAATAGATTTAAGGGAACCGCCGCCGAGGGGAATATGCGCGGTAAAACAGGAACGATAGACCAGGTATCTGCCCTGTCGGGTTATCTAACAACCGCCGGAGGCGAGCAGCTAGTCGTATCATTCGTCGTCAACGGCGTGCCCATTCCGGCTCAACGAACCGCGCTGATCGACGAGATCGTCGTCCAACTCGCAAACTTTAACGGAAAGATCGATCTGTAAAGGGAAAGAGGGGAAAGGGTAAAAAGTGAAAAAGTGAGGAGGCAAGCTCTTAGTACTTTTTCACTTTTTCACATTTCACCTTTGCATTTTTGACTTACCAACCGCCACCACCGCCGTAGCCGCCGCCTCTTGGGCGGTCTTCGCGGGGACGTGCCTCATTGACGACAATGTTGCGGCCGTCATACTCCTGGCCGTTAAACTGAGCTACGGCCGCCGCCGCTTCGTCATCCGACCCCATTTCGACAAACCCAAACCCGCGCGAACGCCCGGTTTCACGATCCGTCAAAACATTTGCCGAACGGACCTCGCCGGCGGCCGAAAAATGCTCTTGCAGGTCCTCGCTCGTTACGCGAAAGGACAGATTTCCAACGTATAATTTATTTCCCATTTCCTCAAATTTTCAGATCTGTTGGAAGCAAAAGGCAGGCAAACCGAAAGCTCGAAACGAATTCCCGTCAAAACCGCGACGCACCCTACACAAAAATTTACTGCTTCACATAAACCAAAGAACAAACTCTCTTAGGCCGCACCGAAAAGCGTCACGTTAGTCGGACGGATATATCAACCAAGATATTATCGAGAGCAAAAACAGTCAGAATTATGAATGTTTTTACGGTTTTAGGCAAGGAGAACAGGCCACCGAGGACATAGAGATCTCTAAGATAAAGATCTACCCTCATCTTCTCTGTGAACTCTGGGGCTAACCTTTCAGCGTGTCGAGCAGCTTATCGTGGATGCCGCCAAAACCACCGTTCGACATTACTGCAACGACATCACCGTCACGCATTTTGGGGCCGAGGTGTGTAACGATCGCATCGGCGTCGGCAAATGTTGAGGCTGCCTTTCCCGACGCGGCAATATCGGCAACCAGCTTTTCGACATCCAGAAGCGTATCGCCGTACTTCTTCGCATCTTCGGGATTAAAGACCCCGGCGATAATGACCTGGTCGGCGTGTTCAAAAGCCTTTTTGTACTGCTCTTCAAATATCGATAGCCGTGACGAACGCGAACGGGGTTCAAACACTGCGATCAAACGGTTATCAGCGTATCGCTGCCGCAGGGCTTTGAGCGTTTCGTCAACTGCCGTTGGGTGATGGGCGAAATCGTCGATCACGGTCACTCCCCGCTCGACGCCGCGTATCTCCATACGGCGTTTGACCGATTTGAAGGTGTCAAAAGCCTCCTGAATTTTCTCATGCGAAATGCCCCAAGCGTCGGCAGCAATAATGACAGCTAGACAATTGCGAACGTTAAATTCGCCGATCATCTGGGTACGAAATTCACCCCATTTCTGGCCGCCGCAATTTATCTCAAAGCTCGTGCCGGCGGCTGAGAATTCGATGTTTCGAGCCTGCCACTTGGCATCGGCAGACAAACCAAAAGTCTCGACCGTCGTGTGCAATTTTCCTGACATCTCGTTCAGCACATCGCGAACGACCGGCGAGTCTATCCCGCAAATAAGCCGTCCGTTGCCGGGGACAAGATTCATCAGCCGCGAAAATTGCCACTTGATGGCGTCGAGATCTTTGTAAATATCGGCGTGGTCAAACTCGATGTTGTTCACGATCGCGATCTCGGGTAGGTACGACATGAATTTTGGCTTTTTATCAAAAAAAGCCGTGTCGTACTCGTCGCCCTCAATGACGAAATAGTTGCCGTCAGTCACGCGAAAGCTCTGGCCAAAATTTTGTACAACACCGCCGACCAAAAAGCTCGGGTTTAGTCCGCCGACCTCGCATAACCACGCGGCAATGCTCGTTGTTGTCGTTTTTCCGTGTGTTCCCGCAACGACCAATGAACGGCGCCCACGAATGAATTCATCCCGAACGGTCTCCGCCTGCGAGCGGTACAGCAGCTTTCGGTTCAGCACTTCTTCCAATTCCGGATTACCACGCATGATCGTGTTGCCGACGACCGTCACGTCGCGATCGAGATCAGTGTTTTCGGCCTTGTAGCCTGAAATTATCTCGATGCCTAAACTTTCGAGCTGCGTTGACATTGGCGGATAGACGTTCTGGTCCGAGCCCGTCACGCGGTGCCCGCGGGCCTGTAGCATACCGGCAAGGCTCGCCATCGCCGTGCCGCAAATTCCGATCAAATGATAGTGCATCGTATTATTTCTTGGTCAGAAGGTCTGCGAACGGCAGCTTTGCCGTCGTCATAAAAACATCTTCGTCCGTAAAACTAGAATCATAATCCGGCGAAGGCTTTTTCGGCTTATGCGTTGTCAGGTCCGAGTATTTGACCGATTTACTGATCTGCTTTCCCGTCTTGTCAAAATACCGTTTTTGGACGACTATGTAATCGCCGTAAAACGTCCGCAGCTCTGACGTGACTCTCGCCAAAGTGCCATCGTCGCGGTAGGTGTGATAAATGTACATCGTCCAGTCGCCGGACGGGCTAAAGTTGGTAAAGTTTGTCTGTAGGATCTTGCCCTTTTTTTGCCAATTGTAGGCGATGCTATATGCCTCCGTTGCTTCGCGAAACTTCTCTAAGGCCTTTTCCGACTCAAAACTCTGCCATTTCGGCTTTGCTTCCGCATCGTTATAATCACTCGTGTCGGCAAAAATAAGCTGCGGCTTTTTCGCTTTCGCCGTCAGAGCGTCGATCGTTTTGCAATAAGCGTCGATGCTTTTCACTTGAGCCCTGATCGACTGAGCTGACACGGCTGCGGCCTGCAAAGTGAAACTCGCCAGCAACAGCAAAAATGATCTCGTGTTTTTCATAATCTTGTTGATAGGACATGACGCAGACTTTGGTCATCTTAGTTTACTGTAGCCGCAATTTTGGGTGAAGTGTTTAATTCATTTTTTAATATGAATACAAGAACGCACCCGTCGCCCTTGCATCGCACATCCTGTTTTGATGAAAAACACGTGTTCGTCTCTAACAAATTGCCTTGACGACAAATAAATGGCATATTCATCTCGGCTACGTCTCGGACTTGCCAGGAGGAATGATCGTGAAAACCAAACTTATTTTGCTGTCGGCCGTTTGTTTTTTATTCGTCGGATCGTCCGCAGCACAACAAAACTGTACCGAGGACGGCTCGATAAAGCGTATCGTCAAGGCCCGCTCGGGTAACTTTGAAACCGTGACGTTTGAATTCAATGGCATCGAAGCCCCTACGCCTGAGGTTAAGACCGTGCGTCCTCCATTCGAAGACTATGGAGGTAACAGGGTTCGGGTTTCGGGGCGGTATTTCAAGTCCGTTAATTTTCGAAGCGTAAACTGGACCTGCCGGATTCGCGAGAGCCTGCGAGCCGCAACGACAAACGTCGCGGGCGTCAAGAACACAGAACAGTTTGAGGGACACGTCGAGTACATCGTCGGATACCGCAAACGCTCATCCTATGTCGGCAGCAGTTCGTTTCGCTCGGGCAAGTTGCATAAGGTAGTCTTGAAATTCAGACGCTAGAGCTTACTTTCCTAATAGCTCATTAACAAGCGGCGCGGCGTTATATACCTTTGTCAACGCCTCGATGATTCCTGCCGAATGAACCCCAACAGCACGTGAGCCTTCGGCGTCGTCAATAAACCAATAGCGGTTCGAGAGCTTTTGGTTATTGCTGTCAAAATTTAGTCCGACGACCTCGCCCTTGCGGTTGACGACCGGCGAGCCGGAGTTGCCGCCGATCGTATCCGCTGTGTAAACGAAATTTAGCGGCGTCGCAAGATCGATCTTCGTCCGTGCCTTTCTGATGCTTTCAGGCAATTGAAAAGGCTCTTTCTCACCAAAGCTTAATGCCCTGTCGTACAGGCCAAAGAACGTCGTTTTGTAGGGCACAAGCGTCGTATCTTCGTCATATCCCTTGACGACTCCGTAGCAAAGCCGCAGATGGCCATTCGCGTCGGGCGGCATATTTTTGCCATAGACCGCAAACCGAGCCTGTGCGATCTTGGTGCCGTTTGATGTCTCGACCGCGAGAATATTCCTCTCGTTCCATAAACGAAGCTCGCGAATAATTGGTTCGACACGCTTCGCCAGAGTGACCATCGGGTCTGTCGATGCAGCAATGCCGGCTGCTCCGCCGTCCAGCAAAGCCCTACGGGCGGCAGGATCTTTTAGCTTGGTCTCGCGGATCGCACGGCCGACGACCTCAGCGGGTTCAGCATCGCCGAGAGCGGCTTTGATAAACGGATCGTTTACTCCAAGCGTCTTTCTAGCCTCGTTCATCCAATACGTCAGGGCGGCTTCTTCCATTTCCGCGTAGATCGGAGCGGGCGAGAGCAGCGAAGTTTTAAAAGCTTCGAGTCGGGCCTCGCGGTATTCGGGATAACGCTGCGCATCTGGCTTTGCGGTCTCGATATGGTACGTCACGATCTGCTGGGCAATGGTCGCAAGACGTGATGAGCCAAGACTCGAAAACGCGAGCTGATTCGCCTTTGCGGGCAACTCCGCGTTCGCCCTAGCTATCGCGTCCCAAGCCGGAGCGTATTGTTTATTGAGCTCAGGCTTTGCCGCGAGTTTGTCACGCAGGTCTTTTTCTTCAGCTTCTTTCTTGGCAAAATTTCGCGGATTTAACAATCCGGTCTGCTGTCCATCAAGGCGTTTGAGGGAATTGGCAAGCGAACGCATACCCGAATTTGCCTGCCGCAATTGCTCCGCACCCAGTTTTGAATAATCTTCCAGAGCCTTACGCCGTGTCTTCCAAACCTTTTCCTGCAGCGGATTGCCCACATCACGCTGATACGTTAACTGTGCGACGGTCAGTAACCGTGCCGTCGATCCGGGATAACCCGAGGCAATAATAAACTCACCCTCAGGAGCACCGGTCGCCGACCATTTTAAATAATTTGGCGTGTTCGCCGGTTTGTCGTTCTCGTAAACACGCACAAACGTAAAATCCAGATCGTGACGCGGATAGACAAAATTGTCGTAATCGCCGCCAAAAAACGCCGCCTGTTCCTCAGGCGCCATCACGAGCCGAACATCGGTGTAGCGTTTGAAACCGTATTTCCAATACTCGCCGCCGCTGTAAAGCGAGACGACCTCACAACGTAGCGTAGTAGGGCAATCTTTTTCGATAGCCGCGATCTCAGCCGAGCGTTTTGTCGCCTTTTCCGCATCGGTCGCACCCGAATTTGCAGCATTGTGAACGCGCGTCGTCACGTTGTCATAAGATTCGAGTATCGAGACATTGCCGTCCGGCACCTTTAGCTCCTGAGCCCGTGTTTTGGCGTAAAATCCGTTTTTGAGCAGATCGCGTTCTTTGGACGAGAGCCGTTCGATAAAGCCCGACGCGACGTGATGATTCGTCGCGATCAGCCCGTTCGGCGAAACAAAAACGCCCGACGCCCCCGGAAATCTGACGGACGCGAGCCGCAGCTTATCAAGCCACTCTTTCGACGGCTCAAAATTATAACGCTCTTTCCACTGGTGTAGCGGCGGATTGTCAAACGTCCACATGCCCTCGTCGGCAAAGATGGACAAGTTGCTCAGGAAAAAAGAAACAATTACGAAACAAACAGGAAATTTTTTCATGGTTCTAAAACTGGCACAGAGCTGATCTCAACTAATGATTCATCTGTCGCGAGCAACTCCACGGCCCGCACTAATGTATTGCTAAGTATTTGCTGAAGAACACCGTTCGAGGTGTTGCCGCAGGTGAGCCAAATTACTTTTGGCGGCGGGCCATATCGACCCAGAAGTTCCAAGAAATCACGGTCTTTGGTCAGTACAATTGCATTATCGTCGCGAGCCCGGTCAAATATCTCATCATCTTCTGCATCTCGGAGGCCAAGGTCCCGAATCGCAATCGCGTGAAGATCAAAATTATCGCTTATCCATGAAGCGATTTGAGGGGAAAGTTGGGCATCGATCCATAGCCTCATGCAATTGTCTGCAAAACCGGATGATCAAATCTGCTGGACACATATTGCAGCACCGCGTTAATGTCTTCCACTTCAAGATCAGGCATTTCATCGAGAATCTGCTCTTTTGAAAGACCCGAACCTAACAGATCTAATATATCCGTAACACGGATACGCATACCGCGAATACAAGGTCTGCCACCACATTGATTAGGATTTATAGTAATTCGCTCGATGAGGCTCATTGGATTATTTTACCTCTTTTTACTGCAAAACACTGCGAAGTTTTTCCATCGCACCGTCTAAAATAAAATCTTCGCGGGCGATGCAGATACGCACGTGGGCGTCCCAGTCGTCGCCGTCGGCAAATGCACCGCCCGGCGTCATACCGACACCGGCGTCACGCATCAGCATTTCGTTGAACGCAATTGCGTCGTTGTAGGTTTCAGGGATGCGTGCCCAGATGTAAAATGCTGAGCCCGAATCGTAAATATCAAACCCGAGATCTCTCAGCCCTTCGCTAAACCCCATGCGTTTTGCGTCAAACTTATCCCGCAGACGCGTGTAGTAAGTGTCGTCGGCCATCAGCACCTTAGACAGCGCCGATTGCAGCGGCGTTGCCGGACAAACGTAGATGACATTTGCGGCGTTATTGATCTTTGCGAGCAGATCGCCGGGGCCGTATGCGTAACCGAGCCGCCAGCCGGAGATGTTCCACGATTTTGAGAACGAATTGACCGTGATCGTCCGCTCCCACATATCCGGCAAACTCGCGATCGGCGTGTGCGGGTTTTCGCCCATTACATAATGCTCATAGACCTCATCAGAAACGACCAGCAGATCGAGTTCCTTTGCAACATCAGCAATCGCCTCAAGCTCAGTCGCACTCATCACCTTGCCACTCGGATTTGCAGGCGAACAGACGATGATCATCGCCAGCGGATATTCGCTGCGATCCTTTAACTCTTTACAACGAGCATACAGAGCGTCTTTTTCAAAAGTCAGATCTGTGTTCAGCTCAAACGTTTCCGTCTTACTGCCAAATTCCTCCAATATTCGCCGGTGATACGGATAATACGGCTCAAAAACAAGCGCCGATTTGCTCCGCAAAAAACCCTGTGCTACTCCGATCAATGCACCCGTGCCGCCATTCGTGATCATCACTTCAAACGGACGAGCATCCGCATCTACGCTGATGCCGTTATATTTTGCGATCTTTGCGGCGACCGCTTTACGCAGGCCTTCGTGGCCCTCGCTGCCGCCGTAATGATTCTGGCTAGCGGCAATTATCGCAGCTGCCTCAGCCGCGAGTTTTGGTTCGATCGGCAGTTCGGATTGCCCCTGTACGAGATTTCCACTCGGCGGCACGAGCCGCGTGATCGCGCGGATATCGGGTTTAACTTTCCCAAGTTTTGCTTCTGTCATATGCTATAAAAATATCAGTTTTTGCATCTAAATTCTAAATGGCCGATCCTGCACGCGACAAAAATGTAGCTTTGCTCCCGCCGACCCAAAAACTCGGCTGGCTCGACCGCCGCATACCTATGCTGCGGCGTGACCGCATCGAGTTTCTTACCGCACAAGCCGCTCTCGGCGACGTGACGACATTTAAAATGGGGCCCGCACGCGTTTATTTCATCAATCACCCAGATCTGATCCGCGACATTTTGGTCGTCAACGCCGACAAATATATCAAGGGGCGTGCTCTGCAACGTGCGCAAAAGCTGCTCGGCAAGGGTCTGCTCACGAGCGAAAATGAGTTTCACCTGCGTCAGCGGCGGATGATACAGCCTGCATTTCACCGTGCCCGCATCGCCGAATACGCCCGTTCGATGACCGCATACGCCGACCGTATGGCCGGCGAGTGGCAGGATGGCACCGTGTACGACATCGATCAGGAAATGATGCGACTGACGCTGCAGATCGTCGGCAGAACCCTATTTGACGCCGATACTGACGAGGACGCAGGTGATGTCGGCAAGGCAATGGAAACGATCCTCGGGATGTTTAACTTTCTCGTACTGCCGTTTTCCGAGGTGCTCGAAAAACTGCCGCTGCCGAACGTGGTCCGCTTTAACAGGGCCAAAAAGAAGCTTGATGACATCATTTACAAGATCATCAACGAACGCCGTGCATCCGGCGAAGACCGCGGCGATCTGCTCTCGATGCTGCTCATGGCACAGGATGAGGACGACGGGACCGGCATGACCAACGAACAGGTCCGTGACGAGGTAATGACGCTTTTCCTCGCCGGACATGAGACGACCGCTAATGCTCTGGTTTGGACGTTTTACCTGCTCTCGCAAAATCCTGAGGCCGAGGCGAAATTACATGCGGAGCTGGATATTGTTTTGAATGGCCGCGCCGTTACTATCGACGACATTGCTTCACTAAAATACACCGAGCACGTCCTCGCCGAATCGATGCGGCTTTACCCGCCCGCTTGGGCGATCGGACGATACGCCGTCGCCGATCACGAGGTCGGCGGCTACACGATACCGCAAGGCTCGACCGTGCTTTGCAGCCCGTACATACTGCATCACGACGCCAGGTTTTGGGATATGCCAAACGATTTCATACCCGAACGCTGGGAATTACAAAGCGTAAAAGAAGCAGGGCAAAAGAACATCTACTTCCCTTTTGGCGGCGGCGTCCGGCGGTGTATCGGTGAAAGTTTTGCTTGGACCGAGGGTATTTTGCTACTCGCAACACTCGCCCGAAAGTGGAAACTTCATTTAGCTCCCGGCCAACGCATTGGGTTAAAACCGCTCATCACGCTTCGGCCAACATACGGAATGCGGATGAATGCAGAAGCCCGCGCGTGAGCAAGGGCGTAACGAGCAACTTGGATGATACGCCCTTACTTACGTGCGGGCCTCGGCATCTTACTCACAAAGTCATTCCCCTCAACCCAAAACCGCCACGGTTTTTCGGCGTCTTCGCCCGCATAGTCGATGCCGATACGTTTTCCGACCGAGACCTCGTCATATGAAAACGACCAGAGGTCTTCGAGCCAAATGCGTTTTCCGCGGAGGCTCTCGCCATTCAGACTGCGGTCGATCGACATTGCGATACACAGTTTCCCGGGGCCGGATGTCAGATTTTTGTCTTTCATCAAGCCTCGCCGCTCACGCATCATCTCGATACCATCGACAGGTTCAATAGCACGGATCAGAACGACATGCGGATGTTCGGCAGGCCCGGTGACGATGTTTAGCTGGTAATACATCCCGTAAATAAAGAAGACGTACACATGCCCGCCTGCAGCGTATGTGATCTCATTTCTCGCAGTGCGGCGTCGGCCAAAGCTGTGTGCTGCACGGTCGGTAATGCCGCAATACGCCTCGGTTTCGACGATCATTCCGGAAACACGCTTGCCGTTCTTATCTGGAACGACGATCAGTTTGCCGAGCAGATCGCGGGCGACTGCAACGGTGTCTTCGCGAAGGTAAAATTCGTGCCCCAGGTTCATATACAAATTCTATCAAAGGATCAAAACAACCATAGGCGTCGCCGCTGCGTCAGACTTATGGAAAATTTGATAAAATCTAAACGTTTTTCGATATAAATAAATGAAGCTTTTAACCGTTATTTTCTGCCTTTTATTAACGCTTTCGTCGTTTGCCCAAAAACCAGATGACGTTTTAGCGACGGCGACCGGCCGCAGTTGGACGATCAAAGATCTGTCAGCCGAGGCCCGCGAAGCCCAGACAACATTTGCCGCCAAGGTCGCAAACGTCCGCAAACAATTGCTATCGCAAATGCTTGGCGAATCGCTGATCGAGATCGAGGCCAAAAGCCGCAACATCACCCCGCAAGCCGTTATCAAAGCCGAGGCAAAAAAGGTCAAAGACCCGACGCCCGCCGAGATCAAAACCGTATATGACCTAAATCAGGATAAGCTGGGCGGTAAAACGCTGGAGCAGGTTCGATCGCAGATAATCGAATATATGCGTCACGACCCTGAGGAAAAGGCGCTAGCAAAATTTGTCGATACGCTCGCCCTCAAATACAGGGTCGTCTATGGCAAGGACATAAACGCACCAGGACTCAAGCCGGCCGACCTGCTCTACTCAATGACCGGTGGCCAGCTAACGGTGAAAGAGTTTGACGACGCCAACCGGCTCACGCTCTATAGTTTTGAGGCAGAATTTTACGAGGGCCTCAAAAATGAGACCGAAGCCGCCGTTTTTGATGCTCTGGTTATCGACGAGGCAAAAGCCCTAAAAATGGATGCCGGCGACCTCATCGCACGCGAAGTCACCGGCAAGATGAAAGATTACACTGATATTGAGCGCGACGGGCTTGAGACGGCATTTCGGGCAAAACTCTTTACAAAATACGCCGCTAAGATCTTGGTGAACGAGCCAGCCGCTCCGGTCCAGACGATCTCTGTAGATGACGATCCGTCACGCGGCCCGACAAATGCTCCGGTGACGATCGTGATGTTTAGCGATTTTCAATGCTCGGCGTGCTCGGCGACGCATCCCGTTTTGAAAGAAGCAATGGCGGCATACGCCGACAAGATCCGTTTTGTCGTCCGCGATTATCCGCTTGAGTCGCTGCACGAAAATGCCTTTCGGGCTGCTCTTGCGGCAAACGCCGCCAACGCGCAGGGCAAATTCTTTGAGTACACCGAGATACTTTATAAAAATCAGGAGGCTCTGGATGACGCTTCGCTCAAAAAATACGCCGCCGATCTCGGTTTGAATGCTGCGCAGTTTGCGTTAGACTTAAATTCCGAAAAAACCGCTGCCGAGGTGCGAAAAGATATGGCCGAGGGCAAAACTTACGGCATAAACGGAACACCCGCGATATTTGTTAACGGCCGGTTTGTGCGGCGGTTGTCACCGGCTGGTTTTAAGAACGCAATCGAAAATGCTCTAAAGAACAGCCAATAAAGTAATATGCGATCAATGCTGCTTTTTCTCTTGTTATCCGCCTCGTTCGCCTGCGGCAATGCGGCCAACAACACCAGACCAAACGTCAACGCGACGAACTCAAACGCGGGGAAACAGGCCGCTCTGCCGGTCTATGGATATGAGGTAGTCAAATCGTATCCGCACGACCCGAAAGCCTTTACGCAGGGACTGTTTCTTTACAAAGGCACAATGTATGAGAGCACTGGTCAAGAAGGCGAATCGACGATCCGCCGTGTCGATATGGCGACCGGCAAGGTGCTGCAAAAATGGGACCTGCCCCGCGAAGATTTTGGCGAGGGCAGCACTGTCCTAAATGACAAGATCTATATGATCACTTGGCGTGGGCAAATGGGCCGTGTCTTTGACCCCGCCGATCTCAAGCTGCTTCGCGAATTTTCATACGTTGGCGAGGGTTGGGGCATCACAAACGACGGGACAAATCTGATAATGTCGCAGGGCACACACGTTCTAAAAGTGCTCGATCCCGAGACGTTCAAACAAGTCAAAACGATCCCCGTAATGCGTGAGGACGGCCGGCCGCTAATGAATATCAACGAACTTGAGTGGGTAAAAGGCGAGATCTGGGCGAACGTATGGCATTCGGAGCAGCCCGATATTTTGGGCAAGCCAAATCACATCGCCCGCATCGATCCCGCGACCGGCAAGCTCTTGGGTTGGATCGACCTCGCCGGCATTTCACCTGACGATCAGCCAAAAACCAATGACGGTTACGATCCAAAAAGCGAAAATACGCTTAACGGCATCGCCTATGACACCGAAAATGACCGCATCTTTGTAACAGGCAAAAACTGGAAAAAGCTATACGAGATCAAACTAACGCCGCCGAAATGACCGATCGCGATAAAGAACTTATGAGACGGGCGATCGAGCTTGCACGTGCCGGGATGGATTCCGGCGTCGGCGGGCCGTTTGGCTGTGTCATTGCCAAAGACGGCAAGATCATCGGCGAGGGCAGCAATCGCGTCACATCGACCAACGACCCGACGGCTCATGCTGAGGTCGTCGCCATTCGCGAGGCCTGTAAAACATTGAACACATTTCAGCTCGACGGATGCTCGATCTATACATCTTGCGAGCCGTGCCCGATGTGTCTCGGTGCGATCTATTGGGCACGTCCGGCGCAAGTTTTCTTTGCGTGCAACCGCAAAGATGCTGCTGCAGTTGGCTTTGACGACGACCTTATTTACAACGAGCTGGCACTGCCAAACGCTGACCGTCAGCGTGTGATGATCAGCTTACTCCGCGACGAAGGCGTTGCGTTGTTTGATGACTGGGCGGCAAAACCCGACAAGATCGAATACTAAAACAGATTTTATTCTCGATGATCGATTTCATTCTTAACGATCAGGATATCTCTACAGATCAACCGCCCGGCACGACCGTGCTCGATTTTGTGCGTTATCACAAGGACCTCAAAGGCACAAAGATCGGCTGCCGCGAGGGCGATTGTGGTGCTTGTACGATCATGGTCGGCGAGCTCGTCGGCGATCAGGTCCGTTATCGCACAATGACTTCGTGCCTGATGCCGCTTGCTAACGCCGCGGGAAAACACATCGTCACCGTCGAGGGCATCAACCCCGCCGACGGCTCGCTTACGCCCGTCCAACAAGCAATGGTCGACGAGAGCGGCACACAATGCGGTTTTTGCACCGTCGGTTTTGTCATGTCTCTAACCAGCTTTACCCTGGGAACGCCTGCGCCCTCGCCGGCTCTTGCCGACCAGGCAATCTCCTCCATCGACGGCAACATCTGCCGATGCACAGGATATAAATCGATCGAACGCGCAGCGTGCCACGTTAGTGAGCAGTTAGCAGTTTGCAGTGAGCAGTTCGTGCCCTCTTATTTTGATTCGATCCAGCAACGCCTGTCTGCTCTAAATGCTGCTGACGGCTCACTGCTCACTGTTCACCGCTCACAGTTTGTTGGTGGCGGTACCGACCTTTATGTACAAAAGCCCGAGCACATGGCCGAGTCCGACGCGACCGCGTTGCTCTACGACGGACAGCTTCGCGGGATCCGTGACATCGGCGAACAGATCGAGATCGGCGCTTCGGCAACCGTCACCGACCTGCTCGAATCGCCCGTGATGCAATCGATATTCCCGGATTTGTACAAACATCTAAAGCTCGTCTCATCGACGCCGATCCGCAACATGGCGACGCTCGCCGGCAACTTCGTCAACGCCTCGCCCATCGGCGACATGACCGTCTGGTTTCTGGCGTTGGATGCGGAGATCACTCTTAGCTCCCCTCCTTACGAAGGAGGGGTGGCAGTCCCGATGTCTTCTATCGGGACTGACGGGGTGGTTCTCTCACGCACGTTAGCATTAAAAGATCTGTATCTCGGCTACAAACAGCTAGCCAAACAACCCGAAGAAATGATCACCGCGATCCGTTTCAAAAAACCGGGCGGCGATTTCCGCTTCAATTTCGAAAAGGTCTGCAAACGCACATATCTCGACATCGCAACCGTAAACACGGCAATATCACTGTCAGTAGCATCGGCGTCAGCCGATGCTCTGACTATCACGGAAGCTCACGTTTCAGCAGGCGGCGTAGCACCAATTCCCTTTTATCTAAAAGAGACATCGGCGTTTTTAACAGGCAAGACCGTAACCGAAGAGACCATCGCCGCTGCCATCGAAATAATGCAGTCCGAGATCTCGCCGATCTCCGACGTTCGCGGTACAGAACAATATAAACGGCTGTTGCTGCGACAGCTTTTCCGGGCGCATTTTGTGGAGATGTTCAACTAAGGTGGATGAAGCAACGAACAACCTAATCGCCAGATGGTATCTGTCGCAACGAAACTACGGCTCTCTGGAGCCTCGAGAGTTCGCTGATTGGGCTGTCACGCAGATTGAAGCGGGAAAGAAAACGCCCCATCTCCAAATGCTTGCTTCAGAGTTTCAAGCCGGTTCGATAACCGAGGTGGAGTCCGATTTCCATCGAGCCCTAGATGAGTTAGGCTGGAAGCTCCCAGAAAAATCTGAGGCAATCAAACGTTACGCCGAATCGACCCTCGGCAAGATTGTCAGCGGAGCGATAGAACCTTTCGAAGGATGTTTCCAATTGTACATGATGTGCTCTTACGCCGACTATCCAGAGTACCTTCAGAACTGGAATGGACTGTATTGGGCCGAGGAAGATATGCCAATGGACGAACTAAATCAATTGATTGTCGATGAGGCAAAAGGACGGTTGAAAGGTGAAAAAAGGCTTCTAATTCCCGAGGCATTAAAATTCGTTCCAACATCGCCGAAACTAGGAATTTGGGATCGGTTTTTAGAAATCTTTCGATGAAAAATATCGACTCACATTCACACGTTCGCGGCGAGTCCGTTTATTTGGACGACATCCCTGTCGTGCAGGGGACGTTGTATGCGTGTGTTTTTGATTCGCCGGTGGCTCACGGCAAGCTGAAAAGTGTCGATACGAGCGATGCGGAAAGGTCAGAGGGTGTTTTTCGCGTTATTACCGCAAGGGACATCGTAGGCGAAAATCAGATCGGCGGGATCGTGCCGGACGAGCCTTTGCTGGCGGACACCGAGGTCCATTTTCAAGGAATGCCCATCGCAATAGTTCTTGCCTCAAGCGAAGCTCTCGCCCACAAAGCCGCAAAGCTCATCACCGCCGAGATCGATGAACTCGAGGTCGTCACCGATCCGCGTGTCGCCGCCGCAAACGGCGATCTGATCGTGCCGCCAAAGAAATTTGTGATGGGCGATACCGCCGCCGCATTTGCAAATTGCGAGCATGTTTTTGAGGGCAAGACCGAGCAGAACGGACAAGAACATCTCTACATCGAGACGCAAGGGGCCTATGCCGTGCCGATGGAAAACGGCGGCATCCGCGTCTATTCTTCTACCCAAGGGCCAACCGCTGTCCAGCGTGCCGTCTGCCGCGTGACCGGGCTTGCAATGCATCAGGTCGAGGTCGATGTGCAGCGGCTCGGTGGCGGTTTTGGCGGTAAAGAGGATCAGGCGAACGCTTGGGCCGGAATTGTCGCGGTCGCGACGCAATTGACCGGGCGTCCGGTGAAATACGCTCTGCACCGAATGGAAGACATGCGAATGACCGGCAAGCGGCACCCTTATTCGTCGGACTACAAGATCGGCCTCGACAAAGACCTGAAGATCGTCGCCTATGAGGCAAGCTTCTTTCAGAATGCCGGTGCATCCTGCGACCTGTCGCCGCCGGTGCTCGAACGCACGCTGTTTCACTGCACGAACTCATATTTCATCCCGAACGTGACCGCTACCGCCTATTGCTGCCGCACAAATCTGCCGCCAAACACAGCGTTTCGCGGGTTTGGCGGGCCGCAAGGGATGTTCGTGATCGAATCGGCGATCGCTCACGCGGCTGAAAAACTCGGTGTTTCGGCAGCCGAGATCCAGAAGAAGAATTTGCTCGAAACCGGCGACGAATTCCCGTACGGCCAGATCGCCGAGAGCGAGGCGGTAGATTCGTGGTCGCAGGCCGATGAGAAATACGATCTCGAGACTCTGCAAAAAGAGGCGAACGAATTTAACGCCGCTTCACAATATTTCAAAAAAGGCGTCGCCGTGATGCCGATATGCTTTGGGATCTCATTTACCAAAACGCCAATGAACCAGGCTCGGTCGCTGGTGCATGTTTATACCGACGGTAGTGTCGCCGTATCTACCGGAGCTGTCGAGATGGGGCAGGGCGTGAACACCAAAATGGCTCAGGTCGCTGCGGCCGTTTTCGGGCTCGACATCGCTCAGGTCAAAGTTCATACGACCAACACCTTACGTATTGCTAACACGTCGCCCACGGCTGCTTCGGCAGCGGCTGACCTTAATGGAAAGGCGACGCAGATCGCGTGTGAGACGATACGTGAGAGGCTGTTGGAAGTTGCCGCGTCAATGCTTGGGCGTGAAACGCCTGAAGGCGTCACACTGAGCGATATCGACTGGCAATCGCTTGTCATGGAAGCCCACCTTCGCCGCGTAAACCTGAGTGAACACAGCCATTATGCAACTCCGGGAATCGGTTTTGACTGGACGACTGCCAAGGGCCACCCGTTCGCATATCACGTTTACGGCACAGCGTTTGTTGGGGTAACGGTCGATTGCCTTCGCGGCCGGTATGAGGTCGATTATGTAAAATGCTGCCATGATTTTGGAGCTTCGATGAATATGCCGGTCGACCTCGGCCAGATAGAGGGCGGCATCGTTCAGGGCCTCGGCTGGATGACAATGGAAGAGGTCGTGTACGACAAAGATGGAAAGCTCCGCTCAAACGCTCTCTCGACATACAAGGTGCCGGACATCTACTCCGTGCCAAAAGAGATCGACATACTCGCGCTCGAAACCGACCGCAACAACCTCGCGATCTTTAACTCAAAAGCCGTCGGCGAACCGCCGTTGATGTACGGCATCGGAGCGTATTTTGCGATCCGCAACGCCGTCAAAGCCTTTACCGTTTGCTCACCGGAGTTCGACCTGCCATTCACGCCGGAAAAGGTATTAGTTAATCTTTATTCCGACTATTAATTGATTTATACAGGATGGACAGGATAAACAGGATTCGTTTTGGTTCCGTCCTGCTCATCCTGTATATCCTGTTCGAAACTGCCTCTACATCTATTAGAGTCTAAGGTAAAATCTTTCCGTGGCTCACGAACTCGAACTCTGGCAATTTATCGCCTCGCGTCTTAAGAACGCCGAGTCTGTAATGCTGCTCGTTGTTGCGACAAGCCACGGCAGCAGCCCCGGCCGGGCCGGTTACAAAATGGCGGTCGCGGCTGACGGCGAACTAATAGGCAGCATCGGCGGCGGCGTGATGGAGGTGAACCTCGTTGAGCAGAGCCGGGCGGCACTGTCAGTAGCGTCGGCGTCAGCGGATGCGTTTCCCAGCCTCATTGAGCAAGAGCATCGCAAGAACACCAAGCATCCGTCCGGCATGATCTGCTCCGGGCGACAGACGGTTATTGTCCTGCGACTTACCCGCGACGATGCAGATACGGTCGATGCAATGATTTCGGCTCTCGAAAACAAAAACCAAATTTCCTTGGTCATCACGCCGAATGAATTCAGCGTCGGGCCGCCTAAAGGCGGGACTCCAAGCTCCGGATTCGAAAGGCTTAACGAAACAGATTTCCTTTACCTAGAAAATCTTGGCCCCAAAAATGAGCTTTTCATCATCGGCGGCGGCCATTGTGCTCTTGCCTTGAGCGAGATCGCATCGAAACTCGATTTTCGCATTTCGATCTTCGACGACCGGCCTGAGCTGAATACGATCGAGAAAAATCAGTTCGCCGACAACATCACGATCATCGACGGCTACGATCAGGTCGGTAACCATATTCCCGACGGCGACAATATTTACGTCGTAGTTATGACACTTGGCTACGCAACTGATGAGATAGTCATACGTTCATTGTTCGAGAGGGACTTCAAGTATTTTGGCGTGCTTGGCAGTAAAGCAAAAATGAAGACTTTGTTTACGACGCTCGAAAAAGAAGGCTTCGAAAAAGACAGACTTTCCCGTATACGCACACCCATCGGCATCAATATCAACAGCCACACACCCGAGGAGATCGCCATTTCCATCGCCGCCGAGATCATCGCGGTCAAGAATGCATGAATCAGAGTATCTCTAAACCGGCCAAACGCAGCTATTTACGCAGCCTGCTCGGCCGCGAATACTATTCGCTTAAACGCCGCTTGAAATGGCTGCAAATGTCGCGGCAATTTGCTAAACCCGACACTGCGGTCAAGCTTGAGCATTCGATAATGCGACACCGGTCGATGATGCTGCGGCCGCTGCGCGATGTCGAGATGTATCTGCAGCATAACAAGATCACAAATCTGCGGCTCGCAATCGCTCCGATAAATGGCATGGTCATCCGCCCGGGCGAGACTTTTTCGATATGGCAACGTGTCGGACGGCCAACCGCAAAACGCGGATTTCTCGAGGGGCTCGTGCTGCACAATGGCCGCATTGAAAAAGGTATCGGCGGCGGGCTGTGTCAGCTTGGCAATCTGCTCTATTGGATGGCCCTGCATTCGCCGCTAACGATCACCGAGCGTTATCGGCACGGTTTTGACGTTTTCCCTGACATCAACCGTACGATCCCGTTTGCCTGTGGGGCGACGCTCGCTTATAACTACATCGACCTGCAATTGCGAAATGATACGAACGATACGTTTCAGATCAATTTGTGGATCGACGAGGAGTATTTAAATGGCGAGATCCTGAGCGACCGCGAACCCAAATTTGAATACAAAATCTTTGAGACCGACCACCTGATCAAGATGCAGCCATGGGGCGGCTACACGCGGCACAACCGCATCTGGCGGCGTCAGACAAGCCTTATTGATGGCCTCACATCCGAAACCCTTGTCACCGAAAATCACGCCATCATGATGTATAACCCGCTGCTGACCGAATAAGCCGTCCATCGGGAACAAATCCTCCGAACCGGTGTCTAACTAATCAGAACGCATAGGCACCGGCGTTCAGGAGGATAAAAAAATGTTTGATAAATTGATCGTTTCCGAACCCGATGGGGCAGATTTTCGCAATCGCCGCAGCTATTTCATGGTGTCATCGTTCGTCGTGGGCATACTCTTTATCACGGCGGTCGTCATCAGCATTTATGCCGCGGATTATCGCCTCGGCAATAACGGCTTCGAAATAAGCGACCTCATCGCACCAAATGACATGGCAGAGGTCGCTCCGGAACCGCCGAAACAAGAGATCCGCACAACGACGCCGTCAAGCTCCACGAGCAAGCTGCCGACTCGTGCGGTCAATATGTCGCGAACGGACGAACCCACGATAGTGCCCACCTCGATATCGACTGCTCCGAATTCTCAGCTATCTCGCCCGAATTACTCGCAGTACAGGGTGACTGGTGTGGATTCTACGAATGACGGGTCAAACGCTATTCGCCGAGACAGCACCGATCCTGGTGCCGGCACAGGAACACTTGGTACGGGCCTGCCCCCCGTCCGTTTTGATCCCGTCGAATCAGACCCGCCGCCCGTCATCGTTAAAAAAGATCCGCCCGTAAAGAGTGGCGGTGTGCTGAACGGCAAGGCTCTCAGTTTGCCAAAACCAACCTACTCCGCCGCAGCAAAAGCCGTCGGGGCACAGGGGCAGGTCACCGTTCAGGTGCTGATAGATGAAAAAGGAAATGTTGTCTCGGCAAGTGCGTCAAACGGCCACCCGCTACTGCGGCCGGCAGCCGAGCAAGCGGCGAGGGCCGCGAAATTCTCGACGACTTATTTGTCTGGTGTGCCCGTCAAGGTAACAGGCGTGATCGTCTATAACTTTGTTCGCTAACCAAATATAACGCGGATAAAACGGATAAGGCGGATTTTCACGGATTTGTTGACCCGTGTAGATCCGCCTGATCTGTTCGATTCGCGTTCAATTCTTATTTGATAGCATCTCGATCAGGCCGTCGGTATCGACATCGTAAACCGGCACATTAAATTGCCGTTTGAGATCCTCATATTTCATCCCGTCCAAAAATATCGGCTCGTCCGATTTGATCGTCACCGTTGGTATCGTAACAAAATCTCCGACGACCTTATCTTTCATCGCGACCAGATCCTGCCCGGTAAGTAATCCCGCAACCGAAACATCGCCGCCAAAATAAGTATTCGGAACAGCCATGACCGTCAGACGCGAACCAGTCTGTACATTGTACTTATCGATCTGTTCACGCAGGGTTGGAGCGAACATCTCGCCGGTTAGAAGAGTGCCGAACAAGTCAGAACCACCTGCGGTAGCGGGCGGTTGAGGAATGGTATCTGCGACGACCGCGGGAACCATTGCTACCAAATGCGTCCGTTGGTCTGACTGACTTTTCCCCCGTCTTAAACCACCCGCTACCGCAGGCGGTTCTGACAAGAAAGATTCAAAGGCATTCACAAAAGATCGCACCATCCCAACCCCATCCTCGATCTGCGGGTAGTTGCCGTAATGCCTTCGCGAAGGTATCTCCGCCCCGGCTTTGATATAGATCTCATCACCGAGAAAAGCAAAAGTGACGCCGAGCGTCTTCCGAAACTCTTTTTGCAGTTTTTCGACCTCGCGTATTGTCCGTCGGCAAAATTCGGGCGTGACGCGCGTGAGGCGTTCGTCCGTGTTGTAACGGGTCAGGGCAACGGGCACGACGGCGGTCGAGACGACCTTTGGATAATGAGCGGCGAGGTCACGCAGAGTCTTTTCCAAAATTGCTCCATCATTGATCTCAGGACACAAAACCACCTGAGCATGCAGCTCTATATCCGCCGCAAGCAGCCGTTCGAGTTTGTCCGATATATCCGCTCTTGATTCATCAACGCCCAGTAAATACGCCCTTGTTTTAAGATCTGTAGCATGCACCGAGACGTATTGCGGCGACAGCCGCTGCTCGATGATGCGTTTCATCTCGTCTTCGGTGATCGACGAGAGCGTCGTGTAGTTGCCGTAAAGAAACGATAGCCGAATGTCTTCATCGCGGACAAAAAGCGATGGGCGGGCATCCTCAGGATTGCCTTTACAAAAACAAAACAAGCATTCGTTAGCACATTGACGCGGGATGATCTGCTCGAACATCAGCCCGAGGTCTTCGTCCTCATCGCGGTCAAATTCGATCTCGATCGTCTGTCCGTCGGGCTTTTTGACGTGAAACGTCAGTTCGGTCTCGCCCGCGGTTTGGAAACGAAAATCAAGATAGTCGCGCACGTTGCGCCCATTGACCTTGACGATCCGGTCTGCGGGACATAGCTCCAGCTCCTCGCCAACGCTCCCGGCTGTGACCTCAGTAATGATCACGCCCGGACGGCGAAGCTGCGTAACGGCTGGTGTGACTGCAAACTCGTACATAAAAAGAAATTGCCCACGAAAAACACGAATTACACGAAAACAAGAATCTTAGTTTCGTGTATTTCGTGTGTTTCGTGGGCTAAAAATAGTCTAGGCCGCTGCCGCTTTCAGGTCGATCAGCGAATCGAGCGGTGTGTATTCCAGCCCCTGCGAGGTCGCGACCGCTTCGTAAGTCAGCTTTCCGGCGAAAGTATTCACGCCTTCCCTTAAGCCGGCATCGTCCTTGATCGCCTGCTCAAACCCCTTATTCGCAAGGTCGAGAGCATACGGCAAGGTCGCGTTGGTCAATGCAAAGGTCGAAGTTCTCGGCACCGCTCCCGGCATGTTGGCGACGCAATAGTGCAGCACGCCTTCTTCGTAATACGTCGGATTCGAGTGCGTCGTCGCGTGTGTCGTCTCAAAACATCCGCCCTGATCGACAGCAACGTCAACCAGCACAGCCCCTTGCGGGATCAGATGCAGCATATCACGCGTGACGAGCTTCGGAGCCGCAGCACCAACAACAAGTACCGCACCGATCACGAGATCCGCATGCGAAATTGCCTCTTCGATCTGATATCGCGACGAAGCGAGTGTCTGAACTTTTGAAAGGAAAATGTCGTCAAGCTGACGCAGACGATCGAGATCGCGGTCGATGATAGTGACCTTTGCCCCCAAACCGACCGCCATTTTCGCGGCCTCGGTACCAACGATACCGCCGCCGATGATGACGACATTAGCCGCCGGAACTCCCGGAACGCCGCCGAGCAAAATGCCGCGTCCGCCGTTCATTTTTTCGAGATATGTCGCGCCAACCTGCACCGACATACGGCCCGCAACCTCTGACATCGGTATCAGCAGCGGCAGACGTCGGCCCTGTGTGATCGTCTCGTAAGCAACGCCCGTCACCTTGCGTTCCATCATCTGCTTGGTCAATTCGAGCTCAGGTGCGAGATGCAGATACGTGAATAGCAACTGATTTTCACGCATACGCGGATATTCAGGTGCGACCGGCTCTTTGACCTTGACGATCATATCGCCGGCAGCCCAAATCTCATCCGCCGTGTCCAAAAGCTGTCCGCCAGCCTTTACATATTGCTCGTCCTTAAACCCCGAGCCCTCGCCCGCCGTCTTTTGCACAAAAACCGTGTGCCCCGCACCGGTCAACGCCTGAACACCCGCCGGCGTCAGCCCAACGCGGTATTCGTTATCTTTAATTTCTTTGGGCAGCCCAATTTTCATCAGTGTTTTCTCCAGTAATTAATAATTCTATAAGTAATTGCTATACACGTAATTTTACGTCTTTTCGAGCAATTTGTTAAAACCTTAAACCTCAACAGCATCGATCTGCGCTTTTTGCAGTTTGCCGCTGTAGTCGATGTAGAGCGATTTCCACTCGGTAAAGATGTCGAGCACCTGCGTGCCGGCCTCGCGGTGGCCGTTGCCGGTTCCCTTTGTGCCGCCAAACGGCAAGTGGACCTCGGCACCGATCGTTGCCGAATTTACATAGCAGATGCCGGTGTAAAGCTCCTGCATTGCGTAGAACGCCTGATTGACATCCTGAGTGTAGATCGCCGATGAGAGGCCGTAAGCGACGTCGTTGACGATATTGATCGCCTCATCAAGCGTCGAGAATGGGATGACGCAGGTTACCGGGCCAAAGATCTCTTCGCGGGCGATGCGCATTTTCGGGCTGACGTTGGTAAATACTGTCGGCTCAATAAAATAGCCGTTTTTGTATGCACCCTTAGTCAGGCGATTGCCGCCGCACGCAAGCGTCGCTTTATCGTGATTTTTGCCGATCTCGATATAGCCAAGGATCTTATCCATCGCCCGTTCGTTGATGACTGGGCCGACCTCGGTCTTTTTATCAAGGCCGTTGCCGACGCGAAGCTGTTTGACCTTTTCGACGAGCTTTTCGCAAAACTTTTTATAGACCTTTCTGTGAACAACCAGCCGCGACGAAGCCGTGCATCGCTGCCCGCTGGTGCCAAAAGCTCCCCACAGCGAACCCTCGACGGCGTTATCAACATCCGCGTCGTCCATTACGATAATGGCGTTTTTGCCGCCCATTTCAAGCGAGACGATCTTGTTATCGCGGGCACATGCCTCGGCGATAATGCGGCCTGTCGTCGTCGAACCTGTGAACGATATCAACCGTGTGTCTTTATGATCGACAAGCGCGGCTCCTGGTTCGGAGAAACCATTGACGAGGTTGACTACGCCCTTGGGAATGCCAGCCTGTTCGCACGCTTTAATAAGATTTAGCGATGACAATGGCACATCCTCGCCGGATTTGAGTACAACGGTGTTGCCGCAAACTAGTGCCGGGATCAGCTTCCACGAGGGGATCGCCATCGGGAAATTGAACGGCGTAATAAGTCCGCAGATGCCGACCGGCTGACGAACGCACATCGCGAATTTATTTGGCATCTCAGCCGGTGTCGTAAAACCGTGCAAACGACGCCCTTCGCCGGCGGTGTAATATGTACAATCGATCGCCTCCTGCACATCGCCGCCCGCTTCTTTCAGGACCTTGCCCATTTCGCGGGTCATCTGCTGTGTAAATTCATCTTTGTTTTTACGCAGGATCTCGCCCAGCGTGAACAAAAGTTCCGCGCGTTTTGGAGCGGGTGTCCGTCGCCAGCGTGTTGCCGCGTTCTTTGCTGCGGCAACGGCAGCGTTGACGTCATCTGCGTTCGACGCCGGAAAACGTCCGACGATGTCCGTCGTATCCGCCGGGTTGACATTGTCAAACCACTCGCCCGAAGACGATTTGACCCACTCGCCGTTGATGTAATTGTTATATTTCTTGACCGAAGTTTTGTTTGCGTTAGCCATAACTTTATTTATCCAAACTAAAAAGTCTAATGCCCAAGGTCACTCATCGCAACTTTGGACATTAGACTTTGGGTTCTGGACGTTCTATTTTACTGTAAATTGCACAACCTTCATCTGCGGCGTTCGCAGCACGGGATTGTACGACATCACTTGCAGCACGACCGGATCGCCGACCTTGAGCTTAGCGACGATCGCTGAAAACTCTTTCAGATCTGTCACGGTCACTCGGTTAATCCGCTGGATCAGGTCGCCCTCGCCGAGGGCTTCGTTGCCATTTGCATTTCGCACGTCGGCGATAAAACTCGCCGGGCTGACGTCTTTGATAACAAGCCCTTTCAGGCCATCAAGCTTGTATGTTGTTGCAAGTGCTGGCGTCAATTCGCTCAGCGTGAGGCCAAACGGTTTGGGATCGGCCGCCGTGCTGTCGATCGGCAACGGACGGCGTTCATTGTTACCGGCAACACGCTCGGATACGGGGCGCTCGGCAAGTTTTGTCGTGCCCGTTTTTGGTTCGAGCGTCGTGCCGTTCTCGCGTAGATAGTTGATCGTAATGGTCTGATCCGGCGGCGTCTTCGCGACTTTGGCGATCAGGTCTTGCGACGATAAAACAGCTTCGCCATTAAAGTTAGTAATGACGTCGCCGGCCTTCAGCCCGGCAAGTGCGGCCGGGCTCTGCTTGTCTCTGATGTCGATAACGATCGCACCTTTCGTGTCGGACATGCCATAAACCTTTGCAAACTCTGACTTTACGGATTCGAGATAGGCTCCCAGGTAACCGCGCCGGACCTTGCCGTTCTTGAGGATCTGGCCATAGACGTACGACGCCTCGCGTGCGGGCAGAGCAAACCCGACACCATTGTAATCACCTGTCGCGGTCGCTATCTGCGAATTGACCCCAACAACCTCGCCGTCAATATTTACAAGTGGACCACCCGAATTGCCGCGATTGATCGCCGCATCGGTCTGGATAAATTTTTGAAATGCAGATCCGCCCGGCGTTTCACGCAAGGTTTGCGAGATGATCCCCGCCGTCACGCTTTTTGCCAGACCGAAAGGCGAACCCATCGCGAGCACCCAATCGCCGACCTCAGCCTTATCCGAATCGGCAAATTTGACGAACGGCAGATCACGTCCGGCATCGATCTTTAGCACCGCGAGGTCCGTTTCTTCGTCGCTGCCGACCACTTTTGCCGTATATTCCTCACCCGAATCGAGCTTGACCGTGATCCGCGTTGCATCATCGACGACGTGCAGATTTGTAATGATATAGCCCGCTTTATCGACGATAAAGCCGCTTCCGACCGCATAAACGGGGCGCTGCTGCATCTGCTTTCGCAAAAATTCCATCACGTCATCCGGCGTTCCAGGCTGCGGCGTGCTTCGTGCAACCGGTTGGGTCACGCCTGCTTTTGTGTCGATGCTGACCACCGCCGGTTCGACTCGCTTTGCGACCTCCGCAAACGAACGCGGCAGCTTATCCGGCTGTGCGAACAAACTGCCCGAGATACTAAAAATGGCAAATAAAACTGCTGCTGTGTAGCGGGGCTTAAAAAACGCAGGGTTAATGAACATAACTGGCTCTCCTCGTGTCGGCACGGTCTGTATCCTGAAAATTATATCAAAACGCTTTTTCTTTGATGCAGATTTTACGGTTTGAGAAGCACTTTTAATACGCCGTTTTCGGTGGCACGGCCCATTGCAGCTACGCCGTCCGCGAGTGGAAATTCATCAGAAATTAGCGGGGTCACATCGATGCTGCCGCTCGCGAGCAGATCCAGAGCCGGAGCAAAACGCCCGCAGCGTGAGCCGACGATCGTGATCTCATCAACGACAACCCGCGATGCGGCCCACGCGGGAGTGCCGTGAAAAGTGGATTTAAGCACGATCTTGCCGCGTGGCCGCACGAGATCGAGCGCCGTCGCAAAGCCAGACTCAGACCCGCTCGCCTCGACAACGACATCAAATGATCCAAATATGTTCGGGTCAACGTCAGCAAGCAAGAGCGTCTGAACACCCGCATTTTCGGCGATCGACATCTTTGAGGTGTGCTTGCCGATGATCGTCACATTTTGCGACCGCAACGCTAGGCTCATCGCACACAGCAATCCCAGTTTGCCGTCTCCGATCACCGCGACCGTTGTATCCGGCGACACATCTACCTGTTCAGTAATGCCATAAGCCGCAGCCAGTGGTTCGGCAAAAACGGCTTGTTCGTCGGAAACGCCATCCGGAACTACAAGCAGATTGCGCGACGGCAGCGTTAGATACTCCGCATGACAGCCGTCGCGTCCGACGATGCCCAGTACCGTTCGAGCCGGGCAATGACGGGGGTCGCCCGCAGCACATTTTTCGCAAGTCCCGCATCCGGCGTTTATCTCGCCTATCACCCGTTTGCCAACAAGATCAGGCTCGTCATCCGCTTGCTCGACAACGCCGACAAACTCATGCCCGATCGTTCCCTCAAAACCCGCGTAGCCGCGCACGATCTCGATGTCAGTATTACAAATGCCGGATGTCGTTACCCGGATGAGTGCCTCTATATCGCTGTTAGGGATCGGAGTGTCTGCGAGTTCTAAGTTTCCGCCGGAAAATCTAAGTGCTTTCATAGGAGCAGTTTATCTAGAATAATATACCTTTAGATCGCGTTCTGAAATGATCAGCCAACGGCCATTTGTTCGGCGAAAGATCAATTGGCTCTGCACTTTGCCCGAATTTGTTTTGTTCCCGATGAATGTCCACGCCTTATCAAAAACAGCCGTCGCCGTCTGGCCGTCAGCGCTTGTCGAGACGCTCATGTTCGAGATCTCCGCCGACATCGAATTAAAGCTCGCAAAAGCACGTGCCTTATCCGCCCTTACGAACGAATAGCTCGCTCCTCGTTTAAGGTAATAATCGAGCGTCGCCGCGTAATTGCCCATATAAGTATTGAGATCACGTGATTCCATAGCCGATTTCCAGGCGTACACTTGTCTCGATACCTCGCTTCGTACCGCCGGCTCGTCGATCTGCGGCGGAGTTTGGTTGACCGTTGGCGTCGGAATGGTGACGCCGGGCGGATTAGCAGTTGGAGACGTGCCCGGAGTCGGAAAGGGGGTCGAATTCGTGTTGGATAGATTCGCCAGACTGCCGTTTTTGTTCGGTTCGACGTTGCTGACCGCCGCACCATCTTTGTTCATATAAATGATGAATCCGATCAGCCCGATCACTCCAAACACGAGTATCATTCCAAAAGCTGTCAACACGACCGCCAGAGCGGTCCTGCTTTTCTTCGGCGTCTGAATGAGCGATCCGACGCGGGTCACCTGGCTGTCCATGAATCTCGGGTCGGGAGCTGCACCGCCAGAACGTACCCTTGTCACCAATTCCGTATCCGTAATAAACGCCGTCGGCGTATCGTTTTGCGACGCAAAGGTCAGCGGCGTGCCGTCGTCCAGACAGAACGAGAGCGTATCATCGTCATAATGTACATTGCATGTCGGACAAACTTTCATCTCAAAAAGTCTGCTAAATTATGGTGATCGCGACGCTAAACCGAACGACCTTAGAGCAGTTGTTCGTGACCGTAATGTAGTTGTCGCCACCGCTTGTCGTCGTTCTGAACGAGGTGCCCCCGCCGCGAAATGTCACGCAACCGCCCGACGACGACACACTAGCTGACAATGACTGGCCGCTGCGGCAAGCAAGCACCATCGAACGGGCGTCTCCGGGGTTAACGTCGCCTCCGTAAGACGTTGTATAAGCACCCCGCGCGAATTTTAGCCGTGTGGTTGACGGGTAAGAACTTAAGGTTGGCGGAGGAGTTGCGGCCGGTGATGACATCGGCGTCGGATACGGCGTCGATGCCGCGATGGTCGGCGTTGCCAGCGGCGACATTTGCGGCGTCGGAAATGCCCCGTTGTTCAAATTGCTGTTTGGTATATTTGGATTCGTATTCGTGTTTGCTACGGTGCTGTTGGCCGCGTTCTTAAAAAAGACTACGCCTGCAAGCCCGACGATGCCTAGTAGTATCAACAGACCGACGGCCACGATGGCGATCACTATCGGGGTATTCGACCTTTTCTGTTCGGGTATTGCCGTCGCAACATGCGTTACCTGGCTCTGCGGCCAAGCTCCCGAGTCGGGATCATTTAAGGGTACATGGATCCGGCCCTGACGAGCGACAGTTTCCGCCTCTCCGAGCACAACTGTCGGCGTATCCATGTCCGTAGCGACCAGCGGAGTTCCGTCCTGTAAACAAAAAACGAGCGTGTCGTCGGAATATTGAGTATTACATGCCGGGCAACTTTTCATATCCGCATTAGAGACGAAAATTGATGCTTTGATAATATGCTCACTTCATCGATTAGTAAATAGCAGAAGCCGGAGGTAAAAATATATTATTTCCTTACAGAAAGTAATATACTCTGCTCAGGTTTGGTTGTTTCCGACCGTTACCCAATGATCGATACAAAAACAATCACCGAGATCCTCGCTACCTACAAAAAATACGGTTGGGAACTGAGGCGTGTACTGTTGACGCCGGAGTTGAAAGCGAACGTCAATGCGTCATTTGCAGATGTTCTTATCGTTGATACTGACATCGACGCCGCATGGTTTTCGCGTCCGCCGCAGGCCGGAGCCGTTGCCTGGGAAATACGTCATCTGAGCGCCGCACCTTACGCTCTGCTCGAACATCTTGACGAGACGGGTGCGGATTTTGAGGCCGCTTTGAAGGCAGTTGAGTCGAGGCTGCGTGACGCGGTCGCCAAAAAACGATAGGCTTGACAACCGCTCTTTGCGATTGCAAACTTGAATTATTGACATGACGATTAAGGAAATTGGCGGAACCGTAGCAACTGTTTGGGATGGCTTACGGCCCGTCACCAAAAAAATGCTCGTCGGCGCCATGCAGGCAAGCAAGACCGCTCCGGCAAACAGTCCCACAACAAAGTTTTTGTATGACGCCCACGCCGATTGGGAGGTCAGCCGTCTGCTCACCGCACTCGACGAGCAGTCAAAAGCGCCTGAGATACGCAAGGATAACGCAAAACTGATCGAGCTGAATCAACTCGCTGACGTGTGCGTAACGTTGCTCGAAACGCAGTCGGCATCAGCCGAAGTGTTTATCCAGCTTGCGACCCGCGCGATCAAAGAAAACGATTTCAACCGTCTCGACAAACTAGCCGACCGTCTGGCCGACCGTTATACGTCCAGCGAGATCGCTGAGGTCGTCCGTCAGACTGACCTGCCGCAGATCCGAGCTATTGCCTACGAAACGCTCGCGATGATGCCTATTCAAAACATCGTCCCGTTGCTCGACGACCCGCTTTATTCGGGGATCGCCGCAGCTTCGCTCGAACAAAAAGCATACGAATTCGAGTCCGACGAAGCCCGTGACATCCTCGAACAGTTCGACGCCGAAAACGGCCCTAATGTTTAGTCGTTATTTCTTCTTCTGCCCGAAACCCCATCTGAACGACGTCGGCAGCCAAGGGACACCGCCGATCCGCACGCCGAAATAGATCATTTTTGATAAGAATTTGTGGCCTTTGTCACGGACGCACTGCTCCAGACGCTTGTCCGATGCCTTACGTTCGGCCTTTGTCCCGCCGCGATAATAGTCGCGGTCATGCGCCTGACAGCAATCTCTATAATCCCCATCCGGAAACATCGTACAGCCGTCGCCGACAAAATCCGCTGGGGCTTCGAGCAATACCGGCTTGTTCTCCGTGACCTGTGAGAGGCCGAAGATCGGGAGCATTGTGAGAAGTGTAAACGTAACAAAAAGCTTTCGCATCAATTAACTGGCGGTCGCATCTGTCCGTTTTTCTTTCAGACGGCCCGGATACATCGGGAATCTTGCCGTAAGCTCAGCGACCTCACGACGGACACGCGTTTTGACCTCTTCTGATTCCGGTTCGTGGATCAGAGCCGCGATCATGCCGCCGATCGCACGCATATCGTCCTCTTTCATGCCGCGAGTCGTCAGAGCAGGCGTTCCCAGCCTGATGCCCGACGCGACAAATGGCTTTTGCGTATCAAACGGGATCGTGTTTTTGTTGACGGTAATATGCACCTCATCGAGTGCCTTTTCCGCCGCTTTCCCGGTTATACCTTTGCCATCCATAAAGACGTCCACAAGTAGCAAATGGTTGTCTGTTCCCCCCGAAACGATCCGCAATCCGGCGTCCTTTAACGTGCTGGCAAGAACCTGAGCGTTGTCGATCACCTGCTGCTGATACGCTTTGAAGTCAGGCCGGCGGGCCTCGCCAAATGCGACCGCTTTGGCCGCAATAATATGGATCAGCGGGCCGCCCTGAACGCCCGGAAACACGCTACGGTTAACATCAGCCGCAAATTCCTCGCGGCACAAGATCATCCCGCCGCGCGGTCCCCTCAAGGTCTTATGGGTAGTTGTAGTAACAAACTCACAATGAGGCACGGGCGAAGGATGCAGTCCCGTCGCGACCAGCCCCGCGATATGAGCCATGTCTGCCATGACCCTGGCACCGACGCTGCGTGCGATCTCGCCAATGCGGGCAAAATCGATCGTTCGCGGATACGCCGACGCACCACAGATCAGCAGTTTCGGCCGCGATTCCTCGGCCTTTTGCTGCAATTCATCGTAATCGATCTGCTCGGTGTCTTTATTAACGCCGTAATCGGCGACCTTGTAATTTATCCCAGAAAAATTGAGCGGATGCCCGTGCGTCAAATGCCCGCCGTGCGACAGATTCATCCCCAGGATCGTATCGCCGTGATCGAGAGCGGTCATCAAAACGGCCATATTCGCCTGCGCACCGCTATGCGGCTGGACGTTGGCGTGCTCGGCACCAAAGATCTCTTTTGCCCGATCGATAGCGAGATTTTCGACGACATCCGCAAACTCGCACCCGCCGTAATATCGCTTCGCCGGATAACCTTCGGCGTACTTATTAGTAAAGACCGTACCCATCGTTTCAAGCACCGCTTCGGAGACAAAATTTTCCGAAGCGATCAACTCCAAGCCGTCCGTCTGCCGCCGCACCTCATCGTCGATCGCGTTGCTGACGATGGGATCCGCCTGCTCTATATTTGCTGTAAAAAAGTCGCTCATATGGTAAATGATAATCGTTTTTAGTTATTGAATCATCGCAGTAAATTCGATTTCGGTCATTACTGCAACGCCCAAACTTTCCGCCTTGGTTAATTTCGATCCCGCATCGCTGCCCGCGACGACGTAATCGGTGTTTTTACTGACGGATGAAGAGACGCGGCCGCCGCGGTCTTCGATAAGTTTGGCGGCTTCGTCGCGGGTGTAATTTTCGAGTTTGCCGGTGAGGACAAAGGTTTTGCCTTGAAATCTCTCGTCGAGCAGCGCGGTCGAAGCGGCGTCTGTTTCGGTCTTTACACCGGCAGCTTTTAGCCGTGCGACGAGGTCGATATTAGCGGGTGTTCGAAACCATTCATACACACTCTCAGCGACGGCAAGGCCGATCTCGTGGATGTCATCAAGCTCCTGCACACCAGCCTCAGCAAGCCGGTCGATACTGCGAAAATGATTTGCGAGTATCTTGGCGTACCGTTCCCCAACATGGCGGATGTCGATGCCATAGAGCAATCTTTGCAACCCGCGTGTCTTGCTCGCCTCGATCTGATCGATCAGATTCGTGCCCGATTTTTCTGCCATGCGCTCCAAGCTCGCGATCTGTTCGACGGTCAAATTATAGAGATCAGCAACATCTTTGACCGAGCCGTTATCGACGAGTGTTTCAACCAGTACTTCGCCTAGGCCCTCGATGTCCATTGCCTTTCGTGACGAAAAATACAAAACGCGGGCCTTTACTTTTGCTGGGCAAATGTCATTTGTGCAGCGGCGAACGGCTTCACCTTCGGGGCGAACGGCGTCGGATCTACAGACCGGACAAACGATCGGAAATTCAAACTCTGTCTCGCTGCCGTCGCGTTTTGATGTGACGACAGATAGAACCTGCGGGATGATCTCGCCGCTTTTTTCGATCATCACATAGTCGCCGATCTTTAGGTCGAGCCGCTTGATCTCGTCTTCGTTATGGAGCGATGCCCGGGCAACCGTCGTCCCGGCAAGCAACGTCGGCTCCAGATGAGCGACCGGCGTCAAAGCTCCTGTTCGGCCTACCTGAATTCCTATTCCAAGTAGCCGCGTCGTCGCCTGCCGTGCGGGATACTTATACGCGATCGCCCAACGCGGGGCTTTTGTAGTCGTGCCGAATTCGTCCTGCAACGCAGTCGAATTCACCTTGACAACTACTCCGTCGATCTCATAATCGAGCCCGTCTCGGACCGTTTCCATCTCAGCGATAAACGCCGTGAGTTCGTCAAAACCTGCACACACACGTCGATGCGGGTTGACGTTAAAACCGTTCTTCCCGCACCACTCAAAAACCTCGGCGTGCGTTGCGAACATCTTCGACGCTCCGGTAAAAGCATCATACGGAAACATATCCAGCCGCCGCGAAGCGACCACTGCCGAATCAAGCATCCTCAGCGTACCGCTCGCGCAATTTCGCGGATTTGCAAATGTCTTTTCGCCCTGCATCTCAAGCTCGGCGTTTATCTTGGCAAACTGCGAACGCGACAAAAAAACCTCGCCGCGAACCTCGGCATGCGCCGGAGCATTAACCTTTAGTTTTAGCGGGATCGAGCGGATCGTCTTTACGTTTTGCGTAACCTCGTCCCCTTGCTGTCCGTCGCCCCGCGTCGCACCTGTGACCAAAATGCCGTTTTCATAATGCAGCGAAACCGAAAGCCCGTCGATCTTTAGCTCGGCAACATAATCCAGTTTTCTTCCCTCAGCCAGCTTTTCGCACCGCTCCGTAAACGCTTTCAACTCGTCAAGGTCATAAGAGTTATCGAGCGACATCAGCGGTACGGTATGCGTAAATGGCCGCAAACTCGTCGCCTTGCCGCCGACACGCTGCGTCGGGCTGTCCGGCGTTACAAGGTCGGGATGCTCAGTTTCAAGAGCTTTCAAACGCTCTAACATCTGATCGAATTCAAAGTCGGATATCTCGGGCGCATCCGATTGGTAATACAGATCGCTGTGCCGCTCGATCTCAGAACGAAGACGTTCGACCTCGGCCGCAATTTGATTTTGTTCTAAATTGCTCATCACAAATTACTGCCCGATCTTTTTAAGAACATCGCCGGGCCGGATGCTCCCCGCAGCGACAACTTTTGCGTAAATTCCGCGAAGATGAAAACGTTTTCCGAGTTCCGAATTAACAAACAACATGGCGTCGAGACCAAAGCGTTCGACAAACTTTTTGCAGCCGTTGTGCGGTTTCGCTGTCACCTTGAGCACGGCCGTACCTAGAGCCATACACTTATCAACGGGGAGATTGTCATCCGACAGGTCAATATCTACATAAAGCTGGTCACCGGCTAGCTTCCAGCGTTCTCTGTCCTGTGCGATGAGATCGATCATTCGCGAATTCATGATTGTGATCTGAGCATCGGGATCAGGCAAGCTGCGGGTCGCCCAATTGTCGCCTGCCAAACCAACATCCGTGTTCAGTTCTCCCGCCTCTAGTACGATCCGCCCGCCTACCTCAGGCCGGCAAACGATCATGTCCAGTGTGCCCTCGTCCTTCGGCGAGTCAAGAACATGACCTATTGCTTCTCTGATTTGTTCGGTCGTTAAGTGTTTCATGCCTGCATAAACTCCGCGATCAGCCGGTGAAAATGATGCGTTCCCTGCTCACGCGTCGGGGAATAACGGCCGTGTTTGTAAAACCGCGAGCGGATTCCCCGTTGCACACTTTCGACGACCGCTTCGTCTTCCATTTCGACGCAATGCAGGTCGGCTCCCGCACCTTTATCGAGCAATGTTTCGTCCGCAACGTAGGTTAAAAACTCGACCACTGTTCTTGTCGGCGAAACCGGACGAACGACATTTACCGAAACACCCCAAGGATAAAAATTAAACATCAGATTTGGAAAGATAAACAAATATCTGGCCGCGACATTGCCGCCATCATCATATCCGGTCTGCAAACTCGAATACCGAAAAGTCTCGGTCGTATAACTGCAGTAATCGACGACGGCATTCAAGGCCTGATGCACATATGGGATGTGAAAACCCTCTAGGTAATTTTCGCAATACAGAGCCCAGTGAGCGTTTACCTCATATTCACGGCGTTCGGTCAGCCGCAATGCATCGTAATTATCGTCGGCAAAGTTCGCCGCTACATCACCAACAAAATGCTCCAAACCATCCGCAGGATCGAGCGACGCGAAACTGAAACTTTGCCACTCAGCAAACGGCAATTGCCGCAAATTATCGTCGTCGCAAGGGAAATTTTCGACTCCCTCAAATTCCGGCATCGACAAAAATTTACCATCGAGCGAAAACCGCCGTCCGTGATAGCCACAGCGGATCAAATTTCCCTCGCACGGCGCTTCGACCAATATTTTGCCGCGATGCGTACAGACGTTTGAGAGGCATTTTAGCTCGTCATCTGCTTTCACGACCAAAACCGGCTCGTCAATAAACCCCGGCAAGATCGTCGTTGGATTTAGCCCCGTAAACTCGCTAGCGTGCCCGAGAAATTGCCACGAACGTGCAAAGATCTTCTCTTTCGACAGCTCAAAATACGCAGGATCCGTGTAAAAATCTGCGTGAAGCGTCTTTGCCTTGCGAATGTCGGGGTCGATCTCAAACATTTAGCTTTTGTACAGTAAATACGCTGGCCGCACGTCGTCACGTCTAAATGAGCGGGCGACCAACCCATCCGCAAATGCCACCTCAAATTCGCCGCGAATACGCAGTTGCTCCGCCAATGCCGTAGCCGGATCGCGTTCAACAATTTCGGTCCAATCATTGATCGTCACGATCTCCGTAACAGGTTCAGATGGTTCCGCCCAAGCTTTTCCGGCCCCCAATGCAACGACCTTCTCACTCTCAAGGTGCCATTCGGCAAATAGCCTGTCGCTTGCGAGGCCAAATTTCTGTCCGGCAGTTTCCGGTGCCGTCGCGTAATCCATACCGTAAAAATTTTGCTGAAATTCACTAACGACTGCGCCGAGCTTTTCGAGGTTAAAGTAAGCATTTCTTGCCTTTATCGGCTCAAACGTCCACTTGATAAATTTCACCCCGTCGGCAAGCGCACGCTCGCGTTGTGCCCATTTTAGCTTGGCCCCGATGCCCAGACTTTGATACTCTTGCCGGACGCCTGTCATGTGTGAATAAAACGCCCGCTCGCCACGCATCACCGCCGGCACGCTGAGCACAAAGCCCGCAAGCCGGTCGCCATCGTACGCCCCAAGCGTAAAACCGCCCGCGTTTTTGGTCACGATCAGGTGGCGAACAGGCGACAATTCGGCCTCCGGCAACGCAAAAACGTCACGCTGCAATTGGACACATTCGGCCATTTCGTCGAGCGTCACACATTCGCGAATTTCCAGCTTTTTCTCCATTACCAAGTGAGTAAAATGCTATCAAATAGCCCGCCTAAAGGCGAAGATGATGCGAAAAGAACGCGAAAAATACTACTTAACTTTTCCCCGCCGGATTTGTTATCATTTATATGGCTCCTCACGCCCGCCCGTTTTACAGTAATGACACCGCAGTCCGAACTCGAAATTCAAGGTAATTTCCTTACCCATCCGTTTGCCGAGCTGATCTCTGAGATCATGCAGGCACGGGTGAACGGATCTTTGCGCGTGTCCGACAAAGAAAAGAAATGCGTCATCTATCTCAAAAACGGTGAGATCGTCTTTGCGGTGTCTAATGCCAGAGCCGCAAGGCTTTTTGACATCCTGCTCACTCGAAACCGGATGACCAAGGACGACGTCACCAAGATCCCAAATTTTTCCAACGATCACGAGCTCGTCGCCTACCTCGAAGACAAAAAGTTCCTGACCAAATCCGACACGGCAAAGCTTTTTTCCGAGCAGATCGAGAGCATTCTGGTCGATATCCTCGCGTGGGAGACCGGCGAGTGGGATTTTAGCTCGCTGCGGCGTATTCGCGACGGGCTGGCATACAACGTTGAGGCTCGCCGAATATTATTCGATTTTGGCCGCTGTATGTCGATCGACAAGGTGCTCGGCCGTTTTCGCAGCCTCGAAGAACGCTTTCACCGCTCTGACGCGCCGCCGCTTGGGATAAACCTTCGTCCGGACGAGGCGTTTGTCCTGTCACGTACCGGCGAAGACCCGCTGACCATTGCCGATCTCATCAGCATTTCAGGACTGACAGAAGCAAAAGCTTTCCAGGCGATCTACACCCTATGGCTTGGCGGCCTGCTAATACGTGACGATTGGCAGCCCGCTCTAACAAATGACGCGATCTCGGCGATGCGAAATGCAAAACTCGAACTCAAACAAGAGGCAAAGCTGCCGACCGTCGCCGCACCCGAGGTATTCGAGCAAAAGTCGCAGCCCGCACCCGCCGAGCCAAAGATACCCGACGTTGTCATCACTCTCGAAGAGTACCTGACGCGCGTCGAATCCGCTGAAACATACTACGACCTGCTGGGCGTCGATCCGGCGTCAAACATCGCCGAGGTAAAACGGGCGTATTTCTCACTCGCCAAAGAGTTTCACCCCGACCGCTTTCATGCCGACGGCGGCGAGATGTTGCCCCGCATTCAACATGCCTTTACCGAACTCGCGCAAGCACACGAAACGCTCAAAAACCCTGAGAACCGCGAGCTGTACGATTATCGCATGCGCAAAGAGCTGGTCGCCCGCGAAAAACGCAAGGCCGAGGGCAGCACCGACACCGGAAACGCCAGTCTGCAGACCGATCAGGCGGCACAGAATTTCGAACGCGGCTTTACGCTGCTGATGGATGACGAACACGAGGCCGCAATCCCGTTCCTCGCCCGTGCCGCCCACTACGCACCAAAAAACGCCCGTTATCACGCCTATTATGGCAAGGCTTTATCGGCGGACAGCTCGCAGCGGCACAAAGCCGAATCTGAGATGCAGGCCGCGCTCAAGCTCGACCCGCAAAATCCGACTTTTCGCATCTTGCTCGCCGAATTCTTTATCCAGCACAACCTGCTCAAACGCGCCGAGGGCGAACTCAACCGCCTCCTCGCCATTTTCCCCAGCAACCGCGAAGCCCGCGACCTGCTCGATTCTCTGCAAAAGCCCACACGGTAGCAAGGGCGTAACATCCTGGTCTTTCTTGGTCCGGTCCGGACCAAAGTGGACCAAAGTGGACCAAGACGGACCAAAATCCGGTTTGACCTTTTCTCCTTTTCTCTTTTCCCTTAAACTAGTACCGTGAACAGCATCCTTGCCGAAACAGCCCCAGCGTCCGCCGTGGACGAAAAATTGCTCGAACTCTCGTCGGAGATCGACGGGTTTGAGTGTTACATGGCCCCTCACGCCGAGCGGATAGCTTCGATCGCGGATAAGCTTGCGGCGGCGTTTAACCTCGCTTCGCAAGATCGGTTTTTGCTGCAACAGGCGGCGCTCATCCATGACATCGGTGAGCTAAAGATGGCCCGCGATTACATCTCGGCTCCGCGTCAGCTTTTCGATCCCGAACGCATCGACCTGCACCGCCATCCCGTCATCGGCGAACAAGCCGCCGCTAAGCTCGCTCTGCCGCGCGGCGTGCAGTTGCTCGTCCGCTGGCATCACGAATGGTGGTCCGGCGACGGCTATCCTGACAAACTCGCGGGTGAGCAAATTCCGCTGTCCGCCCGCATTTTGCGTGTCGCCGACAGCTTTGCCGCGTTGACAGCCGCACGTCCGTACAGAGCCGCCCTGACCGATACCGAAGCCCGTCGCCATTTGGCCGATTGGGCGGGCATCGAGTTTGACCCGGCGGTTGTCAAAGCCTTGCTCGCAACACCGCTGCCCGTCGTGGGCACCGTCGAAACCGACCCTTTTGCGGAACCCGCGACCAACATTTAGCCCATGCATTCTCAAACCAAAACTTTGCCCAAAAGCTGGCTCGCCTTTGACCTGAACGTCCTGCGGCGGGTTAATTTCGCGTCGGTCGCGATCCCTTTTGCCGACGATCCGTCCGCCGGAGCATATCTCAAACGTCTTGATGCCCGCGTAATGGCAAACGACCCTTTGCGTTCGGCGTGGGCGGCCTGCACCGCTCAGATCACAAATAACGGCGAGCGGCTCTCTGACGAAGAGGTCAATGTCGTGCTCGAAGACGCCTACGTCCCCGGCTACAAGCTCCGAAATCCGGCACTCGCCAATTGGTTCACCGAGACCGACGCGTGGTGGTTTGACAACGTCCGGCACAACATCGAGCGGCTCCAGTCGCAGATGTCACAGGCGATCGCCTCGAGCATCGTGCTGTCCGTCGGCAATTATGTGCTGTCGTTCAAAGAAGAGACCCGCGAACTGCGCTCACCGCTCTCAAACGCCTTTCGCCGCTTTCACGCGATCATGCCCGCCGCTTATGACAACGGCGAAACCAATACGTGTCAGAACAAGAACGCCGACGATTTTATCGCCGAAACGCCCGCCGATCTGATGTTTCTCCGTGTGCCCGCCGCCCACGCTCAGAGCACCAAGGGCTATTTGGGCCGCGCCGCGTGGCGCGAAGAGTGGCTTCGCGGCGGCGGTGATTTTTGGGAAGACCTCGATGCGTCGATGTCCGGCAAACTCGGCTCCGCCACCGAAACAAAATCGCAGTACATCCACCTGCTCGAAGAAACGCTCCGCCGTGCCTCGCACATAAAAAACTGGGCCATCGCCCACGTCGAATCGGGCTTTATCCAGACCCAGGACATCGTCGATTGCATCAGCGAAGTCCGCCGCGTCGATACCATCTATACAAAAGATTTTTCAGAATTAACCGGCGCAAAAGCGGTGATTATCACGGCCTGACCCAAGCGAGAACTTCAGGACAACACGACAACGGACGAGCGGGAACGGCATCCTAAGTTCCAGACCCAATGAACACATTAAGAGCTTTCATACTTCTTATCAGTATCATCCTGTGGGCAGATCTTTCGTCCCCGGCCCAATCCACTTTGGGAGAGTCCTCGAACCTATACGCGCGAGCCTTGGGAGCATGTGTTTCCGCCGAGCAAAAGGAATATGCTCGTTTTTTCAAAGATGGGGCAGATAGATACAAAAATCGCGTGGTGGAATGGGATCTTTTCTTAACAGAGCGCGAGGGGCTACCAACACACTTCGGGGATATCACAATTGAATACCTTCGATCCGACGATCTCGAAATGAGGTTCAAAAAGACGAAGAAGGCAATTCCTATTCTCTCTCTCAGACCGATTACGAATGAAGGACCTATTATCAAAGTTTCGATTTTGAACTATTGGTATAGCAAATCAAAGAAATCTCATGATTATGGATTGGAAGGCGGGTGTACTGTAAGTTTCAAGTTCGATCCAGCCATAAATAATTTCGCAATACTTGACGTAAAGCTTAGTGGTGTCTGACTTCCGTGCTACCTTTTGTCGTTTCGTGTGAGCCTTTAGCGGTTCAGGGTGGACGCGGGATGGCATTTCTCGAACCTTGCGTGGTTCAAGGGCGGCCTTGCGGTGTTCAGGGTCGGCCCTTACCTCTTCGCCCGATACGGGCGCCTGATTGTAGCCGTGGGTTTCAACCCACGGTAAGGGACGGACATCGATATTCGTCGCTTCGCGACGGTTGAATCGGCACACGTATCAATCGTCGCTAACGCGACGAACATACTTTGGGTGATCGCCGTCCGTGGGTTAAAACCCACGGCTACAATCAACTCGTCGCTACGCGACGCCTTTCGAATCTATTCGCCTTTCCCGCACAAACCACACCACACCCGCCAGCCCCGACAAGATCCCCGAGATTATCGTCAGCGTCTGCGGCGTCATGCAAAACATCAATCCGCTTGCGGCGTAGCTGACAAATCCGAACACGGTCAGCTCGGCACCGCGTTCGATGGTGGACATACGGCCGCGAATATAATCGGGCAGGCTGCGTTGAAACATCGTTTCCTGCACCGCGTACTCGACGCCGACGATCGCCCTCGATATGAACACCATCACCGCAAACAGCCACAGCGTCGGCATAAACGCCGCGGCCGCAAACAGCACGCCGTGCAGGATCAGCGTCCAGCCGATAAAACCATGACTGATATTTTTCCGGTCAATATAGATCGACGTCCGATGAGCGATCAGCATCCCGGCGGTCAAGCCTAAACCTGTCGCAGTCCACAGAATTGCAACGGCGATATCCGGGTTCCACCCTTCGGCGGCCGCGTAATGAACCCCGCCAAGCCGCTCAAAAATAATATTGATCGCCCCGCCGCCCGTCGCCCAGATGACGTTCATCACGAGTATCGTCAGAGCAAAATGCGTATGCCGCGCGTAGTTAAAACCTTCGCGTAGCTCGGTCAAAAACGACTCTCTCGGCTCCACCGCAACAAAATTTGGCTGCTCCGACGGCGGCGTCTGCTTGCGGCGAAACCGCATCGAATTCATCCGTGCTCCGGTCTCTTCGTCCCGGGTCGCCTCTTCGGGAATAAGCCAGACCGTGTACGCCGAGGCGAGAAACGACGCGGCGTTGATGATAAACGCGACTTCGTACCCAAAAACCGCCGCCGCCCAGCCGCCAAGTGCCGAACCGATCGCCATCAACAAAAATCGCGTCGAAAACAACAACGCCGTTGCCGCAAGCAACCCTTCTTTCCCCGACAGATTTGGTGCCGCAGCATTCTTTGCCCCGTCAAAAAACGCTCCGAGCGTGTGCAGCAAAACCGTCGCAAGGTACGCGATCCACAATTTGTCAGGACTCGTCACGAGCAGAAACGACAACGCTATCAACGCTCGCGCGATATCCGTCGCGATCATCACCTGCCGCCGCGAAAAGCGATCGACAAACGTCCCCGCTATCGGCGAAGCAAGAGCAAACGGTATCAATCTCGCGACAAAAAACAGCCCCGCAGCCGTCGGCGACGCATCTGACACCAGCCGCACGAGTCCCAGGCCGGCGATAAAATTAAACCAGTTCCCAAGCTCCGAGATAAATTGTCCGGCCAGCAGATTGCGAAAATTGCGGTTCCCGCGTATCAACTGCCCGTAGGTGAGCGACTGCATTGCTATAGGATATCGACCGCTAACGATTTTAGAAACAAGGATCTCTAAATATTCACAAAAATCATGAGAATTTCTTCTACTGTTCACTATTCACTATTAGTTATTCACTTTAAAAGGCGGGAGCACCACTCTTTCAAGTGGTGCCCATAGCGAATGCTGTGTGTGCAATATTAGTTTTACGGTAAAAGGCGGGTGGTGAATATGCGGTAATTTCGATCAAAATCTTGCCGTCAACCCGATCTTTAACCCGCGCGGGCTGCCCGCCGAGATGTTCGTATTGCTGTCGGCATTGACGAAATAACGTTTGTTGGTGATGTTGTCGAGATTGGCCTGCAGCCGCCAGTGCTCGTTAAAATTATAGAAAACGGCGGCGTCGGCCTTTGCGTAACCCGGCAGCACGACAGTGTTATCAACGGCGGCGAACATATCCGATCTATAGACGAGCCCTATTCCTGCCCCGAGTTTCGAGGTGAACTGATACTTGTTCCACAGCGAAATCGTATCGTGCGGCACCTGTCCGACCTGCTTTCCGGCAACAGCGGCGGTCGTCGCGCTGGTGATGCGTGCATTTTGATACGAATACCCGCCGGTCATAGTCCATTTCGGCGTAATGTCGCCCGCAAGGGCTATCTCAAAACCGTTCGTCCGCTGTTTGCCGGTCTGGATGATACGCGTCGGGTCGTTTGGGTCAGTTGCACGAGTATTTGTTCGATCCAGCCGGTACACCGCCGATGTCAGGAAAAGTCCCGGACGAATGTCCCATTTCAAGCCGCCCTCATAGTTCTGAAACTTTTCCGGCTCGACCTGCTGTGTGATCGTCGTAAGTGATGAAAACTGATCGCCCGAGCTTGGCAAGAAGGAGACCGAATAGCTGCCATAGATCGAAACCGACATTACGGGTTTTATCACCAGCCCGACACGCGGACTGACTAGACGGTCGACGCGGCTGAGCGTCGAGCCATTGCGATTGTTGTGATATGTCAGGCCAAAATGGTCATATCTGACGCCGACGATCGCCTGGACATATCGGGAAAATTCGATCTGATCCTGCACAAATCCGGCACCGAGATTTAGGGTGAGGTGATTGTTGGCGTCGGTCGCGCTCTGGCGAAATGTGATCGGCGAATTTGTCACAGGGTTTTCAAAAGCGACCTGTATCGTCGTCGCCGTGTTGTTAAAAAAGCCGGTATTTCGGAAATTGTCAGTAACCTGCCGGCCAAATTCGGTTCCGCCGACGAGCGTATGTTTAATGCGGCCCGTCATGACGCTGTATGTCAGATCGGTTTGGTTAAAGAGATTTTTACGCTTTGTAGCGTTGTTGTAGGCGGTCAGGTTTACCAGAGTCTTTGCCGCGTTGACCGTGCCGGGAACATAGTTCTGATAAAAACGGTCATAGTATCCGTATTGTCCCCGGTTGCGAAATATCACGCCGCCAAACAGCCTCTCGACCGAAGCCGTGACGATATTGACATCGGCGCTGACACGACTGTTGTCCGGATCGCCGTAAAACGTTGAGATCGGCAGATCGACCGGGCGATTTTGAAATGACGTCATGCCACGGTCCGCCGTTCGGCGGTCGCGGAAAAATTCATAACCAATATTGATGCTCGTTTTGGCATCGGGTGCGATCAAAACGGTCGGGTTAAAACCAAGACGTTCGAGCCCGACGTGGCGGCGAAAGCTCTTAGAGTTTTCATAAACGCCATTCATACGCACAGCGATCTTGTCGTTCAACGCCTGTCCAACATCGCCCGTAAAACGCCGGTTATAAAACGATCCGCCGGTCGCGGTAAATGATCTGATCGGCGAAAACTTAGCCTCTTTTGTCACCCGGTTTATCACACCGCCGCCACCGCCTCGGCCAAATATCATCGCGTTTGGCCCCTTTAACGCCTCAAAACGATCCATATTATAGAGGTCGCGGTAATACTGAACATCGTCCCGCACGCCGTCGCGATAAAAATCAGCCCCGCTCCGGTTTCCGCGAATGATCACCTCGTCACGGTTGTTTTCACCCTGATGCGACGAAATGCCCGGCACATACTGCACGACACTGGCGATGCTCGACAGCATCTGGTCCGTTACCTGTTCATTTTTGATGATGGTGATCGCTTGCGGCACATCTCTTAACGGAGTAAATGTCTTTGTTGCGCTCCTAAGGTCACCGATCGTATAGATCGCGTCATCGCTCACAGTGACCGTCGCAGTCGCGGTTTCGACCGACAACATAAATGATTCGGTTTGTTCGATAGCCCGCATTTTGATCACTCGTGAATACGAGTCGAACCCCCGCGCGTTTACCGTCAGCGTATATTCACCGCGCGCAAGATCGAGCACAAATCTGCCGTCAACGTCGGTTGATGTCTCTGCCTTGATCGACGTGCCCTGACGGTACGCCGTTATCCGAGCTCCGGCGACCGCCGCTTTATTTTGGTCGGTTACCCTGCCCGTGAGGTGCGTCGCCGGTTCGTCACCCAGCGTTTTACCTGCCCCAATTATCGAAAGGGTCATTAATATTGCCGCGGCCAGGGCCGATCTGCTTTTGAATCTCACTTTATTCACTCCAATATGCTACTTCTTATTGAAAATGATTTTCAATTTCATTTTAAAACTACAACAGCAAAATTAAGGTGTCAAACCGTGTTCCTAAAAATTGATTATTAATAGACGAAAAGGCCTCGCTTTGGATGCGAGGCCAATTGTATTTGATTGAGATCGGATTAGTTCCCTGTAAAATTTGGCGGACGTTTTTCAAAAAATGCGGCAACGCCTTCTTTGAAATCGTCCGATTTCCCTGATTCGATCTGGCATTCGTGCTCGAGGGCGAGCTGTGCGGAAAGGTCATTTGAGAACGAAGCGTTCATCATCCGCTTGATGCGCCCGATCGATCCCGTCGGCCCGGCGGCAAGCTTTGCCGCGAGCTGTGTTGCCTCATCAAGGAGCGATTCCGCCGAAACGGCACGGTTTATCATACCGATCTCGACCGCACGCTGAGCGGAAACCGCGTCACCCGTCATAAACAGCTCGGTCGCGATCTTTTCGCCAACGACTCGCGGTAAAAAGAACGTCCCGCCGCAATCGGGCGACAAACCTATCCGAACAAAAGCCTCGCGAAACGAAGCATCGTCAGCCGCAATGACAATATCGCACGCGAGTGCAAAATTAACGCCCGCACCGGCACACACGCCGTTGACCGCCGCGATAAACGGTATCGGCGTCTCTCGCATCAGGCGTATCACGCCGTGCAAAGCGCCAAGCGGATCCTCAAGAAAAGCCTCGATACGCCCCTCTTTTTCCCACATCGCCTGCATCTCACGCAGATCACCACCCGAGCAAAACGCACGGCCGTTTCCGGTAAACACGACCGCTCTCGCACCGTCAGCAATAGCCCGGCGAAACGCCGCATCGAGGTCCTTGGTCAGTTGTAGCGACAATGCGTTCAACGCATCCGGACGATTCATCGTCACGGTAGCAACCGAGTTATTAAACGAATATTCAACAGTCTCAAAACTCATAAATATTGGTGAAAAGTAGAAATGTGAAAGAGGTTAAAAGTTAGATAAGTGATGGCAATCTTACCTTTCTACTTTTTCACATGTTCCCTTTTAAACTTTTATTGTCGGGAGCGCGATCGGCTCGCTTCAAAGCAATCCTTACACAGCACCGACCGTCCAACTTTTGGCTGAAACGGCACCGTGTCGTGGCGTCCGCAATGGTCGCAAACGATCTCAAACCTCGCCGGAGCATCAGGTCGCGTCGCCGCCTTTTTTGAGCGGCATTTCGTACACCGCTGCGGCGTCATCATATTGCGCTGGTAAAAAAGCTCCTGCTCCTTTTCCGTAAAGATAAATATCTCTTTACACTGCACACATGGAATTTCTACATCAGGCATTGGCGGCACTCCCTTAATCTTAATCCGTTGGTTGAGATGCAGTTTAGCACACCACGGGTCAGCGGTTTAGCTCGGCAACGTGGTTTTTGACCGTCCCGCCAAGCGTGTCGAGATTGTATCCGCCCTCAAGACACGAAACGATCCGCCCTTCGCAAACCTCATCCGCCCAATCCATCACCGTCCGTGTCATCGAGACATAATCATCATCCGTAAGGCGAAGCTGCCCGAGCGGGTCGGTCAGATGCGCGTCAAACCCGGCGGAGATAAATATCAGGTCCGGACGGAAGTTTGCCGCGATCGACTCAACCGCGCTTTCGAACATACGTTTTTGCTCGTCCGCACGCGTCTCGGCCTTGACCGGCACATTCATCGTTGTGCCTAAGCCCCGGCTAAAACCCGTCTCGCCGCGGCTACCCGAACCCGGATACCAAGGATATTGATGCATCGAAAAAAAATGAACCGTCGGGTCAGCGTAAAAGATGCCCTGCGTGCCGTTGCCGTGATGGACGTCCCAATCGATGATCGCGACACGCTCGATCTCTTTGTAATTGTTCTGCGCATATCGAGCAGCGACGGCGACGTTATTAAACAGGCAAAAACCCATCGCGTGTTCGCCCGTCGCGTGATGCCCCGGCGGACGCACCGCGACAAACGCATTTTTCGCTTCGCCGCTAATGACCGCATCGACACCCGCAACCGCTCCGCCCGCCGCATAAAGCGACGCGTCAAAAGATCTCATCGAAACGACCGTATCCGCATCGAGCCTGTCGTAGCCTTTGCCAAAAGCCTCTTCGACCGTCTTAAAATGCTGTGGCGTATGTGCCGCCTGCACGAGCCCCTTCGCCGCCTTTTCCGGCGTGATCTCGTTCAGGCTTTGCCAAAACGCCTCGTCCTCACGCAACGCATCCATCACCGCCAAATAACGCAGCGGCGTCTCCGGATGCCCCGGCCCGGTGTCGTGTTGGGCGTAGATAGGATGATGAACAAGCGCAGTTTTCATAATAGGAACTTTAACGCAAAGCCGCCAAGACGCGAAGTCGCAAAGATTTGACTATATATTTCTTTGCGTCTTTGCTACTTTGCGTCCTTGCGTTAAAAATAATTCCTTAAATAAACGCGGTTTCGTGTAGCAGTTCGCCTTTGGCAAACCGATCAATGTGCAGCGATGACACATCCAGAAAGCTCGCTTCGCCGTCGAGCATGATCTCCGAGAGTGCCCTGCCCGTCGCCGGCGAATGCATCACGCCGTGGCCCGAAAAGCCGTTTGCAAAATACAATCCCTCCACCTCACAGCCCCCAAGTATGGCGTGATGATCCGGCGAATTTTCGTACAAACCGGCACGGCATTTTTCATATACGATCTGTGCCCCGGTCAAGAACGGAGCCCTGTGAGCGGCCTTTTCGCCAACCTTATCTAGAAAAGATTCGTCAAAATCTGTCGAAAAACTGGACGGTTCTTCCGGATCGGCATAAGCAAACAGCACATCGCGGCCATCGCCCGTGTCCGCCGCGACGTGAAAATCACGCGCTTGACGAAAATGAAACCCGTCCGTCATATCGATCACCATCGGCAGATCGGGCGGCAGAGCTTTCGCGGCCTTTGCCCAAACTATTTGCCGACGCTGCGGCTCAACCGGCAGATCGATCCCGGCGGTCGCGGCCAGATGTCTTGCCCACGCACCGGAACAAAGCACCACCTTTTCACATTCGAGCTTTCCTTCAGATGTGTGCAACCCCGTCACACGGCCATTCTCGACATCTATCGACCGGACAGTCGTGCCAGTCTTAACCTTGGCTCCGCTCATCGACGCCTCGACCATAAACCCTTCGAGAATGGCAAGCGGATTGATAAACCCGTCACGCGGGCCAAAACTCCCGCCGACGATGTCGTCGCAATTTACGCCCGGCACCATCGCGGCAACCTCAGCTTGTGTCAGCAAATGCACGCCTTCATAGCCAAGCTCACGCTGCAGATCGCCGGTGCGATCGAGGTATTCGAGATGCAGATTGTTTGTGGCGAGAAAAAGGTAGCCTTTCGGATCGTATTCGCAATCAAATCCCCAATCGCGAAAAAAATCCATCGAGTAGAGCGACAGCTTTATGTTGATGTCCGTCTCAAACTGGGCCCGCACGCCGCCCGTCGCCTTGCCGGTCGAGCCCAGCCCAAGCATCTCTTCGCGCTCAAGCATCAGCACATCGCGGCACCCGCGCTCGGTCAGATGATACGCAACCGAAGCCCCGACCACGCCCCCGCCAATGATAACGATTTCCGGCATGCTTTATTTCGCGAAGACGCTAGAAAAATCCTGGAACCCCTTAAATTCCAACGCGTTGCCGCTTGGGTCTAAGAAGAACATGGTCGCCTGTTCACCGACCTCGCCGGCAAAACGGATCTTTGGCTCGATGACAAATTTCACGCCTTTGTCTTTTAGCCTAGCCGCAAGAGACAACCATTGCTCCATCGGCAGGATTATCCCAAAATGGGGTACCGGTACATGATCGGCATCGACATGATTCGTCGCTTTAATCCCAGCCGAATCCGGCGCCAGATGCGTCACGATCTGGTGCCCGTACAGATCAAAATCGATCCAGCACTCCGAACTCCGCCCTTCGGGGCATTCCATCACACCGCCATAAAACTCTCTGGCTGCATCGAGATCATGAACCGGAAACGCTAAGTGAAATAGATTTTTCATAATGTTTTTGCCACGAATTACACGAATGACACAAATTTAGCACATTTCTGATTCGTGTTATTCGTGTAATTCGTGGCTAAATATTCCTGAGGTTTTATGACCGAAAATATCGAAAAATTCCTAGCCGGGTTCGCCGCTGCCGTCGACGGCGGCACGTTTGTAAAATTGACTCTCGGCAATTATAAAGGCTCTGACCTGCACCTGCAAAAGATAAACGTCCGCCTGATCAAGACCAACAAGGGCGTCCGGCTTTTCTTTTTATATCGCCACGATTCGCGTGACATCGCAAAAAATTACACGATCCAGACCGGGCAGGCTCTGATCGGGCAATTGCTGGGAACCGAGTTTTTCAGCGGCCATCTTTTTACGACCCAAAACGATTTTCAATTGGACATAGGGCGAAAAAATTCGCGCCTCAATACCGGAAAACCTACATTCAAAAAAGTGCCGCCGCTCGAGCACGACCGCAAAAAAGAAAAGCTGATCAACCCGCACAGCGTCTATCTAAATGCTCTCGGCATTACGAATACCAACGGCGAGGTCGGAGCTCAGCAACAGAGCAAGTGGAAACAGATCAATAAGTATGTCCAGATCCTGGCCGATCTCGTTGACCGCTCAGACCTAAAGGACCGCACCTCGCTCAACATCGTCGATATGGGCAGCGGCAAAGGCTATCTGACGTTTGCAGCGTACGATTATTTTAAGAACATTCGCGGCTTTGACGTGAAAATGACCGGCGTCGAGGCCCGAAGTGATCTGGCGGCGATCTCAAATGACGTTGCCCGCGCAAGCGAATTTGACGGGCTCGAGTTCGTCCAGGCGACGATCGATTCGTTTCCGCTCGAAAACGTCAATATCCTCATCGCATTACATGCATGCGACACCGCGACCGATGACGCACTCTTTCAAGGCATCCGTGCAAACGCAGACCTTATCGTCGCCGCTCCTTGCTGTCACAAAGAGGTCCGCAAACAAATGACCCCGCCCGCGATGATGCACGACATCCTAAAACACGGCGTCATGATCGAACGCGTCGCCGAAACCCTCACCGACGGCATGCGAGCGCTACTGCTCGAACGCGAAGGCTATGCTACGCGCCTGTTCGAATTTATCTCAGTCGAGCATACGCCGAAAAACAACATGCTCGTCGGCACAAAACTCGCTGAGGCAAAAAACACCGACAGCGTCGCCGACCAGATCCGTGATCTAAAAGAATTTTACAGCATCGGCTCGCAGCACCTCGAAGCTCTTTTAGCAAAGAATTAGTCCACGGATGGACACAGATAAACACTGATATTTTTCCATTTTATCTGTGTCTATCTGTGTTAATCTGTGGCAAAATTCCTCTTATGCAATACGATGCCAAGACCCCTGACGAATACATCGCCGGACTTCCCGAGGACCGCAAAGCCGCGCTAACCGCGCTTCGCAAGGTTATCAACAAAAACCTGCCAAAAGGTTTTCAGGAAACGATGGGGTACGGCCACATCGGCTGGGTTGTGCCGCATGAGATGTATCCGGCCGGCTATCATTGCGACCCGTCTCTGCCGCTCGGCTTTATGGGTATCGCGTCACAGAAAAATCACATTGCCGTGTATTCGATGTGCCTCTACGGTCACGTAAAACAATTAGAATGGTTCCGTAACGAGTGGCCCAAACACTCAAAGAAAAAGCTCAATATGGGCAAATCGTGCATCCGCTTTACCAAGCTCGAGGAAATCCCGCTCGACCTCATCGGCGAACTCGCATCAAAGGTCACCTCGCAGCAGTGGATCGAGATCTACGAGAAATCGATGAAGCGTTAAGAATCAAGACATGAATAGATGGATGCTCAGAAAGCCATTCGTTGTTGGTTTCACTTGTGGAATCCTTATTGTAGGCTTTTTGAATTACTACAGCTATTTACTCAATATTTGTTCAGAGGGAATAGATGACTGCGGTTGGCGTTTCGGGTTTCCGATCCACTTCTACGAGAAGGGTGGATTCGTAGGCTTTACTAAGATCATTTGGCTCGGTTTGATTTCGGATGTATTTTTTGCATTAACCCTTGGTTTTTTGATCGGCTTTTTATTCATGTCGGTGTCGAGAAAAATTAATATGTCGCGTACTTAGCCGGTACCTCCAAGGGGATTCAAACCTTGACCTACTGCCCTTTCCGACGTATCATTAAAGATTGCGTATTATCGCAACATCACACCGCTTATTTACGGCGGAAGGAAGTGAAATTATGAAACCTGAAATACATCCAAATTATACTGAAATGTCAGTGATCTGTGCCTGCGGCAGCACTTTCAAAACACGCTCGACGATGGGCGAAGATCTGCACATCGAAATTTGCTCGGCTTGCCACCCGTTCTTTACCGGTAAGCAAAAGCTCGTCGATACGGCCGGACGCGTTGACCGGTTTAACAAACGCTACGCTCGCGGAGCCGCCGAAGCAGCTAAATAAGATGACACTGGTACCGACCCAGTATTAGCTTTCAAAACCAGACGCCGACCTTGGCCGATCGATACCGGTGTACGAAACACCATCGAAAGGCAAAAAAGGTCGGCGTCTTTCAAATTTCAGATATCAAATTTGAAATTTTCGTCCGGTGAACTGCGATTTCCGATTTATTGAACATCTATTTCTAACAGATACTTATCTAAGTAATGCTATGAAAAAACGTTTATCGCCAAGAATGCTTCGTTTTATCCACACCGTTTTCGCTGTTGAACGCGATCTGATCGTCGGAGGCCAGGCCGTGATGGAAGGCGTTATGATGCGCACTCCGTCGGCTTACGCCATCGCGTGCCGCCGTCAGGACGGCTCGATCGTTTCGACATCCGAAAAGCTGCCAAAATGGAGCGATAAGTATAAATGGATGAATACGCCGGTCATTCGCGGCGGTGCAACGCTTATCCAATCGATGGCATTAGGCGTCAAAGCACTAAATTTCTCGGCAAAGATCTACGAAGAAGACCTAAACGCTGCTGAGGCTGCGGCAAAAGAAAAAGCCGCCGACACGCAGCTCGCATTTGTCGAGGGAACGACTGACGAGAATTTTACCAAGGCTCCGGTAAAGGTCACGATGCCGGCCGAGTCTAAGGCGAAAAAGGCTGGCCAATCGGCAAGCGCCGTCGGTTCGATCATATTTGCACTCGGTTTTAACATCTTGCTGTTTATCGTCGCACCGCTCGTGCTGACAAATCTGCTGTTCATCAGCCTCGGCTGGGCAGGGGCTCCGGCACTCGCGGCAGACGCCAGTTGGTTTGAGACTGTCAAGGCTTACGTCTGGAAGATCAAGCTTGATTCGTTTGGTTCGTGGATCTCATTTAACCTCATCGACGGCCTGATCCGGATGGTGTTTTTCATCATCATGATCTTTTCGATGTCGTTTTTAAAAGACATCCGCCGCGTATTTGAATATCACGGTGCCGAGCACAAAACGGTATTCACGTGGGAAAAAGGCCTCGACCTGACGCCGGAAAATGCGACTCTACAGAGCCGCCAGCATCCGCGTTGCGGCACGTCTTTCCTAATGGTCGTCATGCTCGTTGCGATCGTGCTTTTTTCGGTCATTAACTTTGAGGCGACATGGATGAACCTCGTCGTCCGCATCGCTCTGATGCCGCTCGTGGCCGGTTTGTCATACGAAGTCATTCGTTACGCAGCTAAAAAGGAATCAGGTGCGATATTCAAGCTGATGACCAAACCGGGTATCTGGCTGCAAAATATCACGACACAGGAACCCGACGAACAGCAGCTCGAAGTCGCTATCAAAGCCCTCGACGAATCGCTAAAACTCGAACCAGTTCCGGCAACTTAACCACATAGAAACATAGATCACATAGAAATTGTCATTGTGATCTACCTATGTGTTCTATGTTCCTATGTGGTGAATATTTCTTATGTTTGAAAAGCTTGAACAAATCGAAAAATCTTACGAAGAACTGACCGAGCAGATCTCGCAGCCCGAGTTTATGTCCGATATGTCGGCATACGCCAAGCTGATGAAACAGCACCGCTCGCTTGGCGAGATCGTCGAAAAATATCGCGAGGTCAAAAAACTGCAAGAAGATCTGCAAGGCGCCAAAGATCTATCCGACCTTGCTGATGACGACGAGATGCGCGAGATGGCGGCGATGGAGATCGCCGAGATCGAAGAAAAACTTCCGGTTGCCGAGGAGCAACTCAAGGTTCTTCTCATTCCAAAAGATCCTAATGACGAAAAGAACGTGATCCTCGAGATCCGTGCCGGAACAGGCGGCGACGAAGCGACCCTGTTTGCCGCCGAGATCCTGCGGATGTACGCTCGTTACGCCGAAACGCAAGGCTGGAAGATGGAGGTTATGGAAGCCTCTGACAACGGCATGGGCGGTATCAAAGACGCCGTCGCGATGATCGAGGGCGACAACGTTTACTCGAAAATGCGTTTCGAATCCGGCGTCCACCGCGTCCAACGCGTGCCCCAGACCGAGACGCAGGGACGTATCCACACCTCGGCGATCACCGTCGCCGTTCTGCCCGAAGCCGAGGAAGTTGACGTCCAGATCAACAACAACGACCTGCGTATCGACACATTCTGCTCGTCCGGCCCCGGAGGCCAGTCGGTCAACACGACCTACTCTGCGGTGCGTATAACGCATATGCCGACAGGCGTTGTCGTTTCGATGCAGGACGAAAAATCTCAGATCAAGAACCGCGAAAAAGCGATGCGCGTTCTGCGTGCCCGCCTTCAGGAGCTTGAGGAACAAAAACAGCACGAGCTTGAGGCCAGCGAACGCAAAAGCATGGTCGGCAGCGGCGACCGCTCGGAAAAGATCCGCACATACAATTTCAAAGAAAATCGCGTCACCGACCACCGCATCGGCATGACCGTCCATCAGCTGACGCTCGTGATGGAGGGCCAGCTTGACGAATTCATCGCCGCTTTGCAGACGCATTACCAGACCGAAAAGCTCAAAGCCGAGGCCGTCGCCGCGTAAAATATGCCGCCGCCAACACGACTTTATCTCATCCGACACGGGCAATCTGCCGGAAACGCCGAAGGGCGTTTTGGCGGGCACGGCCCGACGCCGCTGTCCGATCTCGGTCAGCGTCAGGCGGAGTTGACGGCAAAGTTGCTGGCAAAAGAGGGGATTCACGCGATCTATTCGAGCGATCTTGCCCGAGCGGTGCAGACCGCCGAACCGCTGGCAAAGAGGCTTGGGCTTGAGATAAATACGTCAGACGCATTTCGCGAACGCCACGTCGGCGTGCTCGAAGGCCTGACCTTTGACGAATCAAAAGAGCGTCATCCAAAGGATTACTACGCTCTCGTCAACCGCAGCGTCAACCACATCATCACCGAGGGCGAGAGCTATCGTCACCTGCTCCGCCGCATTACAACAAAGCTCCACGACGTCATCCGCGAGCATAACGGCCAGCGTGTCGCCATATTTTCGCACACAGGTGCGATCTGCTTTCTCACCCTGCACCTGATGGGAGCGATCCACCGCAGCACTAAGACCACGCCGTGGCTTATCACCTCAAACTGCGGCATCAACCGTTTCGAACTCCGCGGCCGCCGCAACGTCCGCGTCCTTGCCCTAAACGACACCCGCCACCTCGCCGAAATCACCGGCAACGATTCATTCGCCGCACGATAGGCTCACCGACGCTAAAAAAAGAGCCGCCTTTCGGACGTCACCTATTCTAAGTCAGAAATACGGGAATCTGTCGTGATCGCGTTAGCCGTAAACGTTTTGTTCGTTCTCATTTGCGAGCCCCATTATATTTCGAGGAGGTTTCGACGCAATTACTCCGGCATATTTATTTAGGAAAAGGGTCATTTTTGGTGTTATTTTAGGGAAATGCTACAAGTTTCTTTTGCGGTATTGTTTTAGTTAAATATCTCGTGAAAGTGTAAGATCAGGTTTTTTAATATATCTAGGTGGAGATGTTATGCGTATCCGAAGTAATTCCCTCGTGGTCGTATTTTCGTTATTAGCTTTGTTTCCGATCTTCAATATGTGTCAGGAGGACCTTGCACGTCAGGACGACCTCCCGTCTCGAATCGGGTCTCCAAAATGCACCAATTCCGTGAGTGGGCGTGATGCATCCCTACAAGGTTCATTGACGGTGCGCGGCACGTCTGATTCCGGGCAGCAGCCAAATATATCGCTCATCGTATATGGCGGTGGTATTCTCTATCGAAGACAAAAGATCAAAAATGGTGGGTCTTTTTTCTTATCCTGTATTCCAAGGGAAAACGTCTCATTAGTTATCGAAATCAACTCAGTTGAGGTTGAATCGGTTCAATTAGGTAATCTACAAAGTTCTCCGTATATGAATCGCCATGACGTGTTTATAACTTGGTCCGAAACAGGTGCTAGGAAACAAAAACCGGGCGTTGTATCGGTCGAAAACTACTATCAGCGATCGGAAAAAAATCAGAAGCTTTTTGAAAAAGCTATTCAGGAGGCATCAAAGGCTCAGATAAATAAGGCCATCCAAATTCTCGAAACTGTCGTTACTAACGACCCCTTAGACTACATAGCTTGGACCCAAGTGGGCAACTTTTATTTTAACGGCTCTGACTATACCAAGGCTGCTCCGGCATACGACCGGGCAGCAGCTCAAAAGTCAGAATATCTGCCGGCGATGATCGGCGGGGGACGTGCGAATATTGCTTTGATGAATTTTGATCGATCGATCGAGTTTCTTTCGAAAGCAGTCGAGATTTACCCAGATTCACCGGACGCTAATCATTATCTGGGCGAAGCATATTTTCTTAAGAAACTCGGTTCGCTCGCAATACCATATTTCCGTAAAGCGATAGAACTAGATCCAAAATCAAAAGCAATCCTCCACCTACGGATAGGCTCGATATATGACGCCGCGGGCTCAAAAGACCTTGCTGCGGCTGAATACAAATTGCTCCTTGTGGCTTTTCCGGATCATCCCGATCGACAGAGTCTTGCAAAATACATTGAGGCCTATCCGCCGAAGCAATAGTTCGCATATTTATGTAGCATGACGAAGTTGCAAGCCGACAGTTAAATTGGACCGCAGCATCAGTAGTGTATCAGGATTTCACGGTCAGTTGGAACAAGTCTATCGGTCCAAAAGCAAAACCGGGAGTGCTGTCGGCTGTTTACAACCGGTCGGCTGCAAATCAGGGCCGTTTTGACAGGGCCGTCAGTGAGATCGGTAAGGGTAACAATGATCAGGCAATAGCCGTTTTAAAGGATTTGGTCGCAAACGACCCGAAAGACTTTGCTGCATGGACCCAACTCGCCAATGCATACTTTCTAAAAAAAGATAATCACAACGCAGAATCCGCTTATTTGCGGGCAATTTCCGAAGGCCCGACCTACACTAGAGCACTGGTAAACCTGGGAAAGCTATACCTTTCCGAAAATGCGAGCGAGAAGGCGATCGAGATCCTAACCAGAGCAGTTGATGCCGATCCTAGCTCGGCCGATGCCCAGCACTACTTAGGCGAGGCCTATCTTGCGATCAAGAAGGGCTCTAAAGCTGTTGGTTATCTCAACGAAGCAATACGCTTGGCTCCGATTGAAAAGGCTGAGGTGCATTTACGTCTCGCTGCACTTTTCAATGCTGCCGGACTCAAGCCAAAAGCCGCGGCCGAATACCAAAATTTTCTTGAAAAGATGCCGAAATACGATCACCGCGATCAGTTGAAAAAGTACATTGCCGAAAACCCACCCGTTCAATAAAAAAGCCGGGGATAAACCCCGGCTATAAAACCTAATAACATTCGATCTAGAAATCGTATCTAACAGCAAACTGGACCACTCGAGGGGACCCTTGCGTTGCGGTTAGTTTACCAAAATCAGCCGGCGCAGTCTTTAGATGTGGATCTAAAGGTACACCTAGGTTGGAAACGCCCGTGAGGGGCTGGTTGTTCGCCACGTTGAAAACTTCCAGCCTGAGAGTGATCTTACGGCCTTCTGTAATTCCAATAGTCTTATAAACACCCGCATCAAAGCTCGAAAAACCGGGGTCGCGGAATATATTACGATCTCCCGGCTCTCCAGGACGAGCATTTCTAAACGATTGGAAAACGGAATTTGGGTTGCTAAACAAATTTGGAGATCCACCCACGCCATTTTTTACAGGCGAACTGTAAACCGGACGGATCCTTACGGTGTTTGACTGCACATTCCAGTTGGTAGCCCAACGCGCATCGTCAAATGGCTCACCTGACGGCAATCCGGTGTTAAACCTTAAAACGCCTGTCATCGTCCAACCACCCACTAATGCATTCAACATCTTGCCTGCCGACCCCAAAAACATCTTGCCCTTGCCAAAGGGCAGTTCGTAAATGTAGTTGGCATTGACCAAATGGCGAACATCAAAGTCAGAATTACCTTTGTTAGCGTTCTCAGTGAGAGGATTGAGATAGTTGAGACCTGTGATCGATCCAGACGCCTCATTTCCCGAGGCGGTATCTATCGAATGTGAATAGGTGTAGTTAATATCGAACGACAATCCCTGCTGGAATCGCTTGCGAAGACTAAACTGAAAAGCGTTATACCACGACTTTCCAACCGTAGAATAGGTTGCAAACGTTGCATACTGGGGATGGATAAAGATATTGTTGCCAAACCCTAAGCCATCATCCCAGAGCACCTGAACAAATGTATAGTCATTCGTATTGCGTCCGCCTATACACGCCCCGGTGTTATTCACGCTGGCTCTGGCGACGCGCCGGTAGGCTGCTTGTGATGCCGTCAACACCATAGGCACACCACAGACAGTGTAAGGTCCGGCAAGGCCCGGGACGAACTTATTGGCCCATGCTAAGTTCGGAATCGCCGAGATCGGCGTATTCGCTTCGCGGTAGTCGAGTAGCTTGTTCATAAAATCATAGAAATCCTGTCCTGACGCGGGATCCCTTAGATTGTTAAAATGGGCAACGTCCCTGATCACCAACAAGTTCTTGGCTATCCTGCCTACATACGAAGCCTCGAATGAAAATCCTTTCCCGATCTCGCGACCATACGATAAATTAAAGTTATAGTTCGATGGTGTTGTGATCCCGTCATCTAGAGACTGTTCGATACGAAGATCCTCATCCGCCGGAGTCTGTAGCGGAAATGAAAGAGTTGGGGCTCCGCTGATACCTGGCAAAATTCGATAGTTTTGACCAATGCCTGAGAACAGTGGCCCTTGGAAAGAAGCCACGTCGTACGTATTGGCTGAGATCGCTTTTGTTGACGTATAACCAAGAGTCGAATTTAGATCAAAGGCAACCGCAAGAGCACTACCGATACGGTCGTAAGTCATACGAAATCCACCGCGAATAGTACTCTTGTTGTCCCCGCCGAAAAGGGTTTTAAGAAAACGGCCCTTGAAGTTAGGCGACCAAGCAACCGAGATCGACGGTGCAAAATTGTTCCAGTCCTGTTTGTAGTACCCTGGTTTGTTGTTGGCTTTTCCGGCCTTATCAACTGTGATCAGATCATTATACGCGGTACCGTTGTAAGCGGCAGCGGCCCGTTTAGCGAAGAAATCCGAAAGACTCATGGTCGGTTTGACCTGCAATCCATTAGCCTCATAAACCGGCGTGCCAGTAGACCAGCGAACGCCGTAGTTGACAGTCAAATTATTGAACATTCTCCAACTGTCCTGAGCATACCATTCAAATTCCTCGGTCTTGAAGGTGCGAGAAACGCCGGTACCAACTGCTTGTAGCGATCCGTTCTTTGTGTACTGAAACGGTGCTCCATATTGCGAGAATCGTCCGATGACTGCAGCTAGCGCGTCACGCAGGTCCGTTTCGGCTCCGCTCGCGACATTTGGGAAAATCGGCGTAGCACAGTCCGCATCCGCCAGGATAACAACGTCACCCGAGCAATTGTAATACGAAGGATTGGTCGAGGCGTTGTCGTATGACGCTCCAAACGACGTACGTGCATTTTTCACTAGGCGAATATTACCGCCCGCAGAAATCGTGTGGTTGCCAGCAACCCACGTAAAATCATCAACAAAGTTATGAACCGGAGTGATGCGGCTCAGCCCCCTCGAAAAGCTAAACGGTTGATAGATAAACCGAAAACTCACAAAGTTTTGCGTCGAATCACCGCCAATTGTGAATGCATCGCGGGTTAATCCGTAAGTGAACCGGTTCACCATGTTGCTGTTCAGTGTCCAAACATGTCCAAGAGCGACCCCCTGTGGATGCACCCAATTCTTGGGAGCAGGCGTATCCGGAAAACGCGAGATCCCGACGGACTTATCTTGCTGATACTGATAACGAGCATAAACATCCTGAGAAGAATTAACCTTCCAGTCCAACCTTACCGTTGCCACCTTGTTGCGAACCGGTGTTTTTGCGTTAAAACGAAAACCGGACGTATTTAGGCCATCGCCAACGGTGTTGTCATTTGCTGTATAGCGAGCGGCTGCGGCCCCTAGAAACGCTGTCGCCACGCCATTGACGTTTGGAGTAATGCCGTTCGCCGCCATGTAGCATGCATTAATGTTTGCGATCGAGAGGGTCGCAACTCCACCCGAAAAGGTAGGCGAACAAGGTCCTGCGGGAGGAGCGGCAGTCGCAAAATACTTAACAATACCCTGCCCAAGGCTTGGCAAAGGAACTTCACGGGTTACAGGTGTTTCCAGATTTTCATCAAACTGCTCATAAAAAGCCGCAAAGAAAAGCTTGTCCTTAACCACAGGCCCAAGTATCGACCCGCCGTAGTTTCTACGTTCGAGTGACGGCTGGGCGACGCCATTTGCGTTGTTAAAAAAGTCGTTTGCCTGAAATTTTGTTGACGGCCTAAAATAGTAATATCCAGATCCGTGCCAATCATTACTCCCCGATTTCGTAACCAAGGAAATTTGAGCACCCGACGAACGGCCAAAACTTGCATCGGCGTTTGTCGTCGTAACACGAAATTCTTGTAGCGCCTCCGGCGTAACACGCAACACGCTAAAAAACGCCTGTCCGCCTTGCTGTTCATTAACATCAACCCCGTCCAGCGTAACGTTAGCCTGATCCGAGCGGCCGCCGTTCACTTCGCCACCTGCGGTAACGCCGGGTTGAAGCGACAAAAGGTCGGGAGTATTTCGGGCCGAAAGAGGTAATTGGATGACCTGCTGCGTGCTAAAATTATTTCCTATCGATCCATCTGAGGTGTTCAATACCGCTTCGTTAGCACTGGTTACGGTAACCGTTTCAGAAATTCCACCGACCTCAAGAGTTATATTCAGTTCTGTAGTTGAATCAACCAGCGATTGAATCGATGAAACAACTGATTTCTTGAACCCGTTCGCGACCACCTCAACCCGATAAGAATCGGGGCGTATAGCGGTAAACGAGTAATTTCCATCCTCGTTTGAAACTTGCGTCCGGCTAAAACTCTTTGACTCACTCTGTAGAGTGACTGTTGCTCCTTTGACAGCTGCTCCCTGCGCATCTCGAACGCTGCCGCGTACCGACGACGTCTGAGCACCAACCGCCACGGATAAAGTAAGGACAAATCCGATGGATAAAACGATCGAGAAAAATCTCGAAATCAACAAAAGTCTGCTTTTCATTCCAATGCCTCCTGTGTGAACAATAAAACAAGCGTTAAACGCAAAAAATTACTAAATCGCCTCAGAACTCAACGAAGAAAATTCGTTTTCAATTAACCTCTAACTCTGGATGAAATAGAAACGCAAGAAACGTGCCAAGCAACCGAGTAAAAGCGTAATTACCCCCAAGTGTTCCCATTTAGACTTTATCAATCAGGCACACTCAATTAAAAACATGCTACTGTCTGAACGAAATCGTCAGACCTCAAAGCTAAGCTATGTATTTCGAATTCCAGATTTCGGTATGTTATTCATATTTTCGTATTGTGTCAATAGTCATGATCGGCTCTGATGAAAAGCCGACTTAGCTGCGGCAGTTCCCTGACCGGCTGCGGAATTGATCGTAGGTGAAATGGAGTTTGCGGCATCGCCGACTGCGTAAATACCGACCAGATCGGTGGCGCAGTTGGCGTCGATCGAGATGTATCCGGCTTTGTCGATGGCGATCTGATGCAGAAATAATTCGGTATTTGGCTGAACACCTGTGCGGATCAGAACAGCGTCAACCGGAATATGCAGGGTCGCTCCGGTCGTATTATCTCGCACATCGACGCCCTCAACCCGTTCATTGCCAACAATTGCAGCTAATTGTGAGTTAAAGACAAATTCGACATTGTCCATCGCTGCAGCCTGCTCAACAAATTCCTTTCTGGCCGAAAATTCATCTCGTCGATGCACAACAAACACGTGCTCGGCTTTTGCGCCGAGGATCAGTGCATTTTCGAGTGCGGCGTCGCCTCCGCCAACGATCACAACGCGTTTTCCCGTGACAGAATCTTGCTCTTTCGCACCGGATTCGAGAATGCCTTTCCCGCAAAATTCATCTTCGCCGGGTATATCTAATTTGCGCCGCCGAACGCCGGTCGCGATGATCAGAGATTCACCTTGTATCTTTTCGCCGTCCGCCAGAACCACTTTTCTTTCAACAAGATACACCGTCTCGATCTCGACGCCGGTTCGCAATACGACATCCTTGGTTTCGACCTGACGGAGAAAGATATCACGCAACTCAGTGCCGGTCACCGACTCGATTCCGAGGTAATTTTTTATCACGCCGTAGGTTCGCAAAAGCTGCCCGCCGGTGACCTCTTCACGCTCAAGAATGATCGCTTTGAGACCCAGTTCGGCGCACCAAAATGCGGCCGAAAGTCCGCCCGGCCCGCCGCCGATAATTATCACGTCATAATTGCTCATTTTGGCTTTGAACGATGTCGGTTAGTGCCTTTATTTGCTACTTTTTAGCCGCCCGGAGTGCCATTTTCTGTCACTTTTTTACGAGGAAAAATGTCTGCTAAAAATGCTTACGATCACAAATTCACCTTTCGCCCCTTATTTTAGGCACTTTCGCGTTAATTAACAACGCTTACAGATCCGTCTCTGCCTTGGCACTGGTTTTGCTTTTGAATCTAAGGTGAAACTGGGCGTTTGTTTAGCAGGCGCTCTCCCGCATCAGGTCTCTAAAGCCAACCTTCCAAAAAATATTATGAGATTAGAATTCGAACCAAACGTATCAACACTCCCTCTCGTCGATAACCAAATGTTTGACGAGGTTTCCGTTGCTCCCGACCCCCAAGTCTTTCTAAAACGCGGAATAGCTGCCGCTCAAAGCGGCGACCGCGATCATGCCCGAATTCAGTTGACCCGTGCCGCAGCTCTCGACCCTCAGTGCGAAGACGCGTGGATGTGGCTCGCATCGATCAGCGAATATCCCGAGGAGCTGCTCGCATTTCTCAACAACGTCCTCAAGATCAACCCTGACAATCAGCGTGCCATCGAGTGGCGGGTTGCGACGCTAGGCGTGCTTGCCAAAACATTTGTCCAGCGTGCCGTCGCCGCTCATAATACTGGTTCCGACGATCTCGCCGCTCAGTGTCTCGAACAGGCTGTCGAACACGACGCCAACTGTGACGCGGCTTGGCTCTGGAAAGCAAAGCTCGCCGAGACAGACGACCAACAGGTCGAATTATTGAACCGAGTTCTGAGCATCAATCCCGACAATGAAGATGCCAAAGACGCTCTTGTCGCTATCGAGCGTATGCGCGCCTCTGCGGTCATCGCCGACGCCAAAGCTTTGGCAGAATCGGGCGAGACCGATGACGCTGTCGAAATGCTCAACCGCGTACTCGAAACGGACTCTGAAAATGCCGAGGCAAAAGAAGCTCTCGAAGCGATCGCCGCAACGAAATTAAGATCGGCAGTGTCCGAAGCAAAAGCCGCCGCCGCCGCCGGTAAAACTACTGATGCGGTCGAAATACTTAACTCTGCCCTCGACAAAGATCCGTCAAACGCCGACGCCTGGATGCTGCTCTCGCATCTTTCGTCCAACATGACGGCTAAGATGAACTGCCTCGAAAAGGCCCTCGAGATCGACCCTGACAATGCCGCCGCCCGTGCAAATCTCGATTTTCTCTCGCTGACCATCGTCCCCGGAACAATGCCCGTTCCCGAAGTTGAAGCTCCGGTGATGGAAGAGGAATCATCGGTCGAAGTTGCTCCTGAACAGTCGGTCGAAGAAGTCGAGCAGGACGAAGCATCGTTCGAAGCCGCTGACGAACCGGAAGTAGCAAGCGAAGTCGAGGTTTCCGCACCTGAGTTCGACTCAGAGCCCGAAGCTGCGTTTGAACCGGTCGAAGAAGCCGAAGCATCTGATGAGCCCGCCGCCGAATTCGAAGCACCTGCGACGCCTGCGGAGCTTGCCGTCGAGATCGCTGCTCCCGAAGTTGAAATGGCATCCGAGGAAGTTGTGGAAGAAGAGATGGTCGATGAACCGGCCAGCTCGATCGAAGACATCTTAGCCGCCGCCAATGACAATGCCAATGACAATATTGACGCCGAGAGCGACACGCTCGAAAGCCTGCCGCCAATGGAAGAGATCTTTGAACAGGCAAACGTCGCATTTGATCAGCAGGCTGATGCTCCACCCGCTTCGCCATTTTCAGAACCCGCCGTCGAGGCCGCTCCTGACGCCATTACCGAAACGACACCGCCGCCCGCAGTTGCCGCCATCGTCAATGGTGTCGAATGCCCGTTTTGCTGGTCGCCAAATGAGGCTCAGGCTTTTGAATGCAGTTCGTGCCATTCGACGCTCTCGCTATCAGACCTCGAAACGCTCCTGTCAAACGACCGCGTCGATCGCCAAGCAGTTCAACAGGCCGTCACCCAGATGGAGGCCGAGTGGAACCTGCGAGAATTTGACGAGTCGGAGCTGACCAATCTTGGCATTGGACATTTCAATCTTCGCAACTACAATCCCGGGATCCGCTATCTGCAAGAGGCGTCACTACTGAATCCAAACAACGTCATCCTCTCCGGACAGATAAATACGCTCGTCATTCGCCTCGACGAGATGCGTCGTCAAGACGAAGCACGCGGTTCGATGCCGCAGGGAAAGACGATCCTCGTCGTCGATGATAGTGCGACGGTTCGCAAACTTATTTCAGGCAAACTCGAAAAATCGGGCCACGCCGTCATCTGTGCCGAAGATGGTGTCGCCGGTCTCGCAAAGATCGAGGAAAGCCTGCCGGACCTCGTCCTGCTCGACATCACGATGCCGCGTATGGACGGCTATGAGGTCTGCAAACAGATCCGCGCAAACCCCGCATCACGCAACGTCCCCGTAGTGATGATATCGGGCAAGGACGGATTTTTTGACAAGGTCCGAGGCCGCATGGCCGGAACGACCGGTTATATTACCAAACCATTTGGCCCCGAGACGCTCATGAAAGCTCTCGAAACCTATCTCGAACACGACGGTGTCTCGGTAGGATAAACCATCGCTCCCGAGCCGCTGCCCCCTGCTCGAAAATGGAATCCGAAAAATTACAATCCTTTCTCGAAAAGGCTGAGGACAGGCTTGCCGGCATACGCGCGAGCCTGATCCTATTTGCCCAAGGCCGTCTCGCGTCCGCCGATCTAGTTCACGTCCACCGCAAGATCGAGCAGCTTCGCGACGAGGCTAACGAGCTTGACCTCACAAATGCTGCCGACGTTGCCGCAAAATGTGCCGACGCTATCGAACGGCTCGCCGCCATCGACGGCTCAGATCTTGATCCGTCGGTAAATAAAACGCTGGATCTCATCTCACGGCTTGAGGCAGAGATGCTGCAAATACCGCTCGCGTCTGAAGATTTTATCGATGACGTTACTGAGCTTGTCGATGCGTCGTTCGAGCAGTTAAAAGGCAATTTGCAGGACGATGTTTGGGAAGACGAGGATTTTGAGATCGACAACGAAACGATCGAGATATTCCGCTCTGAGGCCGAAGGATTACTCGCCGCTATCAACCTAAATCTTCGTTTACTTCGCTCGTCGCCCGACGACAGCAACGCTCTCTGGGAGATCCGGCGTAACGCCCATACTTTCAAAGGTGCGGCCGGTATCATCGGATTTGCCGAGGCCTCGCAGCTTGCCCACCGCATCGAAGATCTGCTCGACAAAATGGTCGAATCGCGTAGCGGGGCCGCCCCCCGCATTATCGATCTGCTGACCGTCTCTACGAAACGCCTCGACGAGATGACCTCCGGCAACGATACTAACGGTGATCCGAAAGCCGCCGCCCGGCTTGCTAAAGATCTCGACCGCCTGATCGACTCGATCTCCGCAGCCCCTGAAAAGTCCGGTTCAACCGCCCAAAAACCATCCGCTATCGTTCAGCCCGTCGGCAGCGACACCGGCATTCCCGTCTCGACTCCGGTCGTCCGCGTCTCGCTTGACCGTCTCGACGACCTGCTCAAGATCTCACGCGGGCTGCTAGTTAATCGCTCAGCCCTCGCCGAACGCTTTGCGGGGGCTCGAGATTCGGGTTCATTTTCCGCCGACGCCGACGCTCTAAAACAGCTTGAGGCGCTACTTGAGATCCAGCAAAACCTCTCCGACGAGATGCTCCAGCGGCTGCTGCAGATACGTATGGTCCGGTTTGCCAATCTCGAAATGCGGCTCAGCCGTGCGGTACACGTCACCTGTCAGGAGGAAAATAAAAAGGCCTTTCTCGAGTTGCAAAACGGCGACATCGAGGTCGATACGCTCGTCATCGACGCGCTGGTTGAGCCGCTCCTTCATCTGCTAAAAAACGCCGTTGTCCACGGCATCGAACCGCCCGAAACCCGCCGTCTGCTCGGTAAGCCCGAAAAAGGCCGTATTTGCGTTGCCGTAAATATGGATGGCGATGATGTCGTGCTGTCGGTCGAGGATGACGGACGCGGTATCTCGGCGGCAAAACTTATCGAAAAAGCCATCGCCGCGGGCATCATAGACGAACAAGCCGCCGTCGCGATGGACGAGGTTTCCGCCCAGTCGCTGGTGTTTGAAAAAGGCCTGACAACCGCAGACTCACTCAATCTCAACGCCGGTCGCGGCATCGGCATGAGCATCGTTAAAGAAAGCGTCGAATCACGCGGCGGGTCGCTGACCGTCGAATCAGAGCCTCAGCAGGGCACAAAATTCACGCTCCACATGCCGGTAACGATGCCTACAGTTTCCGTTCCCGAACCCGAGCCGGAAATTGTGGACGAGATCCCTCCGCTCGTCCTCGTCGTGGACGATAGCCCTAGCATTCGCCGCATGACGGCAAAGATCGTCGAAGACGCGGGCCTGCGCGCTATTACCGCCGTCAGCGGTGCCGACGCTCTCGAATTATTATTAAACGGTGAATGGGAACCCGATCTGATCCTGTCGGACGTCGAAATGCCGGTCATGGACGGCTGGGCTTTCCTCGAATACGTCAAAACCGACGACAATTTCGGCCACATTCCGGTCGTCATGGTCACGTCGCTTGATGCTCCACAATTCAAGCAAAAAGCCTACGGCCTGGGCGCTTCAGATTATCTTGTTAAACCTTTTAGAACGTCAGAGCTCGAACGTGTCCGCGGAAACCTGTTAAAAGTCGAGGTGTCTTAGCGTTTTGGCGGTCGGCTTGGCCGCAGCTCGACCTTGCTTGGCAAAGCCCGCGGATCCATCTCAAGCAGATCCATCACGACCTGTGCGATATCGTCCGGCTGTAGCTGCCACGCCTTGTCGTCGCTGGGCGTGTCGCCTCCAAAATAGGTATTTACGCTGCCCGGCGAGATGTAGCTGACCTTGATATTATCGTGCCGCACCTCTTGCATGAGAGCTTCGGTAAAACCGTTCAGCCCGTATTTCGAAGCATTATACGCCGCCATTCCCGGATGCGGATTCTGTCCCGCGAGCGAAGAAATATTAATAATGTACCCGCCGCCGCGTTTTTTCATCAACGGAATTGCGTGGTGACAAGCATAGAAAACACCAAAAAGATTGGTCTCCAGCGTCAGTCGAAATTCGTCGCCCGTGATCTCCTCGACCGTCTTGCCCATAATGCCGACACCGGCGTTATTGATCAAAATATCCACACCGCCGAGTCGCTCGTCACAGGAGTTCAGCATATTTCGCACCTGATCTTCGCTCCGCACATCGCAAACCTTACCGTACGCCTCGCCGACCTGCGAAAGTTCCTGCACCGCAGCCTCGATCTCATCCCGCTCACGCGCACAGATATAAACGCGGGCCCCGGCTTTGAGCAAACTCTCTGCGATCGCTCTGCCAATGCCCTTTGTCCCGCCGGTAACGATTGCGACTTTGTCTTGGAGGTCCATTCTGTTATTGTTCGGCTTCCCCATTTCCTGTGTAGTAGTCTATTTAGGAATTATTAATTTTGGACTATCTTTTCGATTTAATTCTCTCCAGACCAACGTAACACCGTTATTAATATCAAAATCAACCACTCTGAACGCGACTATGACATCGTCTCGCTTGTCTGTAGCGAGGGGCTGGAGTGTTACCGTTCGTGAACCTACCGCAATTTTTTGTTCATAATCGACCTTGTATGCGACCACTCGTATCCCATACGTCCTATTTAACTCAATAGGTAAGACGTGTCCGTACAGAAATCCGTCAACGGATACTCCGTCATCATATTCGCCAAACTGTTTATCCGAGGCAGAAAGTTCGGCCGCCGGACGCATTTCCGCAAGATGCTTCATACCTGTAGACGAAAGTGCTACTTCATCTATGGGTATGTCGCCAAGATTGACTAAAATTCCCTGATTGAAAATACCAAAAGAGAATAGCCATTTATCGGAAAATCCAATATCGGCCCAGGCTTGTGGAACATAATCTTTTTTGCGAAAAGAAAAATACCGTGCACCGCCCGGAATAAATGAATTTGGACAACGTTCGATTATTTTCTCGAGCTTCAGACTTTTTTCAGAGCTGTCAAATTGGCAAACTGCCGGGGGTAAAAGGCGTGAAATTCCGGTATTTGACAGTTTAAGGAAACTCTCAAATTTCGATCGAACGTCAGATTTTGGGGCGACATATTTCTTTGCCTTATTTGCTAGATCGAGCGGATACTCTGAAATAAAGACCGAACTGCTCCTGGCATTTTGTCCCGAGATTCGAGACAGTTGATCAAAACGAGCATTCGATCGTTCGTTATCATACATCCATTTCCTCGATGCCACCTCGCCTTCGGATCTTCGCTGACCATTATTCCCGTAGTAAACGCTAGCCGGATATCCTCCCTGACCATTACAGATAACACTCAGCAGGACAGAAAATATCAGGATTATGAAAGTTTGTTTTGTCATCGCTACCCCCTAAACGCTTAATTTTTCCATTAATACCTCATTCACGATCTTAGGATTAGCCTTGCCCTGCGAGGCTTTCATCACCTGGCCGACAAAAAATCCAAACAGCTTGTCGTTCCCGCCACGATACGCATCGACGTTTGCCTGATTCGCGGCTATGACCTCGTCAACGATCTTCTCGATAGCACCGGTGTCGGATACTTGCTCAAAGCCCTTTTCCTGAATCACATCCGCGGCTGTTTTACCCGTCGCAAACATCTCCACGAGCACCTCTTTGCCCTGATTATTGTTGATCGCTCCCGAATCGACCGATTTGATAAGCTGTGCGAGGTCCTCGGCGGTTAGCTTCGAATCAGCGATCGCCGTGCCCGAATTGTTAAGCTCGCGTGTCAATTCACCAAGCATCCAGATCGCCGAGAGCCTTGGATTTGCGGTGATGCGAGCAGTCTTTTCAAAATACTCCGCCGTGTCGATATCGCTGACCAACTGCGAAGCATCCGAATAGCTCAGCCCGTACACGTCCATAAAACGGTCGCGCATCGCGTCGGGCAGCTCGGGCATTTGCTTTTTAACTGATGCAATAAAATCCGCGGTCACAGCAAGCGGCTGCAGGTCCGGTTCAGGAAAATAACGGTAATCGTGTGCGTCCTCTTTCGAACGCATAAACCGTGTCTGGTTATTTTTCTCGTCCCACAGACGCGATTCCTGATTGACCTCTTCGCCCGCCTCGTGAGCAGTGATCTGACGGTCGATCTCGTACTCGATCGCCTTTTGCATAAACCGCACGGAGTTAAGATTTTTCAGCTCGACCTTGTTGCGAAATGTGGTCTCGCCGACCTTTCGCACCGAAACATTTGCCTCGCAACGCAGGTTCCCTTTTTCCATATCGGCATCGCTCGCACCGACCCATTGCAACACGCGGCGAACGTGATTGACGTAATCATACGCCTGCCACGAAGTACGAAAATCTGGCGACGTAACGATCTCGCCAAGCGGAGTTCCCGCACGGTTGAGATCTACATACGAATATTTATCGGTATCCGGCAGCCCTTCGTGGACGTTTTTACCGGCGTCTTCTTCCAAATGCATCCGCTGAATATGGATCGTCATCGGCCGCCATTCGGTCGCGTGGCCGCTCTCATCACGCTCGGCGGTCATGATCGTCAGACGGCCATTTGCGGAAAACGGCTTGTCATATTGCGAGATCTGATAGCCTTTTGGCAGGTCGGGGTAAAAATAATTTTTCCGCGCAAAGATCGACGTTTCCTGTATCTCCAACCCAAGCGACAAGGCCGCTCTCGCCCCAAGCTCGATCACACGCCTGTTAAGCACCGGCAAAGCCCCCGGCAAACCGAGACACACCGGACACGTATTCGCATTAGGCTCGCCACCCGTCTCGACCGCGCACGAACAAAATATCTTAGTATTCGTCGCCAACTGGGCATGTATCTCCATGCCGATAACTGCTTCCCAACCCTGTTTCATAAATGTTTGGAGCCCCTGCTTTAGCAGGCCCTTATTTACCGTTGCGGCCGCCACAACGGCCGTGGCTTTGTCGCCGGCCCGGTCGGCCAAAACTGCCCGCCGGCAAAATATCCCGGCTGTTGATAACCAAGCCGCACGATCGGCCGCGGCCGCCACCAGCCGTTATAATATCCGCCATAATACGACGGAGTGTAATATTCGACCGTATTTTGCGGCGCGACAGCCCTCAGCAAAGCGGCATTATACCGGGCATTTGCCTCGTTTTGAGCGGCGACCCGTTCGCGCTCAAGCCGTTCATTGCGTAAGCGTGCCGACAGCTCCGCCGATTCTTTCGCGGATTCGGCATCACGCCGTGCGCGTTCCTCGGGCGACGCAAATCCGAGCTTGGCGTAATTAGTACGCAGCTCTGCCTCGGCCTTGACCCTTTCCTGTTTGTATTTTGAGAGGTCGGCGTTGGTGACGGTCTTGCTCTGCGCAAACACCGCTCCCGTCCCAGCAGTAATAATGAAAACCAAAAACAAAATGCGGATCTTCATATCGTATTCACCTCGGATAAACCGATTTTACCACGATATGAGATGTATTTGTCAGTAGCCCGCACGTGAGTAAGGGCAACGCAAGGGTTGACCAAGTCGATCCGCAGCAAGCTTCGATCGAAACTTGCCCTTACTTACGTGCGGGCTACTGACACAGATCAAAATCCAAACGTCATACCCGCCCTCGCCGTTGCTTTGGCGGTCCTAAATCCGTTCTCGTAATACTCCTGATTAAACACGTTCTCAACCGTGCCATAAAGCCGCAGCGTCTTATCGCCTTTTACGTTAAACGTATATCCACCCGTCAGGTCGCCTTTGCGGTTGCCCTGAAAACGGTAAAGACGCGTGGTAAAAGCCGTGTTGCTGAAGATAGGAGCGAGATACGACGACGTTGCCAGGAAATCGAAATTTACCCAGAAACGCTTGTACCGCTGGTTCGCGACAAACGTAAATTGGTGGTCCGGCACGCCAAGCGTATTGAGGACACCGCTGCCCGCAAGCTGCGGCACGAGTTGGACGCTGCGGGTAAATGTATATGACGCAAACAGATCGGTCGTGTCGGTCGCCCTCGCCTTGACGCTAAATTCGCCGCCGCGAGCTGTGCCGCCTTTCTGATTCACGTATCCGCCGGACGGTCTTGGCGTTGTGCCAATGCTCGCCACCGTGATGCCGTAACCAATGATGTCCCGCAGCCGTGTCCAGAAATATGTACCCGAAACTCTGACACGGTCCTTGGCAAGATTTTGCTCGACACCCGCGTCAAACGCGATGGTCTTTTCCGGCTTTAAGAACGGATCGCCGATCGCGACAAAAGCGTTTGACGGAAACGTCGAAAAGAACGACCCGAACCGCTCATAGAGCGAAGGCACGCGATAGCCGTTACCCGCGTGGACGCGAAACTTAGTGCCGCTCCTTCGCACAAAATACGAAGCCGCACCGTCAAACGTATAGGCATTTGGCGGGTTGGTCAGCGTCAGATTGTTATACGGAGCATTGGTCAGGCTAAAACCCGGAGCTTTCAAATTAAATTGTTGAAAACGCATCCCGCCGGCAAGTTGCAGATCGCCGCCAAGCAAGCTCACCAAATCTTGAAGATAAAAAGTATTGCTCCGCTGTCCGGCATTCGTAAAGAAATTCGCCGTTCCCGACGGCGTCTTACCGTCGTTAAAATACTTTTCGCTTTCAAACTCATACCCGGCGGTCAGCGTGTTTTCCTTGACCGGTGTCCAGTTAAAATGGACATTTCCCGTGTGGACATCGCCGTCAAACAGGCTGGTCGAAGCGCTCTGAAAGCCCACGCCAAGCGGCCCGTTGTTATTGATACGGCGGGTCGTCAGCCCCTGATAACAGCCGCCGATGACGAGCTTGTCGCTCACGATCTGATTGACGACGATCTGTCCGTTAAAGAACCGAGTATCCTGTCGAGCGTCCGGATCATTTGCGTCAAATGTAAAATTCACGCCCTGCTGAGCGTTGATGATCGTCGAGTTCGGGGGCAATGCACCCAAAGTTTCGGGATTGGTATTGAGCCGCACATCGGCGTCCGAGAAAAATATCCGTCCCGAAATACTAGTCTTGCTTGTCGGCGTAAAGTCGAGCCGCGTCTGCAGGTTTGTGTTGTTCGCACGGTCGTCTCCGTCGATGCCTTTGGTATATGTCGTCTGCGAAACGCCCGCCGTAATGCCAAATTTGCCGTTCTCAGTGCCGTGAGCGATCGTGCCGCGAAAACGCCGGAGCCCAAGCCCGCCAAACGCACCGCCGATCTGCCCGTGCGTCCCGCGTTTTGCCTCCGGCGTCTGAAAATCGATCGTCCCGCCGACCGCATTCGTCCCGTATAGCGACGAACCCGAACCGCGTAGCACCTCGACCTTGCTCACGCTCGTCAGCGTAAAGTCGCTCAAAAACGCCGTCGCATCGCCGTTAATTCCCGTCACATCGCGAAACCGTATGCCGTCAAGCAACAGAGCGGTGTCCCAATTACGCAAGCCCCGAGTCTTGATCGTCGCAACTTTCCCAAACCCGCCCGATTGAGCAATGCGAAGCCCCGGTATCGTCCGTAAAGATTCGATAAACGAAAAATCCGCCCGGTCCCGCATCTCCTGCGCCGAGATGGTATCCACGGTCTTTGAAACCTGTTCGATAGTTTGCGATTCGCCCGCCGAAACGGTCACTTCTTCCCTAATTGTCGGTGTCGGCGTCGGGGTCGCAGTTTGCGCTGCCGCCGTGCCGCCTAAAATAATTACTGAACAAAAAGCTAATAACGTCTTCATAACACTCCTTTTCTGCCCATCGCAGAATGGTTCAAATCCAAGACAAACGAGCTAGGTTCCTGACTTTGTTCAGAGTTACGCCTTCAGGCGTGATCACGCGTAAACGCGAAACTCTAAACATTTACAGTTGCGTGGGCAGCGTTGGCTTTGCACCAAACTTCCCTTGCATCGTCTGTCAACAAAAGTCAGTAGCGTCGGCGTGAGCCGATGCGTAAGTCGTACGCAACTGCTTACGCAGTCGCTACTGACTACTGACTACTGGCTACTTCTTAAAAAACATTCGTCACCCGAACGCTCCCACTTGCCGGATTCGCATCCAGCAAAACCTTTACGCCAAAAACATCTCCGATATTCTCTGCCGTCAAAACCTCTTTCGGCGTGCCCTTAGCAGCGATCCGTCCGTCTTTCAACAATATGATCTCGTCCGCAAATTCGGCCGCAAGATTCAGATCATGCGTGATCACCACCGCCGAAGCTTTGCACGACCGGCAACGCTCCCGCACCAGCCGAAACATCATCGCTTGATGCGCGATATCAAGATTCGCCGTCGGCTCATCAAGCAACAATATTCGTGCATTCGTGGCTAACGCTCTCGCTAAAACGACCCTCTGCCGCTCGCCGCCCGAGAGGTGATTCATCAATCGCGTCTCGTACCCGCCGAGGTCGCAGTCGGCCAAAGCCCGCTCCGCAAACGCGACATCAGCCTCGCTTTCCCAACCAAATGCGTTCCCGTGAACAAACCGCCCCGACAGCACAAATTCCAAAACCGTCACCGGAAACCGCGTCTCATTTTCCTGAGCAACTACGGCAATATTTCGTGCGATCTCACGCCGCGACATGGCAGGTATTTCCTGTCTATCTTTTTGGTCTGTTCCGTATAGGAAAACTCCACCCCCATATTCTGTCTCTATCGTTCCGTTTAATGTCTTTATTAGAGTTGTTTTGCCGGCTCCGTTGGGACCAAGCAAGACAATAATCTGCCCATCGTGAAGCTCAAACGAGACATCATGCAGTACGTATCGCTCGCCGTATTTAACGTAAATCTCCCAAGCCTCAAGCATTGCTTCGTATCCTGCCTATCCTGTATATCCTGTTTGAATTTCCTCTGCGTCTCTGCGGTTAATTCTTCCTGAGCAAATAAATAAACAACGGCGCCCCAATGAGCGCCGTTACCGCCCCGACCGGCAATTCCCTAGGCGCGATCGCCGTCCGCGCGATCGTGTCCGCAAAAACCACAAATATCGCACCGGCCACCGCCGAAAACGGCACCACCAAACGGTTATCGCTACCAACCGTCAATCGCACCAGATGCGGCACGATCAGCCCGACATAGCCGACCGAACCGCTCGCCGCGACCGCCGCACCGACCACAAGGCTAGCCGCTCCAAAAACCAGCATCCGGACACGCCCGACCTCGACGCCAAAATCAAACGCATCCCGTTCGCCGACCATCATCAGGTTCAGCGCCCGAGCCTGTGACATCAAGATGATCGTGCCGATAATGACCGCGCCAAGACTCAAATAAACGCCGTTTCGTGTCGCCTGTGATAGATCGCCAAGCAGCCAAAACGTAAAACTCCGCAGCTTTGCTGCATCAAGCAGCGTCGTCAGCATCACGATCACCGACGACAAAAACGTCGTCACGATCACCCCCGAGAGCACCAGCCTCTCAACATTCATCCCCGCACGGCTCTTTGCCATCCGGTAAACCGCCACCGTCGCGAGTCCCGCCCCGGCAAACGCGAGCACCGGCCGCGTGATCTCAAGGCTCTGAAAAAACACAAACGCCAGCATCGTCCCCAACGCCGCCCCGTTCGAAACGCCCAGCAAATAAGGCTCCGCCAGCGGATTCCTCAGCAGCGATTGCAACCCCGCACCCGCGACCGCCAAACTCGCCCCGACACACGCCCCCAGCAATATCCTCGGCAGCCTGATATCAAACAGTATCGACCGCTGCTGCTCATTCAGGTCCAACAACGGCAGCCGCTCCGCCCCAAGCATCACCGCCGCGACTAGTACGAACGCAAGCAACAGAACAAGCCCGCCGCCAAGCATTAACGCCCGGTTCCTCTGCGAACTTTGCGATCTCTGCGTTAAAACCACTACTTAAATTTCTCAGGATGCAAAAACTTCGCGATCTGCTCGAGCGCATCCACCAGCCTCGGTCCCGGCCGCGACAGCAGGTCCGCACTTATCTTATACACACGCCCGTTCTTCACCGCCGGCGAGTTCTTAAACGCCTCGTTCGGCTCCCGGTTATCGTCCGATTCCGACAGAATGATAACCTCCGGGTTCAACGCCAAGGCCGTTTCTTTGCTTAGTTTTGGATAAGCCGTCTCGACGTTATCCGTGACCGAAACACCACCGGCCTTTTCGATGATCGCGTTCAGATAAGCCTGCTTACCGACCGTGAACAGCGGCTCTCGCGAGATCTGCACGAATACCCGCACCGGCTTTTCGCCCTGAACATCTTCCCAAACGCCTCCAATGCGCCGCTTGAGATCCGGCAGCATCTCACCGGTCTTTTCCGTCGTTCCAAAAATGTCGCCAAGCTTTCTCAGACCCTCGATCACACCATCAAGCGACGTCGGATTCGTCACATAAACCGCGATCCCGTTCTGCTCGAGCGTCTTTGTAAACGCCTCTAGCTGCGAAGCGCTCGACACAAAAACGATGTCCGGTTTCATCGCGACGATGGTCTCCATATTTGGCGTCATCGTGTCGCCGATCTTGGCGATCTCCTTGGCTTGCTCAGGGTAATTACAAAACGTCGTCACGCCGACCAGCCTATCGCCCGCCCCGACCGCAAAGATATTCTCGGTCACGCTCGGCGCCGTACTCACGACCCGCGTCACCTTGACCGGCACCGTCACCTGCCGCCCAAGGTCATCCGTCACCACCCGCACAGCCGAGTTACCAACATTCCCACTCTTTGCCCCACCGCACGCCGACGACAACATTAACGCCGCGAGCAATGCCGCTAAAACCTTTTCACCTTTTCCCCTCTTCACCTCTTCACCTCTTCCCAAAACGAAAACCCCGCCTTCCGGACGTCTTATCGACCGGAAAACAGGGCTCGTAATACCTTGCTCGCCTGCGATGTTTTGACGCGAAACACCTTACTGGCTTGTTACTTTTGAATCAGGCGGCCCGACTGTAACGGTGACGCGATCGCGCGGGATTTTCACCCGCTTGCCCTGCTTCTAAGCTATCTAGCTACAAAAGAACAACCCATAGCCTATGTCTTCCACCCCGATAAGTCAATGTGCTCGCCGCTTGGAGTCCCGGCTTCAGCCGGCCTCTTGCGCGTTTCACACTTGCAACACTTGACAATCCTCGCAACATTCGCTATACATTATCCAACGATCATTTCCCTATGGCACACGACACTCACAACGAAGACTCGACTTACGACGCCGACCGCTACGATTCGGCTCGGGGATGGAAACCGCGCGAAGACCCGCAAGCCCGCCGCCTACGCGAGGCGGAGAAACGCAAAAACCCCGAGCAGTATTGCTACGAAGGCATGTTCGAAGCTCGGCCCGCTAACGATTTTCTTGACCCCGACGACCTTGACGATCGCATCGCCGCCGCCGAGCTTATACCGGGTATTTGGCGTACGGGCGAGGTCGCCCTGCTGATCGGAGCGGGCGGCACCGGCAAATCCACGCTCGCCGTCCAGCTTGCCGAATCCATCGCCCGCGGCCGTGCTCTCGAGCCTTTTGGCCGGCCCTCGCGGCTCAAGGTCCTGTATCTCGATCTGCAAAATTCCGACGATCAGTTTCGCCGCCGTTATGTACACCCGGGAGCTACGACCGCCAAAGGCCGACGCCCACGAAACATTCGTTACAAATTCTCCGACGCCTTCACACGCATCGGCTACGACGTCGAGGGCCTCACCGTGCCCGAGAGCTTTAACCGCAACTTTGGCCGCTATCTGCATCATTCGCTCAACCTCATCCAGCGGCAACACGAAGCCGACGTGCTGATCATCGACGACCTTACGTCGTTCGACCCACGCGGAGGAGCGGCCGCCGCGCTTCGCACCATGCGTTCGCTCAGCCTGCTCGCCCACACCACCGGCATGGGCGTCCTCGTGCTGCTCACCACTCCGCAGGCCCGTAAAGGTAATAGGAACGCGCGCGAATTCGCACCTCTCAACATCCCCGCTCGCCTCGTCGAGATCGCCAAGACCGCCGACACCGTCCTCGGCCTCGGCACCAGCACATTCGCCCCCGACATCCGCTATCTCAAACACCTCGCCTGCCGCACCGCCCCACCCATCTACCACGGCGAAACCGTCTTCGCCTACCACCTCACCCGCACGACCGGCCCGTCCCCCACCCCGGGACCGCAGGCGCCCTCGCCTGCATCTTTGCCTTCGTCCGATCCTTCACTGTTCACTGTTCACTCTTCACTGTTCACTGAAACGGCATCGCCGTTTCTGGGCTTCCACTTCCTCGGCCTCTCAACCGAAGATCAGCATTTAAAAGACTACGCCGCCGAAGCCCGCGTGATCCCAAAACAAACACAAAAACCTCTAAACCAACGCCAAAGCATCGTCGATATGTTCCTCGACCCCGCATATGGCCGCTACCTAAAAGGCGAGTAATCCTATCACTGTTCACTATTAGTTATTAGTTGTTCACTATTTGTAAGACAAATATTTATTGACTTACTTTTGATCTTCGTGCTACTTTGTTCGTGGGTAATACTCATGGAAACAACAGCAACAACCAAAGGACAAGTCGTGATACCGTCATCGGTGCGAAAGAGACTCGGCATCACGGCCGGCACACGCATACAGGTCGAGGTTGACGAAGCCAAATCGCAGATCATCCTCACGCCGATCACGCGGGAGTATATAAAAAGCCTCGCCGGTAAGTTTCGAGGGCTGCCGCTTTTAGAAGATCTGATGCGCGAACGCGCACTCGATCGCGAGCGCGAAGACCACAAATTTGACAACTTCGGCGTCAAAAACAAAAAGGCCAAATGACCACACGCCGAAAGATCGTATTCGATTCATGGCCAATAATGGCTTACCTAAAAGGTGAACCGGCTGTCACACAGATCATCGACATCATCGCCGATGCTCACGAACGCGGCGATTCGCTCCTAATGTCCGTCATCAATGTCGGCGAGGTCTGGTACACCATCGCCAGCCGTGCCAACGCCGAATCAGCAGATAGCGCCATCGCCATCATTCGCAGCCTAGGCATCGAATTTGTCGAAGTTGACTGGCCCACAACCCAGATCGCCGCCCGCTACAAAGCCCTAGGCGGCATCTCCTACGCCGACTGCTTCGCCGCCGCATTAGCCAAACACCACAAAGCCAGCCTCCTAACCGGCGACCGCGAATTCAAACAACTCGAAAAAGAAATCGATATAGTCTGGCTTTAGCTTTCGGCACTATTACGGAATTGGAAGCTAACTATGCGTACGATTGGAGGTTGACGCATATTACGTCTTTTTAAAAAGACGGGGTCAATAATGCTTCTGAAACCCTTTTTTGAAAGGATTGCCGCGAAACCCTATTAGACAAAACGCAATGAAAGAAAAGACTCTGAAGAAACTGGCTGAATTACTACTTAAAGCCGAGAAGGATAATGAGATTAAACTGATGGTTCGCTATGCGAATGATCTTCAACCGGCATTAAAATATGCATATTTCGATCCATATCTTCTTCGAGATCCAATCCTTGGACCAGCTAATCGAATTGTACGAAAATTGCAGAGGGCCGAAATGCTAAAAAATTCTGACGTTAAGATTTTTAGCGGCGGATTACCTTCCCTAGGGAAACGGAGATAGCCAACTATTTAGATCGTCCCTGTGCAATCTTTTCTCGTATTACGACACGTCTTGCAGAGATATTTCCATTTAGCAAAGTGTCAATAAAATAGTCACTCTCTCGTCCTACTGCAAAACTTTCATTGTCTACACAAACCATCTGTCGATGAACAGCCTTCATATACGCATCAGTGCAAATAAAAGTAAGATTGGGGAAAAACGGGACAAGTTGAGGGATGAGAGCAGTGCCACCCCTAAGCACTAATGCTAATTTGCGATTACATCCTTTTGCCAACTCTATGAGACGTTCAAGGTACCAAGATTTTCGTTCGGGGATTACAGTCGCAAACTCAAATGAAATCGCTTCTACTTCTGGACGACTATTGATGAAAACGAGCCATCGCTCCCAATCATAAAGGGTTCTTGCGTTCATGTGGATCGCAGTAGGAATGCTTTTGGAGATGAATTCCTGCCAGCAAATAGCAAGTCTCTTAAGATTACTTAGATTGTCCCAGCGAGGACAATTTACAAACGAGCTGAAGTTGGGTGAGGTTACGAGTGTTGGGTTCAATTGACGAATACTTTCGATTATTTCGCTACGAGAGATATGCCAATAGCGTTCCAACGGCTCATCTACCATAACCCCTGAAATAATCAACGACGCATCTTCCTCAAAGCCAAAATGCTCGGCTAATGCGGATTTTGAATTGAACTTCGCTTCACCACTTTCTAGATCAACTAAAAATTCTAATGGGATTGCAACTGAATCGCTCCGAATTTTCTCCCTGCGATTTGCAGAATTACTTAGAATAAGTGGGACATAATATGGCAGTTCCGAGAGATTGGTGGGGGAGCATCTGGGAATATTTTCAAATTCAAATCCTTTAATTTGATTGGTGTATCGAACAAAGTCTTCAACATTTCTAGGGCAAATGTAATCACAGGTCTTTGGATCTTCACAACATAACTCCCAACAACTAATTAGTCCACTAGTGCTAAGTCCCCCACAAATAGATAAATCGCGGCAGTTCCCACAACCGAGTCCAACCGGGTATCTTTCGTCAAAAAGATATTCAGTGATGTTCTCTTCCATTAGTAACTCTTTCGGGTAATCTGACCTTAAGGCATAATTTGCTACTGTGTTTCAAATACCTGTCAAACTCTCCAACCGCTCGGCCTCCAGCGGCCAAAATATCGAAGAACAGCTGAGTCTTACCGTCCAGCACCCAACCTACTGGGGTGCGGTCTTGTAACGCAAGCAATCGATCTTTTTCGATGCAAACCTCAAACTTTTGATTAGCGTTATATCCGCGATCCACCCACACATCAAAATTGATCACAGTAGATTCTGCAACATTAGGGATCAATTCTTGATCGATTTTAGATTTATGTTTCTCTCGACTTTTCTTAATCGAGCCTTTATTCCTGTTGAAAAATTCGGTTCCCATGTTAGTTCTCCCTAATAACGGACTTGTAGATTTTGTTTCGCCCAGATTTGCTCTCAATCAACAGGCCTTTCGCTGAAAGAGAAGCCAAGCGATTATTCCATCCCGTGATGCCGATATGATCCTCTTTGAATTTTTGTGACAAAGTGGTCGCATCCACTCCGCCTAATGAACTCACCGCTGAGAGAATGCTCCACTGCTTTTCATCCAATCCACCAATCCACGTCACATTCGAAATATCACCGTTTTCGTCTGATTCGCACATAAGAAATGCATCAGAAATGACTTCAAGTAACCAAGCTAATTCAAGCCTTGTTTCTGTGTTTAGATTGCACAGTACTAAGTACTGATTCAGGCGTCGGGCATAGTCGCGAAGAGGGAAAATTGCCTGACTAAAAAAACTCCCCGTAGCAGTGGTATCTTTAAAGTCCACGAGGAAGGGTTGGGCCATTGGCACCGGCCCTAACTCATCAACCAAGCGCGGATATATTTGCCTGCCCGTTAGACCAGTAAGAAAGCCGGATTGCGGTACGAAATTATGTAAAGTTATCGATTTCATTCTTCTCATTATGCTCACTTAGTGCAGTGAGCATAATGAGAATAAAATGGCCGCGTATGTTTTGTCAAGGGACGGTGCAACTAAAAGTTATTACCAACCCTTTCATATCGGAACATGTTCGTAGAACTGATTCCGGAGGGGCTGATTTCTGAAAGGAACGTACACCTTCGAATGTGAGACTACTATTACCTGTCCTAAACCTGATATCACAACTACGCTTAGCTAAGTTCAAGACTAAGGAATTAAATCCGGTGCCCCTGTAGGAGTCAGAGAAGCGGGACACCCCGTTACTGACTGCAAGAAGTAAAGCTTCACTTGAGGTCTGTATACCACAATATTCGGCAGATTTCCTCAAACTGTTTAGAACACCGATACCCCCATCAGCGACAACGTAATCGAAGCGTCCATTGGAAAATTGATATCCCACAATCGATGATTGAACAGATTCTGAATGCCAAATGACGTTCTCTGCCATTTCAGCAATGGTTGCAGAAATGGCTTTGGCCATAGATATTTCTATACCCGCTGCGTTTGCAGCCTTTTGACACCTTAGTAAGAATGATTGCCATTCATTCTTTCCAATATCATTTTCTGACTGAGGGCCTTTGGTAAATTCAAAAGACTTAATAAAAGAATGAACGGCAGGCGAACATCCCTCTTTTTGAGCCGCCGCTAAAGATTCAACTATCGGATTACTAGGATCAACTGGAGGAGGTGAATCAAAAAACGTAATGAGTTCAACCAAAGGACCTATCTCCAAGACGTTCAAATTCGAGAGAGCATCTTCTCGTTGCTGTGGACTCAGAAACATTACGTCGTCTAAGATATCGAAGGAGAGTTGTTGAGGAGTTTCTGAATGCATCGGTAATCTCAGTGCGTCATAAATATTACCCTAAATAGCAAATTAGGAGAAAATAAGGAGCCCCGCCGATTACTCGGGGAGGCTTTTCTTTGGGGACTGGTGAGACGAGTGGAGTGGATGGACTGATGAGACGAGGGCGGATAAGCCGGAACAACGGATGCGGTGGATAGGACGGATGAGACGCACGAGAACCGATGCAGAATGCAAAATGTCGGGTGCAAAATAAAATGCCTTTTTGTTCATCGAGTCGAGTATAATCGCTGGTGTGAGCGAAGGGTTTATTCCGCCGCATGGCGGGTATGAAAATCTGTTGTCGTTTCAAAAGGCCCGGATCATCTATGATGCTACGGTGTATTTTTGCGAGCGGTATGTCGATAAATTTTCGCGGACGCGAGACCACCTCCCACCACCCCGTCACCGAAGCGTTGCCACCCCTCCTCAGGCAGGAGGGGAGCTTTAGGCGGCACGGTCCGGCAAGCAGAATATTTTAGAAGGCAGTTAGGCGAGCGGTACGTCGAAAGAGACCGAGATAAAGCTCGTAAATGTCGGGCGGGCGAGTTTTGAAGAGCTGCTGGAAGATTATCGCGACTTTATCAGAGTCCGCGGAGCGGTGCTGTGGGATAAGGATTCGCGTGAGGCGATGTTTGTCAGAAAGCTCGGATCGACTAAAGATTCGTCGTATGAGTCGTATAGGCCATACATCGAAACCCGCCCGCCGGAGATCGTCGCTAACATAATCATCTGCCTCATACATCAGGCCAACTATCTGCTTAATCAACAAATACGCCGTCTCGAAAAAGACTTCGTTGAAAAAGGCGGTTTGAAAGAGAATATGTTTAGAGCAAGACTGGCGAGGCGTGAGGAACAGAAGAAAGAGGACAAGAGATAGGAGATAGGACATATACGTCCTATAGGACTCATAGGACAGACTATTAAGAAGAAAAGCCTCGCCGAGAATTCGGCGAGGCTTTTGAATTAAGAACCCAGTCGCTATCGCTCCCGGTTCTGACTACTGGCTACTGGCTACTTACTCTGCGATCGCCATTTCTTTGTCTTCGTTCTTTTTCTCACGTTTGAGGCCGCCGATCTGGACCATTGGTTCGGCGGTGATCTGGTTTTTTTCCATGACCATTTGCTGGTAGAGCTTACGCATCATCTGCATTTCCTCGGCAGCGGTCTTCGGCCCTTCCATATCCGGCTTGTTCGGACGGGTCAGATCGACTTCGTTGAGGTTTAGGCCGTGCGATTTATCGCCAAGCTCGACCTCTTTACCACGTGCAAACACTTCGTGACGGCCGTGGTCTTTGTACCACTGAGCGACGGTCGCATTTTG
>CAZIZR010000010.1:0-113076 GCA_964543865.1 uncultured Chloracidobacterium sp.
CGAAGAAAACCCTTATCTGAGCTTCAAAATGGACCTCGACCCGACTCTGATCGCCGACGTTTTGATCGAATCGGGCATCGATCTGAAAGGGAGTGCTTCAGTTAAAGCGATGGACGTCAGTCCGCTCGACGAAGATCTGCTCGACGCCGTGCTTCGAATCGTTCGCTTGCTCGACAAGCCCGACGAAGCTCGCATGATGCTACCGCTCATCAAACGCGAGATCATTTTTCGCCTGCTCAAAGGCAATCAGGCAGGCCGTCTGCTCCACCTGTTTCAGGCTCGCGAAGATCGCCGTATTTCACGTGCGATCGACGATCTGAGAAAGAATTTCGACCGTCCGCTGCGGATCGAGAGCATCGCCCGCGATCTCGGAATGAGCGTGTCCGGATTTCATCATCATTTCAAGTCCGTCACCGCTATGAGCCCGCTTCAGTTCCACAAACAGATCCGCCTTCAGGAAGCCCGCCGCCTAATGCTCGGCGAAGACCTCGACGCTGCAACCGCCGGTTTCCGCGTCGGTTACGAGGATCCGTCCTACTTCAGCCGCGACTACAAAAAGCACTTCGGCGTACCGCCGCAGCGTGATGTTTCAAATCTTCGTCAGACGCTTGAAGCGACGTCATAGAACCGCTTTCAAAGCTTGTCCCGTAAATGACTTCTTCACCTTCGCTACCTCTTCCGGAGTTCCGGTTGCGACTACTCGGCCGCCGCCGGAGCCGCCTTCGGGGCCGAGGTCGATGATGTGGTCGGCGGATTTTATGACGTCGAGGTTGTGTTCGATGACGATGACGGTGTTGCCGGTGTCGACAAGCTTTTGCAGGACGTCGAGCAGCTTGTGAACGTCGGCAAAGTGCAGTCCGGTCGTCGGCTCGTCAAGTATGTAGATCGTTTTGCCGGTCGCACGTTTTGAGAGCTCTTTGGCAAGTTTGATGCGCTGCGCCTCGCCGCCCGAGAGCGTCGTGGACGATTGGCCGATCTTGATATAGCCGAGGCCGACATCGAGCAACGTTTCGAGGATCTTTTTTATCGCGGGAATATTCTCGAGCAGCGGCAGAGCGTCTTCGATGGTGGTGTCGAGCATATCAGCGATCGACAGGCCCTTGAATTTAACGGCGAGCGTCTCGCGATTGTAGCGGTGCCCGCGGCACACGTCGCAGGTAACGTAAACGTCGGGCAGAAAATTCATCTCGATACGTTTCATGCCGCCGCCTTCGCATGCTTCGCAGCGGCCGCCCTTGACGTTGAACGAGAACCTGCCGGATTTATAGCCGCGAGTGCGTGATTCGGGAAGCATTGCGTACAGCTCCCGGAGCGGAGTAAAAAGCCCCGTGAACGTTGCCGGATTAGAACGCGGCGTGCGGCCGATCGGTTTTTGGTCGATCTCGATGATCTTGTCCACGAGATCGAGCCCCTCGATGCTGTCGTGAGCGAGCGGTTCGACTGCCGATTTATAAACGTGACGGTAGAGCGCAGGGTAGAGGATCTCTTCGACAAGCGTGGATTTGCCCGAACCCGAAACGCCCGTGACGACGGTCAGCAAGCCCAAAGGAAACTCGGCGTCGATGTTCTTAAGATTGTACGCGCGGGCACCTTTAACGCGGATGCGTTTGCCGTTAGCGAGCCGCCGCACATCCGGCACCTCGATGCTCAATTTACCGCTCAGATATTGCCCGGTCAGCGATTCTTTATTCTTGGCGATCTCCTGCGGCGTGCCTTCGGCAATGATCTCGCCGCCGTGCGTCCCGGCGAGCGGCCCGAGGTCGATGACATGATCCGCACACTCGATGGTCTCGGCATCGTGCTCAACGACCAGCACCGAATTGCCAAGATCGCGCAACGTATGCAGCGTTTCGAGAAGGCGTTCGTTGTCACGCGGATGCAGCCCGATCGACGGTTCATCCAATACATATAACACGCCGCGAAGCTGCGACCCGATCTGTGTCGCAAGCCGTATCCGCTGCCCTTCGCCGCCCGACAGCGAAGCCGACGAACGGTCGAGCGTCAGATACCCAAGCCCCACCGCATCGAGAAAACGCGTGCGGTCACGGATCTCTTTTAGTATCAGGCCGGCGATCTTTTCGTCGCGTGCGGACAGCTTGATAGCGTCGATCTTTTTCACCGAATCCGAGATCGGCAGACTTGTATAATCGCCGATCCCTAGGCCGTTGACGCGAACCGCCAGGCTGTCAGGCTGCAGACGCTTGCCGTCACAGCCCGGACACGCGACCGGTGCGATCAGTTCCTCAAGGGCGGCTTTGATCTTTTCCGACGGCGGATTTTCGATCCGCTCGCTCATCGCCCGCATCGCCCCACGCCAGTCGCGTTCAAACTTGTAATCTCCATGACGAAACGTCATCCGCCGTTTTGTTCCGTGAAAAAACGCATCGCGGATCTCCTGCGGCAGATTGGCAAATTTGGTGTCGAGCAGAACCTGTGCGGATTCGCCCGCACCGCCGTCTTTCGACTTTTTACGCTTACTTTTGCGTTCTTTTTCCTTGCCGGTCGGCGGTTCGAGTTTGTCGCCCTCGGTAAATTTCTCGATTATCGCAACCAGCGCCCCACGCAAAAACGTCGCACCAGCTTTGTCAACGCCGTTGAGAAAATCGATCTTTCCGGCGGGTAAACTCTCGTCGGGGACGATCTTTTTCGCGTCGATCTCCATCACCGTGCCGATGCCCTGACAGCGTTTGCACGCTCCAAAAGCCGAGTTGAACGAGAACGAACGCGGTTCGAGCGGCGGGATATTGATGCCGCAATCGACGCACGCCATCTTTTCGGAATAGAGCTTTTCATCTCCGTCGATGATCGAAATGAGCACCGCACCGCCGGTGAGTTTAAGGGCGGTTTTTACCGACTCACTCAGACGTTCGCGAACGCCCTCTTTCATCAGCAGACGGTCAACCACGACCTCGATCGTGTGATTTTTGCGTTTGTCGAGGATGATCTCCTCGTCAAGTTGACGCAGTTCGCCATCGATACGCGCCCGCAAGAACCCGTCTTTGTGTAGTTTTTCGAGTTCTTTCTTAAATTCACCCTTACGTCCGCGAACTATAGGTGCAAGTATCATCACCCGCTCGCCGTCCGGCAGGTCAGAGATGCCGGAAACGATCTGATCGACCGATTGCCGCGTGATCGGCTGGCCGCACTGATGGCAATGCGGCTGTCCTATCGACGAAAATAGCAGCCGGAAAAAATCGTAAATTTCCGTCACCGTACCGACCGTTGAGCGGGGCGAACGCGAAACCGTTTTTTGCTCGATAGAGATCGCGGGCGACAAACCCTCGACCGAATCGACATCAGGCTTTTCTAGTTGATCGAGAAATTGGCGGGCGTAAGCTGATAAAGATTCGACATAACGGCGCTGCCCTTCGGCATAGATCGTGTCGAACGCCAGCGACGATTTACCGCTCCCCGACAGCCCCGTGATCACGACAAACTTATCGCGCGGTATATCGACATCGATATTTTTGAGGTTGTGCTGGCGTGCTCCGCGCACGGTTATCTGCTTGATACTCATTACAGTCTGGCTCAGGGCCGATGGCCGAAACGAGTATTATACCAGTTCGCTAGGCAAAGTTAAGAACGGCAAGGAGCGCCAGTGAGGCAATGATCACCCAAATGATCGCACCGAGGAGAAATGGCCGAGGGCCAACCTTTTTTAGCATCGCAACTGACAGGCTCAGGCCGATGAGAAACAACGTTACGGTAAATCCAGCTTTTGCGAGGTTCACCAGAGCGTCAAATATACTGGGCGGAAATTTGGGCGGCATAAACGTGCGGATCGCGGCTGCCACCAAAAAAAGAAAGATAAACCAAGGCACCGTGATCTTTGCCTTGGCATCTTTTTCGCGGAATATAAAAGAGAGAGCGAGTGCAAAGGGCGCGATCCACAATGCTCGTGCCAGTTTTACCGTCGCAGCGATCGCAAGCGCTGCCGCACCGTAAGCCGACGATGCACCGACGACCGAACTCGTGTCTTGTATTGCTATCGCCGCCCAAAGTCCAAACTGCTCCTGAGACATATTCAGTGAATGGCCAACAAACGGAAAAACAAAAAGTGCGACGGCATTAAGGACAAAAATGGTGCCGAGTGAGACTGACATCTCGTCGTTCTCAGCTTTGATCGCCGGCCCGACTGCGGCAATAGCCGATCCGCCGCAGATTGCCGTGCCGACCGTGATCAATGTCGTTATTCGTTTAGATGTGCCGAGCAGTTTCCCAAACAGAAATCCGAGGATCAGAGCACCGAATACGACCCCCAGAATAAAAAGTACCCCGCTGCGTCCGGCCTTGAGCACGGCACCGAGGTTCATCCCAAATCCGAGCATGACGACCGACGCTTGCAATAGATACGTCGTCGGTTTACCAACGAGTTGAGGAAAAGGGTTTCCGATAGTCAACGCCATCGCGAGCCCAAGAGCGAGCGCCAAAAAAGGCGAACCCCACGGCGACAGGCAAAATAATATCAGCAATATAAAAATGGCTTTTTGCCACATAAAGTCAGAACCACCTGCGGTAGCGGGTGGTTTAAGCTAGGACGTACTGGATCATTTGAGGATCCCAAACACCTTACGCAGCAAGTCCGTCGTACGCCCGATCGGATCTTTGCGGATCTTTTTCTCTTCGTCGGCGACTAGCAGAAACAGGCCGTCGAGAGCCTTTTGCGTTATATATCCATCAAGGTCGGTGGCATCTTTGCCAAGAAATTGTGCGGCAAAACCGGCTTTGCCGATCATCGTTTTGTATTTCTGCGTGACGCCCGCTTCGGTCGTAAATTTTTCGACAATAGGGCGAAATTTTGACCGCAAGGTTTCCTCGCTCGTCTTGCGAAAAAATTGCGTTGCCGAATCATCCTTGCCGCTAAACAGTATCTGCCGCGCGTCGTCAAACGTCATCTTTTTGATCGCATCGACAAAAACGTCGATCGCGACCGGTACAGCTTTTTCAGCGGCACGGTTCATCGAGAGCACAAATTCGTCAACCGATTTGCCCTGTCCCGCAACACGAGCGAGTTTCTCGATCTTTTGCAGCGATTTTGGCAGCGGTATCTTGACGCGGACATTCTTAAAAAAGCCGTCTTCTTTACCAAGCGAATTGACCGCCGACGAGACTCCCTTTGCCAGAGCCTCTTTCAGCCCGCCGGCGATATCACTATTTGATACGTTTTGGTTTTTCTGCGCGGCAACGCTGAGCGTGAACGCCGCGATGACAAAAACAACCGCGAAAATTTTCGACATATTCTTGATCTTACCTTTGGCTTATTACTTTTTCCTTTTTACTTATTTTGCTTTGCCTTGATTTGCAACCGCATCTTGTGCCGCCTTGATCGCGTCCGCATCGCCGAGATAGTAGTTTTTTATCGGCTTTAGATCGGCATCCAGCTCATATACGAGCGGCACGCCGGTCGGGATATTTAGATTCACAATATCGTCGTCCGCGATGCCGTCCAAATGCTTGACCAGCGCCCGCAAACTGTTGCCGTGCGCCGCGATGATGAGCCGTTTCCCGTCACGGATCTTTGGGCTGATCTCGCTCTCAAAATACGGCACAACGCGATCAACAGTGTCTTTCAAACACTCCGTTTTCGGAAAATCTACGATCGAGCCGTAACGGGGGTCATTGCCCAAATAACGCTCGTCCGTATCGTCCATCTCAGGCGGTGGAATGTCGTAGCTTCGACGCCACACAAGCACCTGTTCATCGCCATATTTAGCCGCCGTCTCGGCTTTGTTCAACCCCTGCAAACCGCCATAATGCCGCTCATTCAGCAGCCAGGTCTTCGTCACCGGCACCCACATCAGATCCATCTCATCAAGCGATATCCACAGCGTGCGGATCGCCCGTTTCAGAACGGAGGTGTAAGCCTCGTCAAACGCAAAGCCCTCTGCTTTCAATAATTTACCCGCAGCATGAGCTTCGTCAATGCCCTTTTCGGAAAGGTCAACGTCCTTCCACCCCGTAAATCGGTTCTCTTTATTCCACTGGCTCTCGCCGTGGCGGATCAATACTAATTTGTGCATATATCTATCTTAATTTTGAATTACCAAATCTCAAATTTGAGATTTCAGAATGCTCTTAACCTCTCCGACCAGATAAAGTGAACCCGTCACCAACATGATCCCATCATCCGGCGTGACCTCATTAGCGATATCGATCGCACTTTTCACATTGTCAGTCGCAAATGCCCTCTCTTTTGAAATACCCGCGGGCATTTGTTCGAGAAGCTCTTGATATGACAGCGACCGTGAATTTGACGGCTCGGTGACAATTATCCGATCTGCAAGCGGAGCGAGTACTGCCATAATCTCGGCGACGTTTTTATCATTCATTGCGCCAAAAACAAGCGTGATCGGCCGTGTTTCAAACTCGCGAATATAATCCGCTAAAGCGTTCGCACCACCGATATTATGGGCTCCGTCAAAAAGATATTTTCCAGCGTATTCCAGCCGTCCGGGATGCCGTGCGTTTTGAAGCCCACTAATTATGTCCTCAGAGGTTATGGAAAAATATGCGTTTAGTTTTTCAGCGACAAGGCTCACAACTTTTGCGTTCTCGATCTGATGTCGCCCGTTCAATCCCAAAAGCGGAAACGCGGGCCGCGCGGAGTGCGCCGTTGTGCATATTACCTTAAGACCAAACTCCGAACATCTCCCAAATATTACATTCAGCACTTCGGGAGATTGCTCACCAACGACAACTGTCGATCCCGCGTGTATTATCGCCGCCTTCTCCGTCGCGATCTCCTCGATCGTGTCACCGAGATATTCCTGATGATCGAGGTCGATCCGCGTGATTGCGGCGATCTCGGCATTTGCAGCGGTCGTTGCATCTAGCCGTCCGCCGAGGCCGGTTTCGAGTATCGCAAGTTCTACTCCCTCTGAGGCAAAGGCGACGAGTGCTATCGCCGTCATCTGTTCAAAAAAAGTGGGGCGGTATTCGAGTTTTCCTTTAGCCAACAGGTCCTCTGCCGCTTCACGAACGAGGTTAGCGTGCCGTGCAAAATCACCTTCGCTGATATCAACACCATTTATACAAATGCGTTCGGTGATCGAGATTAAATGCGGCGAAGTATAAAGCCCCGTCTTTATGCCCGCCGCCAGACATATCGAGTTCAAAAAAGCACACACCGACCCCTTGCCATTCGTCCCGGCGACCTGTACTTTCAGATATTTTTCGTGTGGTTTGTCTAGCTCGTCGAGCAGCGTACGAATGTTTTCCAGCCCCAGCTTCATTGCCAAGACTTCGTTACCGAGTGAGTAGAGATATTTAGTTGATTCGGCGAAGTCCATGCCCTTGAGATCAGGCGGCGACCTGCTTGTTCATCATAAAGTCGAGCATTCTGATGATTGTGTCGCGCATTTCGCGGCGGTCAACGACCATATCGACCATGCCGTGTTCGAGTAGGAATTCGCTCCGTTGAAAGCCTTTTGGCAGTTTTTGGCGGATAGTTTGTTCGATGACGCGAGGGCCGGCAAAACCGATCAGCGCTTTCGGCTCTGCCAGATTTACGTCACCGAGCATCGCAAAGCTCGCGGTAACGCCGCCTGTTGTCGGATCGGTGAGAACTGAAATGAACGGTAATCGAGCTTCGTGTAGCCGCTGCAGAGCAGCAGAGATCTTGCCCATTTGCATTAGCGAGAGCGTGCCTTCCTGCATACGGGCACCGCCTGACGCAGCAAAAATGACCAGAGCACCGCGGTTCTCAAGCGCCGCTTCGGCAAGGCGCGTGATCTTTTCACCGACCGCCGAGCCCATCGAACCGCCGATGAACGACATATCCATTGCACCAACATATGTTAGGTGTCCGCCAACCAATCCCTTGCCGGAGATGATCGCTTCGGGCAGGCCCGATGCGGACTTTGCCTGATCGATCCGGTCTTTGTAGGGTTTGGAGTCAAAGAAATCGAGCGGGTCACCCGACATCACCTCTTCATCAAGCTTTTCGTATCGGCCGTCGTCAAACAGATCCTTGAGACGCCCCTCAGCCGTATAGCGAAAGTGATAGCCGCAATGGGTACAGACCTCATGCGAATCGGTCAGCTCGCGCTTGTACAGAGCACTCTCACAATCGGGGCATTTTACAAAAATACCCTCGGTGCGGACGGTCTGCTCTTCGCCCCCATCGACGTCTTCGATCTTGGGCTTGTCTCTCTTAAACCACGACATGAGTTAAAGGATAAAGGATTAAGGTCAAAGGATAAAGTCAGCTAGTTGGTTAGCACCTCGGACATCTGCCGGTGGATCAGCCCGTTGCTCGCAAGCATCGGCGGCGAATAGATGCTAAATTTTGAGTTGTCATAGCCGCTTACCTGTCCGCCGGCCTCTTCGATAAGCAAAACGCCCGCTGCCATATCCCACGGATTGAGCCCCTCTTCCCACATTCCGTCAAAACGTCCGCACGCGACATACGCAAGGTCTATCGCCGCCGAACCGTCACGCCGTACACCGCGTGATCGGATCAAAAATTGCGTCAGATGACGGGCAAAATCTTCGCGGCGTTTGAAATCGTAAGGAAAGCCGGTGACGATCAGCGAATCGCCAAGTTCTTCGGCACCCGACACACGGATCGGTTTGTTATTAAGGCTCGCACCGCGCCCGCGTTCGGCGGCAAACATCTCATCCCGCGTCGGATCATAAGTCACGCCAATGACGATCTCGCCCTCATGCTCAAGTGCGATCGTCACCGCAAAGCACGGATAGCCGTGCGCGTAATTTGTCGTGCCGTCGAGCGGATCGATGATCCATTTCCACGTATTGTCGCCGCCGATGGTGACGGCCTCGCCGGATTCTTCGGCAAGTATCGAGTGCTTAGGATAATGCGATTTGATCCGCTCGATGATGAGAGCCTCGCTCGCAAGATCGGCCTCGGTCACGAGATTGATATCGCCCTTTTTGTGGACGGCGATCCCGCGATCAAATTTTTCGAGCAACAACTGCCCGGCATCGCGGGCAGTTTCCATTGCAAAATTGAGCATAAAAATATTTGTCCACGAAACACACAAAAAACGCGAAACTATCAGATCAAACCGGCCTCAAATATCGTGTTTTTCGTGTGTTTCGTGGGCAATTCCTACTTCTTCATTCTCCGCTCGGCGACCATCAGAAATTCTCGCACCTGCCCATCCCAAAACGTCCAGTCATGGCCGCCCGGATGTTCACGATATTCATGCGGGATCTTTTTGTCGTTGAGCAATTTGAGAAAATCACGGTTATTTGCGATCAGAAAGTCTTCCGTTCCACACGATAGGTAAATATACGGGAGGGCTTTTTGTTGATCGGGTGTAACTTCACGCACAAGCCGGAAAATATCATTGGCTTTTCGCGATTCGCTCGCCTCATCAGACCCAAAAGCCAAATCCATCGATTTTGCTATCGCCCCCGCATTTTTTTCGGTCCAACTGGTTGCTCCGAGAGCTCCGCTGAATGAGCCGATGAGTGTGAACAGCGAGGGATACTTGAACCCGAATTTTAGCGAACCATACCCGCCCATCGATAATCCGGCGATCACACGACCGTCGCGGCCATCGATCGTCCGATAGATTTTGTCGATCTCGGGGATCAGCTCTTTGATGATATAGCTTTCGTACTTGTCATTTGGTGTCGAGACACTGTCCGTGTACCAACCGTTATCACCTTCGGGAGTCACGATAATAACTTGATGGTCCGACGAATACTGCATGAGTTTCGTCTTGTCAGTCCAATTACTGTAATGCCCGGTGAGGCCGTGTAAAAGATAAACTACCGGGTATCGGGCGGCTTTATCTGAAGCGTATTTTGACGGCAAGATCACGCGGTACGGCATATCGCGGGCCATTAACGCACTCTTGAGTTTTTCCTCGCTAAAGCCCTTAACATCTGCTTTTGCAGTAGCCTGGCCATAAGCTGAGATGCCCGAGAAAAGTATCAGCAGCCAAAGTACACCCAAATATTTGCGTCTATCTGCGTTCATCTGCGGTTACATCCTCTGATCTACCCAAACAGCTTTCCAAACCAGCCGCTTTCTTCGTCCTTGTCGGCGATCTGCGTCAGTTCGCCGGCGTCGAGCCAGACGCCTGCGCATCTGTCGCAAACGTCGATCTTGATCTTGTCAAAATCCGTTTCGATCAGCGTACCGTCACATTTCGGGCATTTGATCTCTAAACTTTTAGCGTTCTCGTCTTCGATCTTTGCCTTCATCTTGGCAATAAGTTCTTGTTCTTTGCGGTAAAAATACTCGTTTTCGAGCGCTTGTCCGCGATCTTCCATATCGATCGGCATAAATAATATAACTCCTTAAGTATTAGATCTCTGTTTTGTGAATTGAACGCACGCGTTGACGTGCTTTCTTTGATCGGCGAGTCGGGTTTCGCCGTTTTAGGTTTGATTCCGCCCAATCCGACACCTGCTTTAGCGGATGCCACTCAAAACTCTCAAGCGGCAGCACCTCGCTCGACGCGTCTTTGAGCTTGAGCGTACTAAATGCGACGAATAGTATTATGGCGTTAAATAAAGCCCCGCACAGCACGACCAGCCAGCCCGGTGCCAATCCGACCGTCGCCCGCTGAAAAAATAGGTCCCAAAATATCTTACGATCAGCCTCAGTCGCAACAGGGATCGGCGAAGGATGAATATAGATCTTCAGCGTCCACGACAGCGACAGCAGCACAAATATCCACAGATAATTTGATCGCAAACGCCGCCCGACAGCTTCCCATTCGCTAATGGTAAATCGCGGAGACATCAGATCGGCTGATATATGTTCGGCCCACTCTTTGTCCGGCGGTATCGTGCGGTGCGACAGCATTGGGGCAAAATACCCCGTCTCAAGCACACGCACACGATTTGCCCACACCTCGTAATAACGATACCGGCGGGCCTCCATAAATAGAAATATAGAAACGAGTAGTGTGTTGATCGGTATCGCAAAATGCGGGTTGTCCGGCGAACTAAATACAAACGACAACGTCGCCCCCGCCGTGATCACCGCCCAGTTTGTCGTCGCATCGAGCCGTCCTCGCCACACGTTTGACCGCTGTATCTCACCGCGATAAAAATGTACGAGCGCCGTATTAAATTCAGCCGGGGCCAGCTTTTGCGGGATGGTCAGCGGCGTCGTTCGCGGCTTTTGCGCACGCTTGTTGACCTCCTCGGCAAAGGCGCGGAACGACTGAGGCACATTCGTGATATGAATGTCCTGATCAACTGGTTGTGAACCGGGACGAACGTCGTCGTTCATAGCGTTTCAGGCGGTTTAGCTTTCGAGGGGACAAAAAACTTATCGTAATAAGATGTAACATTTTAGGTGTTCGGATGCAAGATTGTGGGCTTTCAGCTAAACTCAGAAACGATGATGGATCAGGATGAAAACTGGATGTGGCGGGCGATACACGTCGCACGCGAAGCCGAAAAGCTCGGCGAGGTGCCAGTCGGCGCAGTCATCGTCGATGCTGACGGCAAGATACTCGCCGCGACATCGAATCGCACCATCAAGAACAACGACCCGACCGCCCACGCCGAGATTCTCGCTCTACGCACCGCCGCGATCCGCACCGGCAATTACCGGCTTAACGGCACGACCGTTTACACAACTATCGAACCCTGTGCAATGTGTGCCGGAGCCCTCGTCAACGCCCGCGTCGCCCGCGTCGTATATGGCGCCGCAGATGAGCGTTTTGGTGCCGTCGAGACCCATTTCCACGTCTGCGACAGCCCCGATCTAAATCACCGTATGGAGATAACGTCGGGCGTTCTCGCCGACAAATGCCGCTCGCTGATGCAAAATTTCTTTCAAGCACGCCGCAAGTAACCCCTCGTCACTTTATCCTTTCGCCTTTATCCTTTATACTTTCGTTTCGCGGAGAGGTGCGAGAGTGGTTGAATCGGGCAGTCTCGAAAATTGTTGTGCCTTTACGGGTACCGTGGGTTCGAATCCCACCCTCTCCGCCATTTGATATTTGAAGTTGTAAAGCGTTAACGTCTCACCCTTTGATTCCATCACTAACAGGAGAATATCGTTATGCCTTTAACAAAAAGATTGTCGGCCGAATTTATCGGTACGCTTTGGCTCGTTCTCGGCGGATGCGGCAGTGCCGTTCTTGCGGCAGCGTATCCTAATCTCGGCATCGGTTTTGCGGGTGTTTCGCTCGCATTTGGTTTAACGGTGCTGACTATGGCTTTTGCTATCGGCCACATTTCGGGATGTCACCTAAATCCAGCGGTGACCTTTGGGTTATGGGCCGGAAAGCGATTTCCGGCAAACGAGATCTTGCCGTATGTGATCGCACAAGTGCTCGGGGCGATCAGCGGAGCGGGCCTGTTATATGTGATCGCCAGCGGCAAAGCAGGGTTTTCCCTAGCGGGTGGTTTTGCGTCGAACGGGTTTGACACACATTCGCCGGGCGGTTATTCGGCACTTGCAGGCTTTGTTACCGAAGTCGTAATGACGTTCTTTTTCTTAGTCGTCATTCTCGGAGCGACGCATAAGCTGGCATCAAAAGGCTTTGCCCCCGTAGCGATCGGCCTGTGTCTAACGCTGATCCATTTGATATCGATCCCGGTGACCAACACATCGGTCAACCCGGCACGCAGCACCGGCCCGGCAGTTTTCGTTGGCGGATGGGCGATATCACAGCTTTGGCTTTTCTGGGTCGCACCAATTTTAGGTGCATTGCTCGCGGGCATTGTTTATAGTTGGATGGTGGGCGACGACGAAAAACCCGCATCTGCTGAGGAACCGGCAGAGTCCACCGAAGAAGACGCGGACTAGATCTTATGCTCGGAGTCCCGCCTTTAGGCGGCTAACGATGAGCAGGAAGGCCGGTTGAAACGGGAATTCCAACTTTTGACAATCTAACAAACCGGAAGGGTGCAGGAGTGGTTGAACTGGCTACATTGGAAATGTAGTGAACCTCAAAAGGGTTCCGTGGGTTCGAATCCCACCCTTTCCGCCATATGGCTTCAGGCCCCGCACAACGTTTTGTTGTGAACTCCGCTAGGCGAGGAATCGAGCAACGGTAGCAATTTCGAGCGTGTGTTGCGATCAGGTCTGAAGCCGCCATTTCTAAAATCAGGTCATCTGCTTTGCAGGTGGCCTTTTTTGTTTCGCAAGTTATATGCACGTGGCTCGTTCAATATCCAAACGATATGAGAACCGCCAACTACAAATACATCGCCGCCGTCACCATTGTTTTGTTCGCCTTTGGCGCAATCGCCGCCGCACAGGATGCTCAAAAATGCATTCCAAGCGCGAACCGTCTTACCGCCGAAAAGATCGACGAATTTGGCCACATCGACGACAACGAGCTTTACATCAACGTCGCGGTCCTGTTTGAGCGTCTAAAAAGCGAACCGGCCGGAACGTACGCCTACGTCATCACTTACAAAAGTGTCGACACGCTGCCCGCCGATCGCGGACGCAATCATTTTGCCGAACTCATCCGTGCGGCTATGAGAGTTCAGCAGCAAACCGATGCTCAGTTCGTAATGATCGACGGCGGCTATCGCAAAACCGACGGTGCCGAGTTTTTCTTTGTCGAGGCCGGCAGCAAACCGCCTCTACCGTCAAAGACCGTTCCCGCACCAAAAACGCCAAAAGGCACCGTCCTGTGGGCTAAGAATATCTTTCCCGATGACGACGTATATGAGTTTGTAAATCGCGCGGTCGTCTACCGCGATCTCGAAGAGCATTTCGACGAGGATACCGACGGGCGACCATACATTCCAGATCTGCCAACGACGCAGCCAAACCCGAGCCCGACCGGTCCGTTGACGACTATACCGCCCGAGCTTCAAAACCAGATCGTCTTTGCCGCAAACGCTATTGTCGATACCGACAATTCCGAAAAACCACCTCTCACCGCCGAAGAGCTTGATGCGATCAGATTTAGCTGGGCAAACAAAAAGTTCGCGAGCGCAGTCGCCAAAACCAAAGGCTCATACGGCATCATGATCTATTACGCCGACGACCAGTTCTACGACATCAGCCGCCTCGAACCATTCATCGCCGCCGGCCGCGACCGCATGGTCTATGCCGCCCGCATCTTCCCCGAAAGCATCCAGATCATCTTCGGCGGCTACCGCAGCCAACCCCAAGTCGAATACTGGCTCGTCCCCGACGGCAGCGACCGCCCCGTTCCCAAACCCGAAGACCGCGACGTCTCGCAATGGGATAATTAAAAATAATTGCGGCAACAAAAATCCCCCTTCTCCTTACGAAGGAGCGGCCAGCCCATATCCATCACCGATTTCCATTTTGCGACTAGGCAATATATAGGCTATATTACCCGGATGGGAGTCTTAGTTGAATCCTAGTGCTAATCCATTAGGATGAATCTACTAAAGAGGAGTTTACTCCTTGTTTTATGCAAACCCTTTCAAATAGGGTGTTCAACAACTACTAATAATCAGGACTCCCTAAAATACTAATGACCGCATCCCAAGTGAAATCTCTTGCTGAGAAAATTTGGATAACCAGAAAATCGCGGATTGAGGCTGCAACGAGATTGGAATGGAATGCATTTTGGTCAATGCTTCTCATTCCTTACTTTTCGCTGTTGCTCGTAATTGTTTCAGCGGTGGATTTCAAGAATGCGAGTGTCGATTACTCTTTCGGCTCTTTAGTTGCATCAATCATCACTCTTTGCGCGTCCATTCAGGTCTCGACGAGCAGATTCCAGGAGAGAGCCGCCTCGCTTAAGGCCTGTTACATCGCTCTTGACATTCTTTATATGGAAGCCAAGTCGCTTCCCTCAACCGCTAAGCCAAGTAAATTAAGTGAGATTGAACAGAAATATGCGGAGCTACAAAACTCAAATGAAAATCACACGCATTGTGATTATCTCACGGCAAAATACCGGCTACAGCACGACCCCGAATTCAATTTGGAAAAAAAAGAATGGCTTAAATTGATCGCACACAAACTACTTAGGGTTACTATCCTTATGACTTTAGTCGTCGTGCCATTCTATTTTGGATGGACTTTTCTACAGCTATGAGTGCTAACGACAAGTTTAAAGAAGCCTTTAGCCCTGAGGGCCTGATGAACATCTATTTAGAGAGTATTCAACAGGGCTCGGCCGTCGGTATTGATAGAATTAACCGAAAATCATTTGAAAGAAACATTGATCACAGTCTAGCTACAATCAATCGTAAGGCATCGAACGGATCATATAAGTTTAATTACTTTAAAGAGAAATTAATTTTGAAAGGGCGAGACTCCATTCCTAGGCTAATCTCTATCCCAACCATAAGAGATCGAATCGTACTGAAGGCTTTAAATCTTGTCTTACAAGATGCATTTGGAGTCGCGCATGCAAACGTTCTTGTCCATCAAATTATTAACGATCTGAAGAAGGAACTGGCCTCGGGCAAGTATACTCATTTTATTAAACTAGACGTTCAAAATTATTATCCGTCCATCAATCATGCAATCCTGCAAAAAAAGTTACGAGCCCGGATAAGAACTCCGGAAATCAATTCATTAATCTCTAAAGCACTTATGAAGCAAACGGTTGTACACCCAAACGACCGTCATCCGCACAATCAACGGGGCATTCCTCAAGGCTTGTCAATTTCTAATCTGCTGGCGAACATATATTTACTTGGATTCGACAACTATCAGAAAAAGCAACCGCATTATCGCTACTTTCGATACGTTGACGATATTCTGATACTCTGCTCTCAACCGGATGTTGTTTCCATTACGACCACCCTGACGAGGTCCTTAAAAAAACTTGATCTTGATATTCATCCACACAAATCGGAGAATGGCGATTTAACCCAGTCCATATCGTATCTCGGATACGTCACAACACCTCACGGGCTATCTGTTCGCAAAAAGTCGATTGAAAAGATCAAGCTTTCCATTCTCAAATCGATCGTCCAATTTCACTATTCGAAGCGAAAAAATTACGAAGCATTGAATTGGCATTTAAATCTGCGTATTACTGGCTGTAGATTTGACGACCGTAAATACGGCTGGCTATTTTTCTTTTCACAGATAGATGACCTCTCTCTCTTGTTTCATCTTGATAGTTACGTTCAAGAAGTGTGTTTGAGATACGGACTGGATTTTTCTATGCTAAAAATTAAGCGGTTCGTTCGTACCTATCATGAGATTACCAAGAATCTCACGGGGACAAAGTACATACCCAATTTTGACGATTTTGATTTAACGGAGAGAAGAAAAACACTATTCAGTATTTTTAATATTAAGGACGTGGCTGCCTTAAATGATGATGAACTCGAACGCCGATTTCGACGCGTCATTTTTAGATCCGTACGAGATCTGGAACGCGATATTAGTCGCGGCTCCTAACCTGCGATTCTCTGCCTTTTTGCCCTTAAATAAAAATATCCACCGGCAATCGAAATCGCTCGGATAATCGGCGGGCTTGGGCTTTGCTGATCTCGCGTTTGCCGTTTAGGACCTGCGACACAACGCCCTGCGATCCGAAAACATCGAGCATATCGGTTTGTTTCAGTTCATGCTCTTCCATAAGTGAACGAAGGATGTCAGATGGCACAACAGATTCACCCATCGGATAGGCTTTATCTTCAAAATCTTCGATAAGGGTTACAAGCAGGTCTAGCTGCCGCGCTTCTTCGGACGAACGCATTTCTCCCTTTTTCATCAGGCCTAGGACAATCTCCAACGCACGATCATTTTCTTCCTCTGTTTTAATAACCTCGAACATGAGTAAATAATAAACTAGGTTTCAACATCCCTAAAGCGAATTCGCCTACTTCCTCACCGCCCGTGTTGCTCGCAGGTCTAGCGACAGGATGCCTTTTTCGTCAAACTCAGCTTTGCAGGCCGTGGTTTGGGGAATGAAAATGCCGTAATACCGGCAAAATCTGTTCGCCCGAATGACCCGATGCCGTCCGTTTGATTTTTCGAAGAGCCTAAATGCGTTCGGCGTCCTCTCCTTGACGGGCACGATGCCGATCAGGCCGTTCCAGCGGTCGTATAGCAGCACGGCCCAGTCAAAATTCTTAAACCGCTCGGCCGCCGTCGCCCCGATCATGATCTCGCCCTTTTCGTTCAGCGTCACGTGTATCTCTTCGCGTCGATTCTCCGGCCCGAGAGCAAACTCTTCCCAGTTATTAAACATATCTTTGGATGAATATATGTATCATCTTTGCAACATTCTGTCAAGTATGCGATTACGATAATCGATGCAGCGGCACGGTGAAAACGGAGATTCCCGCAAAAACGGGTGAAACGGCGGAGTGGAGGATCACGGGTGAAAATCTCTCGTTTGTCCCGAAACGACTCGCACAAACCTCCGATGCGGCCGTTATTGTCGATTTGACACGCTCACAAACCATCTTTTTTCATGCAAATGTCGCTGAGTGACATCTAGCCCGCGGAGCGGGTGTCGGCATATAGCCACGGGTGTAAACCCGTGGTATGTCCATAAAAAGATGGTCAGGCTATCGTAGATAGCGACAGTTCCCCACATTGCACTCCAAAAACGGTCCACTGTCGCCTGCTACGCAGGCTCATACAATTTATGCTTGTATCTTCCCACGGGTTTGCACCCGTGGCTTTACGCTATCGCCCGCTAGGCGGGCTTGATTTTTGTGCCTCAACTTTCAATTTTCCATTTTTCCCTTTATTCTTAATTAAATGTCCTATCAGGTGATCGCAAGAAAATGGCGGCCGCAGACCTTTGAAGAGGTCACCGGCCAAGAGATCATTACGCAGACGCTGCGTAACGCTCTCGAGCACGACCGTCTGCATCACGCGTACCTGTTTTCTGGAGCACGCGGCGTTGGTAAAACGACCACCGCACGCATCTTAGCTAAGGCACTTAACTGTCACAAAACAAAGGACAAACCCAATCTCACGCCGTGCCTGCTGACCGACCCGGACCCATGCCCTTCGTGCGTCGAGATATCAGAGAGCCGCTCGATCGATGTGCTTGAGATTGATGCCGCGTCGCACACGGGCATCGATGACGTTCGCGAAACGATCATCGAAAACATCAACTTCAACCCGACCCGCGACCGCTATCGCGTCTTTATCGTGGACGAGGTGCATCAGCTTTCAAAACCGGCGTTCAACGCGCTGCTAAAAACGCTTGAGGAACCGCCCGAAAACGTCGTTTTCGTAATGGCGACGACCGAGCTGCACAAGGTGCCCGACACGATCCTGTCACGTTGTCAGGAATTTGAGTTTCGGACCATCCCGCTGCAAAAGATATTTGACCGTTTGAAGCTGATCGCCGACGCCGAAAAGATCAATATCGACGACGACGCACTGCGTGAGCTTGCCCGCTCAGGCACAGGTTCGATGCGTGATGCACAGAGCAATTTCGATCAGGTCATCAGCTTTTCGGGCGAGCAAATTACGGCTCCCGACGTGACTAATGCCCTAGGATTTGCCGGCGTCGAGGTGCTGTCAAAGGTCATCTCCGCGATTACGGAAAGAGACCCAAAACAAGTTCTCGCGGTCGTCGATGACCTCATCGGACGCGGCCACGACCTGCGTAATTTTTGCCGCGACGTGCTCGGCCTTTTCCGCGATCTGCTCGTTTTCAAGGTCGCGGGCGACGAGAGCAAGCTGTTCGAAACCGCCGTTTTCAACGCCGAACAAATGCGGTCGATGTCCGCCGCGTTTACCGAGGCCGATCTGCTGCGGTTCTTCAATTCCCTATGCGAAACCGAAGCAAGCCTTCGCGAGGCCGCACATCCGCGATACGTCCTAGAGGTCGGCCTGATAAAGCTCATCGAAATGCGCAGCGTCGCCGGTATCGAAAACATCCTCGAACGCCTCAATGCCTTATCGTCAGGAGCCCCGCTGCCAACTGCTACGTCATCGAGCAGTGCCGCAACAGCATCATCCGATGCTTCGCAGGAAAAAAAAACTCTGAAAATTGACCCACCGGTCAATAAAACGCCTATCGCCGAGCCGCCCCGCGTTGAAATTCCGGTTGCAGAACCTGAACCTCTGCCGACAGTTGAGAGCGCTCCGTCTGTCGAGGAACGATCGCCATTCGCCGACGAGCCGCCCGATTACATTCAGGACCTAGACGAACCGCCCGTCGAACCTGAGCAAATGCCCGAACCGATGCGTCAACCTGTACGAGAGCGGCCTGCTCCGCCGGTTCGCTTGGCACGATTGTCTGCGGACGAAATGGAGCATTTCGAGGATAAAAGGCTCGACGATGCCTACGAAGCAAAATTGGAAATTGTCGGCGACGACCTGCTGCCGATACGTGATCCGGACGCCCTGATCGCTTCTCTTTTAGGTGGGACCATTACTCCACCGGTTCCCGTGCAACGGCCTGCATCAAACGGCTCATCGCACGCCGCAGCGGTCGTTCCAACACTTGAGGCAGCAAAACTTAGAGACGAAATGGCCCCGAAACAAGAGGACATCGAGCTGCCCGCACTGACGGCCGATCCAACGGAAGAAGAGCTACTTGCGTACGCCAACGCTCACCCTTCGGTGCGTGCGGCAATGCGTGTTTTCCGGGCGAAAGTCATACAGGTTGACCGCCGCTAGCGTAACGCGATTTAGCGAACATCGCGTCGCAAGCTTTCGTATTGTTTAAGGATTTGGCAAACTCTGTTCATATTTGATGAAACGTAATTTTTTGCCGCGACAATTGAAACCCTTGCCCATCATACTGGCGATCCTGCTCGCCGGACTAACGGCGTTTTCCCAAGAAAACCAGCCATGGTCGCAAAATACTTCGCCGCTGCCGCCGCCGACCGGTTTTGTCAACGATTACGCCGGCGTTATCGACCCGGCGACCAAACAGCAGCTCGAAACCAAGCTCAAAAATCTCAAAGACACAACAAACCCGTCCGTCGAGATAGCCATTGCAGTCGTCAAAACGACCGGCGAACGGGCAATTTTCGACTATTCCCTCGCCGTCGCCCGCGGCTGGAAAATTGGAACTGTTGATGACGATAACCCAAGCGCTCTACTCTTTATCGCTATCGACGACCGCAAATATTTCACACAGGTCAGCAAAGATCTCGAAGACGAGCTACCCGACGGCGTCGTTGGTGGTTTACAGCGACAATTCCTCGTGCCGGAGTTCAAAAAGGGCAACTACGCCAAGGGCATCAATGACACCATCGACGCCTACATCGCAACCATCCGCGACAAAGGCAATACGGCCGGCAAAGCGAATACAGCAAAACCCACTGGCACGGACAGTGGTTCCGGTGGTGCGTTTTTTGGAATATTCTGCTGTGCGGGAATAATTCTGATCGTGGTCGTTATACTGATAGCCTCACGCGGCAACAAAGGCGGCCCATCCGCCGGTGACCGCAACCGCTGGGGCGGCGGCGGATTTGGCGGCAATCGTAGTAACGATGATGTCGCCGGGAACATCGCGTCGGCAGTCATAGGCGGTATTATCGGCTCTGCGCTGTCGGGTGGTAGCTCCTCGAGTTCGTCCAGTGATTGGGGCAGTTCATCCGGCGGAAGCGATTTTGGCGGCTTCTCTGGCGGAGGTGATTTTGGAGGTGGAGGTTCGGGAGGAGATTGGTAATATGAACCATTATTTCGCTGATTTTATTGACGATCTGCGGTCAACGCACCGTGAAAATCTTGTGTCTGTTGTGCTTTACGGCTCGGCGGCTGCGGGTGATTTTGTGCCCCGCCAATCGGATTACAACATACTCGTCGCGTTAAAAAAGATCGGCCCCGCGGATCTCAGAAATGCACAGGCCTGCATCCGCGAATGGACGCGGCTCGGCAACCCGGTTCCGGTTTATTTTACCGAATCCGAACTGCAAAATGCGGCTGATGTATTCCCGATCGAATTTCACCAAATGACTGTCGCACACAAGGTTTTGTTTGGCCCCGACGTGCTTGCGGGGCTCGAAATATCGGACAAGTTTTTGCGGCTGCAAACCGAATACGAACTTCGCAGCAAGCTGATACAGCTTCGCCGGCAATATATCCCTGCGTCGGCTTCGGTCGATGGATTGAAACGGCTAATGGCGGAAAGCCTGTCGAGTTTTGCGGCATTGTTTCGAGCCGTGCTTATTATCAACGGCCAGACGCCGCCCGCGACCAAGCCGGAGATCGTCGCCCTGACTGTCAAACATCTACAGATCGATGGAGCGTCGTTTGAAAAGATCTTTGATATTCGCGAGAATAGTGAAACCGTGAAATTGGATGAAACCTCCGCCAACGCGCTTTTTGGCGAGTATATGGAGCAGATCGAACAAGTTATTAACGCGGTCGATGCCGCCGGAAAATAGGAGAATTAATATGAGAAGAGCAATTTTACTTACCGTAGTATTGATCGCCGCATTTGGTCTGAGCGGATGTAGCTACAACGACCTGACCGCCAAACAGCAGCAGGTTAAAGGCAAATGGGCCAACGTCGAGAGCTCAATGCAGCGTCGTGCCGACCTGATACCAAACTCGGCTGAGATCGCTAAAATGACCGCTATTCAGGAGCAGGAAGTTTTTGGCCAGATCGCTGATGCCCGTTCGAAGCTGTTGAACGCCCAGCAAGCCGCACCCGCCGGAACCGGTGGCGACAAATCACCCGAGCAAAAACAGGCGATCATCGAAGCCAACAATAGCTTTGGCGGGACGATCGGTCGATTGTTAAGTTTGCAGGAAAATTATCCACAGCTTCGCTCGAACGAAGCATTTATGAAATTGCAGGACGAGCTTGCCGGAACCGAAAACCGCATCAACACGGCTCGCCTCGACTTTAACGATGCCGTCACGAGTTACAACACGACCCGCAATTCGTTCCCTGCTGTCCTAACCGCAGGATTGCTCGGATTCAAAGAAGAGCCGTTTTTCCAAGCGGATGAGAAAGGAAAGACCGTGCCAAATGTGGGCGATGCCAATTCGATCCGAAAACCGGCAACTGCTCCGGCCGCTCCGGCTAACGCCGCACCTGCGAATAAGTAGTTAGAAGCCGCGGGAATTACACATTGAACAGTGGTCACAAGGCTTGCCGGGCTCAAACTGGCAAGCCTTTTCTTTGAATTCAGCTCCAAAGATCGAATCTGCTATTGCCTCAGCAATGCTTAGTTTGTCGAGAGACGGGTGCGATGTGATCTGTTTGTGATTGGAGACACCGCTGTTTTCCAGCTTATCGAGACGATGGGTGATCTTCTCAACGGCGGCAAACAGAGCGGCTAGGTCTGTGGGATCTTTGATTTCGTTTGCTGACATTTCCTAATACTTGTTTGAATCGAGCAGATCCAGATAATCAACCACACCCACAATTGCCGAATCGATTGCCGCACCGGGCTTGCCTGTTGAGGCGGTCGATGCAGACCAGCCTTCTTGAGCAATAATAACGATGTCGCCCTCACCGGCATTGACCGAATCGAGAGCGATACATGTGTAATCCATGTCCGCACCTTCGGGCGTGATCTGGCGGCAGAGCATCGCACGCGTCCCCTCGTAACGCTGATTTTTCTGCGTTGCGACCACGTTACCAATTACACGGGCGATAAGCATTTTGTTTCTTGCTGTTTTGTTTCACTGTGTGGGGCGAAACAAAACAGACTATCCTTGAAAAACGTGGGCATCCGAATCGATTATCCCTACGATGGTACAATCGGTCGGCGTTTCGTCGCGCTTGAACGGAAACGAGGCTTCCTTTCCTCTACACCAAAAAACCAGCTCACCCTCGCCGGCGCCGACCGCATCAAGCGCGATTGTCGGGCTACCTTTTGGCTTTAGATCGGCGTCGAGCGTCTGCACAATGAGAAATTTACGACCGTGAAGCGCTTCGTTCTTCACGGTCGAAACCACATTTCCAATTACACGTGCGATCTGCATGGTCAGTCTAGAAAGTCTGGTAAGCCCGGAAGTCTAGAAAGACTGTCCGGGAAAGCTTCCCAGACTTTTCAAGACTTCCTAGACTGTCAAGACATGTAATCTATCTCGTCAATAACCCCGATGATCGCCGAATCGACCGGGCAATCTTTATTGCCCTCGGCAAGACGCGCGGACGAGCCACCGACGACGATCACTTTTTCGTGAAAGCCCGCCCCGACCGTATCAACGGAAACAACATAGCCGCTCTGGTCAGTGCCGTCGAGATTGATCGGCTTGACGATGAGCAGCTTTTTCCCGTGCAGGCGTTCGTCTTTTTGCGTGGACACGACAGTGCCCAATATGCGTGCGATTATCATGGCTCGTGAATAGTAAATCGTGAATAGTAAGATTGTCTCTTATCTATTTACGATTCACTACTTACTATTTCCTAACTACCGGAAGCGTTTCATCAACGCTTGCGTGCGGACGCGGGATGACGTGGACGCTGACAAGCTCGCCAACACGGCGTGCTGCAGCGGCTCCGGCATCGGTCGCAGCCTTAACCGCGGCAACGTCACCTCGAACGATTGCTGTGACAAATCCGGCGCCGATCTTCTCGTAGGATACGAGCTGTACGTTCGCCGCTTTGACCATCGCGTCCGCAGCCTCGATAGTCGCCACGAGTCCCTTGGTTTCAACCATTCCTAATGCTTCTTGCATTTATTTGCTCCTGGTTCGTCTAATAGAATTACTAAAGTTTTGTTAGTTTAACCCAACTTGGCCGCTTGGCTCAAAAGCTCGATCAACTCTTCGCGTGTAAATGAGATCTTTTTGCCGTTAGATTCGCCCTGAACGGGGTAATTTACGTCTAGATCACAGGCAATATCGTTTTCATGCAGATATCCGCAAGCCTGACAACGGGCATTTTCACCGAGAAATCCTGCCTTTTCTCTGAGTTTTATCAACTTGCCGATAGCCTCTTTTGGAATGTCATTCGCTCCACCTAAGGCTTTGGCGAGTATCGCGATCTTAGCGGTATGTTCAAGCGTCTCAAGCCGGTCATACGCCTGCCACAGATGTTCGCCGTAAGCCACCGCTCCGTGATTAGCCATCAACAATGCATTGTGGTGCGGCACAAAAGGCTTCATCGCCTCGGTCAATTCGTCGGTCGATGGGGTTCCGTAATCTGTCAGCGGAACACATCCGAGCGTTAAAACAACTTCTGACAATATCGGTTGGTCTATTGCGAGGCCCGCCACCGCAAATGCCGTCCCATGCGCCGGATGTGCGTGACAGACAGCGTGAATATCAGGCCGCATCTTGTAAATGAGCAGATGCATCGCTAGCTCTGACGATGCCCGCTTGTCGTTGAGCGGCTTGCCCTCCATATCGGTCAAGGCAAGACAATCCTCGGTCATTCGCCCTTTCGAGGTCATCGTCGGCGTGGCAAGCACCGTATTTTCATCCAACCGGATACTGACGTTGCCATCAAACGCGACAACATAGCTGCGTTCGTAAAGCAGCTTGCCGACCTCGACAATAAGTTTTCGAGCGGAGGATTCGTCCATAAAAAAAGGAATCCACAGATTAACACATCCTTTCGGATAGCGTTAACCTGTGGCTAGTCAATGCTAACAAAAATCTATTTTTGTGCTTTCGGGGTCAATGGAACATCAAAGACTCGTAGCTCACACTCATCATCGCCCGGATGTTTGTCGCCATGGCTCATTTTCTTGTTGCCAAGTTGTTCTTGGAGGCGAAGGTTCTCGTTTCTCAACTCCTGATTCTCGATTCGTAACCGATTCATCTCGTGATGACGCCTAGCTCGAAAACCGCCAAACCTCGGCCGATTGAGATCCACAAAAAAACTGGTAATAAACACTGCGACCGCAAACGCCGCAACAAAAGGCAATGCCCGTGTGATAAAACCTTTACTACTAGACCAATTCATCTTAACAAAAACTCCTGATACCACTGCTTACGCCGGAGTCGCAAAAACGGATTCACCTACATTAATTGCTACCGTATTTTTATATTATACCTTTCGCTTTCGGCGGCAAAGCAAAATCGACGATTACGAATAAAAACGACAAAATTATGACGAACGCCGGACGATACACGTTGCCCTTGACCTCAATTTCGATTACAATTTGCGTTGCACGTGTGAAACAATGATCGCCTTTCTTTCCGGCAAACTACTAGAAAAGCAAGCAAATACGGCTATCGTCGATGTCGGCGGTGTCGGGTACGAAGTGTCGATACCCCTTTCGACCTTTTATGAGCTTGGCGAAGTCGGTTCGGACGTCGGTTTGCGCATTTACACGCACGTCCGCGAAGACGCGATACAGCTATTTGGCTTCAAGACTGTCCGTGAACGCGACCTCTATCTTCGCCTGATCTCAGTTCAGGGCATCGGCCCGAAAATGGGGATCACGATGCTTTCGGGGATGAGTGCCGATGAGATCATTTTGGCGATCCGCACCGAAGATCTTGCACGGCTGACAAGTATTCCCGGCGTGGGACGTAAGACCGCGGAGCGTTTGGCGATAGAACTGCGTGATAAGATCGGCGAGCTTTCTACGGGCGGAACCGCCGCGTTGGAAGCAAGTTCACCATCATCGCTGCCGTCCGATGCCGTATTCGAAGACGCCCTTTCAGCCCTCGTAAATCTCGGATATCAACGCCCCGCCGCCGAAAAAGCTCTAAAACAAGCCGCTCAAGACGGCACCGAGATCACGGTTCAGAAACTGCTGCGAAAAGCTCTGCAGGTGCTCGCAAAATAACGCCGCCGGATGCTTGAACTCATAAGACAAATCCGCGGCGATTTTGCCAAACTCGACCGCCGTGCGGTGTTTGCATTTGTCTATGCCGCCATTGGGCTGACCTGCATCACATATTTCAAAGACCCGACCTATCTTGCGGCAATCTTATCGAACACGAGATTCGCTCAGATCGGTGATGAGGCCGCTCATCCGACGAACAATAATCTCTACAGTCTGATCTGGTGGGTGTTTGTATCAGTGACTTTCTATTTCATCGTACCCGCGATCTTTGTAAAGTTCGTCCAAAAGCGAAAGCTGAGCGACATCGGGCTGAAGCTTACGATCGAACCCGGCTTTTTGAAACTACTCGCCCTCTGCATCGCGATCATGCTGCCGCTCGTCTATCTGATGTCGATGACCGGCAGTTTTTCGGCAAAGTATCCTTTCCTAAAGGGTTACAACGCTGACCCGTATCTCTCGTGGACGCTGCTCATTTGGGAACTCATATATTTCTTCCAGTTCTTTGGACTCGAATTTTTCTTTCGCGGTTTTCTGGTTCACAGCCTAAAACCGTCGCTCGGTGTTTATTCGATCCTAGCAATGACCGTCCCTTATACCATGATCCACTTTCAAAAGCCTATGCCCGAGACGTTTGCCGCGATCTTTGCGGGGCTGTTTCTCGGCTGGATCTCGTATAAGAACGGCACGATCTGGCTCGGGCTGGTGCTGCATTGCACAGTCGCATTTTCGATGGATATTTTGGCTCTGTGGAACAAAGGGCTATTATTTTGACAGACTTAATTAAAACAGGATGAACAGGATAGTCAGGATTTCTCTGTCTCTACTCTTATCCTACTGATCCTGTAAATCCTGTTAGAATTATTGTTTCGGTTGATCTACATGACACAAGGTGCAGCGATAAACATCCGTGACGAAGACCTCTCCGCTGACGAGAGCCGATTTGAGGCGACGCTGCGTCCGACGCAACTTGCCGAGTACATTGGCCAGGCAAAGGTCAAAGAAAACCTGCTCGTCTTTATGAAAGCCGCGCTCAAACGCCGCGAAGCTCTCGACCACATCTTGCTGACCGGCCCGCCGGGCGTTGGCAAGACGACCCTTTCTAACATTGTCGCAACGGAAATGGGTGCCAATCTTAAATCGACATCCGGCCCGGTGATCGAAAAGGCCGGTGATCTAGCCGCGATCCTGACCGGATTAGAAGAGGGCGATGTTCTCTTCATCGACGAGATCCACCGCCTAAATCCGGCGATCGAAGAGATCCTCTACCCCGCGATGGAGGATTACAATCTCGACATCATGATCGGCCAGGGCACCGCCGCACGTTCGATCAAACTTGAGCTGCCAAAATTTACCCTTGTCGGTGCAACGACGAGGCCGGGTTTGATCACAGCACCGCTGCGAGGCAGATTTGGCATAATCTTTCACCTGGATTTTTACGGAGTCGATGATCTGCAAACGATCTGCAAACGTTCGGCGGGCATTTTGAACGTAGAGATCGACGAGCAAGGTTCGCATGAGATCGCCCGCCGCGGACGAGGCACGCCGCGTATCGTCAATCGTCTTCTCCGCCGCGTGCGAGATTTTGCCGAGGTCGATCACGACGGATGCGTCACCGAACACGTCGCCTGTGACGCACTCGACAGGATGGAGGTGGATAGCTATGGCCTCGACGAAATGGACGCCAAGCTGCTCAAAACCATCATCGAAAAATTTGACGGCGGCCCCGTCGGCCTCAGCACCATCTCGGCTGCGATCCATGAGGAAAAAGACTCGATCGAAGAGATCATAGAACCATACCTGCTCCAGATCGGATTCCTAAACCGCACGCCACGCGGGCGCATGGCGACACGGCTTGCTTACGAGCATTTTGGCTTGTCCTCGCTGATGCGTACCGACGTTCCGACGCCCTTATTTGAATAGGTGTCTCTCCCCCCGAAATAATCATTGATACCCGTCCTGTCGAAATGCTATTCTAGTAATTCGTTTGCCCCTCTAACTCAAATATTCAGAGTCCTGATCTGCCGGAGGTTTTCATGCTTTTCGCCAATTGTCCGAAGTTAGATATGCCTACTATCCGCACACGTTTTTTCACCGCGTTCTTTACATTTGTCGTTATCAGCGTCGCGAGCATCGCCGCATTCAGCCAGAGCAGCAGCGTCTCGGCTGGTGACCAGAAAAGAACCCCGACAAAAAAGGAGATGTTAAAGCATGAACGCGAGCGCGAGGCTGCTCGACAGTTTACGCTTAGGTACAGTCCCGCCGCCAACCAGCGCTTACAGAAGGGCAAGATCGTCCAGCCGACGATGCAATATTACGGTGTTTCGGAATCGTTAAGCGAGATAGCTAAACGCCCACAGCCTGAGATAAGCAAAGAAGATGGACCTTTGTTTGAAGATCACCCCGAAGAGCTTTTCGAAGAGCCGATGAAGCGTGCTCGAAAATCTGCCGACGACCCGGTCCAGAGGGTTGCCGGAGCGGAGCTATCGGCGGTTGTCGGAGCAAACTTTACTGCGGTTTCGGCCGCTGGTTCGGCACCGCCTGACACCACGCTTGCGGTCGGGCCTAATCACATCATCGTCTGGGTAAATTCGAGATTTGCGGTTTATAACAAAGCCGGTACGCTGCTGAGCGGCCCGACGGCCGGCAACGCTTTGTTTACGGGAATGGGTAATGTCTGTGCAACGACCAATCGCGGCGACCCGATCTTGCAATATGACAAACTCGCCGACCGCTGGATCCTCAGCCAGTTTGCTTTCACGGTTAATACAGCACCTCCTTTGCTACAGTGCATCGCGGTCTCGACCAGCCCTGACCCGCAGGGAACATACCACCGCTACTCGATCAATTTTGATGCGAGCGGGTTTAACGACTATGGCAAACTGGGCGTGATGCCTGAGGCTTATTACACCTCGTACAACATGTTCACGGGTTCGCCACTGACAAACATTGGCGTCGCTCTGTGTGCGTCAGACCGCGTCAAGATGCTCGCCGGCGACCCGACGGCAACCACACTCTGCGGGCCGGTCGCTTTCTATGGAGGGGGCGGATCTTTCCTCCCGGCTGATCTTGACGGCACGACTCCCCCCACAGTCACTGACCAGGGCGGCATCTTTATCCGGCAAAACACTGCGCCGTCAATCATTATCATCAAACTCAAGGCAGACTTTGCCGCTGGCACCGCTACTCTGACAAATGGGTTTGGCGGTGCCGCGGGCAGCACGATCAGCGTGCCGATTCCGACGACCTTACGTTCATGTAGCGGCGGCGGCGGCACTTGCATTGCCCAACCCGGCACGACCAATTTACTTGATACGCTCGGCAGCCGCCTGATGTATCGTGCTGCATACCGTAATCGCGGCGGGGTTGAAAGTTTGGTTTTTGCCCAGTCAGTCGATCCTGACGGAACGGGAGGAGCACGCGGTTCGGCAGCGCGTTGGTACGAGATCCGCGATCCTTTTGCGGCTGTGCCGACGATGTTTCAGGTAAGCACATTTGACGGCGATGGAACCGGCGACCGCTGGATGGGTTCGATCGCGATGAATAAGAACGGCGATATGATGATGGGCTACTCGATCGCGAACGTCGGCACAAATCTAAAGCCTTCGATCGCGATCACCGGACGCCGCTTGAGCGACCCTGTGAACACGATGCAAACGGAGACCATCGCTTTTACCGGCAGCGGCTCGCAAACCGGTACGCTGACACGTTGGGGTGATTACACGACGATGCAGGTCGATCCGTCGGACGACGAAGGCTTTTGCTTTGTTGGGCAATATCTGCCCGCTGACGGCACATTTAACTGGGCGACCCGCGTCGTCTGTGCAAAATTTCCGTCATTGAACGTCACCATATCCGGCCGCGTACTGACCGCAAACGGACGTGGCGTTCGCAATGCTGTGGTCAGGCTGACCAATCCCGATTCGTCTTTCCGTACCGTCGTCACGGGGCCATTTGGGCAGTTTAGCTTCCCAAACACGGCCACAGGTGCAACATACGGACTGTCCGCGACGAGCCGCCGATTCACCTTTGGCACCCAAAACGTCAGCCCGACCGGCGGCGATGTCACCGGACTAACCATCGTCGCTCAATAACTCTGGGGAAGAAGCCCGCACGAAGTAATGGCGTTACATCCAACTTGAGTGTAACGCCCTTACTCCGTGCGGGCTTGCGCCCATAAATTTGCGGCTTTGCCGCGTCGCAATGCGGCGAGGCTTGCCTCGACGTGACCAACCCCATAAAAACTACTGGAGGCTATGCCTCCAAACGCCGCACCGAACCGGGGACGGACGGAATGGTTCAGGTGCTTCAGCGAATGATTTAGGTACTTCAGCGAATCATTCAGGTGTTTGGGAGAATGGTTCCGTTACGTCACGGAACCATCCAGTTACATCACGGAACCATTCTGTTACGTCACAGAATCGTTCTGGTACGACACGGAATCGGCCAGTTACGAACGCGTAGCGGTCAAATGAATGTAGCCGTGGGTGAAAACCCACGGAATATTAGGCGGTGCGAACGTTGTCGGGTCAGCGACAATTGAATAAGACCACGGCGATGTTCAACCGTCGCTCCGCGACGCGGACATTATTATCCAACCGACCGTGGGTTATCACCCACGGCTACACTCACCCTGTCGCTCCGCGACAAAACATAAGGCCCCGTCGACTGACGAGGCCTTTTTATCTCGGGCGGAAACGCGACCGTTAGGAAGCGTGCGGGTCTGGAACTGCACGCTCGTTCACACTCGCGTTTCTGCCTTTATTCCTCTTCATCCTCCGCAGCCGCTAATAGTGACGCGGATGTTACGAGGTCGTCGTCGCCGCATTTTATCAGGGTGACGCCTTGGGCGGAGCGGCCGGTTTCGCGGATCTTGTCAACGCCGAGGCGGATGAGCTTTGCCTGTTGGGTGATGATCATTATCTCGCTGTCGTCGGCGACCGGAAACGCCGCGACGACCCTACCGGTCTTGTCGGTCGTTTTCATATTTATAACGCCGATGCCGCCGCGTTTTGCCAGGCGATAGCTGCCGACGGTCGTCTGTTTGCCAAAACCTTTTTCCGAGACAGACAAGATCTTTTCGCTGCCCTCCTGCGAAACCGAGCAGACCGAGACGACATAATCGCCGGAGCGAAGATTGACGCCGCGAACGCCGCGTGCCGCACGTCCCATCGGGCGAACGTCCGTTTCCTGAAACCTCACGGCCATGCCGTCGTGCGTCGCGACAAATATCTGCCGCTTGCCGTCGGTGCGGATGACCTCGAGCAGCTCGTCGCCCTCGTCGATGTTGATGGCGTTGATGCCGTTGGCACGGATGTTTTGATACTCCGAAAGCAGCGTCTTTTTGATGACGCCGTGCTTGGTGACCATCGTCAAATAGACCTCTTCGCTAAAATCACGCACGGCCATTGTCGCGACGAGCTTACGCTCGCTGGATAGCTGGACCATGTTGACCACGGCTTTGCCCCGAGCAGCGGCGGCGGCCTCAGGTATCTCGTGGACCTTCATCTTAAAGACCTGGCCGTCGTCCGTAAAGATCATCAGAGCGTCGTGCGTCGATGCCGTGAACAGGTGCTCGACAAAATCCTCGTTCTTGGCGGTCGCACCAAGACGTCCCTTGCCGCCGCGTCCCTGCCGCGAATAGGTCGAGACAGGCGTTCGTTTGATATAGCCGGCCTTAGTGACGGTGATCGCGACCTCTTCGTCGGCGATGAGATCCTCGATGTTAAACTCGGCGTCGGCATCGACGATCACCGTGCGGCGGGCGTCGCCATAGGCCTTTTTGACCTCGGTCAGCTCGTCCACGATCACCTGACGCAGCACGCTTTCATTCGCAAGGATATTCTCAAGCTCTGCAATGTATTTGATGATCTCGGCGTATTCGTCGAGGATCTTTTGCCGCTCAAGCGCGCTCAATCTGCGAAGCTGCAGATCGAGGATCGCCTGTGCCTGAATGTCGGAAAACTCAAGGCTGTTGATGACCTTGGTCAGTTCTTTTAGAAACTGGTCCTTAGACTTTTCACCGGTCACGCCGCGCCACGCTGATATCTCGGACGCGGTCTTAAGGTCCGCCGTCAGCCATTGTTTCGCCTCATCCACCGAGCGTGAATTGCGGATCGCCGGGATGATGTAATCGAGGGCGTCGATGGCTTTGTTGAGTCCCTCTAAGATGTGAGCACGTGCCTGCGCCTTTCTGAGGTCAAACTCAGTCCTGCGGCGAACCACCTCGCGGCGAAAATCGACAAATGCCTCGAGCATCTGCTTGAGCGTCAGCACTTTTGGCTGGCCGTCAACGATCGCGATATTGATGATGCCAAACGACGATTGCATCGGCGTCAGCTTGTAGAGTTTGTTTAGTATGACCTGCGGGATAGCGTCGCGCTTTAGCTCGATGACGACGCGCATTCCCTCGCGGTTCGATTCGTCGCGGATCTCTGAGATACCGTCGAGCTTTTTCTCATGGACAAGCTCGGCGATCTTTTCGATCAGACGGGCCTTGTTGACCTGATACGGTATCTCGGTGATGACGACGGCATTGCGAACGCGGTCGCCGCGTCCGATCTCATCGACGACGGCCTTGGCGCGCATCTGGATGATGCCGCGGCCCGTCTTGTACGCACTGATGATGCCCTCGCGGCCGTAGATAAATCCGGCGGTCGGAAAATCGGGGCCGGGAACGTGCTTGATAAGCTGGTCAAATGTGATCTCAGGCTCTTTGATCAGGGCGATCGTCGCATCGAGCACCTCGCTCAGATTGTGCGGCGGTATCTTGGTCGCCATACCGACGGCGATGCCCTCAGAACCATTTACGAGCAACAGCGGAACGCGAGTTGGCAGCACACGCGGCTCCGATAAAGATTCGTCGTAGTTTGGCTGAAAATCGACCGTCTCTTTGTTGATGTCGTCGAGTATCTCGCTCGCGATCTTTGCCAGCCGGACCTCGGTATAACGCATCGCAGCGGCGTTATCGCCGTCGATCGAGCCAAAGTTTCCCTGCCCGTCCACCAGCGGATAACGCATCGAAAAATCCTGCGCCATACGCACGATCGAATCGTAGATCGCCGAATCGCCGTGTGGGTGATATTTACCCATCACATCGCCGACGGCACGTGCCGATTTACGATACGCCTTGCCGGCGACATTGCCCTGCTCGTACATGCCGAACAAGATACGGCGATGAACCGGTTTGAGCCCGTCGCGCACATCCGGCAGAGCACGGCCGATGATGACGGACATGGCATAGTCGAGATACGACCGGCGCATCTCGTCTTCGATATTGATTGGTTGTGATTGGTCTAAAAGTGAATCCATTTACTTAAAAAATCCTCAGGTTTTTCCGGATCGAAAGAGGCGTGTTGTCGTACTGTTTCTGGAAAAGTGAGTGCCTTAACTATTTCTATATTTTACAGGCTAAAAGCCTGCTTCGCAACTCGTGAAACTCCCTGCTTCACCTGTTTTTCCGGCATTTTTTTGACCTGAAATGTTAACCGCAGAATCACAACAGACCCGTGCTATCGACCCGGCCATCTCGCGGCCGATCGTCGAAAAAGAGAACCGGCGCATCACACGAATTGCGCTGCCTCTGCCGGTGCGCGTCGAGGTCAAGCTCGACAGTGATCTCAGTTGGTACGAGATTACACGATTAAATGATATCTCGGCATTTGGCGCAGGTTTTTTGGTCAAACGCCCTATCAAACGCGGCCGTCTCGTGCTGCTGACTGCTCCGATACCGCGACAGCTGCGTTCCTTCGACTATGGCGAGCCGCAATATAAGATCTGGGGACTCGTCCGACGCTGCATACCGGTCGGACGCAGCGTCAACGAACAGGAATATTCGATCGGCGTTGCCTTTACGGGGCGAAAGCCGCCCGATGGCTATCTCGAACACCCGTCGCGTCTCTATGATCTGACGCACCGCGAAGAAGAAAGCGGTGGTTTCTGGAATCTGACCGAGGCGGATCTACGTGCCGACGACAGCGATCTGCCAAAAGACCTGCGTAAACAAACACGCTACTTTATCCCCGAGGCACTAAGGCTCGAAAAGGTAGATGACGCCGGCAATGTACTCTTTTCAGAATCGACCGTAACAGAAAACATCAGCCTAGGTGGAGCAGCCGTCTTTACGACACTCGACGCGGCGCCCGGCACATTCTTACGCGTGACGAGCGAGCGGTTCGCGATACAAATCCTATCCGTCGTGCGCAGCTCCCGCGTTGGCCCCGATGGCATCACGCGGCTACACCTCGAATTTATCGACCGGTTTTTCCCGCTCGAAGGCGTCGTTTCCGCCTAGTTTCCCTATTTATTTATTTTTAAGGCTGTGGACGAGGCGTCTGAGCAGGCATCGGCGGACGGCCGTTGCGCTGGATGTACATCTTTAACTTACGGCGTTGTTCGGGCGTCAGATTTTTCGGGTCAAAGCCCGGCGGCAACGGCCCGACTTGATTTGGCGGACGTTGCATATTTGGCGGGATCTGCGTGTTGCGGATAACGCTCGTGCGGGTCGTGCCGTCAGGATTTTTTTCGGTAACGACGATATTCCCCTCTTTTCCGCCCGCCGGATACTGGACCGTCGTACCATCCTCATCGGTGATCGTGACTGTATCGTCGGCGGATCTGTTGTTTTTGGCAGTGTCGCCCGATCTGCCGCTAGTGTCGGCCTGACGCTGATCCGTCTTTGGCGTCTCTGCGTTTGCAGCCGCCGCCGAAGACGCAGCCGCTACTTGAGCGCTGTTTGAATTGGCATTGGCATTTGCGTTCGCAACGGCGTTGGAATCAGCTACAACGGGAACGTCCGCATTGGCCGCTGACGTCTTGTCGGTATCGGCCGGAGTAATGCCAAAAACCGACGGCTTGAATATGTACAGGCCACTCGCGACAGCCGCTCCGACGAGCAGCATACCGAGAGCACCCGCAGCAAAACCAAATCTGCGTTTTGGCGGAGCCGATGTCACAAGTGCCGCAGCAACGTTTGTTCGCTGTGCAGCTTTTTCCCCGTCTTTGACCGACGTAAGCTGCGACAAATTTGCCGGCAATATCTCGGTCTTGGCGTCTGTGCTGTGTATAGTGCCGGCCTGTGTACCAACCGGCAAGACGTTAGTTCCCTTTCCTAAGACTTCGGTCTTTTCAGACGATGCCGCAATTGTCACCGGATCGGCAAGATAGGCGTAATTCTCGCTCTCACGAAACATCTGCCGCATCTCGTTTGCCGTCGCCGGACGCTCGTCCGCGTTTAGCGACATCGCCTTTTGCAGGACACCCGCAATGCCGCGTGGTACGGCGGGATTTACAACATTTGCCGGGACGAGCGGGTCGTCCTTTTGACTAAGTACGGCCATCGCACGCGTCAGAGCGTCCTCAGGCCCCACATTTGTCAGCAGATGATAGAGCGTCGCCGCCAGCGAATACAGATCGCTGCGCGGGTCGGTGCCGGTTCCCTGTATCTGCTCAAGCGAAGCATAATTGCGCGAATAGCCAAATATACTCTTTGCCGCCGTCGCGTGTCCGGCATCGGTCGGGTTGCCCTTAGCCAGGCCAAAATCGAGCAGGATGATGTCGCCGCGCGGCGTGACCTTTAGGTTCTGCGGTTTGATGTCTCGGTGGATGACCGGCATCTCTTGGTTGTGCAGATAATCAAGCGCGTCAAGCAGTTGGTCAGCCCATTTTTGCACTTGCTCGACCGTAAACGCCTGTTTCTCAGGGTCGAGCATACTGCCGACATCGTCGCCCGGGATATACTCCATCACCAGAAACTGGCTGTCGGATTCCTCAAAATGATCGCTCACACGCGGCAGAGCCGAATGCTTTAGGCTGTTTAGCAACCGCGCCTCACGCTCAATTGCCTTGCGAAAACTGTCGTCCATGCACAGCGTTTCTTTGATCGCAACGGTGCTGCCAAAACGCTCATCGGTCGCGACATACACCGCTCCCATACCGCCCTGACCGATCTTTTTATCGATACGATAACGCTGCTGCAAAAATGTTCCGGCTTCGATCATTAAGATTACCTACGCAATAAATTGTTGTTTAGTTTAATACAATTTCGGACACAAAAAAAGATTTCGATGTAGCTAGATACTCAGATTTAGATGTGCGCAGGCGGCATAAAGTTTTACGCAAATCGTTTTTCGATCACCATTAAGCTTTCAACACTTGGCTCACAATCTTTTCGTTCGTTAACTTAGTGATTGACCCTTTCTTCAACTATAACTACAATTTATTAAATCTCAATTACCGCTCGAACGAGCATTGTGTCCCAATAGCTTTTAGGAGAAAACCAATGTCCCTGAGTATCCGCAAGAGTCTAACCATTATCGGTGTATTATTTGCTTGTGCCGTGTTTTTCGCAGGAAATTTTGGCCCGATATCACGCGCGAGCAAAGCGTTGCCGCAGACGGTTACCGCCAGCAGTAATGTCGGCTGCCAAGTTCCGTCACCCAGGCTAGCGGTCGAGTTGATGTCTTCGAATGCAAATTACGCGGGTAACAAAGACAGCCTCGTCTCGACGTATTTAAGGTCTAAGGCCGCTGATCCTAAGGTCGCTGGAGCAACAGCTTTCATGCCGCCGACAGTTCTCGCATTAGGCGATATTGCTTTTACAGGTGTGATCGGTCGCGGAACGACACCGGCGACAGATGCTTTTTCATTCGTATTTTTGGTACCTGTTGATGTAGGAACGACGATCAAATTTACAGATTACGGTTGGCGAAATCCAAATTTCAGTTCTGGTGGTGCTGCCACTGAGACTGAGGTGACCTTGGTGACCTCATCAGCATATCCGGCGGGTACTGAGGTTAAGATCGAAAATTTAAGCGCCACGCTTGTCGGCGGAGCTTCCGCAGGCACCTTAACATTTACGAGCGGCACCGCTCCTGATGGAAGTGCATTTGCCGCACCGCCATTTAGCTTAAACGGGACAAGTGGCGATCAGATATTTGCTTATCAGGGCTCGATGGCAAGCCCAACCTTTATCGCAGGGCTTCATTGGAATGTCTACAGAACTTCAGGTGGCGATCCAACGGACACCACTGATGCAGCCTGGGACGGAGTATTGAGCGGAAGTTTTGTGCAAGCGTCGACATCGGCAAGGCCAACGGGACTTACGTCCAGTTCCTTGTGGATGCGTTCGACGACGGACGCGGCTGACCCTGAAAAAGGAAACGGAAGATTTCTCTGCGGCCCGGCTGTCAATACCGCTGCAGCGGCGAGGACCGCGCTGACAACGCTCGCCAATTGGACCGTCAATGATACAAATGAACCGGTCGGATTTGCGTTGCCCACCGGGTGTAATTATCTGGGAGTATTGTCTTCACCACCTACTATCACTGCTGACCCTTCCCCGAGCACAATATGTGACGGAACGGGAACCTCTTTCTCGATCACAGCGACGGCCGCTGTGAGCTATCAATGGCAGGTCAACACTGGTTCGGGCTTTGTAAATGTTACCGATACCCCAGTAAATCCTGGGCCGGGAGCCACTGTATTTTCCGGAGCGTTGACCCCGACGCTGACCATAACAAATGCCACAGCCGCGATGAGCGGATGGATTTATCGCGGTACGGCGACCAACGGTAATGGAACTGTGAATTCCAACGGGGCGACGCTAACAGTCACTGCTCTGCCGGTTAATCCGACCCTGTCAGCTAAAACGCCTTCGACGGTTTCGGTGGCGGATGGTACACCCGTGAGCGCGACCTTTACCGCTGGCAGCGGCGGCACATCATGTACGGACGACTATCGTTACACAGTGAACGGCGGGGCGAGCTATCTGCCTTACACTCCCGGTGCAAACATCAGCACAACCGGACTGGCCGCAGGTTCGGGCTTTGTGTTCATCGAGGGCCGAAGGGCGGGCTGCGCATCGGCCTGTCAAAACGGCTATGTGGTTTTAGCCGCATGGTACGTGACGCCTCTCCCGGCTGGGGCAACGACTCTTAACGCGGGTGATATAGCATTTAGCGGATATGCATCGAGTTACAATACTGCCGCAGAAGACAATTTTTCATTTGTTTTGTTAAAAAACATCGGCCCGGGAACGACCATTAACTTTACTGACAATGGATGGTTGAGCACCAATGTTCTGCAAACCGGTGAAACTACGGTCACATGGACAAGCAACGCTGCATACCCGGCCGGAACCGAGATCAAGATCAACCAACTGACCGCAACGTTGGCCGCGGGTGGGTCTGCGGGCACCGTTACAGGTTCGGCATTAAGCCTGATTTCCAGCGGAGACCAGATCCTGGCGTATCGCGGACCAGCTGCCTCGCCGACATTTATCAGCGGAATTCACATGAATGTGTACACGACTGCCAACGGCGATCCAGTCACGACGACGGCGGCCGAATGGGACGGGACAGCCAATACGCCAAACAGCAGCGCGTTGCCCCCAGGCTTGACGACTGGTGTTAACGCTATTTGGATCGGCACGCAGGGCGATATCAATTCTGAGTATTCCAATGGAAAATATGGCACGTGTCTGATCCCTGCAACGTTCGGCGACACTACGATCCTGCGTACTGCTCTGAACAACCAGGATAACTGGTTAAAAGATGACACGCTTCCGCCGGTATTCAATCTACCGACGGGCTGTGTTTATTTCGGTTTGGGAACACCGCCGTCGATAACTGCCGATCCGTCGACTAGTACGATATGTGAGGGAACAAATACCAGCTTTACCTCTACCGCTAATGGCGCTCTGAGCTATCAATGGCAGATCGATGCCGATGGCGCTGGAGGTGGGGGCTTTGTCAATGTTACCGATAACACTACCTATTTAGGGGCAACAACAACCACTCTCAACATCAATGCCGCGCCGCTTGGCCTAAATGGCGCCTTATATCGAATGGTCGCTACAAATGTCTCGGGCCCGACAAATTCTAACAGCGCTTTACTGACAGTGAATCCAAAACCGATAAATCCGTCGGTTTCAGCAAAACTACCCGCGGCGCCGTCCGTTGTTGACGGCACGCCGGTCAGCTCCACGTTCAATGCGGGCAGCGGAGGAACCGGCTGTCTCGATGACTATCGCTTTACAACGAACGGCGGCATCTCCTATTTAACCTATACACCCGGAACTAACATTAGTACTACTGGAGTAGCAGCGGGCAGTGGTTTTGTCGTCATCGAGGGACGCCGTGCTGCTTGCTCTTCATCATGCCAGTCCTCCTACACTGTCATGGCATCGTGGGTGGTCACTCCGGGCCCCGCAGCCGCAACGACACTCGCAGCGGGAGACATCGCCTTTAGCGGCTACACTTCGCAGTCCGCGGCGGATGATTTTTCGTTTGTCCTACTAAAAGCAGTCGGAGCCGGCACGGCTATTAATTTTACGGATAACGGCTGGCTGTCAACAAATGTATTCCGGACAGGTGAGCAGAATATCACTTGGACCGCTCCAGCCGGCGGACTCGCCGCGGGTACGGAAATAAAGATCGCCGGCCTCGCTGTTACCAAGGCAGGCGGTGGTGCGGCCGGTACCGTGACGGGAACGGCTCTGTCGCTGATAACCGCCGGCGATCAGATCCTTGCATTTCAAGGAGCTGTAGGCTCACCCACGTTTATAAGTGCTATCCACATGAACGTATATAGCACTACAAATGGCGACCCTGTAACAACGACCGCAGCCGCATGGGACGGCACCGCGGATACCACAAGCAGCAGTGCATTGCCTCCGGGACTAACGACAGGCGTAAATGCCATATGGATAGGTACACAAGGGGTGCCATCTTCGGAATATAACAATGCGAAATACGGCACGTGCAGTTCCCCGGCAATGCAGGGGCCGCCCGCGACGCTTCGTGCGTCATTGAACAATCAGGCCAACTGGGATCGAGACAACAGCGTTCCGCCCAACTTCACTTTGCCGACAGGCTGTGCGTACCTATTCTTTGGAAGTTCGCCCGTAGCCAATGCCGACACGGGTTCAACATTGAGCGAAGACGGTGCTAATGGCACAATAAACGTCTTAACGAACGACACAGATCCGGACGGTAATCCGGCCGCACCGGTAAATGGTGCGGGTCAGTTTACGGTTGATCTGGATACAGCGACGGCGGGCATCCAGACGACGCTGACAAATGCTCAGGGTTCGTGGACGCTGGCTAACGCGACAGGCATAGTAACCTACGACCCGGCTAACAACTTTAACGGGACCGGAACACTCACATATACACTCTGCGATGCAAATCAATTCTGCAGCAACGCAAATATTACGTTCCAGGTCGCGGCGGTCAATGACGCACCGTCGTTTGTAAAAGGAGCCGATCAGACTAGATTTAAGAATGATCCGGCGCAGACGGTCAACGGATGGGCAACGTCCATTTCCGCGGGGCCGCCTGACGAAGCCGGACAGGCACTTAATTTTATTGTGACAAACAATAATAATCCACTGTTTTCGGCACAGCCCGCTGTCTCTAATACAGGCGTGCTGACATACACACCGGCTAACGGACAAAGCGGCACGGCCGTCGTCTCAGTCTCGCTACAGGATAGTGGGGGCACAGCGGGCGGAGGCGTAAATACATCTGCGATCCAGACGTTCAACATTTCGATATCGGTTCTGACTGCTGCCGACGTATCAATTGCCGGCCGTATTTTGACGGTCGAGGGACGTGGCATCAGAGGGGCACAGATAACCGTTACCGGCAATTCGCTTGCGGCACCGATCACTGTCAGGGCGGGCGTCAACGGAACATATCGGGTTGACGGCCTGACCGCCGGAGAAACTTATGTCGTTACCGTTCAGGCGCGGCGGTTCACTTTCGACACCCCAAGCCGTGTCTTAAATTTGACCGACAACGTCATCGACGCCGACTTCGTCAGCAACCCCATACCACCAAACCCCCAATAGGATCATTGGGCATTTTTTCAAAGAGGCTGTCGGTCACCCGTCAGCCTCTTTTTTATTTCAGAGCATCACACAAAAAGCTCTGGGCAGAAACGCGACCGTAAAGAAGCGTGCTTGTCTCCGACCCTAGGCAGAAACGCGACCGTAAGGAAGCGTGCTGACCGCGGATTGTTTTTACGAACCGTCGGAGACGGTAAAAATATTTGTAGCCCACATCGCAAGATGTGGGTACGGACAAAAACGTTTGCGTCCGAACCGTCGGAGACGGTGACATAAAGGATCTACAAATACGAATATATGCCGCCGTCGCTGACGGCTCGGGCGATCGATATACCCTAGTCTCCCACAGTTCGCACTGTGGGCTACAAATATCGCGTCGGCCTCCGCCGACTCAAGCCTCACCGCCTTGCAAAACAGCTTGGATCAGCACGCTCGTTCACACCTAGCGTTTCTGCCCATCGTCCGGACGGCTCTGCCGCATACGCACTGCGGCGAGGGTTCTGGCGTCTGAGCCCGCCAGTGTTGCGGGAACGCCGCAACGAGCCTCGACGGGACGCTCCCCAAAGAAATAACTAGGAGGGCTACGCCTCCGCTCAAAACAAAAAAACCTCCATCTAAAGATGGAGGCAATTGACCGTTTTTCATTGTCCACTTTCAATTATCAGTTTTCAGTTTTCAGTTATCAGTTTCCTATTTCCTGTTCACTGTTCACTGTTCACTATTTCAGATCGCCCCATAAACCACAGCGACGTTCGAAAAGTTTGACACGGACCGTGCCGCGACAGCTCTGACCTTGTACATATAGTATTGGCCGGGCTGGACCGGCGTATCGGTCAGACGCTGGCGGCGTGTGGTCAAGTGCAGATACCAATCGACCGTGTCGCCGTGACGACGCCAGATCTCGTATATCACACGGCCCGGACGATTGTTGCCGTCAAACCGTATCGTGTTCACCCCGTTCGAATAGCCAAAGGCCGACATATTGGTCGGGTCCTGTGCCATATACCGCGTCAATACCAGATCAGGGTAATCAAACCCGGCCTTGACCCACTCTTTTTCCGGTGCATCGCTTGCCAGCAGCGTGTCGCGAACCTTTTTCAGCAAAGCTGTCACCAGCCGCCGCGTATCGCGTTTTGCACTGACCGCCGCTCTGCGGTCATCCTCAGCAACCGTCGCCGCAAGTGTCTGCGTCTCAAGCGTCGCCGGCAAAGTGCCAAACTCAGCCGTGAGCGAAGTCTTGACCGCAGCATCGACCGCCGCCATACCTCCGCCGCCGAGCAACGAAACAACGTTGGCGGCAAACCCCGCCAGATCCAGATCGCCTAATTTTCTAAAATCCATTTTGTGTATCTCCTTTTTCTATTGTGATATTTGATATAAGAAACAGACATGTCCATTTCCAAAACAAACATAGCATTAACATATCTCATCTGTCAAGCTCCGTTTCATAGATAATACATAAAAGAAACACAACAAAAACTGACAAAACTGCGCAATTTCCCTCAAAATTGCGCAATTTTCCCGCAAAACGATATAAAACATTCGTATTATTGCGCAATTTTCCGGCGGAATTATATCGTTTCTCTGAAAAATTGCGCAATTTTCGGCCAAAATGATATTAAATCGCTAAAAAATTGCGCAAAAAACCGAAAAAATTGCGCAATTTTCCCGATAAATTGCGCAATTTTTCGATGATTTTGTACTCGTACTTTTGGGGAATTTACACTTTGGGGCTGTATTTAACTACTAACAAGCGAGTTTCGGTCATAATAGAAAAGCCCCGATTTAAATATGTTTCAGGCCGCTCGAAAGCGGCCTGAAAGCTCTACCGATTAGCCTTTCGGCGGATACGGATCGTTGCCGTGACTATCAGAACTCTGAATTCGACCATTCATTCCATGAATGACAAACTCGCTGCCCTGATTACGACTGATCTCACGTCCGATATCGACCGCTTCGCGCTTGGTATCTGTTACAACAGAAGCCCGCTCGGAACCGCCTCGCCTAACCGCCCATCCTTCTGGATGAGGTACAACATGATGTGTCTTACGACTCATAATGGCAATCCTGCCTCCTTATTACGTGTATTTTTGCGTTGACAGGAGACCGGCAGGCGAGATATTCTTTCGAAGGTAACACCGTCTGTGGCCTCCAAGCCAACAGATTATGAAGAGGCTGAGTTCGCGAGACTCGGCCTTTTCACGTATAGGTTATATGGTTGCCCTCGCGAAAGTCAATACTTTATCTTGTGGTTTTGAAAAAAGTCTTTAATCCCTCTAATTGCAGCATTTAAATGACTTAGCGCGACGTAAAACTTTAGGGAACACCTCAATTTGACGATTCTAAAGCCTCTTTGAGAGCGACTTGAAGCAGGCGATCGGCGTTTTCGATGCCTTGTTTGATGTTTGCTTCCAGTTCGTCGCAAAACTTCATTAGCTTTTCCAGCTTGGCGACAATCCTTTCTTGTTCGTTTAGTGGCGGAAGTGGAATCGCGTATTTCGATAAAGCCCTTCCGGTGAGATGTTGAATTCCTCCGCCCGTGAAATAGTTCGTTAATCTTTTGCTGTTAGCATCGCACAAAAGGCAATAGTAGAGGTATTCGCTTTGCAACGCTCGCTTGTTTGTCCGAACTCGATGCACGGCTTTTTGAATCTTAATTGGTTGATCGCCTTTCCAAATTGCGGCCCGTCCGGGTTCGCCGCCTTCACAGATTATAAGATCTCCGAAATAGGCTGAATATTTTTCGTCTTCATCCGGCGTAAACCTCATTTCCTTCAAATCAGACAAATCGAAGCTTCCCCATCGAACATTTACATTTCGTAAATATGGTTGTAATTCGCCCTTGTTTTTAACTTGGTCAAGCATCTTTCCAAGGCACATTTCGGCTAGATTCCCCAATCGACACCAAACCCAATTTGAAGGGATCTCAAACAGAAGTTCTTCGGGATTGATCGGCAGTAGAGGTTTGTCTCGTTTGATGCGTTTTTCGGCAATGAGTTTTTCTTTTTCGGACTTTATCTTTTCGAGCAGGATTTCCGCCGGTTCGTCGGTTGGATCTGGCGGAACGAGCTTTCCTTGCATCGCTTCCCGCAAATACGCTTGCCGAAGCTCTTTGACCAAAGCCAACTGGTGATCGAGTTCGGTCGAGACTCGGATAATACTTTGTTCCTTGCTGAACAAGGCTTTAAGTTGCTGCGAACAGCCATTGAAAAACTCAGTAGTAGGAATTTTCTTGTTTGCAAAAATAGTGTCGAAGTACGCTGATACGCGAAAAGACTCCTCTTTCGAGATCGCAGGAATTTCGAGTTCTCTATATTTTTTCCTTGAAAAATGGCCATGAGTAGATGTCTTGATTATGGCCTTGAAATTATTCAGATAAAGGCTCAAATAATAGATGTATCGAGATGAAAAATCTGAATCGAATCTTACTTTCCAAAGGTTCTGATTTAACAAGGCTGGTAACACTTCCTTTGAAACCAGTCCGACCTTACCGAGACTTCCACCAACCATTACGATAAGTACATCATCTTCTTTGATAGCAAAATTTGATAATTCCTGAATTAGCTTTTCATCGTTTACAAATTTCCTATCATTCTCAGAATCAATTGAACCGTCCGGCTTGATATTCGTAACCCTCAAAACAAAGCAACCGTCCGTTGTATATTGATGACTCTTAAACGCATAACCGCCTTCAACATCGAAGTCATCTTCGTAGAGCTTCGTTCCACATTTGTTATACAAATATTCAAAGACAATTCTTAGTGTTGTGAGAGTTAATTCGTCGTTATACATTTGCGAGATTACTTAACTCCTTCAATACATCAATGTTTTTTGTAAAACTCGTTTCGAGCAATCCAAGAATTTCTTGGCTTGTATATTCGTGCAAATCTTCCGTCTTGTGCGGATTCTTGATGTCTAAATCATAGTTTCGGGCCTTGATCGTTTCGATGTGAACCTTCCAGCAAACTTCCGATTCCGTGCGGTTATTCCACCAATCTTTGATCGGCTGAAACTCTTCCGGACGGATCGATTTTGTTTTGCTGTAACTCTTTTGGCCTTCGGGCAAACGGTGTTCGTAATACCAGATCTCGCGTGTCGGCGTTCCCTTGTCAAAAAACAGCAGATTAGTAGCGACCGTGGCGTAAGGCTGAAAAACGCTGTTAGGGAGTCGTATGATCGTGTGCAGATTACAATCGGTTAGCAACTTTTCTCGGACACGCTGCTTTACGCCTTCGCCCGAAAGGCTGCCGTCGGGCAGGACGATCCCTGCACGGCCGCCCATTTTTAGGAGATTGATCATCAAAATCAAAAATAGGTCAGCACTTTCCTTTGTTCGATAGTTCGCGGGGAAGTTTTTTTCATTGTTGTTAGCAACAACGCCGCCAAAAGGAGGATTTGCGAGTATCACGTTAACCCGATCCATTTCCCGATAAGATGAAAGCGGCTGTTCCAATGCATCTCGGAAATCAGTATTTGGAACCTCGACATCGTGAATGATCAGATTAGTATTTGCGAGCAAATACGGCAGTGGCTTGTATTCCCAACCGGATACATTTTGTTGGATCGCTCGAAGCGTTTCGATGCTGGTATTGTCCTTTCTCAAATGCTCGATAACGCACGTAAGAAAGCCACCCGTTCCCATTGCAGGATCGAGAACTTTCTCGCCGATCTTCGGATCGACCATTTCAGTTATGAACTGCGTAATAGCTCGCGGGGTGTAAAACTCGCCGCTCTTTCCAGCGCTTTGCAGATTCTTGAGAATACCTTCGTATATCTCGCCAAAGGCATGGCGTTCTTTGGCAACGTTGAAATCAAGTTCGTTTAGCTTGTTTAGAACTTTGCGGATGTTGATTCCGCTTTTCATGTAATTGTTGTTGCCTGAGAAAACGTCGCGGACGATCAGTGCTCGTTTGTTGTTGCCGACGGGCAAACTCCGCAAGGTCGGGAATAATCTACGGTCGATGAACTCCAACAATTCGTCTCCCGTCATTCCTTCGTCATTTCCTGCCCAATTCTCCCAACGAAATGCTTCGGGAATCGCGGAGCGATAGCCCTCGTTAAGCAATTCCATTTCCTGCTCTTTGTCACAGTAGATCTTAAAGAACAGCATCCATCCAAGCTGTTCAATTCTCTGCGCGTCACCATTAAGACCTGTATCAGGCCACATCAGGTTTTGAATTGATTTCAGAAATCCTGAGAGATTTGCCATAGCTATGCAGAAATCCTATAAAGTTCGGTTTCCAATGATCTGACAGCCTCGAGGTAATTTTCTCGTCCGCCAAACGTTTTGATTATCTCCACTGGCGAACCAAAACGATCAAACGGAACAACCTTTAGTACATCTAAGCTCTCAATGTTCTCGACACCTTCATCGGCATACTTTTCAAGTAATGCTTCAAGAACCTGTCGAGCATTGTCGCCATATTTCGTAAAGTAATTACGCTTCTTGACGTTATTTGCCCTTTCCGCACGAGTCAAAGGCGGCTGGTCGTAGGCGATGTGACAAATTAGGTCAAAGAGATCGAGTTTCTTATCAACTGAATTTAAAAGCTCGTCAATCGGCACCCCAAGTTTCTCAAGTTCGGTAACGATCGCTTCTTTCTTCTCGGCCTCATTCCACTTATTCAAGAAATCATTCAACGTTGCAAACTGCTCCCGAACCAAATCGCGTGTGTAGTCGGTCAGCTTTCGTGTGATCGGCTTTCCGTCTTTATCAAAAGCCAATTCACGTGAAACCAAAACAGAAACGTCAACGCCGTTAATGACAACCTTCTGCCGAGGCACGACACCACAGACCGAGTCAGGAGTACGAATCTCAGGCGGAACAAACTCAACCTCTTCTTCGGTTACATCGTCGATGATCGGTGTATCATCGGACTGTTCGTCGTCAATTAGAGTAGATAGATCGTCGTCCTCAGTGAGTTCCTTAATTCGAATTGGATCGCCATCAAAATCTTTGTCTGCGAAAAGGTCGGTCACATTTCGGAAATCAAGGATCGTGAAATAGAACTTATCGTACTCAGCATTTATGCGTGTTCCGCGACCAATGATCTGTTTGAATTTGATCATCGAATTGATATTCGAATCAAGAACGATAACCTTGCACGTCTGAGCATCAATACCCGTTGTCATCAGTTCCGACGTTGTGGCGATCACCGGAAAACTCTCTTGAGGGTCGGTAAAATTCTCAAGCTCTCGCTTGCCGTCAAGATCGTCGCCCGTGATCTTCATCACGTATTTGTAGTTTGCTGCGACGAGGTCGGAGTTCTCTTTCGCAAGTTCCGAACGCATTCGTTCGGCGTGGTCGATATCAACACAGAAAACAATTGTTTTCGCGTACCGGTCAAAGCCCTTTAGAAACTCACTCACCTTTTTTGCGACAAGCGATGTTCGTTCTTCAATTACAAGGGTTCGGTCATAGTCCTTTCTATTGTAGATACGGTCTTCGACAAGTTCACCCTCAACATCTTTCTTTCCGAGCTCCGGCCTGTAGCCTTCGAGATCAACATTGGTTCCGATTCGCACAACTCGGTAAGGAGCGAGAAAGCCGTCATCGATTCCCTGCTTCAACGAATATGTGTAAATCGGATCACCAAAGTACTCGATGTTGCTCTCGACCTTGGTTTCCTTTGGCGTTGCCGTCAGACCGATCTGAGTAGCCGATTTGAAATATCGTAAGATCTCGTGCCAAGACTTGTCCTCATTGATGCTGCCGCGATGACACTCATCGACAATAATTAGGTCGAAAAACTCAGGCGAGAACTGCTGAAATATCTTACGGTCAGGCTCCGCTCCCGTTAAACCTTGGTATAGAGCGAGATAAACCTCGTATGATTTGTCCACCTTGTGATTTTGGACCACTGTCATACGGTCTTTGAAATGTTTGAAATCATTTCTCCGAGCTTGATCTATCAAGGCCGTGCGATCTGCGAGAAATAAGATGCGCTTTTTAGCACCGGCTTTCCATAATCTGTGGGCGATTTGAAATGCGGTGTAGGTCTTGCCAGTGCCAGTCGCCATAACAAGCAAGACTCGATTTTCTCCAGTAGCAATCGCTTCGATAGTGCGGTTGATCGCAACTTGTTGATAATATCGAGGCTTTCGTCCACTTCCATCGTCGTAGTAATCCTGTTCGACGATTCTTGTTTCATCTTGAGTAACGATGCCCTTAAAGTTCTTATACTTTTCCCAGAGTGCTTCCGGGCTTGGAAAATTCTCGTTGTCGAGAATTGTCTCAATCTGATCTCCGCTTGCCGTCTTATCATGAAAGACAAATCCATCACCGTTGCTACTGAAGACAAATGGTATGTCGAGAATCTGCGAGTAATCTAAAGCCTGCTGTAATCCTGAGTGAATCGAATGCTTGTTATCTTTCGCCTCGATGATCGCGATAGGAATATTCGGTTTGAAATAAAGAATGTAATCCGCACGTTTAGCCGTTCCGCGCATATGCAGTCGGCCTTTTACAAGAATCTTGCCGTCAGTAAAGGAAACTTCCTCAAGAAGCTGAGTTTGCACATCCCAACCCGCCGCCACTACAGCGGGAGTTATGAACTTTGTGCAGATATCGCGCTCTGAGAGAGATTTCTTATCGACCATTTCTCAAACCTAATAGATTTTGAATTGGTTGGATAATACCACAGAAATGCCGATAGATTGATGTCTTACCAATCAATGATGAACGGGATTAAGCGTCTGATCGAATCACATTACGCGATCCATTTTTCGGTCATGTCGCACCAGATGACGAGGCCTTGCCAGGAACCGAATTTTTTGTAGTGGCGGTGGATCTTGCTGTCTTTGCAAACCTTTTCGCGATTGTGCTTTTTGTAGAATTGCGAACGCAGCCAACTGTCGAGTGCAAGGCCGTCGTAACGGCCGACGAGCTTGAGCAGATTTTCGGCGGCGTAATCGCCAACGCCTTTGACGCGTTTCATCTCTTTTTTGAGATCGGCGGTGGATAGATCAGAGCGGAGCCACGCCTCAGGGTCGAGTTCGCCACTGACGACAGCCTGAGCCATCTCGACAAAATACGGCGAGCGGTAACCGGCCTTGATCTCGGTGCGGTAAAACGTTTCGTCAACCGCGGCCATTGCCTCGGGTGTTGGGAATGCGTTGAGTGTGGGAAAGGGATTATTTATGCTTCCACCCGCTACCGCAGGTGGTTCTGACTTTGGGCCACGCGCTGTTTTCACCACCCCGTCAGCCGAAGACGGCTGCCACCCCTCCTCAGTCGGGAGGGGAGCTTTAGAACCTAATTTTTCGACGAGGTTTGCGACCATTATTTTTGTCAGCCCCCACGAACAATTTGTCGTGCAGAGCGTTTTTACGAGATCCTCGAATACGGTTGCTGAGCGGAGCAAGCGGCCCGCGGCGTTTGCCGAAACCCATTCGAGCCCCGCGTGTCCGTCGATCGTTTGGTAAAAATGGCCGAGATCGTCATCGAGCCTCAATAAATGCCGGACGGTCTTTTCTACGCTTGCGGTATCGGCCCCAGAATTAGCCAGATCGATCCGCAGACGGCAGCCCTCTTCGCTAATGATCCCCGGCGTGTGTTCGCCCGGTTTTTTTCCCGAAAATACATAGCTTAGCCGCCAATTTACGTCGTCAATGGCAAATGGATGCAGCTCGCACCAGCCGTGGCTATAGATCGTCGCCCTAAAGCTAAAATTTGGCGGAGTGTCGATAAATATTGTCTTTGGCATAGAGGCTTTGCGTGCAGATCAAAAGAAAATTTACGTTTCTTTACATTTTGTCGGCTAACGCAGTATATTCTACGTCTAAATAAAGTAGAAAATACCTCGTAAGTTTTCATCGGAATAAAAGTATTGTTTTTTACGGGGAGATATTGTATATTCGTAATGTTAAACAAATTTGAACGGATTACTTTCTCGCCCCGTTCTTCAGCCTAGTACATTTTGATGGTTTGTTCCCTGACAGGAGGAAATGGTATGAAAAGCACGATCTCGCGATATTTAACGCGAATTGCGGCTATGTCTTTGCTTGTTGTTTTGACCGGCGTTTTGGCGTTTGGGCAACGAGGTGGCAGAGATGAAAATTTTGAATCGCCGACGCCGGTTTTGCTGAGCGACATAAATACAAAACGTGCCGTCGCACAGACCGGGCGGGTCTCGCGTAAATTTGACGCGTCAAAGATCACCGCTCAGGCGTATCAGCCCGGTTCAAAGATCACGCTGTATGTCGGCGACCTGGCGTTAATGGCCGGCGAAGGCGCTAATGCGCTGCGAGTATATGCCCAGGACAACCGCGGCTATATGTACCGTTTTCCTGTGCTCGACCTGCAAAGAGTAGATGGTGTGCAAAATATCCACGCCATGACGGTCCTGTTAAAAGATGAGGTCGGCTATTACGCACCTCCGGCAGCGGATGGTGACCTAATTATTTACGTCACATGGCGGGGGCTCGCCAGCAACAAAGCTCTGCTCGGGCTAGGCAAAATGGGCGGCGAGGTCAAAGCGGCATCTTCGCTTACGTCTGCACCAGAGGCAGTGATAACGGGCGGACGCGCCGGCGACCGTCAGCGTTTTATGGAACAGGCCGGATTTGGCCCGACGCCAACGCTAGCCGAGCTGCCGAGCGGAACGAAGTTGAGCAAGTGGATCGCCGGACAGTTTGCGGCTCCTTATCCGTCAGTATCAAATCCATATCCGGTGATCGCTCTCCAACCAATTAACCCACCAACTAATTGTGACGGCCCGAATGGCGACACCACGGTGGTGGACCTGTATCCTACGTGCTTTCTCGATTCTTATTCACAATATCCACTACAGTCATGGAACTCAAAAGAGATGCTCTATGGCGATAATCAGCTGCGGCATAAGGTCTCATGGGCCTTGAGCCAGATCTGGGTCACGTCTGGAGTTGACATCCAGCAATCCAGACACATGATCGAGTGGCACAAGATATTGTCTAACAATGCTTTTGGCAATTTCCGCGATATTATGGGCCCGAGTGCGGCAAACCCAAACAATGGCGGGATCACGCTCAACGCAGCAATGGGTGATTATCTGAGCATGGAACAGAGCACCCGGACAAATCCTAACGAGAACTTTGCCCGCGAGATCTTACAGCTATTTACGATCGGGCTGTTTAGGCTTAATCCGGACGGCACGGTCATGTGTGTTGAACATAACCCATGTCAGCCCGGCGACACAAAGGTCGATACCTATGATCAAAATGTCGTAAATAATTTCACAAAGGTATTTACCGGCTGGAAATTCTGTCCTAATGGTAATGCTGCCTGCCCAAATGCTGTAGCCGGCACCGTCAATTACGTCGATCCGATGATAATGACCGTGTCTACAAATCACGACACTACCGCAAAGACGCTATTGACGGCCTCAGCATCTTCGTCGAGTGTCCCCGCATGTACTAATTGCACCGGCGGCACGACGGCTGTCAACCTTGCTAATACGCAAGCATACGCCCGGACATCGATGATCACGGCTCTCGACAATATCTTTAATCACCCTAATGTTGGGCCGTTTATCGGCAAGATATTGATCCAGCAGATGGTAACGAGTGACCCGACACCGGCGTATGTCGGACGCGTGGCTGCTGCTTTTAATAACAATGGACAGGGCGTTCGCGGCGATATGAAAGCGGTCATTTCGGCTATACTCCTCGACCCCGAGGCACGCGGCAACGCAAAGACCGACCCGAATTATGGCAAGCTGCGTGAGCCTGTTCAGTTTGCGGCAAATTTCATGCGTGCAATGAACGTGCAAAATGCAGCACGTAACGGGCAGAGCGACGGTGTATTTACATTTCGCGGCGTATATACGGGCATGGGACAGACGCCTTTCCGGTCGCCCACGGTGTTTAATTATTACCCGCCTGATTTCGTGATCCCTGGCACGGCTGTGCTCGGACCCGAGTTTGCCCTTATGACAACCGGGACGACAATTGCGCGAATGAACTTTATTAACACGATGGTCGAATGGACCGCGAGCGGCGCTTCGGGAAGTGTTCCGTTTCCTGTAAATACCAGCGTATTAGCATGGACCCCCTCGGGCACAGCTCTTACTTTCACGGACCTCCAAGCGTTGGTTGCGGCCGACACGACCGGCAATACGCTCATGGACGAACTAAACAGCCGTATGATGCACGGGACAATGCCGGCGGCAATGCGGGCGTCGATCCTCGGTGCGGTTACTCCAATAACGTCAACGGATACGATCAACCGAGTTCGAACGGCAGTTTATTTGACCGCAACATCGGCTCAATATCAGGTACAGAGGTAAAAACTATGACACAAGACAGACGTGAATTCTTAATAAAGTCATGCGGTGCATTGAGCATGGGAGCTATCGCGACCCAGGTGGGACACCTCGGCCTGATGAGTGCTTTTGCACAATCCGGCAAAAATGATCTCGTCGAAGTACCCAGTGATTATCGAGCCTTGGTCTGCATTTTTATGCAGGGCGGTAATGACGGAAACCAGATGATCATCCCAAATCATACGGTCGGGTCATCTAACACTTGGGATAATTACAATGCTGCCCGTGGTATTCAAGGGCTGGCTTTGACACAAGCCCAGCTTGCGGGTACGACTATTCAGGTTCCGAGGATCGGCAACCTGGATTATGCGTTGCACCCGAGTTTTGGCGGCGCGGGCGGGCTGCATGAACTTTGGGCCCTCGGAAAATTGGCGGCGGTGACAAATGTAGGGACGCTCGTGCAGCCGACGACACGCACCACTTATTTAAATAATTCAGTACCAAAACCATTTCAGCTCTTTTCGCACTCTGATCAGGTTTCTCAATACCAGGGCGGACGCAGCGATACACAATCATTCACCGGTTGGGGCGGGCGTATCTCCGACCTAAGGCATGCGATCGATAATCCGCCTCCTTTTGCCCTAGTCCCGATGATCACGTCGATCGCGGGGGCACAGCTATTTACCGCCGGACAATCAACTCTTCCGATGGCGATAGCAGCCGCTCCGACGTCCCTTGCAACCGTACTGGCTCCATCAGGGTTTAATCTGCCGTCTGCGCCGACAGGAAATAATCTGAACAGATATAACGCATTAAAAGCGTTGCGGGATCAGGCCCGGCTTGACCCTTCGAAATATATCGATGCGGCTGGCGATGTGACCAAACTCGCGATGGACGCTAATGATGCACTACAGACGAATCTGCCGGTGACCTCGGTAGCATTTCCAACCACTTCGATAGGCAACCAGTTAAAGCAAGTTGCCCTGATGATCAAGAAACGGACCGACCTCTCGATGAATCGTCAGATCTTTTACGTGCAACTAGGAAGCTTTGACACTCATACCGGCCAACTTACGACACAAGTTACGCTTTTACAGCAAATGAGCCAGGCGATGCGTGCATTTTATGATGAAATGGTCGCTCAGGGCATCAGTGACAAGGTTACGCAATTTACAATGGCCGATTTCTCACGGACACTCAATCCAGCAGGAACAGGTGGAACCGTCGGCACCGATCACGCTTGGGGCAACCATATGTTGGTCGTTGGCGGCGGCATTACCGCAAGCGATTTCTATGGCCGTAACGGAGCCAATGGAACACCATTTCCTCAGCTTTCGTTTAACACGGCCGACGACTCGGACAACGGCAGCGGAGCACGCGGCCGTTGGGTTCCCGCCACCTCGGTCGAAGAGTATTGTGCGACCCTAGCTAGATGGTTCGGAGTACCGTCAGCAGATATGGCGACGGTATTTCCTAAGATTGTTAACTTCACCCAAGGGATCAATACCGACCTCGGATTTATGCAACCGCCGGCTCCCTAAAAAAGATCTTGGAGTGATTTCTTTGAAACGAGAGGCTATTTTGCCTCTCGTTTTTTTGTAAAAAGTAGTTTTCTTGAACTTTACCGCCACAGGCCATAAACTAGAGAACACGTGAACCTGCCTAATTACATAACGCTTGGGCGTATTGTCGTCGTGCCGCTGCTCGTCGTGGTGCTGCTGACGCCTGTAGCAGAGCGTTGGTTTGGCATAAATGCCTATGCGCTGGGGATCGTCCTGTTTTTGATCGCGGCACTGACCGATATTGTTGACGGTCAGCTTGCCCGACGGCGAAATCAGGTCTCGACGCTGGGTAAATTCCTCGACCCGATCGCCGATAAGCTGCTGATCTCTGCCGCCTTGATCGTGCTGGTCGAAAAGCACCTAGCCCCGTCGTGGGCGGTTGTCGTGATCCTAGGCCGCGAGTTTATCGTCACGGGATTGCGATCCGTCGCCGCCAGCGAAGGCATCGTTATGCAGGCTCAGAGTATGGGCAAGCTCAAGATGTGGGCACAGTGCATAGCCGTCGTTGCTTTGCTCGTTGCCGCAGCTAACGGCCCGCCGCCGGTGTCAAACTTTGGACTCGAATATCCGGCATTTTTCTGGCAGGTCGCCGAGGTGCAAACCGCATTTAGCGATCTTGCAAAAATGACGATCACGTCAAATGATTGGAAAGTATTTGGCTATCTGGTCGGTCGCGGTGCCCTGTGGGTTTCGGTGATCACGGCTCTCTGGTCGATGTACGATTATTTCGCTTTCTTTTTTACCGAAAGCCGCAAACGCAGGCAGGGTTCCATCGACGATACAAAGTAAAAAGGCAAAGCCGGAACTCTCCGATTTTGCCTTTTGCCTTTTTACTTTTTATCTAGTTTTTACTGTATCTCGACCCAGTCGCCCGTATGTATCTCTTGAGCATTGCGGGTGATTACGACGGTCGCGGTCCGTTCTTTTACATTGATAACGACCGCTTCGCCGACGACTTTGCGAAGAAATGGGCGCCCCTCTTTTGCCATGGCAGTTGTGACCTCTTTGCCATCAGCCTTTTCACCGGATTTGCGTGAAGATTGATTTGAGAATTTTCCGCCGGCATATACATCACTCGGATAACCATAGCTCTTTGAGCCGATCGATTCTTTGGTTGGGTTTAGAGTGATGTTCCCTTTGCCCAGCGGACGAAATACGGTCAGTTTGTCACCGACGTTTACATTGTCTTCGGACCCGAGATCGACATATACGATAAAATCGCGGGCGATCATCTCGACGTTGTCGCGAGCCATGATGACGCGGCCTGTTGATTTGCCCGACGGATCGCCAAACACATCAAAACTACGTGCTGACTGGTCAACGGGAGCGTTGCGTTTGTTGATAAGCTGAACCAGATCACCAAGCAAAAAGCTGTCACACGACGATTTGATGCGGGCGACCGAAACTTCGTCGTTCACCTTAACGACCTCAAGAGCACCGACCTCCTGGACGTAAGATCCCAGATCACCTTTCTTTGACCATTTGCTCTTTACACTGCCGCGTGGACGGATGACGGCAAATACATCGCCGACATTTACGCCCTTGTTTCGGCCCATGTTTATGTATAGAAAATCGTTTTGTTTGTAATTGTATCGGTCGGCCTCATCATTGCTGCCAACGATCTTGTTTTCCGTGCTCACGGCACTCGTCTGGATATAGCCCGCACAATACAGATTTGCACCGCTCGCGACCGGCTTTGGATCCGTCGACCGGCCATCGGTAACGGCGGGCATATTCTGCGCTGCTGCTGAAACTGCAAACAAGATCACGAAGATGAGAGACAATACTGTTCGCTCGATAATAAGCTTTTGAAAATTCACGATTTTCTCCTTGGTTGGCCCTGAACGAGCCTTTTTGAACTATTTGAAAACTAAAATGGGAACAAAACCTCGCCGGTTAACAGGCAGGTACATATAATTGTAGCCTGTTTGTGAGAAAAGCGTCAACACTTTTGTGCATTGTTAAACGTTTGAATTGCACCCTCTGATTTGGACACTGGCTAAGGGTTTTGCTAGTATTTTGGTTTGCGGTCAGCCGTTTGCGGTGAACCATATCAGCCACCTTAGCTCAGTTGATAGAGCAACTGATTTGTAATCAGTAGGTCGTCGGTTTGAGTCCGACAGGTGGCTCCATACTTTGATAATGGGCTTCGGCAACCGTGCCGAAGCCTTTTTGTTCAAATATCACTTTGATATGAGCCAACTTGAGCAATTCAGACATGACGGCTTTCTTGTCATTGAGGGCTTTAACTCTGCGGCCGAGTGTGACGCTCTGATGGCTCGCGCGGCTGAGCTGTCCGGCGGCTTTGACTATCAGGGACATCCGTCCGTATTTCAAACCTCAGAACAAACACGCACCAGCGACGATTACTTTCTCGCGTCGGGTGACAAGATATCTTTCTTTTTTGAAAAAGACGCCTTTGACGCGGACAGCAACCTAAAAAACTCTATCGAGCTCTCGCTCAATAAGATCGGCCATGCTTTGCACGATCTGGACCCGATCTACGATGGCTTTTCGCGTTCACCGCAGATGAAAAGATTGGCGGCCGAGCTTGATCTCGCCGACGCTCTGCTGATCCAGAGCATGCACATTTTCAAGCACGCCTCGATCGGCGGAGAGGTTGATGTGCATCAGGACTCGACATTTTTGTACACCGAACCGCGATCGTGTGTCGGATTTTGGTTCGCCTTAGAGGACGCAACCGTCGATAACGGCTGTCTGTGGGCAAAGCCCGGTGGACACAAAACCACGCTGCGATCAAGGTTTTGCCGCGCCGAAACGGGCGGCACGCGGTTTGAGATTTTAGATGCCTCACCGCTCGATCTCGCGGATATGGTCCCGCTTGAGGTAAAAAAAGGAGCGTGTATCGTGCTCGACGGGCTGCTGCCGCACTACAGCCTGCCAAACACCAGCGACCGCTCACGACAGGCTTATGCGATCCACACAATAAACCGCCACGCCCACTACCCTGTGGAAAACTGGCTGCATCGAGACCTCGCCGGCCTCGCTCCGATCTAATGCGGGCATTATAAAAGTCAATCTTTTCAACGATCTAGCGGCAAAAAATTCATTTACAACATTAAGTAAATTGTGTATTCTGTTGGTTAAATTTTGCGACGCGCGCAAAATTTGCAACTCAACACCGTAAATTTACATCTTTTCTTCCGGTCAAAAGATCGGCCTATTTCAGATTCACATATCAGTTTTGCCGGAGGGTTTATGCCGTTAGGAATCAGATCTATTCGTTTTATCATCTCGTTGCTGCTCACCGGACTGCTTGCTGCGACCGCATTTGCAGATACCGTCCGGCTTAAGGACGGCAGCATTATCAAGGGCAAGATCATGAGCTTTGACAACGGTAAATTTGTCGTCGTCATTGGCGAGGGATCGCGCCGCCGCGAGCTGACATTTATGGTATCTGAGATCGAATCGATACAGTTTGATTCGCCCGCGACCAATCCGCAAAATACCTCGCCCTCGGCACGTCCCGCTTCGTACAAAGACCCGGTCGTAACATCGCCTCAGGTCAAGGTGATCACGTCGGACACGACCGTCCCGCAAACGCGCCCGGATAATAACGGAGGCAAGCTAAAACCTATCGCCTGGACCGTCAAAGTGCTGGCTGATAACACCTCAAACGGCTGGACAAATTCGGGCTGGGTCGTCAAAAAAGGCCAGCGGATACGGATCTCTGGCGATGGCAAGGTCTCGCTTGGCAAAGGCAAAACAACGACGGCAGCGGGGGACTACGCGCTCGAAGACAATCAAAAGCTGTTAAAGAACGTAGCAACCGGTGCTCTGCTCGCAGTGATCGGCGATGACAATAATGATTTCATCTACGTCGGAGCCGAGCGTGAATTTGTCGCAACCCGCGACGGTGCCCTATTTTTGGGCATCAATGAGGGCAACCTGGACGACAACTCAGGCTCGCTCAACGTTAAGATCGAAATAATCCCTGACGGCGGCAATTAGACTGACCGTTAATATTAGATGAGATCTCGGTTCTTAATTGGCCGGGATCTTTTTATTTGCTTGATTTTAACCAACTAAACACGGACAATCGGTATCTAATACTGCAAAGGCTACCAAAGCAAGGAAACATATATGCTGTCTTTCTCTGTCAATCGTTCGTTGTTCGCATCGTTGATACTTACGATGTCTCTTTTTGTCTTTGCTTCCCCAAATCTAGCTCAATCAAAGCCTCAAAAACCGACGACAACACCCGGCGATGGAAAAAAGAACGGTCGCCCGACTCCTATGACCGAAGAGGAGATAAAGCGGGCTGAGGAAGCAAAAAAACGTGCCGAAGAGGAAAAGAACGCGATCATTGACGACACGATCGAAAAGGTCGATACCAATATCGTTAGTGTCGATGCCGTAGTCTATAACAAAAAAACGGGTCAGATCATCACAGGGCTAAAGAAAGAAAATTTTGCGATCTTTGAAAACGGCATTCAGCAAAACATCGCTAGCTTTGCAACGCCCGAATCGCCGATCACCGTGACGCTGGTCGTGGAATTTAGCAAATGGAGCGAGGTATTTGGAAGAGCATCGGGAGGATATTTTGAACCTGGCACCTACGAGGTCATTAGGCCTGTCGCCGGATTTGTATCCAAATTTATCAAACCGCCAAATGACTATGCATCGATAATCGCTTTTGATTTGCGGCCAACTCCGATCACAGATTTCACTAACGATCCGGCACGGCTAAATGCTGCAGTCAATATACTTCTTAAAAATCAGCCTGCTTTCCGCGAGAATAACCTGTTTGATTCGCTCAAGTTTGCTCTTGTGGGCGGACGCGGCGATTCTGTCGTACTTGAGGATTCAAAATCTGAGAAGGCCGATTACGGAGGCATGGCCGACGTAAAGTCTAAACGAAGGGCGATCATACTTGTCGCATCGGGCATCGACTCTTTCAGCAAGATCAACTATGACCAGATCCGCCGGATCATCCAAGAAGCTGGAGTACCGATTTACATCATCAGCACCGGCAACCTGTTTTACAAAAAGTATGAGATGTATCTTGGGGCGACCGACAGCATTTCCGGCATGCCCGGGCGGCTGACATTTTTGCAGGCGCAGAACACGATGAATACGTTTGCAACCGAATCCGGCGGCGTCCATTTCCCGATGACATTTGAGGGCGAGGTTCCCGGCATATTGAATAACATCAACACCATGCTTAGAAACCAATATTCTCTGGCGTACGATCTAGCCGATGGCCATGAACCCGGCAAAAAATACAAAATCGAGGTCAAGGTGGATATTGATGGCGATGGCCAGTACGACAATAAGATGCTGGTCGTTCAGCACAAGCCATTTTATTCAACCCCTAAAAAGGACGATAAGAAAAAGAAATAGTTTGAGTTGATTTTTTTTGGGAAATCAATGATGAACGAGTCCCATATCGTTCATCATTTTTGTTTGTTTAGATGTGCGGCATCTGATAGGTTATTAGGTTGATCTGAGAAATGAGCAGAAACATCATAGACAGCTATAAAAAGAAACTTGCCGCCGAAGAGGGCTATGTGACGGCACGCGCCGCCGATCTGCGGATCGCTCTGTGCTATCCAAATACTCACTCGATCGGCATGGCAAACCTCGGGCTGCACACGATGTATGAGCTTTTTAACGCCATCCCCGGTGTCGCCTGCGAACGTGTCTTCCTACCCGACACCGCCGAACTCAAAGAGTACGAACGCACCCGCACAACCCTGATGTCGCTCGAGACACAGTCGCGGGTAAAAGATTTTGATGTCGTCGCTTTCTCGATCTCGTTCGAGACCGATTACCTCAACATGGCAAAGATGCTGCAGCTTTCGGGCATCCCTGTCTGGTCAAAAGACCGTACACATTTTGACCCGCTCGTCATCATGGGCGGTGCCGCATCCTTTCTAAACCCCGAACCGATCGCCGATTTTACCGATGTCATCGCCGTGGGCGAGGGTGAAATACTTGCACACCAATTGATCGACGCGATCTTTGAAAACGAGACAAAGGACGAGATATTGCTGGCTCTCGCACAGATCGGACGCGGGTTTTATGTGCCGTCGCTTTACGACGTGATCTATAACGACGACGGGACCGTGTTTGATTACCTGCCAAACGAAAAAGGTGTTCCCAAACGTGTCGGCCGAGCCTTAGCGTCGGTAAATCCAAAAGAAGGCACACTCCGCCGGGCGATGAAACGCGGCGAGAAAGATCTGGCTGAGTTCCTCGTTAATCAGGATACCTTTTGTCCTTCGACGGCGATCTGGTCTCCCGAAGCCGAGATGGGCGACCGGCTATTAGTAGAAATTTCTCGCGGATGTTCGCAGGGCTGTCGATTCTGCTGGGCTGGTTACAACTACTATCCGCCGCGAGTCGTCCCTGCCAAAGACATTCTGGCCAAGGCACGCGAGTGGCGGCACAAAACAAACAAGATCGGCCTCGTCTCGACCGCTGTCTGCGACCATCCTGAGATCTCAACCATCCTGCGCGAACTACGGGCGATGGACTATCGTATTTCGGTATCGTCGCTTCGGCTGGATCAGATCTCGGAAGAACTGCTTGATGCTTTGGTCGCCTCGCGCGATCAGCAGATCGCCGTTGCACCGGAAACCGGCAGTGACCGTCTGCGGCGTGTCATTAACAAAAATCTGACCAACGACGAGATCGTCGATATCTGCGGTGCCGTTTTTGACCGCGGGATGCTGACCGTCAAGCTCTATATGATGGTGGGTTTGCCTACCGAGACGCAAGAAGATCTCGATGAGATGTTCGTGTTGGTCGAGCGGATCAAGGACCGGATGCTTGAGGCCGGCATAAAGATCGGGCGTGCGGGCAAGATCATCCCGTCACTAAACGGATTTGTGCCAAAGCCCAACACGCCGCTCCAATGGGATGCGATATGCGATGAAAGAGAGCTAAAAAAGCGGATCAAATACGTCTGCAAAGGGCTGAGCAAGATACCCAATGTCGAGGTACGTTTTATGTCCTCGCGCATCGCCCACGAACAGGCTCTTTACTCATCCGGTGACCGGACAGTTGCGGCGGCGATCGATGCTGCGGCGCGCAACGGCGGCGATCTGGACCGCGCATTACGCGAAACGGGCATCGACGCGGCCTTTCACACTTCGCGTGACCGCAGTTATGATGAATTTTTGCCGTGGTCAATAGTCGATTCGGGCCTTTCTTTCGAATTTTTGAAGACCGAACATGAAAAGGCCCGAGAGTCGCTCTCGAGCCTTCCGTGTCCTGCGGTTGAAAAGTGTACGACGTGCGGCGTTTGCCCAAGCACCTGGCTTGCTGACGCACCCGAAGCCCTTGTAAATATACAGCCTCTAAAGATCCGCGAGCTACTCGCGGTCTAATTACTGCTTTAACAAAAACCCGGTCGGCGTCGCCGTATGGTCAAATTTGTAAGTATATTTGTACATACCAAACGGCAAGATATTGACCTCTTTTGAATAAGTAACGTGCGCTGTCAGGGCATTGCCTGCCTGCTTGACGTCAACAACGGCATCTGCCGGAATGTCATTTGTCACGATCGCTTTGGCGATACGGGCCTTTACGTTATCGACCGGATTGAGTTTGCCTGATATTGCCAGTCCCTGCAGCACAGCCGTGCTCATCTCAGTTTTAAGGCTCTCTGCGTTATACGCGACCGGAACATAATTCAACAGTGCGTTACCAAACAGAATGAGGGCAACCAATATGACCACAAATTTTACGCCTGCACTGCCGCGTTCGGCTTCGCGATTTCTTGCAAAAATATTCATTATTGTTAACTCCGTAATTAAAAGGGCTAAAAGTTAGGCCCATTTAATAAGAAGCTTTTTGAGAACGGACCTGATAGTAGATAGCGGGATATCTGTCTGCGTGCGGATCAGCGGTTTACCTATGCCCTTTAATAGCACCATTTGCAGCGATCCTGACAGATTTTTTTTGTCAAACCTAAACGCCTCAAAAACTTCTTGGCTGTTAATGTTTGCAAGTGGCGGCAGGGAACCGACACGATGCAAAACATCGTATAACAAGTTTACATCTTTTTCGTCAATTAGTGCAAGAGATTTCGACATCTCGGCGGCAAACAAAATACCGTATCCGACAGCTTCGCCGTGCCTAAGATATTTGTAATCAGTAACCTTTTCAAGTGCGTGTGCGAACGTATGTCCAAAGTTGAGTATTTTGCGAGATCTGGCATCAAGCCGGTTTGACGATTCGCGTTCGTCACCGGTGACGATCGCGGCTTTGAACGCAATGTTTTCCGATATCAAATTTGAAATCGCAGATCTGAAATGTTGGTCATTTTGATGATTCGAATGATCTTTGATCGGAAAATCGGTGAGGAATCTGCCGGTCTGCTTTAACAGAGCCTTTCCACTTATTGCTCCATGTTTTATCGCCTCGCAAAATCCGGCAGTGAGTTCCCTCTCTGGCAGGGTTAGTAGTGTCGCTGGATCGATCAGAACGCCGGCTGGCTGGTGAAACGCACCGACCCTGTTTTTGCCGAACGGAGAATTAACACCTGTCTTTCCGCCGACCGACGAATCGATCATCGCAAGAAACGTCGTCGGTATCTGCAAAAACGGGATCCCGCGTAAATAGACCGCGGAAGCAAAGCCCGCGAGGTCACCCACGACTCCGCCGCCGAGAGCTACGACGGCATCTGTGCGGGCGAGTCCAGCTTCTGAAAAATATCTTAGTGCGGCCTCGGTCGAGCGCAGGTCTTTATATCGCTCGCCATCTTTCATTAGGAAATGTGTCACCTTAAAGCCGGCCGAGGTAAGGCTTTCGACGGTTTGTTGGCCATACAATTTGAAGATGGTCGGGTTTGAGACAACGACGATCTTTGCGGCATTTTTTCCAAAACACTTTCGTGCCCACTTACCACAATCAGAGAGCAGATCGTGGCCGATCTTGACGGTGTAGCTCGCCGACGGAGCGGAAAATTTTATCTTTATACGATCAGATGCCATCTATTGATCCTACCCGAGCACCCTGTCGATGGTATCGGCAAGGCGTCCGGCCAAAGCCTCGATCACGGCTTGATCTTTGCCTTCGATCATCACGCGGGCGAGATTTTCGGTGCCCGAATAGCGGAGCAACAACCGTCCGGTGCCGTCTAATTCATATTCGACCTGTTTTGCGGCCGAGGCGATCTCGGGCACCTCATCAAAGGGACGCTTTTCTGAGACTTTTACGTTCTTAAGTATCTGCGGATATTGAATAAATCCTTTTGCGGCCTGCGAAAGCGAAACCCCCGTTTCGATCATCGCACGCAGCAGTAACAGGGCCGTCATCATACCGTCGCCGACTAAGCTGATCTCCGGGAAAATGATATGTCCTGATTGCTCTCCGCCGATCTCAGATCCCGTTTTGAGCAGAGCGTCAAGCACATATTTGTCGCCGACATCCGCCCGCATTAGCTCAACACCCCGCGATCTGAGTGCAACTTCGAGCCCAAGATTGCTCATTACCGTTGCAACGACGGTCGAGTTGGCAAGTTTGCCATGACTTTTCAGATACTCCGAAAGTATCCACAACGTCGCATCACCGTCAATGACCTTTCCCGTCTCATCGACAAAGAGCGCACGGTCCGCGTCACCGTCAAAGGCAACGCCTAGATCTGCATTCTCTGCAACCACCCTAGCTTGAAGATGTCCCAGATGGAGAGAGCCGCAATTTTCGTTGATGTTGCGGCCGTCCGGCTGGTCGTGGATCGCTACAACTTCGGCCCCGAGCCCGGCAAAAAGACCTGATGCAAACGCCGACGCCGCCCCATTTGCACAATCGATCACTATCTTAAGGCCTACAGCCGAGAGTCCGGGAACATTCACTTTCAGATGATCGATATAGTTCGCACAAAACTCGTCCGTCCGGCTCATATTGATATCGACAAGATTGGCCTCACTTTCAATTGCCGAAAATATATCTTCTTCGATACGGCTCTCGATCTCATGACCGATCTTTTTGCCGTCCGGCAGAAAGATCTTGATGCCGTTGTCGTAATACGGATTGTGCGAAGCGCTGATGACGATACCGGCATCAAAGCCAAACTCACTGGTCAGATACGCGACGCCAGGCGTTGTTACTACTGCCGCCGATTCGCACGTAGCTCCCTCTGATACGGCTCCTGCATGAAATGCCCGCTCGATCCAACCGCCCGATTCCCGCGTATCCCGCCCGGTAATGAACCTGGGAACACGCCCAAGTGACGCGGTAAAATGCCGAGCAAGCGATGCACCGATAGTCCTAACGGTTTTCTCATCGAGCGGAAACTCTCCGGCAAGTGCACGGATACCGTCTGTCCCAAAAAGCTTTCCCATATTACACAGTGAAAAATGCCTAAAAGTGTAATTTATACCTTACCGTGAGAGCGGACACAATTACGCAAATTCCATAATCAATGCTTATAGATGCAATAAATTTTTCGAAAATGGTTGACAACGGCCTATCGTTTGAGCGAATCTTATAGCTGTTGGGCATAAGTTGACCTAAGAACTTGCACACCGGACCGCCTCTCCGTAGCAACCATCATATGAAAAAATTAGTCTTTCTAAGCTTTACCGTCACTATTTTTTCCAGCCTGTCGGCTTTTTCGCAGTCAACGCTGATGCAGCCTATACCAACGCCACCAAGGGTCATTGTTACAAACACTATCCCGCAAACTCAGCCTGTGCGAACACCGACGCCCGTGCCGCGTCCCGCCGCAACGCCGATCATAGTCGGTGGGTCGATGGGCGGATCGCCGACTGCCGGGCAATCAAGCAATCTTAATTACAAAGGCCTCAGCTTCGCACAGATCAAATCAAAGCTCGCCGAGGCGCGGCGTTATCTGTCAGGGCGTCCGTTGACTATCGCATCGAGCGATCCAACCAGTCCGGCGATTGCCCAGACGAGCATTATCCGCGTTGCTTTTTACGACAACAAGACGCGGCAGATGGATTCGTATGTGCTGACCAAGGATCAGTTTCTCGCGCACGGATTGGCGACAGTTGTGGTCACGGAAAATGGCAAGCAGTATATATCGAGGACTATCCGAGGTAACGGTGTAAACACGCCGCTTGTCATCACCGATCAAAGCGGGCACGAGCATCTGCCGTTGATGGTCCAATATCCGCGTGAGACGCGCGGCGTGATGACAGAGATGGCATATTACGTGTCGAGCCACCCGCAATTGACGACGCCTGAAATCGTCAACGCCGGACGATTTTACGTTCGCAATACAATCGACGTCGCCCGCGAACAGCTCAAAGCCAAAGGCTTTTATATCCAGCCAAAGATCGCCGACATTGCCGAGCGTCTTGCGACGGTCGAGCATGTCGACCAGTTGAGGTTTCGCACCGAGTTTCATCCAAATATCTACAACGATATCTTTACGCTTTATGCATTGAACGAGGGCCAGACTTATCGCTACTCTGTCAGCGTGGCCGGCGCGGGCGGCATGGTACAAATGATCGCTCCGACGTATCGAGCGGTCCGTGCAAGACACCCCAACGCCGCGCTGATGCCCGATTTTGTCGAGGGCATGCGCAATCACGTCAATGCATCGCAGGCGATGCTGCTCTATATGCAAATGACATGGAACGAACTCGCTGCCAACCCAACTATCTCGAACGCGATGGCAACGGGCATCGCCACACAAGAACAGCTAATGGCCGCGGGTTATAATTCGAACCCGGTAAAGCTCGCGAAGTATATTGATCGCGGAGGGGCTGGTTGGACCTATCTAATACCTCGCGAGACACAGATATATTTGCAGGTCTTCTCGTCGCTCGAACGGGCCGTGCCACTAACGCCGAGAAAACAGTAGGTCAATAGATTTTGGGGGAAATAAAGAGGTTCGAAAGAACCTCTTTTCATTTTGGTCCGGTCCGGATCAAGATGGACCAAGCTAATTTTGTGATGCCGCATTTGCCGCAACGTTGGCGACTTGCGCCTGGATGTCGGCAAAGCTTTTATCGACTAGGTTGTGGCCGGTAAAGAATTCATCTCCCGTGACCTCAAAAACGGCAAATGGCGGCGGGACAAGGGCTTTCATCTGCTGGCGGTTCTCAAATTCGACCTTAGCGGTATTGAGGCCCCAAAGGGCTCCAAGATAAACATCAAAGGCAAACGACACGCGGTCAAACTCGTGAAAGTAGCGGTTCTTACGTATTTCCCTGCCCTCAAACTTTTCAAAAGCAGCGTGCTCGGCTTCGTTAAGGTGTATCTCGGCAAGCTTTGTCATAGGTCCTTCGTCGCCGGTTACGGTCAATCGCTGCTGTAGGATATTTGTCCAAGCTTTCGAGTAAGGATCGCGTATCGCACGCAGCCTGATGCGGGTATTTTCGATATAATTATCAAAAAGCTGCAGATGGCTGCTTGCCGGTGTTAGCGGTTCGGGCAAGGCGTCGATGAGAAACAGCCGGCTGAATTCGGTTTGAGCAGTTTTGTTCATTTTCCTCAAATTTATTATACTCTTGAATTCGATTTATCTGGGAGAAACGCGACCTATGAAACGTAATTATTTTGTACTTTTTTTTGCACTTACGATATTTATCGCCGCTTGCGGCGGCGGGACGACACCGCCAAATGCCAACGGCGGCAACACAGCGAGTCCAAATTCGAACGGAGCTAACGCTGTAGCCGTCACGACTCCAACGCCGGAAGCGACGACCAACAACGCCCCGACGCTGACGCCGGTATTTAAGGCGTACTGTGAGGCGATGACCAAAAAAGACGAGGCGGCTCTGCGAAAGGTTTATTCGTCAGACACCATCAAAGATTTCGAAGAGCAAATGAAAGAGGATAAGATCAAGAGCCTGATGAAGTTTCTCGAAGACGATCAAGTCGGCAAGCTGTGCGAGGTTCGCAACGAACAGATCAAAGGCGACGAGGCCGTCGCCGAAATACGTGCCGACAGCTATCCTAACGGAATAAAGGTCGTCTTTGTAAAAGAGGGCGGTGAATGGAAATTGACCAACCGAAGCCCGGCGATCGATTCGGTAAAACAAACGGCGACGAACCCGCCTGTCGCAAACTCGAACGCAAACGCTGCAAAGAAATAATTACCCAAATTTTCTCAACCCAAAAGGCCCGAATTTTTCGGGCCTTTTCCTTTTTTGGGCTTGCAAATAAAAACAAAACTGCTAACATTTGGAGATTGTTCGGCGAAGTAGAAAGAATGAACCGGACAAGATACCAACATCTTTGAGGACAGGAAACTGATATGAAAAACATTATTTTAACACTGGGCGTTTTGACGCTTACAATCGGATTTATCGGCTGCACCGCTTCGGTCACGACCGGAAACAACACAAACGCAAACAAACCGGCGAACACGGCCGCAAACACAACCAACACGAATACAGCTGCTAACACGGCTGCAAATACGGCAAGCAACACCGCAACGGCACCTGCTACAAGCGGTGCTGATCAAGATTTCACAGTCGTTAACAAGACTGGCGTGATCATCGACAAGCTCTTTGTTAGCCCTAGCGACAAAGATGATTGGCAGGAAGATATTCTCGGAAAGGATGTACTTGCTGACGGCGAAAGCGTCGACATCAAATTTCACCCGAAAGAAAAGATCGAAAAATGGGATCTCAAAGTACAAGATTCCAAGGGTGATTCGATCGAGTGGCATGATCTCAAGTTGACCGAGATCTCAAAAGTTACTCTTCATTTCAAAGACGGCAAAGGAACTGCCGACGTGGAATAGTTCTAGTTTGACCTAGAAAATCAAAAGGCCGCTTCGATCACTCGAAGCGGCCTTTTGTTAATTGTGAAATACCCTACGCAGACGCGGCTGACGAATACGGCGGCAGGATAACCCTCGCGGCTTTTTCTTTTTTCAGCCCGAGAGCCCAATCGGCTTGCATAAGTGTATGGATATCGCGAGTTCCCTCGTAGATCACAGCAGCCTTGCAGTTTCTGAGGTAACGCTCGACCGGATAATCGTTTGTGTAGCCGTTAGCTCCGTGGATCTCGATCGCCATTGACGCAGCAGTTTCCGAGCGGGTCGTCGCTTGCCATTTCGCCATTGACGCGGCTTTTGCTGACGGCAATCCCATATTTTTGAGATAGCCGCATTTGAGCCAGAGCAGGTGCGACATCTCGTAATCAGCCTCCATCGTCGCGATCTTTTGCTTGACGAGCTGAAAATTACCGATCTTCTGTCCCTGAACCTCGCGAGTGTTGGCATAAGCAACCGAAGCGTCACGGCTCGCACGGATTACGCCTGTCGCTCCTGATGCAACGGTATATCTACCGTTTTCGAGGGAGAACATCGCGATCTTAAATCCTTCGCCCTCTTGGCCGAGCATATTACTTGCCGGAACGCGGACATCTTGCAGAGAAAAATAGCCGGTATTCCCTGCCTTGATGCCAAGCTTGCCGTGTAGCGTTCCCGACGAGAATCCTGGCATCGTGCGTTCGACGATAAAACATGAGATGCCGCTGTGGTCGCGATTCTTTTGTTTTTCGGCATCTGTCCAGCAAAAGAACAGGAAATGATCGGCGACGTCGCCGAGCGATATCCACATCTTTTCGCCGTTGAGTATCCAGTCGTCGCCGTCGCGTTTTGCGTACGATTTCATGCCGACAACATCGCTACCGGCGTTCGGCTCGGTCAAGCCAAAGGTCGCGAGCTTTTCGCCTTTCGCCTGCGGGACGAGATATTTTTGCTTTTGCTCCTCGGTTCCCCACGAATAGACGCTCAATGAATTAAGTCCGACGTGGACCGACATCGCGACTCGCAGAAACGTATCGCATGCCTCGAGTTCCTCACAGACAATACCAAGTGATATGTAGTCAAACCCGGCTCCGCCGTACTGCTCAGGGATGCAAACGCCCATCAGTCCCAGGTCGGCCATCTTTGTAAAAACGCTGCGTTCGAAATGCGCTTTTTCGTCCCATTCTTTGATATAAGGAGCGACCTCGCCCGCGCAAAATTCGCGCACGGTCCGCTGTAGGGCCTTGTGTTCTTCGGTCAATTCTAATTCGATCACGATGTGTAATTTCCTTGTCTAAAGTTTTGATATGATAGCAAACAAGGATTTTATCACTTCGGTCAGCTATTCGCGAAGGTCAGACATTATTAGCAATGATACCTGTTTCAAAAGCCTTAGGCCTGATCGGTGGGGAAACCCGAACGCTTCGTTCGGAGCGAGTCGATCTGGCGGATGCCGTCGGACATGTTTTGGCGGAAAATATCGTCGCCGATACTGACATGCCGCCGTTTGACCGTTCGCAAATGGATGGCTTTGCGGTGATCGCGAGCGACACAAAAAAAGGGCAGATAACGCTCAAGATCGTCGGAGAGTCTGCTGCAGGCAGTGGATGGCATAAGAGACTGAAACGAGGCCAAGTCGTTAGGATAATGACCGGAGCACCTGTTCCCGCCGGAGCCGATGCTGTGGCAAGGGTCGAAATTACAAATGGTAACGATACCGAGGTTACTATCCTCGAACCGGTTAAGAAAGGAACATCGGTCGTCCGAAAAGGAGCAGAGATCAAAAAGGGCCGCGTCGTCATCAAGCAAGGCTCGCTTATTACGCCGAACAACATTGCCACGCTCGCCGCGTTTGGCTACGCAAAGGTAAAGGTAAGCAAACAGCCCCGCGTCGCTATACTTGGCACAGGCAGCGAGATCGTCGATGTCGTCGAACGGCCAGGACGCGATCAGATACGCAACTCAAACTCGGTAATGCTAAAGGCAATGGCGGAGCATTGCGGAGCGATTGCCGAAACCTTTCCGATCGCGAGCGATGATCTTTCAAATTTGAAATTGCAGATCATAAATTCGACAAAGGGTAAAGATCTCCTGATCATCACCGGCGGCGTATCAGTCGGCAAATATGACCTTACAAAAACCGCCTTGACGGAGCTTGGAGCAAAGATTTTCTTTGAAAAAGTGCGGCTAAAACCCGGAAAACCGGCTGTGTTTGCACGGCTGGGGAAAACGCTGGTGTTTGGATTGCCCGGCAATCCCGTTTCGGCGGCGGTGACTTTTCAACTGTTTGTCCGCAAGGCGATAATGCAGTTGCAAGGTTCGTCCTTGTCAGATCTAGCAAAAGGTGTTGCCGTTCTTGCAGCCGATGCAAAAGCCGCCCGCGACCGAGATACATATCTGCCATCGCGGCTCGAAACAGATGATTCAGGCCGGCTCATTGCCGTTACCTTGAGATCACAAGGATCATCAGATTTTGTCGGATTTGCTCAAGCAGATTCGATGGTTTTTGTTCCAAAAAGCGAAGTAAAAAAGAGCGGTGAGACCGTTCAGATAGTGTTTTTATAGATGTCAGAACCAAAGGCTCTCGCCCACGAGGCGATCCACGACACAGTCGAAAATATTCTCTCCGCTGCCAATCGTGGCCGGTTGCTTGATGTGCCGGCTGGCGAAGGTGCCCTTGCCGTCAGATTGCAGCAGATGGGTTACCAGGTCGAGTGCTGTGACCTGTACCCTGAGATATTTAAGCTTTTTGATGTCGAGATCCGTTCGGGGAATATGGACACGAGACTGCCGTATGGCGACGTGGATTTTGATCACGTTGTTTGCGTCGAGGGGCTTGAGCACATTGAAAATCCGTCAAATGCGATCAGCGAATTTGCGCGTCTGTTAAAACCCGGGGGACAGTTGATCGTCTCGGTCCCCAATATTATGAATATCGAGGAGCGGTTAAAATGGCTTATTAATGGCTACACGTCACATTTCAAACCGCTCTCAGTTGAGGCACGCAACGAGATAACAAAAGCACACCCTGGCACCGAAGAGGTCGCCCTGCACGTCAACCCGATCGGCTATTCCGAGGTACGTTATCTGCTGGAAAAATATGGTTTCGCGATCGAACAAACCTACGCCGACAAGCCAAAGGCAAATTCGTGGGCTTATTTGCCCATCGTCGCACTGATCCGCTTGATCGGCCGCTTTTCGTCCGCCGCGAAACGAAAGGAGCGTTGGACGGCCGAACTAAATTCAAACGAAGTATTATTAGGTGGGAATACACTGATATTCAGAGCGAGGAAGATATGAGCGAGCTTTCACATTTTGACGATGCGGGAAAGATAAAGATGGTGGATGTTTCGGACAAAGAAACGTCCGCGCGTCGGGCTATTGCTTACGGTAAAGTGATGCTTTCCGCATCGACTATCCAAATTCTCCAGACTCAAAAGACACCCAAAGGTGACCCACTTGAGATCGCACGTATCGCCGGTATCATGGCGGCGAAAAAGACATCCGAATTGATACCGCTGTGCCATCAGATCAATTTGTCTAAGGTAAATGTTACCGCCGAGTTCACCGACGACGGCATTGCCATAACCGCCGAAGCTATCACCAACGCGCAAACCGGCGTCGAAATGGAAGCATTGACCGCCGTTTCGGTTGCTGCCTTGACGATCTACGATATGTGCAAAGCGGTTCAAAAAGACATAGTCATCACCGACATACGTCTCGAATCAAAGACCGGCGGCAAAGCCGACTATCAACGCAGCTAGCCTATCGAAAGGCCGAACTTTCGGCTAGAATACTCGTATTCGCTTGTAGCCATTTCAGGAGTTTTTTGCATTATGAAATACAAGCTCGCCGACGACGCCAGACCACAAGCCAAGTTGCTTGTCATCGCTACTTTTCTGACCATCGGACTCTGGTTCATCCCTTACGCCGAATATCTCGTTTATCCGATACGGCTGTTTGTAACGTTTATTCACGAAAGCAGCCACGCTCTTGTGGCGTTAATAACGGGCGGCGCGGTGCAAAGTTTGACCATCGCGGCGGATGGCAGTGGTGTTGTGTATTCGGCTCCGTCGGGATTTATCGGCCAGATATTTACCTCGAGCGCAGGTTACCTAGGCACGACGGCGTTTGGCGTACTGATGCTTTTCTTGATGCGAAAAAACGTCGGTTCGCAAAAGGTGCTTTTTGGCATCGGAGCAGCGGTCGGGCTGATCACTATTGTCTTTGGCATTATTTTCCCGGTGTTTAATTTTCTCTCGCTCAATGTGCCGTTTTCGAGCATTGCGTTTACCGTGACCGTCGGATTGTTATTGTCCGCCGGGCTGATCGCTGTTGCGCTTTATGCGAGCGAAAAAGTGGCGAATTTCTTGATCGCGTTTCTCGCGATCCAGTGCTTGCTCAATGCCCTATCCGATCTCAAAACCCTGTTCTTTATTAACGCCCCGCTTATCGGCACCAATACGATCAGCAACGACGCTGGCAACATGGCGACCGCGACTGGCATCCCGGCGGTGGTCTGGACGGTCACCTGGATCGCGATATCTGTCGGCGTGATAGCATTAGGCATACGAATGTATATGGCGGCGAAAACTACGCGGCCCGACGACTCTCTTTTTAACGATTGATATGAAAACAATCTCCGCAATTCTAGTTGTCCTCGTCAGCCTGATAGCGGCTTCCGCCCAGGTCAAGAAACCAGAGCCTGCGGCAGTTAAAATCCCCTTTGCCAGATCACTGCAAACGGTAGTTGTCACGACAAAAGACTGGGATGCAACGACCGGCACCGCCCGCCTGTACGAACGCAAAAATGAAAAGGCGGATTGGAAGATGGTGGGCGAGAGTTTTCCTGTTATGATCGGGCAAAACGGCCTGGCTTGGGGTGACGAGCTGACCCGACAGACAACCGCAACAAAGCTAAAACGCGAGGGCGACCGTAGTGCCCCGGCGGGTCTGTTCCCGCTAACGGCAACCTTTGGAACCGGCACAAAACCTAATGCCGTCGAGCTGCCGTACACATTGCTCGATCAAAATACCGAGTGTGTCGATGATACAAAGTCATCGTTTTACAACCGCATCGTCAACCGTATGCGAGTCGGCAATTTTGACTGGAAGTCGTCAGAGAAAATGTCGGCGATCAGCCCGGAGTATGATCTCGGCGTTTTCGTAGCGTACAACAGCTTTCCGGTCGTCAAGGAAAAAGGTTCGTGTATCTTTCTCCACATTTGGAAAGATGAGTCAACATCAACCGACGGCTGCACCGCGATGGATCGCCGCAATCTCGAACGCATCGTCGGCTGGCTCATCGCGAGCAAGAATCCATACCTTATCCAACTGACCGAAGGAGATTACGACAAATACAAAAAGTCCTGGAAACTGCCAAAACTAAAATAACCACGCTCGACCAGCTTGCGACCGGCACGCGTCTTGTCGTGCGCTCAAAACTTGATTGGCGGTTCGCCGCAGTCTCAAAAACGGTCGATGACAAGATCGTCCTCACGGTCTGTTCGCCAACCGGCCGCACATACCGTCTTCGCCGCGACCTCGACACCTGCGTCACTTACGAAGGCTCGATTCCCATCCTTCATTCCGACTATCCCGAACACTGGCGAAAAAACTTTAGCCGCTACGACGTTCGTTGGTAAAAATAATCTGTGCTCAAGCCCGCACGTCAGTAAGGGCGTAACCTCCAACTTGAGTGTTACGCCCTTACTGACGTGCGGGCTTCTGCATCCGAACCCGGTTTGGTAAAATATAATTTTGCTCACACGACCGGATTCGCATCTATGCAGGCTGCCAAGACAAAAGAAGAGGCTATTGAGGTTCGCGGGGCACGCACGCACAACCTGAAAAACATCTCGGTATCGCTCCCGCTCAATAAGCTGACAGTTATCACAGGCGTTTCGGGTTCGGGTAAATCGAGCCTCGCGTTCGATACGCTGTACGCCGAGGGCCAGCGTCGCTATGTCGAATCGCTTTCGGCCTACGCCCGCCAATTCCTAGAGCGAATGGACAAACCCGATGTCGATGAGATAATTGGCATCGCTCCGGCAATTGCGATCAGGCAAAAAAATTCGACCAAAAATCCGCGTTCGACCGTCGCTACGCAGACCGAGATCTACGACTATCTGCGGCTACTGTTTGCCCGTGCCGGCACTACCATTTGTCACGTCTGCGGCCGCGAGGTAAAAAAAGATTCGCCCGAATCGGCAGCGGACGAGATACTCGCAGAGCTTGCCGAAGGCACACGGTTTTATGTGCTGTTCCCGATTCAGGACGAAGTTTCCCACCAGATGGGCCGCACCGCAAAGAAGCCAAAAACAAGCCGCACGAAAAAATCTGCCGGCCTCAGCACACAGGCTTTTTTGATCTCGTTGCTCCAACAAGGATTTTCACGGCTTTATCGTAGCGGTGAGATGATCGAGCTGCAAAAACCCGAGGACTATCCGCACGACGATTTTGATAGCACGTTTGTATTGATCGACCGCCTTGCGGCGGCGGCTGATATTCGCCAGCGTTTGGTCGATTCGCTTGAGATCTGTTTTCGCGAAGGCCACGCGGCCATTATCGAAACAACGGACGGCACACAGCTTAAATTCTCAGACCGCTTTATATGCAAATACGACGGCACGCGTTACGAGGAGCCTGAGCCGCATCTTTTTAGTTTTAACTCGCCGTTTGGGGCGTGCCCGACGTGTCAGGGTTTTGGCAACACTATCGGCGTCGATTACGGGCTGGTTATCCCGAACCCTTTGCTCTCGTTAAAAGACGGAGCGATCGAGCCTTTTACACGCCCTACGCACTCATGGGCACAAAAAGAGCTGGTCAAATACGCGGCCTCGGCAAATATCGATATGACCGTGCCGTTTGCCGATCTGCCTGATTTTCAGCAAAACTGCATTATCTACGGCGACGAAGGCTGGCGCGGGCTAAAAGGTTTTTTCCAGTGGCTTGAGACAAAAAAATATAAGCTGCACGTCCGTGTTTTCCTCGCAAAATATCGCGGCTACACAAAATGCCCCGATTGCGAAGGCCTGCGTCTGCGGCAAGCGGCCCGCGACGTAAAAATAGGCGGGCGTTCGCTGCCCGAGATCGTAGAGATGTCGATCGCGGTCGCACACGAGTTTTTCGAAAAGCTCGAAATGGACACCGAACGGGCACAGATCGCGGACAAATTGCTGTTGGAGATACGGCGGCGGATCAGGTTCTTGGTGGATGTCGGCCTCGATTATCTAACGCTTTCGCGGCTCGCGGCAACGCTGTCGGGCGGCGAAGCACAGCGTATTCAATTAGCGACAAATCTCGGTTCACTGCTGGTCGGAACTCTTTACGTGTTGGACGAACCAAGCATCGGCCTGCATCCGCGTGACAATTCGCGGCTGATCAAGATCCTCGAAAATCTTCGCGACATCGGCAACACCGTCATCGTCGTCGAGCACGACGAAGAAACGATGCGTGCCGCCGACAACATCATCGACATAGGTGTCCACGCGGGCGAACACGGCGGCGAGTTGGTCTATGCGGGAAATTTCACCAACTTGTTAAAAGACAAAAACTCGCTCACCGCAAAGTATCTGCGCGGCGACGCCGAGATCAAGGTGCCGCAAAAACACCGTATTGCGACAAAGCGAAAACTCGAAATCATCGGAGCCCGCGAGCACAATCTAAAAGATGTCTCCGTCGATATCCCGCTTGATATGCTCGTCTGTGTGACGGGCGTCTCGGGCAGCGGCAAATCTACACTCGTTCACGAGGTGCTTTACGCCGGCCTGAAAAAACAACGCGGTGAATGGAACACGCACGTCGGTTTTTTCAAGGATCTAAAGGGCGGCGACCACATCGACGACATCATTCTCGTCGATCAATCACCGATCGGTCGCACGCCGCGGTCAAATCCGGTGACCTATATCAAAGCCTACGACGCTATCCGCGAGGTCTTTGCCGCGACAAATACCGCCAAGACCAAAGGGTTTAACGCATCGCATTTTTCGTTCAACGTCCCCGGTGGACGATGCGAGATATGTCAGGGTTCGGGGATCGTGACGATCGAGATGCAGTTTCTCGCCGATGTCGAATTAACTTGCGAAGACTGCCGCGGGATGCGGTTTAAGCAAGAGATCTTGGACGTAAAATACAAGGGCAGAAATATTCACGAAGCCCTGCAATTAACCATCCGCGAGGCGATATTGTTCTTTAAGGACGTCGCCAAGCTCACCTCAAAACTCAAAGTGCTCGAATCCGTCGGCCTTGGCTATCTGCGGCTCGGCCAGTCTGCAACGACTTTAAGCGGCGGCGAGGCTCAGCGTGTAAAACTCGCATCGCACTTAGCTCAAAAGACCACCGCAAAAACGCTCTTCATCTTTGACGAACCAACTACCGGGCTGCATTTTGATGACATCAACAAACTGCTCGCAGCATTTCGCGCCCTCATCGACAGCGGCGGCAGCCTGCTCGTGATCGAGCACAATATAGATGTGATAAAAACCGCAGATTGGGTCATCGACATCGGGCCCGAAGGCGGTGTCGGCGGCGGCGAGATCGTCGCAACCGGAACACCCGAGGAAGTCGCTAAGGTCAAAACCTCCCACACGGGAAGATATTTAAAAGAGATATTAAAGTGAGAAGCTAATCATCTCCAAATTTATCACGCCAATAGGGTGCGATCTGTTTCATTACTTCGCAGTCGCAGTAGCCGCCGTTTTCGTTTAGCCAATTAGTTATCTTTGGGAAATTCAACCCGCGTTCCATCATAAAACGCATCGCGTACCGCAAGGTGTGATCGCACTCCGAATCGTAAAGCTCGTCTTCCACACGGTCGAGTAGCTGGCTCACGGATTCTTGGGCTGCCGGGATCGCGTTGAGAAACGCTTCAAGCTGCTCGCCATTCATCTGCCCGAGATTTTCGATCTGTCGTTTACGTAAAATTGCCATAAATCAAAATTCTGCTTCGGAAACGCGGCCCATTTCTGCGCGTTCTGCTTCTTCGATCTCGCGTTGTTTGATACCCTCACGGCCGTCATAGCTGAAAAATTTCGGAAAGAACAGCGCTGAACCAAGCACCGAAACAACGCACAGAATACCGCCGGAAACTACTGCTGTTTTTACGCTAAATGTCTCGGCAACGATTCCCATTTTAGCACTGCCAAGCATAGGCCCGGTCAGGTAGCTCATCATTTCGATGCTGGCGAGACGTCCGCGCAGGTAATTTGGGATGGTCTGATTCCAGATCGCTCCGCGAAAGATGCCTGAGATCATATCAAAGAATCCGGCGGCGGCGAGCAAGATCAAAGCCGGAACAAGACTATCGACCAGCCCAAAGAAAAATATTGCCACGCCCCACAAAACCGCAGCTGCGATCACCATCAAGCCGTGTCGATGTACGTTTTTTGTCCAGCCGGATGTCGCGCTAGCCGCTAACGCCCCGATGGCGATCGCAGCCGGAAAAAACCCAACATATTTATCACCGTAAATTGCCGCTAGCGCGGGGTACAACGCCTGCGGAAAAGCAAAAAACATTGCCGCGATGTCGATAAAGTATGTTCCGACAAGCTCTTGCCGCGAAAACGCATATTTCCACGCCTTTTTGATTCCCTGAAAACTAGGTTTCTCAGCATTCTCCGGCGACGGAACAGCCCGCAGCATAAACACCGCGATCAGCGACGCCCCGAATGTCAGAAAATCGATTCCGTAGGCTACCGACGGACTCAGTTGCGTTGCAATAACGCCCGCGACCGCCGGGCCGACGATCATACCGATGGAAAATCTGATCGAATTTAGCGCCATCACGGCAGACATCATTTCGGCCGGAATGACCTTTTGAATAAAGGATTCGAACGCCGGACGCTGTATCGCCGCGAGCCCCGCGTGCAGAGCCACCGCGAGGAAAAGTATCCATATCTGCGGCTGCGGCAATAGCGAATTTCCCAGCAAGATCGCCGTCACCGCCGTTTGGCCGATCTCAGTGAACCGCAGCATTTTGCGTTTGTCAAAAAAATCCGCTAGAGCCCCGCCGACAAACGCGAGCACGACCATCGGGATAAATTCGGCCAAGTAAATATACCCGACCATCGCCGACGACTGCGTCAACTGGTACATCTGCCACGGCACGACGATAAATGTCATCATCGAACCGAAAAATGACACAAGCTGTCCGAAAAAGAGCAGACGGTAATCGCGTGAGGCTTTTAGAGGCGAGAGATCAAGTAACATCAGGGTTTAACGTACTCCGTCCAATGAAAAAGCCATGTCGCATAGGCATTCATTACAAAAGAAATGCCGCAGAGGATCCATTCGACGGGCGTGACGCGTTTGGGAGCAGTTTCGAGCAATATGACAAATATCCACGGCAACAGAACCATTGCGTAACGATAACCAAATTGCCATCCGCCCGAATTCCCGTGTATCCAGAGCAAAAATGTCAGCACCGCGACCGCCGCCCAAGCCGAGTATTTCAACATCTTGTCCCGCGAACCGAATCTTGTCAAAAGCAGCAAAAAAGGGCTGCTCCACAGAATCGATGCGCTAAATCCATTTGGCACAAGATACGGAAATGTTTGTTTCCATTCCCACGACTTTACGAGCATTTCCCAGGCTTGTCGCGGGATATAATAGAGCGAAAATATTCCGTGATCGTACCAAGGCTCCGCTAAAACGCCGGGGATCCGCGAGTAGCCAAAATCGGTGAACGAATGAAAACGGACGTAATTATATATGAGGGTCGAAATACCGAGCACAAAAGGCACGGCGCAAAACCATGCAAGATCGCGGATCTTGTCAGAACCGCCTGCGTAAGCGGGCGGCCAGAAAGACGCATTTTTCGAAGTCTTAATCTTTTCGGCCTGGCCCGCCGCTGACGCAGCGGGTTCTGACCTTAGCAGCAAATACATAAACACCGGAGCCGTAAGCAAATTCTCCGTCCGGTTACCAAATGCCACTGCAAAGAAAAACCCAGCTAATAAGGGCCTGCGGTCATAAACGGTGAAATATATCGCCCCGATCTCGCCGACCATTGCAAAACCTAGAGCAAGTTGCCACGCGCCGGTAAACGTCAGGTTTGTCCACGCAAAAGTACCAAACAGTATCACCATCGTCAGCAATATCTGTCTCGAACGCGACACATCGTATTTCGACGCTATCTTTAACAACAAAAAGCAAGCTACACCGGCGAGTATCGCCGCGATCCACGCTCCGGGCATTTGCGTAATAAACCCGGCCGCGTTCAACACCGCCGCCGGGATCATCGACAAAACCGCGCCAAACGGAAACACCGAGTAATAGAACCCTTCGAACGGCACAAACTCATTTAGCCACGACGGCTGCGGCTGGTTGAACGCCACCTTTCCGCCAAGCAGATTCCCGGCAACGCGAAAGGTGTAATCGTAATGATTCTGGGGTCGTGGATTTGAGAAAAAATAGACAATAGCCGTGAGAAACGATATCAACGCGATCAGCCGCCCCGAAAGCCCTCGCGGCGGCTCCGCATCCTCTGCGCTCGCTGTGATCTCTGTGGCCAATCCTTTCATGCAGCGTAGATCTTTAGTTTAAATTCATCATTGGCGATATAGATCTCCGGCTTGCGGCCTGAGAAACGGTTCGATTGCCGCAGGATCATCGGCAGGCCTCCGTGCGGGACGCTGATGCCATATTCACGTCGGGTAAAGATCGCGCAGATCTGCGGATTTAGCCGCTGCGTTATGCCGTAACGTATTGCACGTGAAGCGGGCGGCGAGAAACCGTTCGTTCTTCGCGGGTTTATGATCTCGATCGAGCTGTCGTAAATATTGATCCGCGTTCGTATGTCACGCAGAGCGAGGTCGCGGTGCATCAGGGCATTTATCACTGCTTCTGATACAGAATAAAAATGATAGGTCCCGCGTTGTTTGGCGACCTCGTCGGTCACGAGCGTCAGTTTGCGCTTTGGCGTTTCTTTCGCAAGATCAGTATAACGCTGAATAAAACCCATCGCCGACTCATACTGCGTCAACAGATTTCCTTTGGCTTCTATAGCCTCGATCAACTGAGCGTTGCCGTTATCGCCGGAGAACCGCGCGACAGTCACATTTGAACGCGGGAGCAATTCAGCGACGCGTTCGTTCTTGCCGAATAGCAATAAAGCCCCGACCGTCGGGAAAAACTCATCCGTCTGGCCCACGGCAAGCAACAAGTCCTTTCGGAGAAAATCCGCAGTATTATAAAGGCTCCGGTTCGGCGCATTATCATCAAATCCGCTTGCAAAAGACCACAGCAGAGCGTCGTCAAAATCCTCTTCGACCACTTCCTGCAACGGGATATTCTCAAAACCTAGCGGCCGCAGTTCGTCGAGCCACATCGACAGTTCTGCCCGCGAAACCTCACGTTTTTCGGCTCCAAAACGCAGATAAAACCTGCCGTCGCGGGTTCTGTAGGGTTTCTTTCGGCCGTCAATATCCAGCGCAACGACGCGTTTGCCGCTGTCAAAAGCGATCGTGTCTATCATCGGCACTATCGCCGGCACAATTTCCTCGCGGCAGATCCTTACAAGTTCCTGCTGCACCCATTCGGGGTTCGAAACGCCCTCGATCCTGAGCTGATCGTTGACGCCAAAGATGATCGTCCCGCCATCGGTGTTTGCCAGAGCGACAATTCCCTGCGCGATCCGCTCCGAATTTGACAGCTTTACCTTTAGCTCAAGATAAGTGTCCTCGCCGCCGCGGATCAGCCGCAGCAGCTCCGTCCGGGTCGTCGACGGTGCCGGAGTATTTACAAGATATTCCTGAAAGCTGGAGTCATCTGAGGATTCAAAACGCTGTGTGTGACGAAACTTTCTTCTCGGCATCAGGTTTTGCGGCGGAGGATTTATGTCGTGACGGAGCCGCTATCTCCGCCCAAATGCCTGCGAGAAAGGCATTATGGCATCAAAATTTCAACACCTTATTTGAACATAACCTGCGCAAAAAGAAAAAGACCGTCGGAGGTTAGGAGAGCAACCAGCGGCCTTTTTTTGGTTGTGGGGAGGACTTAGGAGAGTGTGACAGGATAATCGGGCGAGTAATTGCCAAAATCCTCGTTCCGTTTGATGTAGATCGCACGGATATGGCCCGTTTCGGGGATGTTTGGATCGGTGGGTGTGATCTGAAAACCGCCCGGAGTGTTCGTGAGAAACGCGACGGTCGAAAAATTACCGCCTTTGCGGGCATATTCGACACGCATTGCGTCCATTCCCCTCATACTGCCGGTCAGATTTACCCAATAACCCGTTGAGGTCACTGTCTTGAGCACCGGTGCGGTTTCTTCGGCCAGTTCCTTTTGGATCTCGGCACCGACGATGCCGAGGTCTTCGCCGATATCGATGGTGTAATCCGGCAAAGCCACGATCAGATCGCGCAAGGCAAAAAACTGCGTCACAACACCGCGACTGTAAGTTACGGGCCCGACGACAGCAAAAACAGGGGCCTGCGGCGCAGATTTGCCGGTCGGCTCTCCGTAAAACACCACGTCGCGCCACTGCGTCATCGACTGCATCGTCTGCTTGGCTTGCTCGGTCGCGTTAAACGCTCCGATAAAAGCTTCGCACAACGCGATCGCCGCCGTTACCTGTGCGGGTGAGAGCCCGAGGATAGGTCCAAGCGTGACGATCTTTGCTAAAAAGTTTTGAATTAAGATGAGCTGATCCGGCAACGCACCGGGCCACCAAAATTTTCTGGCCATGCTATATCTCCTTGTTGGAAGGTTGGAAGAGGAGAGAATATACTCGCCGAGTCTAGCGGGGGAGTTTTTCTCGAGGCTGACCGGCACTAACAACGAAAGCCGGGCGACTCTCGGTCGGTCAATTTAAATTGTAATACCATAAAAAGCAACTTGGCAATGCTTTTTTTCGAGGCAATTATCTCGCAAAACGCCCATAAACACTGGCCAATATTTGTCAGGCCAAATTCCCCTCAAAAAAACTTTTCCCGCAATTCCCGAAACTCGCGAATATTTCCCAAATTTTTGGGAACACTCTGAGCGAAAAATATATCTCTTTCTGAAGACCAAAAAACGCTTTTTGAAACTTTTCACTCCCGCAAAGAAACTCAAAAATATTTCCCCGAAAGCAAAATATTTTTTTCCGTTTTCTAAAACTGTCGCCGCGAAAACCAAATCATATTCAGAGTTTTCGAAATTGTAGTGTGAGAAAGCAAAAAGATCTTTTTTTGTTTATATCCGGCACCCAAAGAGATCAATAAAACATTCTGAGCGGCCAAAGTATTTGCCGCAGCTTTGCGGTAATATATCTGAAAGTGGACGAGAAATATCTAAAAGTGGGTGAGAGTATCTGACAGTGGACGAAAAAGCCCGACAAGCTCTGATCGAGATCCAGCGTCGCAAAGACGCCGCCGAAAGCCCCTGCGAAATGTGCAACGCCACCGGCCAGATCCGCGGCTTTATCTGCGATTTCTGCCTCGGCCAAGAAATAACCCTAACCGACCCCGAACGAGAATCCCTACTATTCCTAGCCCAAGACAACCGCATTTTGAATGAGGAGTATTTGGATTAACTTTATTTGGGAGCAACTTGGGTTCACAAGATCGCCGGCCTGACGCCAATCTTCTTCATTTAGTTGGCTGAACATGGCATCTTGTGCGTTTAGCTATCCCCAAGAGTAGTTGTGGTAGTGGTAGTGCTTTGCTCTCCCGTATCAATCTCTTCAAAGTCTATACCTTCCAACTTATCTCTTAATTCTGCGATGATTAAGTTAACTCTGCTTTCTATGAACAAATCGAGAGCATTCTCGGGCATTTCATCATTTCGAGTCCACTCTAAAATTTTCTTAGGCAAGAAATGAGAGGGCATTATCGCCTCAAACTCCGGCTTATCATACTCTTTCATGTAATCCAATGGATTTTTATTAGTTATATCCAAATTAGTTATTTGTGTTAAATAGGCAATATTCATCAAGCTATTGCTATTAATCCTATTGTGATGGGAGTTATGTAGAACATAGTCTGAGTTGGTTGGAAAAATGTGATGCAAGTTGGGCCTGTCAGTTGAGAAAAATACATTTTGGGTTAAAACATCTCTATCGCAGTGATCCCAGTCTTTAGGCTGCTTGCTCGCAAATAGAGAAAGAATTGCTCGACTTAACCTGCCTTTAGAAGTGTAAGATGAATCTCGAAGTTCCTTACGATCGATGCGAAAAGCACCGAAATCATACGTTTCGCCTGTTTTCTCTTTGTGCAAGAAGTCAACGTCGTCGAACATCTCCGAAGTACTTCGAAGAAAGTCATAGTAGTGAAGGGATTGGAACCAAAAATACTTTCTTAAAAAATCATAATTCGGTTTTGAATTCCCATAAAAATAGCTGGTGATGGTGAGGTAGAAATATCTAAATGGAATCAAGCTGGGAGTCTTAATATGAAGATGATTCTCGAAGAAGTCGAATGTTTTTAGAAGAGCTTTTTTAGCGTCTTCCCAAATCGACAATATATGTTCAGTTTTAATTTCATTAAGATATCGATCCGTTATATTTACTACCCCACTATCCTTAATGTTCTTACTAATGAGAACAGCTAGAACTTGAAGGAAATCAATATCACTAATTTGCAAGAATGGACTCTTATTAGAGGAGCGAAATTCGTCAATCAAATCACGAAGATAGAAGCCTTCATCTTCGGCGGAAGATGGTCGAAATGTTTTTGCGACAACGATGTCAAAAATATTTAATGGCTTACCCGCCTGGTTAATCCTTTCAAAGATCTGACACACCTCAGCCACTTGAATTCCTTTAACCTCAATAAAAGAAATTCGATAGTTATCGATGATCGCTTTTATTTTCCGAAGTTCGTGGCGAACTTCATGGTCATAATCTTTATATGTTTCTTCCTCATGATCTACGAGGCCTCGCTCCACTGTCCCAAAGTCCTTTTTGATGTCGTTAAGCTTTACAATCAATCCTTCGGCATGTCTTTTTTTCTTGCTAATATTGGGCTTTATTTCTCCATTCCTATCGTCAATTTCATCCCAAAACAGAAATCTATCCTTATAGCTTTCGTCGTCAGTATCTTCCTTAAAGGGAATTGTTAAATCTACATATAACGTCGGGTTAAAGTTTGGTCTTCCTTCAATACTGCCGCCATAAAGCGAGGTTAATAATGAAGTCGTTCGTTGTTGGCCATCAAGAATATATTGATACTCAGCCCGGTTAAAGTCTGGGTCTGTAATTTGATGACCACCTATTTCTCGATGATTTTGAAGTTTTAAGTCCGTTTTCCAAATAAGAATGCTGCCAAGCGGGTAAAATTTATAGATGCTGTCCCATAATTTCTTTACATTCTGTTTGTCCCAAACCACATCTCTCTGAAATGTGGGTATCTGAAAATTCTTACCTAATAATTCATCCAGATATGTTGTCAATCCTTTATGGTTGGGTAAAATCCGATCCGTATAATTCATAAATTTACAATATTTTACTTCGTTTCAAATTACGGCTAATGCCCTTTGCTTTGGTCTGTTTTGCTAAATACCTTTAAAAGACGGTCGGCGGAGCGTTCAAATTCGGCTCGGGACATTTCCGCTTTTCTTTCGGCGGCTTCGGCGGTCTCGATAGCTTTGCGATAAATATCCTCTTGACGCTCGGCCTCTTCGAGCCATTCTTGCGTTGCCCAAGGATAGGCTTTGGGATCTTTCATAGCAGCGAGACGCACGTTTTGCATATATGCAAGCTTTTCTTGGCCGCTAAAACCTCGGAGCATAGCGTCAAAATCTTCGTCGGGCATCGACAGGTCAAAGATATCTTCTAATTTATCCGGCTCGTCTTTTTTTGGTTTAGACATGTGGTTGTCCTAATTGGGCTAAGTTTTGTGTGTGAGGAATATTAAAACGAAACCCCGTAAAGGTCAAACATCTAGCGGCGTGTGCGAAAAAGTATTGTGAGAACCGCTGTCTCGATCGTGGCGAAGAATAGAAAGCTGACGGACGCGGCGATGCGTGCTGCGGTTTGCTGTTCGTCGGTCGGAAACATTTCTAACGATCCGTGAATAAACCAGATCATGGACAACCCGACCGGAACCCCCAAAACCCCCGCCAAAACCCACAAAACAAACCTAAACGCTCTAACCGTTTCGCCCATATTGTATGGAACGAGGTAAGGGATCGGGAATTGCGGCGTGTGATGTGCGATTCTCCTTGATGTTCTGTCGCCCGCTAGGCGGGCTTTGATCTGTTGTCACGCTTTTCCATGGGCTTACGCCACATGTCCACGGGTTTGCACCCGTGGCTTTATGCTTTTGCCCGCTACGCGGGCACAGGAAATGATATTAATCTTCACCTCAACGTTACGCGGGCTTAGGAAACAATATTTATCTTCACCTCCACGTTACGCGGGCTTAGGAAATTAATTATTTACAGACCTCGGCAGAATCACGAAAGACCGCAGATTCGATGATACGACTGCTCGCGGTTTGGCCGTCGGGGCTGTCTTTGGGATAGAGCGTGAGGATCGCCCAGACGCGGGCGGCGGAGCCGGTTTTGTAAATGCAACAGCCGCGAACTTCGTACGGTTTGCCGTTGCGGGTAAATGTGCCGTTATATTTCGCCTTAGTGTCGGAGCTGATATCGAGCTCGTATTTTAGGTCGGGCACCTGGCGTTTGAGGGCGGTCATGCTGGTGTCGGCAAGCTCTTTGATGGTGAATTTTCGTTTGCCGGTCGGCACAAGCTCGCTGTACGAAGAGTTAAAACCCATTTCGTCGTACGAATATATGTGCATCGCAGAAAATACCGATTTATAGCTCGCGGGCAGCGGCGGCGTCATGTCTTTTGGTTCGGCGGGCAGATCGACCTTGATATCAGTATCTTTGAGATCGTAGCTTTTCCATTCTTTGCCAGCGAGCGTAAATGTTTTAGGGCTTTCGCTGATCTCGGGCGGCTTTTCCTTGCCCTTATTAGCCATTTCGCTGATCTGTTTGCAGCCCAAAACCGCCGCGACTGTGATGATAATAACCGGTAGTAATTTTGCCTTTGTCGTCATAGTGTCGTGCGCCTCCGCGTGGGAAATGTAGCACGAATGACGCGCGGTAACAATTGCGGCGTTGACATCCGCGCGTTTTCGTCCGATTATTATGCAGCGTAATGGCAGACCCAAATCACACCATTGCTTATATCGGACTCGGCTCAAATCTCGGAGACCGTGCGGGTAATCTATTGCTCGCCGTGCGTGCGCTGATGGAAGCAAGCTTTGTCGTCAACAAGCTGTCGGCGATCTATGAGACCGAGCCGCTCGAGATCGAAAGCGAGGTCAATTTTCTAAACATGGCCGCCGAGATACACGTGACCAACGTGAGCCCTTCTCAGATGATGGCACGGCTGCTGAGGATCGAATACCTGCTCGGGCGCCGTGACAAGACCGTCAAAAAGCCCCGCACCGCCGATCTCGATATACTTTTTTTTGGCGACCAACAGATGACGTCCGAATTTCTCACACTGCCGCATCCGCGGCTCCATCTACGCAAGTTTGTCCTCGTTCCGCTTAATGAGATCGCACCAAACTTTGTCCACCCTATTTTGCAGACAGAGATAGCTGATCTGCTGGCAAAAGTCGATGACACGAGCGAGGTAAAACGTTGGAACCCTAACCTTGAACTGCCTCACGAACTCGCAGCAAATAGCTAGACTTGAAACCCGTGAACGGCTATCCTTGAGACAACTTTATGGCATATCTTCAACCCGACAAAGAGGGCAAAGTTTACCTGCCGGCTATCCGTGCGGCTAAGGAACGCGGCGAAAAACTCGTATGTCTGACCGCGTACGATTACCCGACCGCCCGCATCGTCGATGAGGCCGGTGTGGATATTATTCTCGTCGGCGACAGCATTGGTAACGTCATACACGGCTATGGCAATACTATTCCGGTGTCGCTGGACGAAATTGCATCGGCATGCATCGCGGTAAAACGCGGGACCGAGCGGGCGATGGTCGTCGCCGATATGCCGTACGGCACATATCACGTCAACGAAGACGAGAGCGTTAAAAATGCTCTGCGGTTAATGAAATACGGCGGCGCCGAGGCTGTAAAGCTTGAGGGCGGCCGCAATCGTGTGGATCTGGTAAAGAGACTTGTCGATGAGGAGATACCTGTTGTCGCTCACATCGGCCTGACGCCGCAATCGGTGTATAAAATGGGCGGTTATCGTGTGCAGGGCCGTACTGCGGATCAGGCCAAACGCCTCATCGAAGATGCTAAATTATTAGAAGACGCAGGAGCTTTTGCCATCGTCCTCGAACTCGTGCCCCGTGAGGTCGCGGCGATAATGACCAAAGAACTGTCGATCTCAACGATCGGCATCGGCGCGGGATTAGATTGCGACATTCAGGTGCTCGTCATCCACGATCTGCTCGGCATGACCTTTGGCCGGCAACCGCGATTTGTTCGTCAGTACGCCAATCTTCGCGAAGTAATGACCGGAGCGATAAAAAATTGGACAGCCGACGTTAAATCCGGGGCGTATCCAAACGATCAGGAATCATACGGCCTGACCGAAGAAACCAAGAAAGAAATGAGCGCCTAAATGGAGATCATTAACCGACGGCAGCGAATGTTTTCGATCGCACGCAAGCTGCGTCGCGAGGCTAAGACCGTCGGTTTTGTCCCGACAATGGGAGCTCTGCACGCAGGACATCTCGCGTTGGTCCAGGAATGTCGTCAGAGATGTGATGTCGTCATCGTCTCTATATTTGTTAATCCGACGCAGTTTAACCAGTCCCACGACCTGGAGAAATACCCACGCGATCTGACCTCGGATGCGGCGATGCTGTCAGAGTATGACGTAGATTACGTTTATGCTCCCGAAACTGATGAGATCTACCCTGACGGATTTTCGACCTATGTAAATGTCGAGGGGCTGACGGACGCGCTTGAGGGTGAATCGCGGCCAGGGCATTTTCGCGGAGTCGCGACCGTCGTGACGATACTGTTTAATACGATCCGGCCCGATCTTGCTTTCTTCGGTCAAAAAGATGCCCAGCAAGTGGCCGTGATCAAACGCCTGACGCGCGACCTAGGATTTGAGATGGAGATCGTTGTCGTTCCGACCGTCCGCGAAGAATCGGGCCTTGCGATGTCCTCACGCAACGAGCGCTTGTCCGCAGAAGAACGCGAAAAGGCTGTGATCATTATCGAGGCACTTCGCGAAGCAAAACTTGCCTTCAAAAAAGGTGAACGAAATGCGTCAGATCTTGCCCAAATTGTAAAAAGCCGAATCGAGACCGAGCCACTTGCCAAGATCGATTATGTTTCGATCGTAGATCGCGAAACGCTGCAACCCATTGAAAAGATTGGGGATGACGAGACTTTGATCGCCGTTGCGGTCGCATTTGGCGATGTGCGGCTGATCGATAACGTGATACTTAATCGAAAGCAGTAGTTTGGTATCAAACTTGCATCTAATTGCCGTGAGACGTTCCACGAGGGAGGTTTCATAACATTATGAAAACGATAAAAAGTTTCATTACAATCTCGGCTCTCACGGTCATTATGTCCGTTGCTGCGTTTTCGCAGACAGTGCTGACATCGCTTGATGGCCAACGAATAGATGTTGAGGCCCAAACCGGAAAGGTTGTCGTGTTGGCTGTCGGTGCAGCTTGGTTGCCGCTGTCGGCAAAACAGGCGGACTACACCAACGCTCTTGTAAAGAAATATGCGGGCAAAAATGTCGTGTTTTATTTCGTCGCGACCGACTCGGCAAACGGCAAGTCGCAAAACTACAGGAGCACGGAAGACATCCGTAAATTTGCGTTTACCAACAAGCTGAGCATCCCCGTTCTGCGCGACGCGGACGGTGCCACGACGCTGAAAAAATACGATATCGACCAAGTCCCGTCGTTCGTAATCCTAAATAAGAATGGCGACCGCGTTGGCGAGCCTTATGGCGGCATCGACCCGAAATACGACATCACGATATCGATATCTAAGGCTATCGACAGATTGCTCTAAACAATTTTGGCCGCAGATTAACGCAAGACGACGCAGATATAAGTTGGTTTATATCTGCGTCATCTGCGTTAATCTGCGGCTAATTTTCTTTTGCTTTTGATCCTACAATAAGGCGGTAAACCAAGCTTATCGGCAGACCAACGACATTCCAGTAGTCACCTTCGATGCCCTCGATAAACAGAGCAGCCTGAGCTTGTACGGCATAGGCCCCGGCCTTGTCCAGCGGATCACCGCGTTCGGCTAAAAATGCGATCTCATCATCAGTCATTGCGGCGAACTTTACCCTTGTCCGTTGTAATGCCGATCTGGTCGATCCGTTCTGAACCACCGCAACACCCGTCAGCACTTCGTGCCAATTTCCCGATAGCATTGTCAGCATTCGCACAGCGTCATCGATATCGATAGGCTTGCCGATAATCTGGCTCTCGATAACCACGGTTGTGTCAGCACCGAGAACGATCCCGCTCGGATAATTCGCTGCCACAGCCTCGGCCTTTTCGCGTGCTAGCCGGACGACGTAATCCTCCGGCGTTTCGCCGGCAAGTTCGCTCTCATCGATATCCGCGACATGCTTTGTAAATTCCCAGCCGACAGAATTTAGTATCTCTGACCGCCGCGGGCTGCCCGATGCAAGTATCAATTTTGGAAGTTCGATCATCTCGTCTAAAATGATAGTTGATTGGCGGCAAATGACAAATGGAGCAGCTTTTTGGTGCAATTACTGAGGTCTTAAAAGGCCTAGAACCTAATCCAGCGGCGGACGAGGCGATTGCTTTTGCCGCGTGGAAAAGATGTGCCGGACCGCAGATCAGTGAGCGTACCGCACCGCTCAAATTCGAGAAAAGCCACCTTGTTATAGCTGTTGCGGATGAAACCTGGAAAAGAAATCTCGAAGACCTCAGCCCGCAAATGCTGGTAAAGTTAAACGACTGGCTCGGTCGCGGTACAGTTAAATTTATCGAGTTTCGCGTAGCACCTTTGGAGCCTAAAGCAGCTTAGATTATGGACGTTAAAAAAATTGCAAAACTTGCTCACCTTGAGATATCAGATGCAGAGGTTGCTCTTTACACGCCGCAGATGGCGGATATCGTAAAGTATGTCGAGCAGCTAAATGAGCTTGATACACATAATATCGAGCCGATGCTTGGCGGGCTGACTGCGGAGGGTGAAGCAACGCTAACCATTCGCGAAGACGTCGCCGGTGGATCACTAGGACAAAAAGCCGCTTTGAGCGAAGCTCCGTCAGGCGTTGCGGGCCATTTTCAAGTGCCAAAAGTTTTATAAGAATGTTTAGCCACCGAGAACACAGAGGGCTCCGAGAGATCATAAAATGGTTCTCATCTTTCTCCGTGTTCTCTGTGGCAATTATCTTCTTTGCTTCATCGTGTAGCATTCCGAATCTTGAGCCAGCCGAGTGTATCGAGGCTCGTGATGTGGCCAGGCAGTTTTATTCGTTCCATTTTGGAAACGATATGCGGCCCGGCTCGGACAATTTTAAGGCACGCGAACGCTATCTGACGCCGCGCTTTTTTGCATCGCTTGCGGCGTATCCTGAAAAAGAGCGTGACCCGTTTACACTGACGACCGATTATCCGCGGACGTTCAAACTTGCCGAATGCAAGGCAGCGTCGCCGACCGATATCGATCTGAAAATTCAGGTTTATTGGCGTGACGATACCAGAACGGAGCAGCAAGCGGTGCAGGCAAATTTTGTAAAGCAGGACGGCAAGTGGCTGCTGGACGGCGTCGGTTCTAAGGGCAGATAACCTATTTTTTTTATGTCAATTGTTTCGAATATCGAAAAGACCTTAGATAACGCCGAGCGTCTGAACGGCGAGCTCAACGCATTTCTCTCGATCGAGCGTGAGCATGCACTTACCCGTGCTGCCGAGCTTGATGCCGAACCGGGCGAACGAGTGCTCGAAGGTGTCGCCGTTGCCGTCAAGGACAACATCTGCACTAAGGGAATGCGGACATCGTGCGGCTCGCGCATCCTAAATAATTACCGGGCGCACTACGACGCGACCGCGATAAAACGGCTTAACGAAGCCGGGGCGATCATGGTTGGCAAGACCAATATGGACGAGTTTGCGATGGGTTCGTCAAACGAAACTTCAGCATTCGGTCCGGCAAAAAACCCTTGGGATGTGACCCGCGTGCCGGGCGGCAGCTCGGGCGGATCGGCAGTTGCGGTCGCCTCGGGGGTGGTTCGTGCGGCGTTAGGGTCAGAAACCGGCGGTTCTGTGCGTCAACCGGCGTCCCTCTGCGGCATCGTTGGTTTCAAACCAACATACGGACGGATCTCGCGTTACGGGCTTGTCGCATTTGCTTCGTCGCTAGATAATATCGGTATCTTTGGCCAGACATCGCGCGATGTTGCAGACGTATTGGGCGTGATCGCCGGACGCGATCCGCTTGATTCAACCTCGGCTGATGTGCCGGTTCCCGACTACACAGCAACGCTTGATAATGATATTGCCGGAAAAACGATCGGCATTCCGAGAGCTCTGCTTGGCGACGGACTCGATGATGATGTTCGCGAAAAAGTGCTTGCGGCGATAGATAATTTTCAGAGTCTCGGGGCCAACATCGTCGATGTCGAGCTGCCCTACGCCAAATACGGCATCGCCGTTTACTACATCATCGCGACTGCCGAGGCGTCGTCAAATCTCGCGCGTTTTGACGGTGTCCGTTACGGATTTCGAGCCGAAGACGCGGCCGGTTTGCGTGAAATGTATTTCAAAACCCGCGAAGAGGGTTTCGGGGCCGAGGTCAAACGCCGCATTATGCTCGGCACGTATGTTCTCTCCAGCGGTTATTACGATGCGTATTATTCCAAGGCTCAAAAGGTCCGTGCGCTTGTAAAACGCGACTACGCCACCGCTTTTGAAAAATGCGATGCGATCCTGACCCCAACGTCGCCGTCGGTTGCATTTAAGCTTGGCGAAAAATCCGACGACCCGCTCGCGATGTATCTAAATGATATCTACACCGTCTCTGCCAATCTCGCGGGCGTGCCTGCTCTCAGTGTTCCGTGCGGCTTGTCCGCCCAAGGCCTGCCTATCGGCGTCCAACTCGTCGGCAATTTCTGGTCAGAGGACGTGCTGCTCAACCTCGCCTCAAAATACGAAACGGCTTTCCCCCTCGAGGCAAAGCCGTCTATTTACGCTGGTTAAGACCAAAAACCTATTGTGCCAATCTGAGCGGCGAGAGCATATCTCGCGGCGGAGCGGATGCCGGGGCGGCAGGCAAGATGTTTTGCCAGCGGGCCTTGTCCTCGAGCAGACGCTCGATGTCTGCAACCGGCAGCGGTTTTGAGAACAGGTAGCCTTGGCCGTATTCACAACCAAGGATACGGAGCTGGTGAAATTGATGAACGCTCTCGATCCCCTCAGCAACTACTTTTAGGTTAAGGGCTTTGGCAAGTGCAATAACAGTGCGGACGATCTCGCCGTTCTCAGTGTTTTCTTCCATCGCCGAGACGAACGAACGGTCAACCTTGAGCAGGTCGATCGGGAAACGGTGCAGATAGCTGAGGCTCGAATATCCCGTACCAAAATCGTCGATGCTGATCTGAACGCCCGTTTCCTTGATCTGCTTTAGCATCAAGATCGCCGTCTCAGCATTATCCATAACAGCGCTTTCCGTAAGCTCTAGCTTGAGATATGTCGGGTTGATGCCTGTTTCAGCGATCACGGTCTTGATCTGTTCGACCAGTGCCGGGTGGCCAAAGTGCTTACCCGAAAGGTTGACCGCGATGCTAAGCGGCGTACCGCTCGGATTTTTCTTTTGCCATTCGACAACCTGTTTGCAGGCCGAATGCAGGATCTGAACCGTCATCGGTATGATCAACCCGGTGCTCTCGCTGATCGGGATAAATTCGTACGGCGGCACGAGCCCTCGCTGCGGATGGTTCCACCGGACGAGTGCCTCAAAACCAACGAGCGATGAGTTTTCGAGCCCGACGATTGGCTGATAGTATAGCTCAAATTCATTACGCTCGATCGCAAACCTGAGATCGGTCTCAAGCTGCAACCGCGTCACCGCACGGATGTGCATCTTTTGGTCAAAGATAACGTAATTTTCCTCGTTATCTTTGGAATAATACATCGCGATATCGGCATCGCGGAGGATGTCCTCGGCCTCAGGATATTTTGAGTTACCGTAAGCAATTCCGATCTTTGCGCTGGTGAAAACCTGACGTCCGTCGAGAGTGTACGGCTCAGCCAAGCGCTTCGCAAGACGGTCAGCAAAGCTTGTCGCCTCTTCTTTACTAAGCAGATCACTGAGAACGATTCCAAATTTATCACCGCTAAAACGTGCGACCATGTCCTCTTCGCGGACCACGCCTGAGAGGCGTTTGGCGACGTTTTTGATCAAACGGTCGCCCATCGAATGGCCGAGACTGTCGTTGATCGTTTTGAAACGGTTGAGATCGAGGAACAGAACCGCAAAGTTACTTTCGGAGTTTTCACGGCTTTGCTGCAGCAATCCTTTGAGCGTGTCGATAAAATAGTTACGGTTTGGCAGGCCGGTCAGAGCATCGTGATATGCCGCGTGACGGAAATTCTCATGGCTTTCCTGCAAAGCCGCACCGCTGCGTTCGAGCTCGGCAACGTAATGCTCGAGTTCATTGACGTGTTCCTCAGCCTGCTCGGCACGTTCGCGTTCCGCTTGTTTTGCTTTTTCAACGGTCTTTTTCAGGTCCTCAACAAAGCGGCGGAATGTGAGATAGATGATGCCAAAGAACAGAACGACCGCCGTGAAAAGATACAGGTTGATCTGTTCGAGCGCTTTGACGATGATACCGGCCATGACGGCTCCGACCACATACATCAATACGGCATCAAAACAATTCTCGGTCCATGCTTTCCAAAGCGTTTTCTTCTCCTGTTTGATCGCTGAAAAGACGGCAACCAGTCCGGAATTGACCGCAAACAGAACCGCTGCTATGACCGTTAACAACCAGACAAAGCTTGTAAAGTCTCCACGCTGCAGCACCAGATCGGTCGAACCAAAAATGAACCACACAGCCTTTGCAGCGGCAAATACAGCGATCGCATTGGTCATGACGTTAAAAAATATCGTCTTGACCTTGATCCGTACGCCCTGTCTCATCAGGTTGAGCGATGCGACTGCAGTTTCAACAATCACAAGCAGAACGGCGACCTCGCCACCATAAAGCAGCATTGCCAGCATGATCAAAGCATCTGAAATAGTCAGGTGCGTATTGACACGTGGCAATTGGATCCTAAGATAGCAACTGCAAAAAACCGTCAATACGGTTAGCGTTATCACGCCCGTATCAATGCGGCCTGCTGAGATTCCCTTCAACGCCCACAAAAGCGCCGCCAAAGTGAACGGTGCCAGTATGGCTAGGAAAATATTTATCTTTTTGTCCTTGGGATCCATTAAATATGGGCCTGAGCGGCCACCAGATGGCAGGTGAAAAATAGTAAGAGAGTGGGAAGGAAATTTGTCGATCGGACATCGACAAAAACTATTATGCGTTAAACTTTGTTATTTTTCAACTAAAATCTTTATTTTCCACAAATAAAAAGACACGGCAACATTTCTGCTGCCGTGCCTTTTCCGAGCGTTCCTCAAAGAGTTGTCCGTCTTTGAAGAAAACCTATCTCATCGCGGTCGTATTATCGCCGCCTGCCATTATGCGATTGGCAAATGACGTAGCAGTATCGCTAACGATAATGCCGTCGCTAACGAGTATTCCGTCGCTGACGATGATCCCATCAGCAAAGGTCATATAATCGACCATCGAGCCATTGGCGTAAAGCATACTCGACGGGGCAATGGTGTTACCGCGGTCGATCGAGTTATAGCCGTTTGGCGAAACTCCGTCCGCAAGCACAGCTCCATCGCTGACGATGATGCCGTCGCTGACGATAATGCCATCACTGACGATAATGCCGTCACTCACGATGATTCCATCGCTGACAATGATACCGTCGCTGACGATAATACCCGTGCCGTAAACGCCCTGGTACTCCATGATCAGATCGGTTCCCGTCATCACACCGTATCCGGCAACGAGGCCGCCCGACCATTGGAACCGTGTGGTCGCAATTGTCGAAGTGTGATCCGGAACGGTGCTCGTCGTAAGCAAACGAGTTCCAACCGGAGTCGAATTAGACAGATCCTGCCGCACTTGTTTTGCGACACGAACCGCTCCCTCGACGTTCAGTTGGCCGGCCCCCTGTTCTAGGATATTAAACCCTGCGAGCGGCTGTGCGGTGTATTCCAGCAGCATTTTCACCATATTTGGCGTCAGCTTTGGATTTACCTGCAGCAGTAGAGCAGCGGCGCCTGAAACGATCGGCGTTGCCATCGAGGTACCCGAGAGATACATCATCGACACGTCGTCGTTGGTTGAACCCGTCGGATAAACGCCGAGATTTGGGTTTTGGCTGAGCAGCAACGAATCACGACCGATGGCCGAGATCAGCTTGTTGCCGGGTGCGACGAGATCGGGCTTGATCATGTTGTCGTACTTTTTAACGCCGTTGGCGTCGGTGTAGTACGAACGTGTCGGTCCGCGTGAGCTAAAAGTTGCGATGCCATCGTCGTTACGTGCGTCTGTACCAAACGTATTCGTCGCACCGACTGTGATGACCGAAGGATCGTTGCCGGGGCTGTGGATCGCACCGTACATTTTTTGTCCCGCAGCATTTTTGCCGTTGTTACCCGCAGCCGCGACGACGACGATACCGGCGTCAACGAGCCTGCGTGCAGCACGACAGAGCGGATCGTTACGCCACGTTTCTACAGCAGGCGTTCCCAGACTCAGATTTACTACCTTGATGTTATTGGCACTGCGATTGGCAAATATCCAGTCGAGTCCTTGGATAAGATTTGCGGTTGATCCCAGGCCGTTGTTTCCAAGCACGCGTACATTAATTATCTTTGCGTTCGGAGCCATCGAGCGGTAATTGATCAGCTCAGTATTCTGCCCCTTGCCGCCGGCGATCAAACCGGCAACGTGCGATCCGTGACCAAACGGGTCGCGATTTGTCGAGGAGTTGCCGCTTGTGCTGCTGCCCGTTGTAAAATCGACGTGCTTTGTAACACGGTCGCCGCCCCAAAGAGCGGTTGAATCGATAAACGAGCGGTGACCTTCGTACACGCCCGAATCAACGACGGCGACACCGATGCCGGTACCATCAAGCTGCGATGTAACTGAGTTCAAAACCCCACCAACGAGAGTTGTATTGGTCAGTGTTCTGACTTGTGCGACGCCAGTCGTTGTCTCAATATGCCCAAGCTGTTTCAACTCGCGATCGAGCGAAAGGTGCTTTGCGCTTTGGACTGCCGCAACTTCCTCAGCGGCGCGCACAGGCAGCTCGATGACGAGCATGTTCAGCGCATCGGCTTTTGCAGTTATCGCAACATTGTTGCGGCGAAGGACATCAAGTAGCTGGGGATTTTCTGTATCATCCGACTGGAGAATAACCTTAACGGTCCTATTCTGGTCGGCATCAGCTAATAATTCCCTCAGATCCGGCGACATTTTATCGCCCACAAATTGATCTTCGTCTGATTCATTTACAAATGAGACGCGTTCAAATCTGCTCTTCAATTTCGCATCGCCCGTGATCTGGCTTTCGAATGTCGATGCGTCCGAGGCACTCAATATCTGTATCTGTCCTTGTGACAGAGCCTGATAAAGATCGGATGCGACACGCTGGCCAAGCATTGGGTTCGTTCCCGAAAATGCTGCGATGTCATCTAAATAGATCGCCGTCTTTCCCTTTGTCGCAGCGGCGTATTTCAGAATGCCTTCGAGGGTGCGGTCGAATGCTGCTTGATCTTTTGAAATTGCGAAAAGGGCGTTCCAGTTTACGCGGAACAAACGTTTGTCGCCGCGCCCCGAAAGCCGGTTGGCAACAGCATTAACCACCATGTCGCGGGAATAACCGTGGTTGTCGATGAGTACAGCGTTTTTGCTGTTCCCGGTTGTAAGTATTCGCGCGAGCGTTGCAGCCTCGCGGTTGTAAGACTGACTGGCATCGGCCGTAGCCGGAACTTCGGTCAGATACGCGGCAAAGGTTTCGGCGGTGACTTGTGGCTTACCTGCCTGTGTCTCGCCGGCCTTACCCGCGTTCTGGCCCAAAGCCAGTGTCGAGAATAGTAACGTGAATATCAGCACATATGCCGTTACTGTCGGTGTTAATTTAACTCTCATAAATTCTGGTGTGCTCAGGGTCGAGCGTCCTTGGTTCGAGTGGGCTTCGCCCGTGACACTATTGGCAAAGCCCGTGCCAAACGCCCCAAACGCCCTGAAGCACTTATATTTATTGAGTTTTATAAGAAAAAGGTGAGAATGGTCTGAATTGCATTCGATCAACATTCGGTCACCCTGACCGAACAAGACAGGTCAGAGTGAATGAAATTGCGTTTGGCGGCTGTGCCGCGTTGCAATGCGGCGAGGCTTACCTCGACGTTACGCTCCCCATGAAAACCACAGGAGGCTACGCCTCCAAAGATCGGCGGCTTAGCCGCAATATCCTCTTTAAAGCACAAACGGCGAGGCAAGCCTCGCCGCTGTGCGTTTACGGTAAAACCGCTGACTATTTTGCGATCCCGACCTGGGTCAACGCATAGGCGTAATCGAACGCCACTTCTTTTAGGCGGTCATACCGGCCGGATGAGCCGCCGTGGCCGGCGCCCATGTTTGTCTTGAGCAGGATGACGCTGTCGTTAGTTTTCATCTCGCGTATCCTGGCGGCAAACTTTGCACCCTCCCAGTACGGGACCTGACTGTCATTTAGCGAAACCTCGATCAACATATTCGGGTACGTTTGGCTCTTGACATTGTCATAAGGCGAGTATGTCACCATATAGTCCCATGCCTTTTTGTCGTCACGAGGGTTGCCCCACTCGACCCACTCCTCGGTCGTCAGCGGCAAGTCGGCGTCGATCATCGTGTTCATCACATCGACAAACGGAACCTGCGTGATAGCTGCTTTGTACAGCTCAGGGGCTTGGTTGACGACCGCTCCCATCAGCAGCCCGCCCGCCGAACCGCCCTGGATCACCAGCCGGTCATTAGCCGTATATTTATTAGAGATGAGCCATTTCGAGCAATCGACAAAATCGTTGAACGTATTCATCTTGGTAAACATACGCCCGGCTTGCCGCCATTTTTCGCCAAGCTCGCCGCCGCCGCGGATCAGGGCAATTCCGTATATCATCCCTCGATCGACCAGACTCAGACGCGCGGTCGAAAAATTTGGCGTCATTGATATGCCGTACGAACCGTAAGCGTAAAGCAGCATCGGGGCTTTGCCGTCGAGCTTTGTCCCGCGTTTCATCATGACGAGGATCGGCACCTTGACGCCGTCGCGGGCCGTCGCCCAGACGCGGGCCGTCTCGTACTTTGCCTTGTCATAACCGCTCGGGATCTCTTGCTGTTTGAGCAGCGTCGATTTGCGTGTAGCGAGATCAAATTCGTACACCGATTGCGGTGTGATCATCGACGAATAACCGTAACGTATCGATGTCGTGTTGTATTCCGGATTTTGTCCGAGGCCCATCGTATAGACTGATTCGTCGGTTGGAATGCGGATCGGAGCACGCTTGGTTTTGCGGTCCATCACGCGTAGATATTCGATGCCGTTCTCGACCTCGCTGACTACGGCGTAGCCCTTGAAAAACGAGATGCCGTCAATTTTTATGTCCGCATTGTACGGAATAAACTCTTTCCAATTCTTTTCCGACGGGTCGCCAGCCGGAGCCTTCATCACCTTAAAATTCTCGGCGTCTTTGTTGGTCGTGATGTAAAACTCGCCCATGTCGTAATCGGCCGAATATTCATGGCCCTCGCGGCGTGGTGCGATCATTTTCCATTCGCCCGACGGATTATCCGAAGGCAAATAACGGTATTCGCGGCTGGTCTTTGCTTCGGAGCCCATAAAGAGCATCTTGCCGTCACGCGAACGTCCGACGCCTATGTTGAACAACACGTCCTTTTCTTCGAGCAGCTTGTCGGTCTTGCCGCCGAGCGTGTGCCGCCACAGTATGTCAGAGCGTTTTGACGTGGCATCTTCGGTCACGATAAATGTTGTCTTGTTATCCGCTGCCCACGCGAGGCTCGTCGCACGCTCGATCTTGTCCGGCAAAACCTGGCCCGTGCGCAGGTCTTTGAACTGCATCGTGTACTGGCGGTAACCTGTCGTATCAGTTGAGAACGCGAGGATATTGCCGTCGTCGCTCACATCAAATTCGCCGATGGCAAAATACTTGAAACCCTTTGCCATCTCGTTTTGATCGAGCAGTACGACCGCATCGCTGCCGTCCTGAGCCTTGCCGCGAAGAAATGTCGGATACTGTTTGCCCTCTTCGGTCTTGGTGAAATACCAGTATTCGCCTTTTTTGTACGGCACGCTCGTGTCGGTCTGTTTTATACGGCCGAGCATCTCTTTATACAAATTGTCGGCAAAACCCGCGTGCTGGCCCATAAAGGACTCAGTATATTTGTTATTGTCCTCAAGATACTTGATTACCTCAGGATCTTTTTTGTCGTTGCGGTCACGCAGCCAAAAATAATTGTCGGTGATCTCGTAACCGTGGATCTTCAAAACTCTGGGGACTTTTTTTGCAACGGGTGCTTTCATATCTGTTTGGGCGACAATAACTACATTGCCGATGACTATAACGATGAATAAAAAGGCGATGCCTAGTAGTGCTTTCATATGGGTCTCCTGCTTTAGAGTGCGATCAATTGCGTAATTGTCTAATACGCTAATTGATGCCCTTTTGTTTACTGTTCATAATCCTCGTCACCCGCAGGCGTTGTCGCCGCAGGAGCCGTCGTTCTTCCAACGCCTAAATTGTCAAAGTTGAGTATCGCGTTGAACAGCAAAGAAAAACTGCCGTGCGTCTCGTGCCGCCACATCGGATTATTGGCAAACATCACGATGTGGCCTCGTCCGACAGGCACGTCAACGACCGCTGCTTTGCCCGCAAGTTCAGCCCCGCCCGCCAGCATTCCGCTGACAAGCAGTTCTTTTTCCGGCGCGAACCGCAGCACAACACGCGGACGCGATTCGACCGGCGGCAACTGCGCCGCTGCACCAGGATCAGGCGTTATCGGCGGCAAGAGCGAATCGGGCTTGCGTCCCTGAACAATGTCAGGGTCATCTAGCGAACCGCGTCCCGTTGGGCGTCCCGTCGGAGCACCTTGCTGACCTCCGCCGCCGCCACCGCCGATGCTAAACGCAGCGACCTGCAGCACGGGCGACTGGTTAAAATACACCGCCAGCTTTTCGTCATAGCCGTATGCGATGGGGCTTTTGCGGTCGGCAAACGTCGCATTTAGCACCGACCCGCGAACCTGCAATTGCGGCGGCGTCTGTATCGTCACACCGCTCGCGATACCAAAATCGATGGGCAGCGAAGCATTGTCAGCAACCGTTACAAACAATCCTCCGGCCTCAACAAACGCCTGTATTGCAGCAACTCCTTTTATACCTAACCCGCCGCGAATATCATCCGTCTGGTCGGGCGAGCCGCCAAAGTTTGGCGTAATGTCAGATCTTTTCCAAGGGATCGGCCCTTCTTTCTCACTAAATTTGGCCGTACCTCGAACGATATTCTGAGCACTAGTGCGGATCGGGCCAAAGATGATGACGTCGTATTTATTACGCAGATCGGTCATCCGTCCGAGCGTTTGATCAGAGATGTATTCGTATGGAATGCCGAGCCGGTCAAATTCGATACGATACCAGCCCTCGTCCTGCGTATTGAGCCATGTGTGGACCAAAGCGATGCGCGGAGCCGTTACAGCATGGCTGGCGACATCCGGCACCTTATCAACGGCAACCGCGGTTAGGCCAAGATCGGTCGCCTCTTTTGTCAAACGAGCGGCCGTGTCACCCGGATTCCCTTCGGCCTTGATAACGTAAGAACCCGCGTTGAAATTCTTGTCACCGATCTTGAACGCGGCCTCAGCCGACGAGAATTTAACGTCCTTCAACCGATAGCGAAGCTGCGCGACGGCACTCTCAGCCGTGTGATTGACGACCCAAGCGGTCTTGCCCGATCCCTCGACCTTGCCGGTCACTTTCGCCGGGCCGACCGTCAGCGTCATTGCTGCATCGAGTACTTTCTCGTCCTTTGCACGGATCGTCTTGACGTTTCTCAGCGGCCCAAGCGTCCAGCCTGTATCGTCGTATGGACGCGGGTCGTTGACGTTGTAATACTGTGTGTCGAGCAGCATATCGGCCATTCGCGAATACGGCTGGTCCATGCGCACAACATAGCTGCCTGCCCCGAATTTTCCGTCTTTGGTCTCGAGATCTTTGTCGAGCTTATGCACTTCGACGCCCTGCATTTTCAGCAGATTGACGAGATCAGCGGCCTCGGTCGGGCGCGTTTCGCTTGAGGGCAGGATGTACGCCGCCGGGCCTTCGGTGCGTGCCTTTGCGACCGAGCGTTTGCTCTTTAAGTAAAAATTATTAAGAAATTTTTCCTTGTTATTCGCGACATAACTCATCGCCAACAATATCGCGCTCTGCTGCATATTGACGTTATTTCGCATCGACCATTTAACGCGCGGCAGCGGCGGGTTCGGTCGGAACCAATCCCGCTGCGACTGCGGCCCGACATTGCGGTCGACCGTATCGGCACCGCCATTGCCATAAGTCTCGTAAAAACGCCCGATCGAGTTGTGGCCATTAGCGACGTAAAACATATAGTTTGGCGCCCAACCGTCATAAAATCCGTGCGTCCACACGCCGGGTACGCCGCGTTTTGTCATCTCTTCGATCTCGTGATACGCCAGAGTTTGCCATTCGTCGACAACTATCGGATCGAGCCATGCGTTATAGGGGCCGGTGCCGGTCGATGTGTAAAGAAATGGTACGGATTCGTGCAGGTCGTGGAGAACGGTCGGGTGATAATCGAGAAAGGCCGCCATCTGATTTCGCGTAAGAGCCAACGCCATGCCGAGGCTGTCGCGGTTATTATCGTGGGCAACGTACTTGCCCCAATAAATAAGTCCCGGCGAGCGCTTGCCCTCATTAGCCTTGCGGTAATTGTAAAGATCGACCATCGTGTCGCGTCCATCAACCTCGAGCGTCGGCGTTATCATCACGATCACATTTTGGCGAATGGCACGGATCATCGGTGTATCCTCGACCGCGATGCGATAGGCCATTTCCATCAACATCTCAGGCGAACCGGTTTCGGTCGAGTGGATCGAACCCGATGCCCAATACGCAGCTTTGCCCTCGGCAATAAGCTGTTTTGCGATCTCGTCGTTGATAGCACGCGGATCGGCGAGCTTTGCCGTTATCTCTTTGTAACGGGCGATCTTTGCGAGATTCGCTTCGTCCGACACAAGCACGAGCATCTGATCGCGGCCTTGTTCGCTTTTCTCCGGCGCCATAAACGTCATCACGCGTGGTGTCGATTTTGCGAGTTCCTGATAGTAACGATATTGGTCTTTTGTATAGGTCAGCTTGTTTGGCGTGCCGATCGGATAGCCAAGTATTTTCATCGGGCTCGGCACCGTCGCGGAAGCCGGCAGATGATCGACGATCTCCGTCAGGAAAAATTTCTCGGTCGTATTTTTGAGGATCGAGTCAGTATATTCCTTGTCGATAGGCTGCGGAGCGGGTGCAGCGGGTTTTGTTTTGCCGTTATTCTGTGCCGAAACACCTACGCAAAGTACGAGTGACAAAAACAAAAGAGCAAAGCGATTCATTGGCGATTCTCCCGGTCGTATTGAAGTAGTTTTTGAATTACAGACGGAAGTATAGCAAACGAGTAACCCGATTGAACATCGAGAACACAGTGTTTTACTTGACAATGAAGATAGTAGATCGTGAGTCCGCGGATTCTTGGTCCACCTTGGTCCACTTTGGTCCACCTTGGTCCGGACCGGACCAAACGGACCAAAAAGTTATTCGTTGACCATGACCTCAACCGGATCGATGCCCGCCGCACGCCAAGCGGGATAGAGTGCCCCGACGAGGCTGCCGCCGATGGCGATAAGGACAGCGGTGATGATCCAGCCTGAGCTAAATTCGAACGCGAGATCAAATTGTCTGCCGATGATAAAAGAAGAAAGTGCCGCCGTCAGCCCACCGAGTACGATACCGAGGATGCCGATCATAAACGCCTCGCCCTCGATCACGCGAATGATAAAGCTCGTCGATGCCCCCAGCGATTTGAGAATTCCGATCTCCTTTCGCCGCTCAGTGATGGTGGTGTACATCGATAGCAACACGAACACAGTGCTTACCAATGCCCCGAGGACGACTAGCACGTTTAGAAATGTACTCAGCCCGGGAATGCGTTCCTGTGCGTCGATGACCAGATCTCGTGTGAGATTGATCTTGTTGCCGGGCAGGACTTCGTTGATCCTCGCGGCCACCTTATCAACGTCTGCCCCGTCCTTGAGCTTGACGAGGATGTAGGTGCATTTGTCGGTCTGCAAAGCCTCTTGCATTCCAGCGAGCGAGAGCTTGATACGTGCACCCGACGGCGGCGAGAAAACGCCGGTGATCTTATAGGGTTTTCCGCCAAAGAGTTCGTACGTATCACCGACCTTGAGCTTGTTGTCGACCATTTCACGCTCGTCCATTATGACCTCGTCGCTCGCCTGCGGAGCGCGGCCCGAGACGATCGTCATGCCGTTCATATCGGCAAACGGCTGCCACTCGACACCATCGATCTGACGCACGCCCCAACGCCCGCGATTGTCCGGCGTGATATATCTAATCACCGGAACCGTCGAGCTGACGCCCTCGATCTCTCGTAATTTTGTGGTATATCCGAGGTTTACCGCCGCGTTCGAACTCATTGAATCCATCCCGCCCGGACGCGTAAAGACGATCTCTGCTTTCCAGTTGGCGGCTCGTTTTGCAAGGTCATTGGTCATTCCGCGAGCGAGGCCCGTGAACATAATTACGAGCACAACACCGAGAGCGACGCCGATCACGCTGATCAGCGTGCGAAACGGACGGACCCTAAGATTTGCAAAAACCAGTTCGAGCACTTAGTTAGAAAAAAGGATCAAGCGAAACTACTCCTGGGAGCCATGACGTTTTCGATACATTCTCCGCAATTCCATCACCACCCAAGCTATGATCGTACACGCTAATAGCAATGCCCACGAATAGAACGCCGATTTATACCCCCAGTCCAGTTTGCCGCGTGTAATAGCGAGGATCGTTCCGACCGATAAACCAAATCCCGCAAAAATACCGAGTGCGGCAAATGCCCGGCCTTCGCGAAGTAATTGGACAATTTTTACCGGGATCAGTATTACAAATTCAGATACCAGCACCGGCATTCTCTTCATATCGTGCCCGAAACTCTTTGTTTCCTCACCGGCGCCGACCAACAAAGCTCCTCGCCGCATCACATAAAGGCTAAACAACGCGGAAACGACGGAAAGGAGTGTCGAGAATGCAAAAGCTCTCTGCCGGGCGCTATTTTCCGATGCAGCAAAAATATTCGCGAAATATACTTCCTGAACAAAATGCGAATAGAACTCGATCAAGGATGTAGTCACCGTCGGCAGTATGACCGAAATAATTGTCGTGGCGAGCCATTCAGGGGTTGCCCGCCGGAATGACTGAATGATCGAACCCGATGTCGCAGTCGTGACGAAACGGAACACCATCTCGACACCGACCGCCGTTAACGTGACGAGCAATGATTCCTTGCTCGCCCGATAAACCGTAAAGTAGATCGACGCACGGATGAGCGTGCCTATGACGGCGGATTTCCAGTTCCAGCGGACAAGCAACTGAAAAGGGTTGCGGAGTAAACTCCAACAGACATCCCCAACCGTTATTTCTTCGTCCCGCACATCTTCGATGTCGTGGGCGTCAGCGGCCGAATGATGTATTTCGTCAGATTCAGATATGGGCATTTGTAATGCTATTTCATTATCCATTATAAATTTCTTATTCTTGCCTGCCAGCACTCTCTTACAATGATGATCTCGGCGATCTGTTAGGAATTTGCCCGTATTTAGATGCTGCAAAACCGTGCACGCTACTAATCTTAACTTCAGCTCTCATCAAGTGCGGTAATATCCCAGCCTCAGCCTACCATGTGGGGTGCGTAGCAAGCACAAGAAAGAGAGCCCAAGTAACAACATATGGAGGGATGAAATACGCGGCCCGCTTGGCGCTCCACTCCGGAAATGAAGCCACCATCGAAGGAAACTTTCCGGGGACATAATCCGCCACAGGCATCTTGTACACAAGCTCAAGCAGCATCCGGCAAATACCATATGTAGCGAGCATCAGCATCGGAAGGTCGGCGATCCGACCCGGGACAAACATCTCGGCGTGCCCCGCAGCAATAACGCCGGCGAGTGCCCCAAAAACCGGGCTCTTGATAAATTTGTGCCAAAAGAAACCTTCGATCGCCCCGTCCTTATATGCTCCGCCCATGGCCTCCAGAGTGCCTATGATTATCCCTGTAACCAGTCCACGCAAAACGGGCGGGTCATGAGGCGCCAATAACGAACAAAGCCCCCAGATCCCGACAAGCATCCAACAGAACCCAAAGCCCAGGATCAACCGGGCGATCGGATTGTTAACGACGCCTTTGACATAGTGCATTCTCGTAGGAATGCGAAAGTCATCCTGCGACACGTTTCGAACGAAAAGCTTGTAGAATTCCGTGATGGTACGAGCCCCGGCGAACGCCGCTGCGAAGATAGTAAATGAGGATTGCCTGTCGGTCCAACCCAGAAGACTCAGGATCCCGATAAACACCATGGCGATCACGATCTCCCGAATAAAGCGGACAAGTCTAAAGTTCTCATATGGAGCATCCTTGTAAGCACCATAAGAGGCACCATGGACACCTGCCGCGAACCCGAGTAAAAGGTGAATAAAGAGGGTCATCGAGCTCCTCCCGCCGAACCTACAGAGAGGGCCAAAACAACATAATTAAAATAAAAGACGTTTCTTCTTACCATATGTATAAACCTAAACATGTGGCCGCACCCTAAATACGGGGGATACACTTACTTAGCTAAATTCGATCGTTTCCCCGAAGAAAAACAAAACGTTAATCGTAGCATACGGCCCTACAAATGACTATTCGACACAGGCCAAATCCGTCAACAGGCATTTCATGAAAGGATCCGTGAAGAATGGTGGCTTTGACCGCCAGTTGATGCATCTAAAGTTCTTATTATTGAGGGAGGGTAAGGATTTTTAGGTAACCGAAAAAAGATTGTCATAAATTTCTGCTCTACGGTGTTTTGTTGATAGATACAGAGAAATTCTCTATCGATATTAGGAGATGCATTTATGAGTTGGTTATATACGATAGTATTCGCAGGTTTGGTTTTTTCGTCGCAGAGCGGTTCAACAACTAGCGGCGAAAGCCTCGTTCAGACGCCGCCGGCACCGGCCGCCGTCGCAATTCAGGATGAGACTGAAAAATTTGATAAGACATATCCGCTAAACTCTAACGGACGTGTCAGCCTGTCAAATGTTAACGGTTCGGTCGTAGTTGAGGCTTGGGATCGTAACGAGGTCAAGGTTGAATATACCAAGATCGCCAGCAGCAAAGATCGGCTGGCAGATGTCGAGGTGCGTATCGACTCGCGTGCCGACCGTTTGAGCATCGAAACGGATTACAACAATTGGAAATCAAGAAGCGGCGACTCATGGAGCCGCAACGGCAAACTATCGGTCGAATTTCGTCTGATGGTTCCGCGAACGGCTTTTCTAAACGAGATCGAGACCGTAAACGGCTCTGTCACGGCGTCAAATTTTACCAACTTTACAAAGATCTCAGCTGTCAACGGCTCGGTCACCGGAACAAACCTTCGCGGCACGGTAAATCTTGAAACGGTAAATGGCGAGGTAGCCGCGGATTTTGACCGGCTCGAAACCGGCAACAAGATCGCGCTTTCGACCGTCAATGGACGTGTAAATCTCGCTATCCCGTCCGACGCAAATGCAACGATCAATGCCGATACACTCAATGGCAACATAACGAACGATCTAGGCCTGCCCGTTCGCAAAGGAAAATATGTTGGCCGCGACCTATATGGACGTATTGGCAACGGCGACGTACGGATCAAACTCGACAGCGTCAATGGCGGCCTCGCCATTCGCCGGAAGAGCGATGGCAAGACGCAAAATCCGGTGGTAAACCTTTTGCCAAATAAGGAAAAGGATGACGAGGATTGGGACAGCGATAGCGAAAGACGTAGAGACAGGTCCGAAGATGCTGATACGGCAGCCTCTGACGCGAAGATCGACAAAGAAATACAAAAGGCCGTAAAAGAGGCTGAGAAAGAGTCCGCCAAAGCGATCAAGGCTTCGCAAAAAGAGCTTGCTGCAGTACAGCCCGAGCTTGATAAGATATCGGCAAAGGCGATGGTAGTTGCCGCCGATGCGATCGAGCAATCGACTAAGATCCTTAACTCGAAAGAGATGCAGGACAAGATGCGCGAGGCTCAGCTGCGTCAGCAGGAAGCCTTGGCTCGTATCGCGAATGCCGATTTCAATCGAAATTCATTTCAGCGAATCGAGCAAAAAAGTGATTCATTTCCGGTAAAAGGAGTTCCAAAGATCACCGTTAACGCCGAACCGTGTGCCGTAAAGGTCATTGGCTGGGACAAAAACGAAGTAATGTATCAGGTTACTCAGCGGCTACAGTCGCGTCGTAACGATCCTCTAAAGGTCACTGAGACGCACAATGATTCGAACGTCACGATCACAGTTGATGAGCCAAAATCGAATAACGGTATGCGCTTTTATGGCGATGGGCAAAAGACAGTTATCGAAATCTATGTGCCCCGCAGGTCAAACCTCAAAATAACCGCAAACGGCGAGATCAGGCTCGATGGCGTCTCTGGCGATGTCGAACTCAACGGAACAGACGAAGCGATAAATGTTCGCGATTCGGGCGGAAAGTTGATGGTAAAGAACTACGATGGACGCATTCGCGTTATCGGGTTTTCAGGTGAGCTTACAGCCGAGACCACTGACGGCGATGTCTATCTCGAAGGCGATTTTTCAAAGCTTACGGGCAAGGCCGGTGACGGCAGCTTTTTTATAACCGTTCCCAATGACCCAAATCTAGACATTGAGGCAAACGTAGATGCTCTGCGTGTCGAGTATCTTCGCATCCCAACTAAGCCCGAGGAAAATGTGTGGCGGTTTGGCAGCGGCGGCCCGAAGTACCAGTTCACCGTTGGTGATGGATCTGTTACTATTCGTCGCTCTGACGCAATATCAGGAATGTAAAAAGATCACCAGAACCGTGCAATTTAGGCGGTTCCGATGAAACTTTTTGACCCTTACAACGTTTTAGTCAATAGACTCTCCGTCATTTTATTTTTTGATTTATCGTCCTATTTCATTTCCTGTTTTTAAGGTGCAGTCATGAAAATATATATTGTCCTGTTTATAGTTCTTCTCTCCGCCATTTGTATCAGTGCACAGCCAGCACCGACTAGCGGATCGGCCCCAACATCACCCGCAGGTGGAAAAGTAACCGTGCCATCCGAAAAATCCGGAGCTGTGAACATCGCTAAGATCTCAGCCGTTCCGACGATCGACGGACGCGTCGATGAAGATGCCTGGAAACAGGCGGCTGTGTTCAAGGATTTCTATCAGACCTATCCCGGAAACAATACCCAGCCGTCGAAACCAACCGAAGTCTACATGATGTATGACGAAAAAAACCTTTACGTAGCATTCAAGTGTTGGGACGAAAAAGATAAGATCCGGGCAACCGTTGCCAAACGTGACAGCGTCTTTGGCGAAGACAACGTTCGGATGTGGCTCGATACCTATGATGACCAACGCCGCGCATATGTTCTTGGTTTTAACCCGCTTGGTATCCAACAAGACGGGATATTTACAGAGGGCCAGGGTGCTGATTTCTCTGTCGATATCGTAATGGAATCTAAGGGTGTCATTGAGGATTGGGGATGGTCAGTCGAGGTCAAAATACCTTTCAAATCACTGCGCTACAAAACTGGCAAGGGTACGTTGTGGGGCTTTAATGCTGCTCGAAACATTGACCGTTTCAATGACGAATTTGACCAGTGGTTGCCGGACGATCGTAACGTTTCAGGCTTTCTCATCAAACACGGTAAGATCGGTGGGCTTGATGACATTAAGTATGAACGCACGCTCGAGGTCGTTCCAAGCATCACCTTGAGCGAGACCGGCAGCCGTGTTCAGGCAAACGAGGTCGCCGCAGGCAGATTTGTAAATCAGCCCATCAAACAACAGATCGGCGTTACGCTCAAATATACGTTGACGCCGAGCATTACCCTCGACGCAGCCATCAATCCTGATTTCGCAGAGATCGAGGCCGATGCCCCGGTGGTGACCGCTAACCAGCGATTTCCGATCTTTTTCGAAGAAAAACGGCCGTTTTTCCTTGAGGGCGTAGATATTTTCCGCTCGCCCCTTCAGGTCTTTTATTCGAGGAATATCGTTGATCCCGATGTTGCCATCAAGCTCTCCGGCAAGTCCGGCAGAAATTCGTTCGGCATCCTCGCAGCGTCCGACAATGCCCCAGGCAACTATAGCGAACACGAAAGAACCCTGAATACCCAGTGTCTCGAACGACAGCGGCTCGATCCTCGTATCCAATGTTCGCGAAATGAGTTTTTGGACAAGAACGCGATGTTTGGAATAGTTCGGTTCAAGCGGGATTTTGGAAAAGAAAATAATCTCGGTTTTTTTGCGACATACCGAGGATTTCCCGAGCAGAAAAATCTACTTAGCGGCTTTGACGGGCGTATCAAATGGAATCCCAAATTGACCTCTCAATTTCAGGTCGTCGGCACAACTTCAAAGCGGTGCGTCTTCGATCCGGAATTTGAACCCACGCTAAATACAGCACAGGCGACAAGAAATCGTGAGGTGTGCGGAACCGGCCTAACAAGCTCGGATCCTCTACGAAACGGTACATATCAAAGATATCGGGTCGGTAACGGACTCGGCTACTATTTCAACCTCGATTATGATTCCGAAACACATGGCTGGTTTTTTGAGGTTGGCGGCAAGAGCAAATTCTATCGCGCGGATTCTGGTTTTACGCGCCGAACTAATACCAACAATGCTTTCTTTTTTAACCGTTTTTCGACAAAGTCAGACTCTAAGAAAACGATCATTCGTGCCCAATGGAATCAGATGGCCGGAATCGACTATGACTGGAGCGGGCGATTGACCGCCTATAATGTCGAGACGAACGGCAACCTTAGCTTGAAACGAAATACGTTTCTTAACTTTGCGACTGGCATTTCTTACGAAAAGATATTTGAAGAAGAGTTTGGGCTAAAACGCTCACCCACACGGCCGCTCGGCACGTTTCTCGGTGCCCCAACACGTTCCACGCATCAGCAATTTATTTCCTTTAACTTTAACCAAAATCCCAATAAACGAATCAGCTACGGATTTTTTGCGGGAGCTATTCGAAACGCATTCGATTATTTCTACTTTGTTTCTGGATTGCAAAATCCGGGCCCCGGAACTCAGATCGATGCAAATGTTTTCGTGTCGCTAAAACCGGTCGACCCACTGAGCATCTCGATCAGCTACAACAAGAGCCGTCTTACCCGCAACGACAATCGATTGCGTTCGTACGATTCTGATATTGTCAGCCTCCGATCGACCTACTATTTCACCCGATTTATATTTACCCGTTTTCGTCTTGATTACGAAAGCAACGGCAACACCTACGCCGGGCAAGCTCTCGTCGGCTGGACACCAAGCCCGGGTACGGCTTTCTACGCCGGTTACAACGACAACCTGACCCGTAACGGCTTTAACCCTTATACCGGAAATTTTGAGCCGGGCTTTGTCCGTGACAGCCGCACGTTCTTTATTAGAGCCTCGTACTTATTCCGCAAGAGTTTCTGAAATTTTATCCCTCCTGATGCTTTGGCAGTGAACGCGTAGTCACGTTCACTGCCTTTTTTTTGCATAATCCGATCAGTTCAATTAAGCAGTCGATTAAGGTTTTGGATCTTGGCCGTCAAAATAATTTGAAAAAAGTTCTTGTAAGTTCTCATATATTGATGTATAACTATTGCGGATATTACATTTCTTGCCATTCCGGCAGTAAAACGAAGGAGAACAGATAATGAACTTGAAAAAAGGCCTCGGCCTAGTCGCGTTAAGCACTATCATATCAACGTTGGTAATTCCGGCGGCTCTTGTGCGGCCCGTTGCGGCACAAACACAGGATTCTGGCGTTGCTCTGCAGCGTGGTTATCGCACGGGATACTCGGACGGATATATGGCCGGATACCGCGACACGATCGACAGCGTGGCAAAGAGCTATTCGCGGCATGCCGATTATGGCAAGGCGAACCGTGCTTTCAACAAGGATTACGGCACCATCGAAGATTACAAGGATGGATACCAGCAAGGGTTCGAGGCCGGATACGACACGGGCTTTGAACGTCGTGGTTTTGACGCGAACCTGCCGACGAACCTCAAACGCCGCGGCGGAGTGCTAGTTGGCGAGTCTCAAAATGTTGCCGTTCAGACTGTGAACCCGAACACCACGCAGACGAGCGGCACGACGACCGAGCCGGTGACGATCCAAAATAACAACAACGCCGGTTACTCGAACACCTCGTACCAGTCCGACACAACGCAGACGACCGGAACGACCTACCCTGACAACAGTGCGGCGACGATATTGATCCCGCGCGACACCGAGCTGATCATCGAGCTGCAGGACGATCTTTCGACCGACCGCAGCCGCACGGGCGACAAATTTACCGCAAAGATCGTATCGCCGTCCGAGATCGCGGGTGCCACTGTCGAAGGCCGCGTGCAAAAAATACAGGCACCGGGCCGTCTCAAACGCCGCAGCGAATTGGCACTAACGTTTGACCGCATCATCCTGACCGACAACCGCTGGAGCAATTTTAACGGCACCCTGATGGAAGTCGTGGCCGTCAAAGGCGACAACGTCCAGCGTGTCGATAACGAAGGCACGGCTGTCGGCAAGAGTTCGTACAAATCGGACGCTATCAAAGTCGGCGGTGCGACGGCCGCAGGTGCAGTCGCGGGTGCGATCATCGGGCCGATCGGTGCGGGCGTAGGTGCGGCAATGGGAGCGGCATTTGGCGTCGGAGCCGTAGTGATCGAACGCGGCAAGCACGTCAAACTCAGCCGCAATCAGCAGCTCAGGATCAAGACGGCGTATGAAACTCAAATTCGCTAGTCTGAGAAGTTAGAAGCCGGAAGCCAGAAGACGGCTCCGGAACTCTGACTACTGAATTCTGACTTCTGAATTCTGACTTCTGGCTACTGACCACTGGCTTCTAGCCAACCTTTTCCACGCGGAAGGTGCGTTTCCTTTCCTCCTTTTGGAAACAAACGCCGACCGCGTGGTTTTTTTGTGTTTTCGTTAGGTTGTTGGCCCGGTCTGAAGCCTGTGGGGACAATTGACGAAGCGTATGATATCAAAGAGGAAAAACGTGAGTTTGCCCCTTACGAATAACATCGATCTTAAAAAGCTTGTCCATCCTAGGGCCGTAATCAAAAAACATCATTACCGTTGGCTGGTACATCCAGCTCACCGTTCCTGCCCCGGTGCCCATCGAAACAGAAAATGTCATATCGAAAACCTGTTCGAGAAAAACTTCGCTGTTGAGCATCATTCCATAATTCGGGCTCGCTTGGCCGTTGCGAGCCATAACATTGGCCTGATAGCCCGAAGCGACATTTTGGCCGAATGCATCGTCGATTGAGAACGTCAGGTCGGTGGTATAGTCAAGATCCGACTGATAGGTCGTAAAAAAGGCTACTACCCCCGTAAGTTTGAGCTCAGGCAGTGCAAGGAGAGACGAATCGGCATCTGTCTCGCCACCATTTCGTCGGAGGGTTGAGAGATGTCTCAACTCAAACGACAATTCTCTCAGCGCGTCGTTCGAGTCATTTTGCTGTTTGATCTTTTCACTACTCATGGGTCACACCTCCCCTAACTAAAATACATGAACGATCGTCTGGTTCTGTTCAATAGATTTGAAACCGCAATCCATCCAAAATTGAGTCCCGTCGTCAAACTGCATTTTTACCTCTAAGTCGAAATACCAAAGGTCTTTGCCAGCATTGCGATCTAATCGAAGCCAGAGGCGAGAGCCAATGTAATCCCTTCGGCTCATAGTGCCAAAAATGTTCATTTTATATGTATTTAGGCTATTGTTGGGTAGATAGGTGTTAGCAATTAACAGATCAGCCACACTGACGGAGCCGGCTTTCTCTAACCAAAAAGTTGCAAGGGAATCTGGGTCTTTTCCCTGTGACTGGGTGTAGATCTGAAGCGAAACTCTGACAAGCTGATCGGGCGGCGGAACCAACGAAATTTCCTCACCTCCGTCTCGTTCCATGACGAGTTTGAGCATCTCATTATTGATATTGCCAATTCGGGCGCCTATCTTATCCATGTCCATTGTATTAGATTACCCTGAGTCAACATATTTTCCCACAACAATTGTTCATTCTAGTTCTTGCTGAGTTCTTGGTCCGGTCCGGACCAAGGTGGACCAAAATGGACCAAGGTGGACCAAGCAGAAAATGGAGAGTGTAGAATGCAGAATGATGAATAAAAAAGGAGGCAGCGGCAGTAGGCAGGAGCAGTGGGCAAAAAGTTACGCGCGTTTATGTTTGATCCGGTGTATAATCACGAAATGCCCGATACGCCGCAAAAAGACGAATTAGAGAACGAGGAATCTGAATTTGCAGAATCCATGGCGATCGCTGAACGGGTAATGGATGAAAATCGCGAAGTCCTGAGAATGCTCGCGGATTCTGACCGAGGTATCGAACCACCTTTTGTGCGCAAATAACTGAAGCAGTTTCAGTTACCTCTCGTCACTTGTCACTCGTCACTTGTCCCTGTTTGGCTTTCAGTTCCCTCTCGTCCCTCGTCACCCGTCCCTCGTCACTCATCCCTGATTTGTTTCAATTTTCAGTTATCAGTTATCAGTTATTCCCGTCCCCGCCCGCGGCGACACCAAACGAAATAGGTGGTAGCTCACGGTGCTACTCATTGTATGTTGATCGTCTGCATACAATGCGTATAGTTGATCTCACCGTAAGTCAGAACCGCGAGCGATAGCGACCGGGTTCCTGCGGCCCGGGATGAAAGATCAACAACTCCTAAAACAATTCGGCACACGCATCCGCGAACTCCGCCTTGCAAAAGGACTATCACAAGAGCAACTCGCCGAACTCACCGGCTTCCACCGCACCTACATCGGCATGATCGAACGCGG
>CAZIZR010000011.1:0-108202 GCA_964543865.1 uncultured Chloracidobacterium sp.
ATTCAGTATTACGGCACAGGCCGCAGAAAAACTTCGACAGCACGCGTTTATCTTCGTCCGGGCAGCGGCAAGATCGTTGTCAACAAGCGCGAATTTAACTCGTATTTCCCTAACGAAGCGTTGCAGATGATCATTCGTCAGCCGCTGACTTTGACGGAAACGGTCGAGCAATTCGACATTTTGGTAAACGTCGATGGCGGCGGTCAGGCCGGCCAAGCCGGTGCGGTCCGTCACGGCATCACACGTGCCCTGATGGAATTTAACGCTGACCTTCGTCCCGCTTTGAAAAAAGCAGGCCTCGTCACACGCGACCCGCGTGCAAAAGAACGCAAGAAATACGGGCAAAAAGGTGCCCGTGCGAGATTCCAGTTCTCGAAACGTTAATTTTTATTTACCGATAGGACCTATATGTCTAATACGTCGTATAGGTCCTATCGAATCCATCAGCGAAATACTTTGGTTATCTAACTATTTCGCTGAGTACATAAACCAAGGAGAATAAAGTTTTGGCAACAGTTACGATGAAAGAACTTCTCGAAGCAGGAGTTCATTTTGGCCACCAGGTCCGCCGTTGGAATCCGAAGATGAAAGAATACATCTTTGGTGAACGCAACGGCATTTATATTATCGACCTTCAGAAAACGCAGAAGCTTTTCCGCGACGCTCTGAATTATGTGACGGAATCGCTCACCGAGCGTCCTAAGCAGAAAGTGCTGTTTGTCGGCACCAAGCGTCAGGCTCAGGAGGCCATTAAGGAAGAGGCCGAACGCTGCGGACAGTTTTACGTCAACAACCGTTGGCTCGGCGGCTTGCTCACAAACTACGGCACCGTCCAAAAATCGATTCAAAAGCTCAAAGATATCGAAACGATGCGCGAAGACGGCCGTTTTGAGATGCTCACCAAAAAAGAGCGTCTTGGACTGGATCGCCAGTACGAGAGCCTGATGAAGAATCTCGCCGGCATCAAAGATATGAACGGCATGCCGGACATGATGTTTATCATCGACGTCCGCAAAGAAGATATCGCCATCAAAGAGGCAAATCGTCTTGATATCCCTATCGTCGCGGTCGTGGATACAAATTGTTCGCCTGAGGGCGTCGATCACGTCATCCCTGGAAACGACGACGCTTTGCGGGCGATCCGCCTCTTTGCTTCGCGAATCGCTGATGCGATCATCGAAGGCAAACAGGTCGGCACCGAGGGCAGTCAGGCGATTACCGAGGATGCAGAAACTGTGGAATGCAACGCACCAGTTGCTGAGACCGAGATCGCTCTTTCAGCAATTCCTAAGGAATACCTGAGCGAAGACGAAAAAGCGGAAATGGAATCGGCGGAGATCCCCGAAGAAGAGGAAGAAGTTGACGAAGTCGTTGAAGCTGCGGCAACCGAGGAACCGGCTGCTGAGGTAGAGGCTCCGGCCGAAACTGCCGAAGCAACTGAAGAAAAAACGGAAGAGAGCACCGAAGCAACGGCTAGCTAAGCACATTTTTTATTTTTTCGAAGCGTGGCTCGTTTTCCGATGACGGTAAATTGGCTACGCTTTTTTATAAACAGAAACTATTTATATCGTTTGGAGTTAAGTTATGGCAGAAATAACAGCAAGTGCAGTAAAATCATTGCGTGAAAAATCGGGTGCGGGTATGGTCGATTGTAAAAACGCCCTCGTCGAGGCAAATGGCGACGAGAATGCGGCAATGGACATCCTCCGCAAAAAAGGCATGGCACAGGCCGGCAAAAAAGCCGGACGTGTGACCGCCGAGGGTGCGGTTGGTTCGTACATCCACATGGGCGGCAAGGTCGGCGTGCTCGTCGAGATCAATTGCGAGAGCGATTTTGTCTCACGCGGTGACGAATTTCAACAGCTTGTAAAAGACGTTGCAATGCACATCGCAGCAGCGGACCCGCGTTACACCAATCGTGACGAGGTCCCTGCGAGCGACCTCGATAAAGAGCGTGATATCCTGATGGAACAGCTCAAAAATGATCCGAAAAACGCCGGTAAGCCTGACGAAGTTTTGGCCAAGATCATCGAGGGACGTCTCAACAAGTTTTACGAGGATAACGTCCTCGTCGATCAGCCGTTTGTAAAGGATCCGTCGAAAACGGTCGGTGAGCTTGTAACCGAAAAGGTTTCGTCGATCAAGGAAAACATCTCGATCCGCCGCTTTTCACGTTATAAAATGGGCGAAGGCATCGAAAAGAAAGCCGACGATTTCGCTGCCGAAGTCGCATCGATGGTTGGTTAATTATAGTCCCAAGCCCCAAGTCCAAAGGCCCAGTAAACATTACAGGACTTTGGACATGGGACTTGAGACCTGAGACTTAAAAGATGGCGCCAAAGTTCAAACGCATATTGCTCAAACTGTCAGGCGAAGCTCTGATGGGTGATCAGAATTACGGCATCGATACCAAGGTTGCCGAGGCTTTGGCGCAGGAGATCAAGACCGTGCACGATCTCGGCGTTGAGATCGCGATCGTGGTCGGCGGCGGTAATATCTTTCGCGGCGTGTCCGAATCGGCGGGCAATATGGATCGTGCGGCGGCCGATTATATCGGTATGCTGGCGACGATCATGAACGCCGTCGTACTGCAGGACGCGCTCGAAAAAGCAGGTGTTTACACGCGGGCGATGTCCGCTCTCGACATACCGCAGCTTGCCGAGCCGTTTATCCGCAGGCGTGCGATCCGCCACCTTGAGAAAAAGCGTGTCGTTATCTTTGCCGCCGGAACCGGAAATCCGTTCTTTACGACCGATTCGGCGGCAGCACTGCGTGCGGCTGAGATGAAGGTCGATGTCATCTTCAAAGCGACAAAAGTTGACGGTATTTACGATTCCGATCCGGTCAAAAATCCTGATGCGGTGCGGTTCGACACCATCACGTATCAGGAAGTGCTCGAAAAACAGCTAAAGGTAATGGACGCCTCGGCGATCTCGCTCTGTATGGACAACGACCTGCCGATCATGGTCTTTAACATGCGTGAGGCAGGCAACATCGTCAAAGCCGTCGGCGGCGACCTCTCGATCGGAACGTTAGTTTCAAATAAGTAAATAGTGACTCGTGAATGGTAAAGAAAGACGTCGGAATATCATCTTTCTTAAAACTATTCACTATTCACTGTTCACTGTTCACTAAACGAATATGAGCGTACAAGACACCATCAAAGAAACCGGTCCTAAGATGGACCACGTGGTCGAGGATTTCAAACGCAAGCTGTCCAACATCCGCACCGGGCGTGCGACCGCAGGGCTGCTTGATGTAATTTCGGTCGATTATTACGGCACACCGACGCCGCTCAATCAGATGGCGTCCATCACCGTGCCTGAGGCCCAGACCATCATGGTCCAGCCGTGGGACGCGACCGCGATGCCCGCTATCGAAAAAGCGATCATGGCCGCAAACCTCGGTTTTAACCCGTCAAACGACGGCAAGATCATCCGCCTGACCGTTCCCGCTCTCAACGAAGAGCGTCGCCGTCAGTTTGCCAAACAGGTCCACGAGATCGCCGAAGAGCACCGCATCGCCGTCCGCAACGTCCGCCATCACTCCAACGATGCCCTCAAGAAAATGCTCAAGGACAAAGAGATCTCCGAAGACGACGAACGCGGCGGCCTCGACGACGTCCAAAAACTAACCAACACCTACATTGCCAAGATCGACGAGCTCAGCAAAAACAAAGAACACGAAATAATGAGCGTCTAACCTCCAACTCCCCTCCTTACGTCGTTGTGGGCCTACCACAATACTGGCCGTGTTTTGCCAGGCCAGAACGAGGGGTGGCTCCCGATGTTATTATCGGGAGACGGGGTGGTTCTTTCCCCTCAAACCAAAAAGACCGCGAGCATCACGTTCGCGGCCTTTTCTTCTTAACTCCCCTCCTTACGTCGTTGTGGGCCTACCACAACACTGGCCGTGTTTTGCCAGGCCAGAACGAGGGGTGGCGGCGTTTCACCGACGGGGTGGTTCTCTTTCCGCCCACTATTCACTAACTACTGTTCTGTGATACCTTTCTTTCTGCGAAATTTAAGCGTAAAGGAGATTTCTCATATCGTGACTATAGACAAACGAAGAAAAGCAGTACTCATTCTTGAGTGTGATAGTTCAAAACTCTCAGAGCAGGGTTTAGCTTTAGGGGATATTCTACAGGAGTCTATTATTACGACCTTTCCGAGGAACCCCATCAAGCTTCTTAAAGCGTTTAATCTTTCAGATCTTCTCAAGGACTTCGCTACACTTTCCGAAACTAATCAAAAATATAAAACTGTAATCATTATTGGTCATAGCAACCGACTTGGCTTGCAAATTACTCAAGATAAGTTTCTTGCGTGGAGTGGAGTCGCACAATTTCTTCCCTTATTCGAACCAAACCGCCTTATCGCTTTGGCTTGCGAAGCAGGAAAATGGCAGGCGTGTTCCGCAATGTTTAGTTCTCTACCCACATTAAATGAAATTTTTGCATCACCATTGCCGGCTGATAAGACACAAGCAATGATAGTTGCAGCTAAAGCTGTGCATGTTTTGGGTCCTCGACGAGAGGACGCAGGACTAAACAGCTTTATGCAGATCATGAATTTCGCTCTCACCGGAAATGTAATGATTCACCATACCCGAAAGGAGTTTGAAGAGGCATCAGAGGATGATATCCATCTGTGGGATGGAGTTATTGAGCCCGCTCTCGAAATGATAAATCAACTAAGAGGTAACAGAAATGTTTAGAGAATTTAAGCGCGAGTTTCGTAAAACTCGGCGAGCATACGAAGATGCAAGCGAAACCGGCGCTATTGGTTTCGAAATGAAATACGAAGCTGGCACAACAACCGCACAAGCAAAACTTCCTTCAAAAGAAAAATTAACGGCATACATGATGACGGTTCAGCGATTCTTGTACCCAAATGATGATCTCTTTTACGGGAAAATTTGGGAAAGAATCAGGAAAGAGTTTCCCGTACTTTTGCATGAAGTGGACATCGTCGCCATCGAGGAAGCAATGGAACGTCTAGAACGTGGGGAAATTCCCTTCTCATATAATGATGTTTCGTTCACAGCACGTGAGATTTTTGAACTAATCTCCAAAGCAGGCTATTTTGAAGTTGACCCTGAGCAAGAAAAGAAATTTCAGGAAATCGCATCAGTTCCATTTGCCAACCAGTTGCTTTGGTATGAATTTGCTAGCTTCGCTTTCGGTTTCTACCGGATCCTTAGTGTGTTCTTCGACATTATAATCCGCGCACAGCAACACGAAGACTATAAGCAATTCTTCACCGTTGAGGAGCCAAAGATTAAAAAGTGTATCTATTGCCTAAGTGAGTCAAACAGTTTTTCGTCCGAAGAACATGTCATCGCTGAGTCTCTTGCAGGCGACAATGCATTTCTTGATAAGGGAGCCGTCTGTGACCCATGCAATCACGGAATCTGCTCTGAACTGGACGACCTATTACTGACTTTCGAACCCATTGCATTCTTGAGAGTTCAATATGGGCCGTTTTCAAAAAAAGGAAAAGCTCCGCGAGCGAATCTTCATAATATGATTCTTGAACGGACAGGACCGCGAGAGATAACCGTTACTCCCAAAGATAAGACAGGCGGGTTCAAAAACAAAGAAGTTCTAGAAGACGGAAGAGTGAAATTCGACTTTTCATTCAAAGGGAACAAGTTAAATTGGCACCGGCTAGGTCGTTCTATTTTTAAGATAGCTCTAGGATTCGTCGCATTGGATAAAGGTCATGAAGCGGCTCTCGACTCTCGATATGACGCCGCCCGTGCATACATATTAAACGGTGAAGGTTTTGATAATGGAATGCTAGTCTCTTTTTCATCCAAACCCGATCATAGAATTTTTACACGGTTGGATTTCCGTTACGGCGGAACAGGTTTTATTCTCTCGATTTTTGGAATGATCTTTATGGTCAATATTGAAGCCGAGCCAAAACTCCGTCATCCAGATGAAACAACGGCTCAACCTGGTGACGAGGTAATGGATCAGTTTGGATTCAAACTTGTTTCACTTCAGAAAGAAACATCGGGTTAGTAGGACGCATTTTCCTCTTGACATACTTCCCCACTTAAAATATGCTTGGGGGCAGTTTTTTAGCAGTCCCAAAAAAACAAGAAAGCAGTACCAACAAGGCGGGAACGTTTTTAGATAATCCACATTATTTAGGAGGGTATTTCTCATGTCCGACGCTACAAATTTACAGGCTTTTCAGACTGCGTTAGCGCATATTACGGGGTTGGGGGTGAGTTACACGCCGACCAATCCGGTGTTGGCTTTGCTCGATATGCAAAACGCATATACCACGGCTCACTCGTTGGTTGACGATTTTACGGCGAATCTTATACCGTGGAAACTTGAGGTCAACGACCGCGAAGAGACTTTCGAAGGTTCGGGCAAGCTGGCGACACGCGTTCAGGCATTCGTAGCATCGTGCGGAGCGACGCCGCAGGACGTTGAGGATATGAAAGGTTTCGTCCGTCTCGTTCACGGCGGGCGTGCGAAAAAGATCACGATCGACGATCCGAATACGCCCGAGGACGAATCAAAACACGTTTCCGTTTCGCAGCGCGGCTATTCCGACGTGGTCGAGCACTGGTCAAAGATCATCGCTCTCTGCACCGGGCTCGGCGGACTCTACAAACCCAACGAAAACGAGCTAAAGATCCCGACGCTCCAGACCCTTCACGACGATATGGCCGCCGCAAACCAATCCGTCATCGACGCCGCCGTCCCAAAAGACAACGCCCGCACATCAAAGAACGAAGCACTTTACGACGCCCCCGACAGCCTCTTCGAGCGTCTCAAACTGCTAAAAAGCTACCTAAAAGCCGCGTTCGGAGCCGACGCCCCCGAATACAAAGCCGTCAGCGGATTGCAGATTATTAAGCCTGGTTAATAAAGATTGCGTTCTCTTGTCGCTGAAAGCGACGTATGAAATAGCGTCGGGTACAACCCGACGACCTTAGCAAACAAACAGATCACGACGCTGAAAGTGTCGAATAAGCCCTTAACCATGCGTCCCTTACAGGGACGGAACCGATTTCGCCCGAAACCGTCGGGTTTCACCCGACGCTATTACATTAGTCGCTTTCAGCGACAAACGATCTAGCTGTTCAATCTTCCGCCAAAAGCTCGCACACGGTCGCCGGCTTTTCTCTTTTGAACGCACAAACCGAACTCTTCGGCGCTAAAATTTCGCACTTCGCCGCCGCAAATTCACACTCAAACGCTAAACTCGCACGACTCGGTGCTCAACTTGCGCAACGCACCGCTCAAATCGCGCACTCGACCGCTAAACTCGCGCACACGACCGCTAGAAACGCGCGGGTCGCCGCTAGACTGTTCAATAATTGAGGAAAAGAAAAAGCTTGTATCTAACTCGCCGCTACGCGGTTCGGGGCATCCGAATTAAAAACCGGCATCGTGTTTTTGCCGATCGCGAGAGCGATGCCGTCGAATGCACGTTTTAATGTCGGTTCGTCGGCGAGATATACGATGCGGAAAAAACCTTCGTCGGGACGGGTGCCGAAACCGGAGCCGTGTACGGCCAGCACGCCGCTTTCGTGGAGCAGGTCGATGACGAACTGTTCGTCGGTACGCCCGCCCAGATCCGCGACTTTCACCATCAGATAAAACGCCGATTGCGGCACAGTGCTCGAGATGCCTTCTGTTTCCGCGACCATCCTGACCGCCAGATCACGCCGCGACTTCATCTGCTCAATAAACGCTTTGATATCGCTGTTGTCACCCGTCAAAGCCGGGCGAACGGCGTATTGGGCGGGCGTCGGCGAGCAGAGACGTCCGCTTGCGAGACGGTGAATGGCTTCGATGAGGCGGGTGATCTTAGCCGTGTTCGCAAACCGCATCCAGCCGATCCGCCAGCCCGACAGCATATGCGTTTTGGACAAACTCTCGAGCGTAATGACCGGAACGTCCATCCCCTTTGCCAAAACCGAAGCCGGTGTCGGCGCCGTCTCAAAACAAAGATCGCGATAGACCTCGTCAGAGATCACGACAAGGTTGTTGTCCTCGGCGATCTGCAAAAACTCTGTCGTTGTCGCATCCGCAGTGATCGCGCCGGTCGGATTGTTTGGATTTATCAGCACGACGGCCCGCGTTCGGTGCGTCACTAGCGACCGCACCTCGTCCGTTTCCGGCTGCCAGTTATTCGCGTCGTTGAGGCGGTAATACACCGGCACAGCACCGAGTTTATTGAGTATCGCGTCGTAAAGCGGATAACCGGGAGCGGGCATCAGCACTTCGTCACCTTCGTTGAGCAATGCTGTAAGCACAAGATCGGCGGCTTCGGACGCACCCGATGTAAGAACAACATCATCCGGTGAGATGCTGTCGCCGGTCGCATTTGCATAGACGGACACGGCTTCGCGCGCCTCAAACAACCCGGCCGACGAAGCGTATCCGGTAAAACCATCCCTGAGGGCCCGCACCACGGGCTCGATCACGTATGCCGGCGGCTTAAAGCCAAATACCTGCGGGTCGCCGATATTGAGCGACACGATGTCGCGGCCCTGCTTTCGCAGAGCATCTGCGGCGGCAACGACATTTCTAATTGCGTAACGAAAATTTGTGGTCCGGTCGGACGCTGAGATGTACATAACAAAGACCTGAGGCTCACTATATCGTAACAATTTTGAGATATTGTGTGCATCGCCGACAGCGCTATTTTCATCTCTGCTGCGTGCATTATCGCCCGCTTTCTATCGTTCGTGATTTGGAGTATATTTATTGCAATTCGTCCTCGCATTGAAACCTATATGAAGCCCATTATCCGACCTGTTGTATCCCTGATCCTGCTGTTCGTATTTCTGTCAAACACGATCCCCTGCGGGCCTGGTTACATCACGCCGATGTTTGACACTTCAAACGCCCCCGAAAATCCTTACACAGATTACGCGTCCGGCAAGCTCGGTATCATAAAGCCAAAGTTTAACCGCTCGGTGCTGATCGCTGCCTATAGATATATCGCCGGAAACGGCCTCAACGCTGCCGAGCAACAGGCGATGATCGAAGTCTGGAAAGCCGAGATCGACAACAAAGATTTTGCGGACGACACGGTCGATGCCGCGGTTAAGGCTTGGGTCGAACGCCGCAAAGAGGTTATGGGTAAGGAAGACAAAACGCCCGATATCTATGTCGAGCGTTCGTACGGCGGATACGATTTTTTCCCGAACTGCACCAAGAATGCCTTTGAAACAGCGGCTGAAACCCTCTCGGACCGTTCGACCGCACACGGCCCCAGCGACATGAACGTCAAGAATTGGGTGCAGGCACAGGACCAGGTCTTTCAAAACTGCGCGAGTGGCAAGCAGACACCCGACGATACGGCTCCCGGCGCGCCGGATTGGCTGCAAAAAGACCGTGCCTATCAAAAGGCCGCCGCCGAGTTTTACTCGCTGGATTACGAATCCGCCAAAAAACATTTCGCGGAGATCGCTCTCGACACCGAATCGCCGTGGGCTGAGACCGCCGATTACCTCGTCGCCCGCACGCTGATACGTCAGGCAAGCCTTGCAAAATCGAAGGAAAAGGCCGCGGAATTCTACGCCGCAGCCGAGCTACGCCTCGAAGGTTTTGTCTCACGCACCGGTAAGTTTTCGCCGTCGTCCGAACGAATGCTGGGCCTCGTAAAGTTTCGCACGCGTCCAAAAGAGCGTGTTAGCGAGCTGGCCAAACAGATCAGCTACTACGCCGGCAACGAAAATTTCCGCCAAAACATTATCGATTACACATGGCTGCTCGATAAATTTGAGAACGAAATATTGCTCGCCGAAGAAAAACGAAAGCTTGAGGAACAGGTCAGTAAATTACCGCCGTGTACCTCGACACTCACCGCAAATTGCCGCTCTGCCAACACAACCGCAAACACTGAGGCAAATACCGCTGAAACAGCCGGCAATAAAAAGAACGACGAGGATATAGAAATAAACGTCTATTCGCCAAACGGGGATAGATCTTGGACGATCATCGTCAAAGCCGATGCGACCGACGCCGAGGCAGTCGCCGAGGCCGAACGCGTGATCGGTTCGAAGATCACCGACGAGATGCGAAAACAGGTTCGCGAGATGCGCCAGAGCGCGTATGCCAATCGGTTCAAGGACAGTCAGGGACCGGCGTACGAGGGCGGTTATTGGGGCGAGATCAAATTTACGCCGACGCTGCTGCCCGATTTCCTCAAACAGGACGAGCTTACCGATTGGCTCTACACCTATCAGATGCAGGGTGCTGCGGCCTATCTATATTCGCTATCAAGATATAAGGCGACCAGCTCCGAACTGTGGCTGATGACCGCCCTGTCACAGGCCGAGAAAAGCTCGACCGAACTTCCCCGCTTGCTCCAGGCAGCAAGCGAGACGAGGCGTTCGTCGTCGGGTTATCCAACCATCGCATATCACGCCGCCCGCGTCTTGCTCGAACAAAACAAACAGGCCGAAGCCCGCAAGATCATCAACGAAATGCTCGAAACCGGTGATCAGATCCCCATCTCGGCACGCAATTCTTTCCTCGGCCTAAAGCTCAAAACCGTCGAATCGATGGACGAATATCTTACATACAGCCTGCGAAAGCCTTTCGGTTTTGATTTTGACGGCGATATCGGTTCGGTCGATGACATCATCGCCGAGCAGAAAAAGTGGTTCGACCCCGAGTACAACAAAGAGGGGCGCGAGGCGTACGAAAAAGAGGTAGAGGACCGCTATAAGTCCGAGCGTCTGTGGCAAAGCCGGATGATGTTTGACACGGACATCATCGAATCGTTCAACCAGCTTTTCCCAACCACGATGCTGATCGAGGTCGAAAAGTCACCCGCTTTGCCGGAATATCTGCGTGAGCGGTTCGTAATGGCGATCTGGGTACGCGCCTATTTGCTCAAAGACGCAACCACGCTCGAGAAAATGACGCCTGAGCTTATTAAACACAACCCGGATTTTGAACCGCAGCTTGCAAAAGTCGCTGCCGCCAAAACCGAAGCCGCACGCGAAGCCGCTCTGCTCTATTTTGTTCTAAAAAATCCTATCCTGACGCCGTATCTCGAAGACGGGATGGGCAAAAGTGACAATGAACAGGGAGAATGGGACGCAAACGACTGGTGGTGTGCCCCTTACGACACGACCTATGACGACAATGGCGTCGAGGGGCCAAAGCCTTTGCCAAAACGCCCGCCGTTTCTGACCGCCGTTCAAACTCAAACAGCGCAGGCAGAACGAAAGAAACTTCGTGAATTAGGCGATGCCCCGAAATATCTGGCGGAACGCGTAATGGAATGGGCAAAGAAAAGCCCGACCGACAAACGCGTGCCTGAGGCTCTGTTTATCGTGATCGGGGCAAATGGGTGGACAAAATACGGCTGCGGCAATGACGAGGAGATCCGCGACGCATACGCTAAATATCTAAAAACCCGCTATCCGAGTAGCCCTTGGACGGCGAAACTGATCGAAGAGGAAAAGGGGCAATAGCAGGTATTAAACTCGCTATTGAGTTTTCTTTTTCTCTTCTTCGGCTTTGTATTTTTCGAGCTCGGCCTTGAACTGTTTGCAGGTTTTGGCAAGATCGGCGGTGCCGTTTTTGTTCTTATTTTCCTCGACGCTCTTTCTGATCGATTCTTTGATCTTGTTCAAAAAGGTCGCTTTTACCGCCTTTGTGACAAAGTTGTCGTCGGGGTTATTCGCCTCAGCGGCAAGCATATTCATGACCTCGTCACACTCCGGCACACCGGTCGTTTCTTCGCCGACGACCGAATCAACGCCCTTATCTGTCAGCGTTTTGTTTGATGCCGTATTGGACTTTGCCTTATCCGACAATGGATTAAGCGAACCGCAGCCCAAAACCACGAGTGTTAACAATATCAATGCAGACGAAGCTAGAATTAGGTTTTTCATATCTGTCAGAATACGCGATTTTTGGCTAAGCTGTTCAATCTTTTTGCAGTTTCGCAAATTTTTCGATCAGCTTTTTCTGTCCAAACCCCGGAAAACTGACCGTCAGCTTTGCATTGTCCCCTGAGCCCTCACGCCTAAGCACAAGCCCGCGGCCGTATTTTTCGTGCCGGACATGTGAACCCGGCACCAACGAATGCGTGCTGCGATTCGGCGATGGCGGATTTGTTTGTTGCGAAGAACCTGCCGCCTTCAAACGTTCAAGGGGCGTCGAAGCAACCGGTTTAACCGCTTTGGCTTCCTCAGCGTCTTCGCGTCTCTGCGGTGATATTTCTTTCCGCTTAAAAAATTCCGCGATAGCCTCGCTGCTGTTATATGTTTTTCCGGTGTAGGACGCCCGCGGTTTTGGCGGTTCGGTCTCGCCTCGCAGAGCTGAAACTGCCGCCTTGCTGGCAATTGCGGACGTGCCGCGTGCGTACGATAGCCATGAAGCTCCGTGCGACAGATCCTCGATCAGCTCAAGCGGCATTTCGTTTAGGAACTGCGATGGCTCTGACGCGATCTCTTCGCCATAGACGCGGCGGCGCATCGAGTGTGTGACGTACAGGATTTTCTCTGCCCGCGTGATGGCAACATAGGCAAGCCGCCGCTCTTCTTCCAGTTCTTTCGTGTCGTTGATCGACCGCGAATGCGGGAAAATACCGTCCTCTAAACCCACCAGAAACACGACCGGAAACTCGAGCCCCTTTGCCATGTGAACGGTCATCAGCGTCACCGGAGCTGTGCCGTCAAATTTGTCCGTGTCTGAAATAAGAGCGGCGTGGTCAATAAAATCCCGCAGCCCGTTTTCCTCTTGCCGGTCGTAATCGACAGCAGCGTTGATAAGCTCCTCAAGGTTTTCGAGCCGCGCCACGGATTCATCACTATTCTCAATTCTGAGGGCGTTTGCATAGCCTGTATCCTCAATAGCGGCAATAATTACCTCAGAAACCGGATTATCAGCTCCTGCAGATCCATTGACCTTTTCTCTCAGGTTTTCGATCACTTTTCGAAACGCCCGCAGAGCTTCTTTTGCACGCGGTGTCAGGCTCACCGGCTGCCCATAGGCCGGATCAGTGATCTCGGCGATGGTCATCCAGATCGACGATCCCGTCGACTTGGCAACACGCTGCACTTCGTCAAGACTGGTTTTGCCCAGCCCGCGTGTCGGCGTATTTATCACCCGCATCAAGGCGATGTCGTCAAACGGATTCATCGCGAGCTTTAGATACGCAATGATGTCTTTGACCTCTGCCCGTTCGTAAAACGAAAATCCGCCGACGATGTTGTATTCGATCCGCAGACGGCGCAAGGCTTCTTCGAACAGCCGCGACTGGGCGTTTGTTCGATATAGAACCGCGATGCGGTCGCTCAATGACCGGCGTTGGTGCTCCTCGATCTTTGACGCTACAAACCGAGCCTCGCCATCGGCGTCGTACGCCTGATAGTAAAAGACGCGTTCGCCGCCTGGGTTTGACGTCCACAGCTTCTTTTTCTTTTGGTGGATGTTGTTCTCGATGATCGCGTGAGCCACATCGAGGATCGTCTGCGTCGAGCGGTAATTTTGTTCGAGCAATATGACCTTGGCATCTTTGAAATGCTCTTCGAAACCTAAGATGTTGCGGATATCAGCCTGACGAAACCCGTAAATACTCTGCGCATCGTCACCCACGACGCAAATATTTTGCTGCTTTTCCGTCAAAAAACTGATAAGTGCAAATTGCAGTGCATTAGTATCCTGATACTCGTCAACGAGGATGTATTTGTAGCGTTCGTTGTACTTTTCGCGGGTCTCAGGTGAGCGGCGTAAAAGCTGGACGGTCTTGATAAGCAGATCGTCAAAATCCAGAGCATTCGCCGTGTGCAGACGCTCGTCATACATCTTAAAAACCTTTGCGACCGCCGCCTTTTTCGGGTCGCCCTGTTCCGCACGGGCGGCAAACATCTCGACATCCTCACCGCGATTCTTTGCAGAGCTGATCGCGTTTCGCACATATCGCGGGGCAAGCTGTTTTTCGTCAAGCCCGAGGTCCTTGATACAAGCCTTAACGACCTTTTGCGAATCGTCGGTGTCGTAGATCGTGAACGATTTTTTATAGCCCTCGTCGAGCTTATCGATGTCCTGACGTAATATGCGGACACACAGGCTGTGAAACGTCGAGATCAGCGGAGCCGACTGCATCCGCTCGCCTTTCATCAGCTCCTCCACCCTGGAACGCATCTCGCCAGCCGCCTTGTTTGTAAAGGTAACGGCAAGTATGTTGTGCGGTGCAACTTGTTTCTCTGCAATAAGATACGCAATGCGCACGGTGATTACACGGGTCTTACCCGAACCGGCGCCCGCGAGAATCAGCAGCGGCCCGTCAGTCGTTTTAACGGCCTCGACCTGTTGGGGATTTAGTGAATCCAATATCGTCATTATTCGTTAGGAGCTTCGTCCTCGACGTGGTTTGCGTCTGACGGCTGGCCGCCTAAAGGCGGGACTCCAAGCGAGTCTTTTTCGGCTTTGCGTTCCGCCTTTTCACGCATCTCTTTCTTATATGTTTTGAAGAAAAACACGACCGCGACCGTACACACAATGAGGATCAGAATCATCATCGCGGCGATGAAATAAACTTCGGCTCGCTCGGCTCCGGGCATATCTCTTAGTCTAAGGCCTCAAGTCCAAAGTCCAAAGTCCACCTTTCTCTTAGCCCTTAGACTTGGGACTATTTGGCGTTTTACTCAATTTAACTAGGTGCTTGATCAGCGGGAAACGCCTCTTCGGGTTTGTCGAGCAGCCGGTTGCGGTATATCTCGGGTAGGATCCGCACGTTTTTATTGCTGTCGGTTACGACGTGAAGCGTCTCGCCCTCGGCGATGAGCGTGTCATCAGACGCCCGATGAACCTCATAAAAAAATCTCAGGCTACGGCTGCGGATCTCCGTCACGCGAGTGCGGATGGTCAGCAGATCCTCGTAATACGCAGGCGATTTATAGCGGCAATAAGACTCAGCAACGACCATCAGGGCGTCGTCCTCGTCCTCCATCTCTTTGTAAGAAAAACCTCTGGCCCGGCAAAGCTCGCTGCGTCCGGTCTCAAACCAGACGAGATAGTTGGCGTGATGCACGATGCCCATCTGATCGGTCTCAGCATAGCGGACGCGGATCTCAGTTTCGTGCCATTCGTCCATAGAAAAAGGTTGGCTGGGAGACAGGGATTCGAACCCCGATAGGCAGATCCAGAGACTGCAGTCCTACCATTAGACGATCTCCCAGCGTAATAATAATTTACGTTTCCGACCGCGCTCATGTCAACTTGCGTTGCGAATACGCCGTGTGACGGGCAAAATAGAGGTTTATGCCGCTCGACAAAGAAATACTCAATAACCGCCAGGCCTATTTCGAATATCACATACTTGATAAATTCGAGGCGGGTATTGCCCTGCTCGGGACCGAGGTCAAAAGTATAATGCTCGGACGCATCCAGCTAAAAGAGTCTTTTGTCCAGATCAAAGACGGCGAAGTATGGCTGCTCGGCTCGCACATATCGCATTATTCACACGGCAACATCAATAATCACGACGTTTTGCGGCCGCGAAAATTATTGCTTCACCGCCGCGAGATCGAAAAACTGCAAAAAGAAACGACGCAAAAAGGCATGACGCTGGTCGTGACGAGCATTTATTGGAAGAACGGACGGATAAAATTTGAGATCGGCGTTGCCAAGGGCAAGAAATTATACGACAAACGCGAGACCGAAATGCGCAAGGCGGTCGAAAAAGACACTAGGGCCGAATTGAAACATAACCTTAGATAAGTTATACATATTAAAGAGTTTTTTTCATTTTAGAAAGTAAATATTGAGGTATTGATGAAATTTCAGGGAATCACCGGGAGTTTTACCGAAGCCAATGTTGAGGCATTGGCTGTTGCGGTATTTAAGGGCGAAAAAGCGGCGAGCACAGAGCTCAAGGATCTGGACAAATTGACCGGCGGACTGATCGCCGAGGTCATGAAAGCCGAAGGGTTTAAGGGTGACGCGGGCCAAACGGCGCTGCTGCGTTTTGCGGCAAAAGGCAGTGTAAAAGCAACGCGTCTGCTGCTCGTCGGCGTCGGCGACAAGGCGGAGTATGTTGGCCATTCGATCGCCGCATTTGCCGGGACCGCGACGCGTTACCTGCGCAAACGCAATGTTAAGAGCTTTGCCGCAATGCCGCGCGGCGGCGTGAGTGCTGTTGAAGCAGTTCAACAAACCGTGCAGGGCGTCATCACCAGCCAGTTTGACATTGATAAATACAAGACCAAAGACAAAAACACCAAAGCCGTGACAAGCGTCGTCGTTTGTATCGACGGAACAAAACCCGCTGATCTGAAAAACGGCATCTCGCGCGGCCAGGCGATCGGCGATTCGATGAACCTGACCCGCGACCTTGCCAACGAACCGGCAAACATCCTGCCGCCAACCGAAATGGCAAAACGTGCTCAGGCAATGGCAAAAGCTGTCGGCCTGAAATGTGACATTCTTACCGAAGCCCAGATGACCAAGATGGGCATGGGTTCGCTGATGAGCGTTTCGTACGGTTCGGCTCAACCGGCGAAAATGATCGTCCTCAAATACACGCCAACCAAATCCACCGCCAAGAAAGGCGAAATGCTCGCCCTTGTTGGCAAAGGCATCACGTTCGACACCGGCGGCATCTCGCTTAAACCCGGCGAAAATATGGACGCGATGAAATACGACATGTCCGGCGGAGCGACCGTTATCGGAACAATGCGCGCGATCGCGTTGCTCAAACCGACGGTTCCTGTTCTTGGTGTTATCGCTGCGGTTGAGAATATGCCAGACGGAGCAGCTTCGCGTCCGAGCGACGTCGTGACCGCAATGAACGGCAAGACTATCGAGATCCTCAACACAGACGCCGAGGGACGGCTTGTCCTTGCCGATGCTGTCGCATACGCCGAAAAACAGGGCGCGACGCAGATCATCGATATGGCAACGCTGACGGGTGCGGTTATAGTCGCTCTAGGCGATCAAAACACCGGCATCATGGGCAACGATCAGAAGTTTATCGACCACATCATCGCCTGCGGGAAAGAATGCGGCGAAGGCTATTGGCAGCTTCCGGTCAGCGCCGAATACAGTAAACAGATCCGCTCGGACATCGCCGATATTAAGAACATCGGCCCTCGCGGCAAAGCCGGCACCATTATGGGAGCGGTCTTTATCCAAGAATTTATCGATAAGGCAAAATGGGCTCATCTTGATATTGCCGGCACGGCTTGGGCAGACGGAGCACGTCCGCACCAATCAAAAGGCCCGACGGGTGTTGCTATCAGAACGCTGCTCAATCTGATCGAAAAATCGCAATAGTGTAACCGCCATCTATTTCCTAAGGAGAAAGAAATGATTCGACTAACCAATAATCGTTTGAATATTGTTATCGTGACCCTTACTTTGCTTGCGTTTGGCCTCGCCTGCGGCGGCAGTGCCCCAAAAGCTGAGGACGAAAAACAAGCCGGGCCGGAATATGTCGGAGCTTGGACGGCTAAAGACGGTTCGTTCATCACCATTCGCCCTAACGGTGGTGCTGATTACAAGATCGGCGGCACGTCGGTTTCAGGCGGCACGGCTCTTGTTAGTGAAAAAGAAAAGACGCTCAGGATCGCCCTGTTGGGAATGGGTTCGCCGATGAAGATCGACAAAGCCCCGGCGAACGGCGAAATGACCATCGACGGCATCGTGTACAAAAAAGACGGCGGCTCGACCAGTTCGTCGGACACAAAGCTCGAACTGCCAAGTAACGACAAGCTACAAACCTTGGTAAAAACGACGATGTTGGACTTTAACGATGCGATCCAGTCAGGCGATTTCACCGACTTTCACAAGAAAACCGCTAAGGTTTGGCGCGACACATCGTCGGCCGAGGAAATGAAAGAAGCATTTAAGACGATGGTCGATAACAAGGCCAGCTTTGATCTGAAAAAGGCCATCTCCTCACTCGACGCAACTTTTTCACCGGCACCTTCGATAGGCAAAGCCGCCGATATTGATGCGATCTTGGTCAAAGGTTCGTATCCAACAAAACCAAAAATTCTAAATTTTGACCTCAAGTACGCAATGGACGACGGCACATTAAAACTTGTGGGCATCAACATCTCAACCAAAAGCGAATAAAACTTAAGCAAATTAGTAATGAAAATCCACGAATATCAAGGTAAAGCCATCCTCAAAGAATACGGCGTTCCCGTGCCGCGCGGCATTGTCGCACGTACGCCCGAAGAAGCCGAAGCAGCCGCTGTCGAACTCGGCACTGACGTTGTAGTCGTAAAAGCTCAGATCCACGCCGGCGGACGCGGCAAAGGCGGCGGTGTAAAACTCGCGAAATCTCCGGCTGAAGCGAAAGATCTGGCCTCGCAAATTCTCGGTATGCAGCTCGTCACGCATCAGACCGGCCCTGAGGGCCAAGAGGTCAAGACGCTGTTGATCGAAGAAGGATTGCCGATCGACCGCGAATTTTACCTTGGCATCACGCTGGACCGTGTCACCGGCCGTAACGTTTTTATGGCTTCGTCGGCAGGCGGTATGGACATCGAAAAGGTCGCGGAAGAAACGCCGGAATTGATCCTGAAAGAGACCATAGATCCGTCGGTCGGGCTTCGGGGTTTTCAAGCGCGTAAGCTCGCTTTTGGCCTCGGCATTCCTGCCGAACTGATCGGCCAGGCCTCGAAATTTATGCTCTCGCTTTACGATGCGTACGAAAAGATCGACGCGTCGCTTGTCGAGATCAATCCGTTTTTGTTAACCAAAGACAATCGTCTCATCGCACTCGACGCCAAGGTTACATTCGACGACAACGCGATGTTTCGGCACAAAGATTTCATTGATCTGCGCGACCTTGCCGAAGAAGAGCCGCTCGAGATCGAGGCGTCGAAATACGACCTCAACTACATCAAGCTCGACGGCAATATCGGCTGTATGGTCAACGGTGCGGGTCTTGCGATGGCGACGATGGATATCATCAAGCTCGCCGGCGGCGAACCTGCCAACTTTCTCGATGTCGGCGGAGGAGCAAGTCAGGAGCGCGTCGAACAGGCGTTCAAGATTCTGCTTGCTGACAAAAACGTTAAAGCCGTGCTGATCAACATCTTCGGCGGCATCGTCCGCTGTGATATGGTCGCGAACGGCGTCGTAGCCGCCTATAAAAACCTCGGTATGACCATCCCGATCGTCGCGAGATTAGAGGGCACAAACGTGGAAGAAGGCCGCCGCGTCCTCAACGAATCGGGCATCGGCATCCAAACCGCCGAAGGCATGCAAGACGCCGCCGAAAAAGTCGTCGCAGCCGCCGCGTAAGAAGATTTAGCCACGAATTACACGAATAGCACGAATCAAAGAGGATCCTCTTATTCGTGCTATTCGTGTAATTCGTGGCAAAAAACTCTTTTCTTAGACCTTCACATAAATCCTCTTTCGATAAAGTAGCCACATCAGGAACAGCCACAATAGGATAAAGCTTATTGCAAAAGCGAGCGATGCGTCAATCGGACTAAAGACCGTTAAAAAGACGCTTTGCATCACCACTTTTTGGATCGAGATGAGTTGTCCGTCGGCCCCGTTCACTCGATAGGCCGAGAGCATTCGAGCGAAAAAGCCTGTGAATACGAACAATGCTAGAGCATTCGCTCCAAACACTTTGAAAGGCCACGCCCAGCGTTCATATCCTTTGATGTCGATCAGCCAGTAACAGCAACCCAGCACCAGCAACGCGATTCCCGTTGTCGCCAAGACGTATGAGCTGGTCCACAGAGCTTTGTTCATCGGGAAATAACTATTCCAGATCAGGCCTAGAACTAATAGCGTAACGCCAAAGAAGAAAAGGCCGCTGACCTTTTCGGGTGACGAGTGACGGGTGACAAGTGACAGGTCGGTTGTCTTGTCACCCGTCACCTGTCTCCTGTCACCGCCCTTGAGCCATGTCCCCGCCAATACGCCCGAGATCGTCGTTACTATCGCAGGGATCGTTGAGAGAATACCCTCAGGGTCATAGACCTTGCCGCCGCGCCAGATGTGGTTTTCGGTTAGGATCAGCCTGTCCAGATAAGCAGCGAGGTTACAGGCTTTGTCGTTGATAGTTGTCACTTCGCAGCCGGGCACAGGGATCACGGTCATTAAGAGCCAATAGCCCAAAAGCAAAACGATGCTAATGCCGACCTGCTGCTTCCAATTTGTATGCAAAAAGATGATCGACGTGATTAGATAGCAAACCGCGATCCGCTGCAGCACGCCAAAGATGCGTAAGGTACCATAGTTATAAGGCACGACGTTGTAACCGGCAAGATTCATCCCCGCGATACCAATCAGGGCGGCAACACACAGCACCGCCGCAACCTGGTAACTTCTCAGCAGTAAAAACAACAGCGACGCACAAAACGCCAGCCAGATGAGCAACTTTAACGGGTCGGGCGCGTCGCTGGCTTGAAATTGAAAGAACGGAATGATCGAGATCGCAGCTCCGAGTAAATAGATGGACGCGGAACGCGTAAATATCTTTGTGTAGGATTTGCGGAAACCGAACGGGCCTTCCGTTGACGCAGAGGGTTCCGACCGGCGTCCCAATGATATCGAGATCGAAACACCGACGATAAAGAGAAAGAACGGGAATATCCAGTCGGTAGGCGTCAGGCCGTGCCATTCCGCGTGTTCCAGCGGCCAATAGACAGGCGACCCGCCGGGATTATTGACCAAGACCATCCCCGCAATGGTCAATCCGCGGAAAACATCCAATGAGATTAGACGAGTCTGTTCGGCCATAAGAAATTTGCCCGCGAACAACGCGATTCAAACGAATAAAAGATATGAGTAATTCCAAATATTCTATTTTATTCGCGTCTTTTCGCGTAATTTGCGGGGAAAAAACTTCTTACCAGCCTTCGCGTTCGCGAAGATGCGTAATATGCGCTGTGTGGTGTTTTGAGTGCCATGCGTAGAGTGCGAGCGCGGCATTGAGTGTCCATTCGCCGGTTTCGGGATGAACGAACGATCTCTTAAAATCCGCTTCGCTCATGGATGCTAGCAACGCCGTCCAGCGTGTGTGCAGCGCTTCGAGCATCTTTATCGAAACGTCGATCGGCAGTTTGCTGTCGCCAAGCTCTGCCCAGCGTTCCTCGTAATATGGTTTTATGGTCGGCGGAGTGTCTTCGGTCAGAGCCAGCTTGAACCTTGTAAGCGAATTAGAATGACTATCGGCAATGTGATGCACCGTCTGACGGACAGTCCAGCCGTCGGGACGATATCGCGTGTCGAGCTGAGCTTCGTTGAGTCCGGCGACAGCGTCAATAACGCGTTGCGGCAGTTCGCGAATTGTCTGCAAATTTGTCTCACGCGAAGAAAAATCCGCGAGATCAAATTCACCAATAGGATAGCGTAGGTCTTTTGACATAGTTAACCTTTTACGGCCTATTCTCGGTAAGGGTTTTCAAATAATGTAAATTCTTTGATAAACGCGAGCTTTACAGTACCGGTCGGGCCGTTTCTCTGCTTCGCGATTATTAATTCCGCAAGTCCCTTGTTTTCGTCATTTTCGTGGTAATAATCCTCGCGGAATATAAACCCGACAACATCCGCATCCTGCTCGATACTGCCCGATTCGCGAAGATCCGACATCAACGGCCGTGGCGGATTACGTGCCTCGGGTGCACGCGAAAGCTGCGACAGGGCAACGACCGGAACCTCGAGTTCTTTTGCCAGAGCTTTTAGCTCTCGCGATATCTGCGAAACTTCTTGCTGACGGTTCTCACTGCGTCGTCCGCTGCCGCCGCCCATTAGTTGGAGATAATCGACAACGATCAGATCGATCTGCTTCTGTTCGGCGGCCAGACGGCGGCATTTTGCACGCATCTCCAGCACCGAAATACCCGGGGTATCGTCAATAAACAGCCGAGCTTCTGAGAGCGTGCCGATTGCGTGCGCAAGATTTTCCCACTCTTTCCCCATTAGGTGGCCGGTGCGAAACCGGTGGGCATTTATTTTTGCCTCGCTCGACAGCATACGCATAACCAATTGCTCTTTCGACATTTCGAGGGAGAAAACAGCAACGACAGCATTAGATTTGACCGCCGCATTTTGGGCTAGATTCAGACAAAACGCGGTCTTTCCCATCGAGGGGCGTCCGGCGATAATGACTAGGTCGGTTCGCTGTAACCCCGAGGTGAGATCATCAAGTTCGTAAAACCCGGTTGAGAGGCCTGTTATTCCGTGACCCGATCCGTTCGCAGCGTGTTCTTTAACCCTGGCGAGCACGCGGTCCGAGATCGGCCCGATACGCGAAAAACTCTGATTAGTCCGTGCCTCGGCAAGTGCAAATATCTGTTGTTCTGCACGGTCGAGGATTATCTCGGAATCTTCTTCTTCGGCTAGGGCCTCGCCGGTGATCGAGTTGCAGGTGCGGATAAGCGTACGTATGACTGATTTGTCGCGGACAACCTTGATGTATTCCTCGACGTTGGAAAAATGCGGCAATCCGAATGTCAGGTTTGTGATCGTCGTAATACCACCGATCGAGTCGAGAGAGCCTTCTTTTTTCAACTCTTCACCGATCAGGATCGGGTCGATCTGCGTCTGTTTTTCAAATAGAGCGATCATCGCGGCAAAGACACGGCGATTCAGCGGCGAGTAGAAATCTTCGGGCTTGAGGTGCTCGACCGCCTGTGCGGCCACCGTATTATCAAGCAATATCGCACCGAGGATGACGCGCTCGCTCTCTTCGCTCGAAGGTAGAGGCTTTTCGAGATACTGCTCTCGTCGATTGTCGGGAAAGACACTTGCCATTTGATGAAAAAATTGTGACCGAGTGATGCTAATTTTAGCCACAAAAAACGGCCTTGTCTAAAGGCCGATATCGAAAGTTTGTAACCCTAAATAAAGCGGATATTTACGGCAAGCGGTCAAGAAATCAACCGCGAAAAAAGCGAAACACTCGAAAAAATATTCGTGTGTTTCGTTTATTTCGTGGTGAGATCTTACCCCTGATTAGGCAGCAGCTTCGCCTTCGGCAGGTGCTTCGTGAGCAGCAACCTCTTCTGCAACTGTTTCTTCTGCAACCGGAGCGGCTTCTTCCGCCTTCACTTCCTCAGCTTTTGCTTTTTTCTTGTCTTCCTTGGCCGGCATTTCGCCGCCCTCAGCAGTGACGGTCACAGGCACGGCCAATGTCACTTCGCGGTGAAGTTTAACGTTGACGGTGTATTCGCCGGTTTCTTTGATCGCATCTTTCAGTGAGATGCGGCGGCGGTCGATCTCGTAGCCTTTGGCTTGTAGAGCCTCGGCGATATCCATCGACGTGACCGAACCAAAAAGCTGGCCATGATCGCCCGATTTGCGTTCAAACGTAAGGCTGATGCTCGACATCTGCTCACGCTGAGCGTCAGCGGTCGCCTTTTCAATTGCAGCTCTTTTTAACAGAGCTTCTCTTTCCTGTTCGATCTGCTTGACGTTGCCTTTGGTCGCAAGCGTCGCCACACCCTGCGGCAGCAGGAAATTGCGAGCGTAACCGGCCTTGACCTTGACGATCTCGCCGCGGCCGCCAAGATTATCGATATCTTCGCGTAATAAAACTGTAGTATTTGCCATGAAAATTACCTCATTTATTCATCTGCTCATTTATTCATTTGTCCATTTATCCGTCGAAAATGAATAAATGACACAATGAAGCAATGAATCAATCAATTAGTCTGCCACAAACGGCAGCATTGCCATCGAACGCGCACGCTTGATCGCCTTAGCGACACGGCGCTGATCTTTGGCGGTGATGCCCGAGATGCGGCGCGGCATGATCTTGCCACGCTCCGGCACGAACTCTCTCAAAAGATCGACATCTTTCCAATCGACATAGTCCGGCACCACGTTACGCGGGCGGCGGCGCTGATATCGACGCGGACGGTCGCCAATGACGTCTTCGCCGACGCCTAAACCACCGCGGTCATCCATTATTTCCATTTCATTATCTGCCATAACTTTTCTCCTCGGTCTCAGCGGTTAAGCCTCTGCCTCTGCCTCCGCTGTTTCGGTTGTTTCGGCCGTTGCACGGAACGTCGCACGCTTTGCTGCTTTAGCCTCGCGCTTTGAGCGGAGCTTGTCCGCTTTTTTACGATCCTCATCGACGCGAACGGTGATATAACGCATGATCATATCGTTGACGCGCATACGGCGTTCGAGTTCCATGATCTCTTGCCCGGTTCCTTGTATCTCAAAAAGAACATAGTGGCCGGTGTTCTTTTTCTGGATCGGATAAGCAAGGTCTTTCATACCGATGTCATCCATCCGGACGACCTCGCCGCCTTCTTTCTCGATCAGTTTCCCGACTGCGTCGTTCAATTTCTCGATCTTATCGGCGGCCGTTTCCGGATCGACGATATACATTACTTCGTAAGTTCTGTTTCCCATTTATTTCCCTTCTCCTTTCGGTTACAAACCTCATCTTCAACTGAGATGAAGTAAGGATTTTCTCTATATATCAATAACTAGTTAAATCTCGCCATTGCCGCGTCAACGCCATCTTTGACCATGCACTCGACCGCGTCGGCGGCTATATCCAATGTCTTATCAAGCGTTTCGGCGTCGCCCTTAGCGAAATTATCCAAAACGAAACGGCTCGCATCGCCCACCGGGTGCTCCGGCTGAATTCCTATCCGCAATCGGATAAATTCCTGTGTTTTCAAACAATCGATGATCGATCTCAGCCCGTTTTGCCCGCCGTGCGAACCTTGCGGCCGGATCCGCATCGTCCCAAATGGCAACGCCAGGTCATCTGAGATGACGATGAGCCGTTTTATGGACCTGTCGTCTTTTGCGACAAGGCAGCTAACCGATTCGCCACTCAAATTCATGAACGTCTGCGGCTTAACAAGCTCGACCGTTTGGTTGTCAATAATGCCGCGTCCAACTAACGCTCTGCACTCGTCACGCGAAACCCGCGTCTGCAACCGGCTGGCGAGCAGATCCACAAGCATGAAGCCAAGATTGTGCCGCGTTTTTTCGTATTGCGGGCCCGGATTTCCGAGCCCGACAACGAGCCAGTTTTGAGCGTCAGCATCGCTCAATTATTCACCGCCGTCAGCTTCGGGTGCGGCAGCAGGAGCTTCACCGGCAACCTCAGGTTCTGCACCCTCTTCGAGCTGCGGTTCGAGGTCAGCTTCCTTAACGGTAACGATCGAAGCGATAACCGTTTCCGGAGCTTCGTGTATCTCGACACCCTCGCCAACCTTGATATCCGAGACATGTATCGCGTGTCCCGCACCTAGATCGGTAACATCAACCTCGATAAATTCAGGCGTATTTGCAGGTTCGCAAAGCACCTTGATCTCACGCATTGCCTGCGACAGAACCGCACCTGCCTCTTGCAAACCGATCGCCTTGCCAACCAAATGGATAGGCACGGTCATTTCGATCTTTTCGCCCTTAGCAAAGCGGCGCAGATCGGCGTGGATCAGACGGCCCTTAACGCCATCGATCTGACGATCTTGGAAAATAACATCATTGACGCCTTCGCCGTCGATATCGAGTCCAAACACGGTGTTAATGCCCGTATCCGAACGGATGATCGCAGCCAGATCCTTCAACTCTGCCGTTGCCGCAAAACTCTCGGTGCCGCCGCCATAGACGATGACCGGGATCTTGCCCTCGGCACGAAGCCGGCGATTCTCATTCTTACCGCGAGTATCGCGCTTTACTGCTTTTACAATTACTTTTTCTGCCATAACTTTTCCCTCAGTTCCGAGTTCCGAGTTTCGGGTTCCGAGGCCGAGCATCTAACTCGGAACGCGGAACTTGGAACTCGAAACTAAATCTCAAATGAACAGCGACGAAACACTCGTCTCGTCATGTATCGATCTGATCGCCGACGCTAATAGCTCGGCGACGCTCAAAACTTCTATCTTACCGCCCTCGACCAGCGGCATTCCGTTGTCGCTGATGGGGATGGTGTTGGTCACGATGACCTTTTTCAAATACGAACCGCTGATATTCTCGACCGCTTTGCCCGAGAGAACGCCGTGCGTAAAGCAGGCCGATATCTCATTGGCACCGGCCTTGTGCAATGCCTCGGCAACCTTACAAATCGTGCCGCCGGTATCGCACATATCGTCGATTATCAAACAATTTTTGCCGCTGACATCACCGACGATGTTCATCACATCGGCTTCGTTCGCACGCTCACGGCGTTTGTCGCACAGTGCGAGTCCCGCATTGAGACGTTTTGCATACGCACGAGCACGTTCTGCTCCGCCCGTATCCGGTGCGACAACGATCAGATTTTCGATCGGGTTCGCCTTAAAATAATCGACCACGATCGGTGCCGCGTAAAGGTGATCTACAGGGATATCAAAAAACCCTTGTATCTGCGACGCGTGCAGATCTATCGTCAAAACACGCTGTGCACCGGCTTTAGTTATCAAATTTGCGACCAGCTTTGCCGCAATAGGCACCCGCGGACGATCTTTTTTATCAGACCGTGCATAACCAAAATATGGGATCACAGCCGTAACACGCTCTGCCGAAGCCCTGACAAAGGTGTCGATCATGATCAACAGCTCCATCAAATGACGATCTGACGGCGGGCAAGTCGGCTGGACGATAAATACGTCATGGCCGCGAACATTTTCCTCGATCTGAAAATTAAACTCGCCGTCCGAAAATCGTTCGGTGCTCGCTTTTCCCAGCTCGATACCAAGCTGGCCGCAGATCTCAGCCGCAAGCTCACGATTGGCATTGCCCGAAAATATTTTGATCTTTCCCGTTACGCTCATGGTTCGAAATAAAAAACGGACGACCCCACCATAGATCGTCCGTCATCATTTCTAATTGGCTGGGGCGGGAGGACTCGAACCTACGAATGCCGGATCCAAAGACCGGTGCCTTACCACTTGGCTACGCCCCAATGCGAATTTAAGAAACTGATCGGAAACAACCTAACGCGTAAAAAGCGCCTCGCGATATTTAGCACGCGAGATGGTTGATACGGAAAACTTTCGCCAGGTCGATGCTTGATCGAGGGCTTTTATAGCAGCTTGCCGTGTCTCTTCTTTTTCAAAACTAGCGAAAACGCTCGCTCCGCTGCCGCTCAACGCGGCGTTTGCTGCCCCAAGATCTAATAATGTGTTTTTTACATTTTGGATCTCAGGATGAGCAGAGAAAACTGTTCGCTCAAAATCGTTTGTCAATGCCGAGTGGTGCGGATCAAGTGATGCAGCATCCTTTCGGCAAACAGAAAGAATATGATTACGAGCCTCATTTGTCAAGGTCGGAGCATCAAGCTTACCGAATGCGTCCCGCGTCGATACGCTTATCTCCGGCGTCACGATCAACATAAATTGATCGTCAATGTCGCTGATCAGCTCGATCTCATCACCACGTCCGGTTCCAATAGCTGTTCCGCCAGAAAGAAAGAACGCAACATCGGACCCAAGTTCGGCCGCTGTCGAGTGCAGGTCTATGTCATCATCAAGTTCCCAAACTCTCGCAAGCCCGATCAATGCAATCGCAGCATTTGACGAACCGCCACCAAGCCCGCCTGGTGACGGAATGCGTTTCTCAAGATGCATCGCTGCCCCCGATCTCACACCATAACGAGCCCGCAATATCGCCGCAGCCTTTAATATCAGATTACGCCCGTCAACCGGAACATTCGGATCATCGCATGTGAGTTCCAGCGTATCAGCCTCAGCAAACGAGATCGTATCGTGTAGCGAAACCGTCTGAAACACCGTAAATAGCTCATGAAAGCCATCATAACGCTTCCCCAGAATATGGAGCGTCCAATTTATCTTGGCAAATGAAGGTAACGAAAACGCAGGCCGCATCGCTCAAGCATAAAATAGAAATTCCGAATTACTCTAATGAGCAACTCGGAATTTTCCAGAACAATTTTGAAATCTCAAATTTCAAATATTTCTTATCTATTTTCGCAAAAGGAACACCTGAGTAAAGTAATACGATCCATCCTCAGTGATCGCTACACCCACGGCCGACTCTTTCCAGGTTGCGGACAAAAGATTGTTTTTATGCGACGGCGAATTTAGCCACAGATCGACTGCTTTTGCGATCGGGTCCGCATACCCACGATTAAATGCGATGTTCTCGCCGATCGAGCGCCATTTCGAAAGCCCCGCTGAATCGGCACGGTCACTGACGGCCTTACCATTTAGATCGCGATGGCTAAAGAAATCATACTCGGCCATATTTTCCGAGTGCCCGCGGGCGATCTTTTCGAGATCGTCGCTCCAGACAAGCGGCTTTAGGCCAACCTCAGCGCGTTTTTGATTAATAAGGTCAAAAACCGTGTGCTGTACCGACGACACCTTTACATAGGCGGCGGCTTTAACCTCGGCCTTGGCCTCAGCATTTTTTGGCTGGACGATACGCGGGCGTTCGCCCTCATCACCAGCATCGTCAAGCCCCATGCCGGTCTCGCCAACCACAAATCGGATCGCGACAGGTTTTGGTGTGTTATTTGACTGGGCAAAGATACTGCTCGCTAACGCGGCAAAAAGCCCAAGAAACAAAAAGAGTTTTTTATGCATGTAGACCTCACTTCGGCAGCCGGACTCCCATTTTTTTGATGGTCCCTAGCTTTGCGTTCCCGACTTGTCGGGATTGCCTTTTCGGATAAGGTGGTAAAACGATGTAGTTTTACCTAGTTAAACAAATTCCTATTTCTCATATTCTTCCAGAAAAAAATTCTAATAATGTAAAATTTATTTATGCAGCAACCGCTTGTAACTCTGGGCAGAAAAAAAACGGACGAGATCATCCCCGAACCGCATGTCGATCCGGTGTGCAAAATGCTCGTCCTGCCCGAATCCGCCGCCGCCAGTTACGAGCATGACGGCGTGACGTATTACTTTTGCATGACGGGCTGTCGCGATAAATTTGCCGCCGACCCGGCACGGTTCCTGTCAGAACCACCTGCGGTAGCTGGTGGTTTAAGCCAAGGACCAAGCGACATCGAATACACCTGCCCAATGGACCCCGAGATAGTCCAGATCGGCCCCGGAATCTGCCCAAAATGCGGCATGGCTTTGGAGCCAAAAGAGATCTCGCTCGACGATACTCCCGATCACGAATACATAGATATGCGGCGGCGATTTGCCGTGTGTGCGGTTTTAACGCTACCCGTTTTTGTGCTCGCGATGGGCGAGATGTTCCCCACTTTTCATTCATATATCTCACCTAAGACGTCGATCTGGATCCAATTCGCGTTAGCAACCCCTGTCGTCCTATGGGGCGGGTTCCCTTTCTTTCAACGGGCAGTCGCGTCGATCAAAAACATCAGCCCGAATATGTTCACGCTTATCGCGATCGGCACCGGTGCGGCGTATTTGTTGAGCCTCGCGGCATTATTCGTTCCACAGATATTCCCGACGGCAATGCAAGACGCGCATTCAGGCATGATTCCCGGATATTTCGAATCAGCGGCGGTGATAACGACACTGGTTCTGCTCGGACAGGTTTTGGAATTAAAAGCACGTTCGCAAACATCATCGGCGATCAAAGAATTGCTTCGCCTCGCACCTGAGACAGCGACGGTCGTTCGCGATGATGGTAGCGATGAGGTGATCGATCTCAAACATATTCACGTCGGACAAACCCTGCGAGTAAAGGCAAACGAAAAAATCCCGACGGATGGCGAGATCATAGATGGCAGCACATCTATCGATGAATCAATGGTCACCGGCGAATCGATGCCCGTCGAAAAACAAGCCGGCGCAAAAGTGATCGGCGGCACGATCAACGGTAACCGAAGCTTTACAATGCGTGCGGAAAAAGTCGGCAGCGACACGCTGCTCGCAAACATCGTCCACATGGTTGGCGAAGCCCAACGCAGCCGCGCACCGATCCAACGCCTCGCTGACAGCGTTTCGTCATATTTTGTCCCAACCGTGATCCTCGTCGCTGTCGTAGCATTCGTTGTATGGCTTGTTCTCGGCAGCTTTGCGTCAGCGGTCGTTGCCGCCGTCTCGGTCCTCATCATCGCTTGTCCATGCGCCCTCGGCCTCGCAACGCCGATGTCCATCATGGTCGGCACCGGCCACGGAGCAAAAAACGGCGTCCTCACCAAAAAAGCCGAGGCTCTCGAAACGCTTGAAAAGGTAAACGTGATCGTCGTTGATAAGACCGGAACGCTCACTGAAGGTAAGCCGCGTGTCGCAGACGTTATCTCTGACTCTTCTCTGAATCAAGAAAGTCTGATCCAGTATGCCGCGAGCATAGAGAGCTTAAGTGAGCACCCTCTGGCAACTGCCGTCGTAAACAAGGCAAAACAACTAGAACTTTCGATGCTCAAGGTTAATGACTTCGAATCATTTGCTGGAAAAGGCGTTTCCGGGAAAATCGACGGAAAGATCGTCAGAGTCGGAAGGATGGATTTTCTTCCACGGTCCGCCCGCGATCAGATCGAACAAGCAAATCACTATAACTTACAAGATCCAATTGGTTCTATTAAGGCCGCAAAACGATCGATTCTTTACGTCGCAATTGACCGAAATTTCGCAGGTCTTATCAGCGTAGAAGACACAGTGAAACCGTCAGCAAGAAATGCTATCAGCGAACTTTGTCGCCAAAACATCGAGGTTGTCATGATGACTGGCGACAACATCGCGACGGCTCGATCCGTTGCAAAAGAGCTCGGCATTGACCAGTTCTTCGCCGAGGTCATGCCCGAGGACAAGGCCGCAAAGGTCAAAGAGCTGCAATCACAAGGTAAGATAGTCGTAATGGCGGGCGACGGCGTTAACGACGCTCCGGCTCTCGCTCAGGCTAATGTTGGTATCGCTTTCGCAAGCGGAACCGACGTAGCTATCGAATCCGCCGATATAACGCTGCTCAAACCCGATATCGACGGCATCTTGAAAGCGATCAATCTGAGCAAAGCAACGATGAGCAACATCCGACAAAATCTCTTTTTTGCCTTTGCGTACAACATCATCGGCGTCCCCATCGCGGCGGGCGTGCTGTTCCCTATTTTCGGCCTTCTGCTCTCGCCGATGATCGCAAGCTCGGCGATGACATTTAGCTCGGTATCAGTGATCCTCAACGCCCTTAGATTACAAAATACAAAGATATAGCCCACGAAACACACAAAAAACACGAAAATCAGATATTCTTTTATTTAGTGTTTTTCGTGTGTTTCGTGGGCAAATAATCATGGGAATAGCATTAGCAATACACGGCGGGGCGGGGACGATACTCAGATCGCAAATGACTCCCGCCCTTGAGGCCGAATATCGCAGCGGGCTCGAATCTGCGTTAAAGATCGGCTGGGAGATATTGGAAAAAAGTGGCTCCTCGCTCGACGCCGTCGAAGCCACGGTTTGCTCACTCGAAGATTTCCCCCTTTTCAACGCCGGGCGCGGCTCGGTTTTCACCCACGAAGGCAAACAGGAAATGGATGCTTGCATCATGGACGGCCACAACCTCAAAGCCGGTGCGGTCGCGTTCGTCAAAAATATCAAAAATCCCGTTAGCCTCGCCCGCAAGGTGATGGAGCGAACCGAACACGTCCTGCTCGCCGGCGACGGAGCAAACCAATTCGCCGAACAGATCGGCGTTGCGACCGAGCCGGACGAGTATTTTTTCACTGAACACCGCTGGCTGCAGCTGCAAGAGGCTATCGTCGAGGGCCGCATCCAACTCGATCACGCGACGACAAAGCCGATCGGCACAGTCGGTGCCGTCGCCTGCGACAAAAACGGCTATCTCGCCGCCGCCACATCCACCGGAGGCATGACCAACAAAAAATTTGGGCGCGTCGGCGACACGCCGCTCGTCGGTCTCGGCAATTACGCTGACGACTCAGTCGCGGTCTCATGCACCGGCCACGGCGAATATTTTATGCTTGGAGTTACTGCGTTTGATGTCGCCGCCCGTGTGAAATATAAAGGATTGTCACTCGAAGCCGCCGCTAGAGAGACGGTTCATCGCCTTACCGAGATCAACGGCGAAGGCGGCCTGATCGCTGTCGATAAAGCTGGAAATGTGATTTTACCGTTTAACTCAAACGGCATGTATCGCGGTTACATTACAGCTGAAAAACAAATAGACATTGCGATCTATGGTTCGTAGTTCTACTGAATTGCAACGCACTTTAGTGGGTGGCCAACTCTGCCATTTATCCCTTCTTCTCATTCACCATATCCCGATATTCCTGTACATACGCAATGTCTTTCGGTACGAGGTCGGCGAGCGTTACGACTAGCTCGCCTTTGCGTCCGTATTTGATGGCGTGGTGAATAGCAGTGCGGCCGTCGGGGATTATGCGGACCGTTGGAGTATTCTTGCTCTTCGCAATTCCCTCTTGCAGCAGCTTGTGCAACTCCTCAGGGTCGCGTCCGCGTAGGTAATTTCCTGTTCGTATAACTATGCGGTCAAAGGTGTCAGCCGCGATCTTACCAAATTCACGAATGTCATCGTCACGGCGGTCGCCTGTGCCGTTAAGTACGACGGTACGGTATTTATTGGGCAATTTCGAGATAAAATCAGCCAAACCGCTCAGCCCGGCGGGGTTATGAGCATAATCCATCAGAACGGTTACATCGCCAACCTCTACAAAATTAAGCCGTCCAGGCGTCTGTGCTGTGCCCGCGTTAAAGGTCGAAAGCCCGTTTCGCAGATCTTCGAGCGACACTCCGTGGACAAAACACGCGAGCGTCGCCGCCAGCACGTTTTGGATCATAAACTCCGCACGACCGCCGTACGTCAGCGGTATGTTCGTCACTTTTTCGATGCGGACTTTCCATTTACCTTTGAGGATCGTGACGTAGCCGTTCTCATAAACGCACGATACGCGGCCTCGTTCTGCACGGCGTTTGATGACCGGATTGTTCTCATCCATCGAAAAACACACGACCTTTCCGTCCACAAGCTCTTTCATCTTGTAAACGAGCGGATCCTCGGCGTTGAGCACGGCATAGCCTTTCTTTGAAACGGCACGTGGCACGACCGATTTTACGCGGGCGAGATCTTCGAGCGTGTTGACGTCTTTTAAGCCCAAATGATCGGCCGCGATATTCATCACAACGCCGATATCACAATGGTCAAAACCCAATCCCGAACGGATAATACCGCCGCGTGCCGTCTCAAGCACCGCAACATCGACAGTCGGGTCTTTTAGCACAAGCTGAGCCGAAACCGGCCCCGTATTGTCGCCCGCGACGATCTGCTGATTACCGATGTATGTGCCGTCCGTCGTCGTAAATCCGACCGTGCGTCCGCTGTTTTTTAAGATATGGGCGATCAATCGCGTCGTGGTCGTTTTGCCGTTAGTGCCTGTGATCGCAAAGATCGGGATACGAGCCGGAGTTCCCGGTGGGAACAGCATATCGATCACGTGCTCGGCAACGTTGCGTCCGATGCCCTCGCTTGGAGCCAGGTGCATACGAAATCCGGGAGCGGCGTTGACCTCGATAATGCCGCCGCCGTTCTCGCTCAGCGGTTCGCTCACATTTGGAGCGATCACATCGACGCCCGCGACATCCAAGCCGATGATCTTTGCGATACGTTCAAACAAGAATACATTTTCGGGATGAACCTCATCCGTCCGGTCGATCGCTGTGCCGCCCGTCGAGATATTTGCGGTCGTTTTTAGCCGCAGCTCCTCGCCCTTTTTGAGAACTGTATCGAGCGTATATCCGGCTTTTTTGATGCACCGTAGTGTCTGGTTATCGACATCGATCTCGGTCAACACATTTTCGTGTCCGTAGCCGCGACGCGGGTCTTCGTTCGTTTTGTCGATCAGCTTTTGGATCGAACTTTTGCCGTCGCCGACAACATGTGCAGGGACGCGTTCGGCGACCGCGATGAGCTGATTATTTACTACCAAAGCACGAAAATCTTCGCCGATAAGCTGCTTTTCAACTATGATATATCGCGAGTATTCTTTGGCCTTTTCAAACGCAATTGTCGCGTCCTCAAGCGTCTTGATACCTACCGTAGCGCCTTTACCATGATTGCCGTCAAGTGGTTTAATGACAACCGGATAGCCGACACTCTCTACAGTATCTTCGAGGTCCTCGATGTCGCGAATTCGATATCCTTTCGGCACCGGGACGCCCATATCGCCAAGCAGCTTTTTGGTCGCGTGCTTGTTGCCCGCGATGTCGACCGAGATCATGTTTGTGTTGACCGTGGTCGTCGCTTGAATTCGCTTTTGATGAACGCCGTAGCCGAGTTGAACCAGCGATTGATCGTTAAGCCGTATAAATGGAATATCGCGATTATCCGCCTCCTCGACTAGCGAGCCCGTCGATGGCCCAAACCGCACATTTTCACGGATCTCGCGCATTTCCTGGATCTCTTTTGCCAAGCCTTCTTTGATCTCAGAAAGGTCTTTGCCCTCAGCGAGATCGAGCCACAATCTGACCGCACAGCGGCCTGCAAACCGCCCGACTTCTTCCTCTAGATAGCTATAGACGACGTTGTAAATACCCTTCTCGCCAGTCTCACGCGTGCGTCCGTAACCGGTGTCCATTCCCGCAAGCGTTTGTAATTCAAGGGCAAAATGCTCAATAGCATGTCCCGCCCAAGTTCCCTCTTCGACACGTTTTAGAAATCCGCCCGGCTCGCCATAGCTGCATCCGTGCGACTGGAGCGATGGCAGCACATCCAACATGCGGTCATAAAACCCCTTGATCTTATTCGTCGGTTTTTTCTCAAACGCCCCGATATCGAGCCGCATGATGATGAGCTTTTTCCAGTAGCCGCTCCAATAATTCGGCCCGCGAAGTGTGCGTATTTCTAAGATTTCCATAAGATTATTAGCCTAGATCAGGCAGCAAAAATTCATTTGGCGGCTGTATCGGGTGACGCTCAATATAGTTATAAACGAGCCCGTCACGTAATACATGAAACTGAACGCCGCAAACGCTAAACGCTTCGTTATCAGCAACTTCCGCAATCTCATTGAAAGTGATCTGTGAACCATCAACAATGGTCGCCGTCCCCTGACCAAACACCTCAAGTATCCCCTTACCGTCCAAAATGATCGCCGTATTCTCATCGATCCCAATTCCGAGATTGTACGGGTTGAACGACACACCCGTGATCAGACGGCTAATGCGGCCGCGTTCACTAAAATGCTGGTCGATGATGATGTTTTTCAGGAAACCAAGCCCCGGAGAGAGCCTGACGGCGTTTTTATGCGGGTGCGAGGTCGGTTCGCCGCGAACGATCATTGACGTACTCATCGCAGCCGCTCCGGCACTCGTTCCGGCGAGAACGACATCGGTTTCGCGTACGAGTTTGCGTATCTTTTCTGCGAGTTTTGTCCCGCCGAGCAGCGAAACGAGCCGCATCTGATCGCCGCCCGTCATTATGATCCCCGTTATGCCATCGCACAGCTTTTGGACATCGGCATTGACCACATCCTGGCGCGAAGTAGCCCGCAAAACACGCGGATTTGCCACGCCCAGATTCCTAAAAGCCTGTGTATAAACGTCCGCTGCAAACTCCGGATAATCCGACGCCACCGGTACGATAAGGATCTCCGCTTTAACGCCGCCCGCGAGCTCCAAAAACTTTTTCAGGATCCGCCGTTCGTTATATTTGTCTTCTGCCCCGCCGATCACGAGCAGATGCCCGCCAATGATCTCGCGGTCATGCGATTCACTCATGTAGTTAAGTTATTAAAGCTAAATTAAAGAAAACTTTACTTAAAGTTAGTGGAAAGTTGCGGGTTGGTCAAGAAACGATAGCCACTGAGGACGCAAAGATCATTGAGAAAAAGCCCATTCAATCGAACGGAGATGTTCTACGCTCCGTGTTCTTTATGGTCTCTGTGGCCAATTTCCGAGTGAATTTCCTGAAGGCTGCGAACGGTTATTTCTGTTGATGCGATCTTAGCTCCGATCGCCTCGACCAATGCCTCTGCTCCGGTGATCGTCGTTACGCAGGGCACATTGAACTGTAGAGCGGCTTTGCGAATGGCCTTTTCGTCGTAAAACGAAGCTTTGCCAAGCGGTGTGTTGATAATTAGCTGGACGTCGCCCTGACGGATCAGATCGGCGATGTTCGGGCGGCCTTCGTTGACCTTAAACACCGACTCGCATGGCAAGCCAACCTCGTGCAGACGATTTGCCGTGCCGTACGTCGCGACGAGATCAAACCCTAGATTTTTCAGCCTTCGTGCGAGTATTACCGCCTGGCCTTTGTCGGAATTATTGACCGAGATAAAGGCTTTTCCCTTGAGCGGCAACCCGAGGCCTGCTCCTTCCATCGCTTTGCCGTAAGACTCGCCGAATGTCGCACCGACGCCCATCACCTCGCCGGTCGAATGCATCTCAGGCCCCAGTACAGGATCGACGCCCGCAAATTTTTTGAATGGAAACACCGGCGATTTTACAAAGATCAGCGGCACGGGCAGCACAGCGGGCAGGTTAAAATCTGCCAGTTTGTTCTTTCCTGCCATAACAAGCGACGCGATCTTTGCTATCGGCACACCCGTCGCTTTGGCGACAAACGGCACCGTTCGCGACGCACGCGGATTGACCTCGATCACATAAACGCGGTCATCCTGAATGGCAAACTGGATGTTCATCAGCCCTTTGACCTTGAGGGCACGGGCGAGATTTGTCGTGTAATGGCGGATAGTTTCGAGATGCTCCGCCGCGATCTTTTGCGCAGGCAGCACGCTAGAGGAGTCCCCCGAGTGGATCCCAGCTTCCTCAATATGTTCCTGAATACCCGCGATCACAACCGCAGTCTCATCGGCGAGTGCGTCAACATCGAGTTCGCTTGCGCGTTCCAAAAATTTGTCGATCAGAATAGGTTTTTCCGGCGACGCATCAACGGCGTTACGCATATATTCGTCAAGCGATTGTTCATCATAAACTATCGCCATTGCACGCCCACCAAGCACAAAACTCGGCCGCACAACAATTGGATAACCTATTTTGTTTGCAACAGTTTTAGCCTCATCTGCTGATGTAACGCTGGAGTTGTCAGGACACGGTATTTTTAGCTCTGCGAGCAGTGCTCCAAACCGTTTTCGATCCTCCGCCAGATCGATCGAATCCGGCGATGTACCAATGATCGGAACACCCGCAGCGTGCAATCTGTCGGCAAGATTCAGCGGCGTTTGCCCGCCAAATTGCACGATCACGCCCTCCGGTTTCTCGACATCGACGATATTCATCACATCCTCAAATGTCAGCGGTTCGAAATACAATCTATCCGACGTGTCGTAATCCGTCGAGACCGTCTCAGGGTTGCAGTTGACCATGATGGTCTCAAAGCTGGCTTCGTGCAGAGCAAAACTCGCGTGGCAACAGCAATAGTCAAACTCGATCCCCTGCCCGATACGATTCGGCCCCGAACCGAGGATCATGATCTTTCGCCGATCCGTCGGCTCGGCCTCGCATTCCTGCTCGTATGTCGAGTACATATACGGCGTGAATGATTCAAACTCAGCTCCACAAGTATCGACGCGTTTATAGACGGGAGTGATGCCGCTCTGTTTTCGAGTATCGCGAACTTCAAGTTCACTCGCACCGGTCAGGAACGATAGACGACGATCCGATAGGCCAAACTCCTTTGCCAAGCGCAGTTCATCCGCCGAATACTCGTTAAGTGGCTTGGCATCGAGCGTTTCTTGAAACTCCATCACCTGCGACAATTGATCGAGAAACCACGGATCGATCTTTGTCAGGCGACGCACCTCTTCGAGTGAGTATCCGTTTTGAATCGCGTAGGTGATATAAGAGAACCGCTGTGAATTTGGTCGGGCAAGCTTTCGCTGCAACTCGGCGTCAGGTATATCCTGCAAACGCAATGGTTTAACCGCTTCAAGCGAACGTAGCCCCTTAAACAAAGATTCTTTAAAAGTACGGCCTATCGCCATCACCTCGCCGACAGAACGCATCTGTGTATCGAGCACGTCCGCCGCACCAGGAAATTTTTCAAACGCCCATTTTGGTATCTTTGTGACGACGTAGTCTATCGTCGGCTCAAACGATGCTGGCGTCTTTTTTGTGATGTCATTTGGTATCTCATCAAGCGTGTATCCGACGGCGAGCTTGGCAGCTATCTTCGCGATCGGAAAACCTGTTGCCTTTGAAGCCAACGCCGACGAACGCGAGACGCGCGGGTTCATTTCGATGATGCGGACATCACCGTTCGCCGGGTTGACGGCAAACTGTATGTTCGACCCGCCCGTCTCAACGCCGACTTTGCGAATACACGCCTTAGACATATCACGCAGCCGCTGATACTCAACATCGGTCAGCGTCTGTGCCGGAGCGACGGTGATCGAGTCGCCCGTGTGCACGCCCATCGGATCAAAATTTTCTATCGAGCAGATAATGACGACGTTGTCATTGAGGTCACGCATTACCTCAAGCTCGTATTCTTTCCATCCAAGGATCGATTCCTCAACGAGGATCTGCGAATTTGGCGACGCCGCCAGGCCGCCGCGTGCGATCTCCTCAAATTCCTCAGGATTGTAAGCCGTGCCGCCGCCGGTTCCGCCCAGCGTAAAACTCGGCCGCACAATTGCCGGATAGCCTGTTTCTTCGACGATCTCGCGAGCCTCTTCCCAAGTGTGGGCAAAACCGCCCTTACAACTTGGCACGCCGATCTCGTCCATCGCCGCTTTGAACAGCTCGCGGTCCTCGCCTACCTTGATCGCATCGACATTAGCCCCGATCATCTTGACGCCGAATTTATCAAGAATTCCCTTTTCAAAAAGCTCGATCGACAGATTTAGCCCCGTCTGGGCCCCTACCGTCGGCAGCAGAGCGTCAGGCCTTTCTTTTTCGATTATTGCGGTAAGAGTTTCCAGCGTGAGCGGCTCGATGTATGTGTGGTCAGCGATCTCAGGGTCGGTCATGATCGTCGCCGGATTAGAATTGACCAGCACCACCTCGTACCCTTCTTCTCTTAGAGCACGGCACGCCTGCGTCCCCGAATAATCAAATTCGCAAGCCTGTCCGATGATGATCGGCCCCGAACCAATGATCAGTATTTTGTGAATATCGCTGCGTCTAGGCATTTATTGGTATGTTCTAAACTCACGATTATACAAAAAAAGTGCGGTTCACTCGAACCGCACTATGCGAACGATAATCTTACCGATCTTGGTCCATCTTGGTCCACCTTGGTCCGGACCGGACCAAACCTTCACGGAAATCTTGGCAGTTTTGGTATTTTGTTTTCGATCTTTCGTTTGGCGTCGTCGATCTGGGCTTTGCCGTTGAAGATGTTGTCGAGCCGCAGGGCCATGTTTGGGTCGATCTTTTTGAGACGGTCGTACATCTTTTTGGCCTCTTTCTTATTGCCGCTGGCGTTATAGGCTTCGCCAAGGTTGAATAGGCCGTTGATGCTATTGCCGTCCATATCTACGACGCGTTTGAAATTGGCGATGGCCTTGACAAAATTCTTGAGCCCGCGATATGCACGGCCAAGCTGATTTATCGCAACGTTCCAGTTCGGGTGCAGCTTGTCAGCCTTTTCAAGCGACTCGACCGCCTCTTGGTGCTCGCCAAGCTCGTTGTGCGTTGCCCCAAGATTGACATACGCCGCATCAAATTGCGGGTCTTGAACAAGCGCCTCTTTCAACGCGACCTTGCCCTTTTCGTAATTTTCCGTTGCAGCAGTGTCATTTTTCGCGGTCTTTTGCGTGTAAGCTGCGTTGTAATACGCCCAGCCGACGTTGTTGTTATCGATAGCACTCGGACCCATCTGACGGGCGGATTCGAGCCGAGCGACTGCCTTGTCCCACTCGGCGACCTTGCCAAGGCAAAATCCCCATTCGCTTTCCATATCAGCGGATTTCATCCCCTTTTCTGAAGCGGCCTTGTATTCGACGTTCGCGTCGGCATAACGCTCTTGCTGGCGATAGGTGCTGGCAAGATTTGCGTGTGCCTGAGCGTTGTTCGGGTCGGTTTTCAGCGTCTGCTGATACGCGGCTGCGGCGTTCGGGTAATCGCCTTTGTTGTAATAAGCCACACCGAGGTCAAAAGACGCCGCCGAATTCGCAGGGTTTGTTTCCAGTGCGGTTTTGTATGCCGCGATAGCATCATCAGGCCGCTCCATACGGTCAAGCGTCTGGCCGCGATAATACTGTGCGGATGCGTAACCGGCGTCAAGCTCTAATGTCCGGTCAAACGCCGCGAGTGCCTCAGCATTTTTATTTTGTTTGAACAGGATCACGCCGTTCAGATAACGCGTTTCGGCGGTATCAATGCCTGCGGCACCCGCTTTTTGCAATGTACTTTCGGCCTTTGCGATCTCGCCGTTATCCAAATACGCAACGCCCAGCGGCGGATAGAGCATCGTGTACGCAGGGTTTATCGCAAGAGCTTTTTCATAATTCACGACCGCTTTTGCGTTGTTGCCGCGGGCATCATGGATCGCACCGGCTTTGGCGTACGCGACGTCGTTTTGCTTGTCATATTTGACCGCCTCTTCGAACAGGGCGATGGCTGCCTCGTTATTCGTGTCACCGGCGACGTCAATCCCCTTCGCGGTCAACGCGTTGCTCAGCCCCTCGGACGCACGTGTGTTTTTAGCATTCTGAACAAGTGCTGCCCGGTAATTTGTGATCGCAAGATCTGTTTGGTCATTATCAAACGCCGTCTCCGCTTTTGCCGTGAGCATATTTGACGAGGCTATCTTTTTGTTTGCCGCAGCAATAGCGGCCTTTTTACGGGCAGCGATGGCATCCGCACGACGTTTCTTTGCCAGAGCAGCGATCTGACCGTTGGCGGCTTTTCCGCCGCCGACACGTCCAGCCCCTTCGTCCGTGAAAGCCTTGCCGCCACCCGAACGAACCTGCGGCTTTTTGCGCGATCCGCGAAAGACAAATACGCTCGAACCGCCCGCGATATCGTCAGTCGCGACCAGGTCCTGTGCAGCGACCGTCGTCGGCAACGGCAATAGCGAAAAGAAAACGGACGCGATAACGAGCAGGGATAGATTTGTTTTCATTTGGTAAGACGTGCCCCCGGGAAGAGTTGACCAACTCAAATTATACGACAAAAGAGGTGTTCGGTTCGAGCTTTTTGTGAGCGATCAAAACCCGACAAATACAGGCTCAGGGTCGAGCGTAATGCCAAATTTATCGGCGACGGCACGCTGAATTTCTTCTTTCAGCCGCAAAATATCACCCGCAGTCGCTCCGCCGCGATTGATGATCGCGAGCGTGTGATTTGATGAAACTCCGGCATTGCCCAGAGCAAAACCTTTGTTGATGCCGGACCGCTCGATCAGCCAAGCAGCAGGAATTTTTACGGCTTCGGCAAATGGAAAATTAGGAATATCGCCCATCTCAGACCGCAGTTCATCAAGCTTTTCACGGCTGACGATAGGATTTTTGAAGAAAGAACCGGCACTGCGCGAATTTGGGTCGTCCGCGTCAATGACCATCGATTTAGAGCGTCGGATAGCAAGCACCGCTTCGCGAACCTCTGCCAGCGACGGCTGCCGGTCGCCAAAATGCTCGATCAAATCTTTATAGACGACCTTTGGCTCACCGCCTTTACGCAGAGCAAATGTTACGCTCAACACAACATAGCGGTCACGATGCGTCGAGTTAAAGATACTCTTGCGATAGCTAAAGCCACACTCGGCGTTGGTCAGCGTCACGATGCTGCCGCCAACACGGTCAAAACACCGCACCGAAACAATACTCTCCGCGACCTCTTGTCCGTAAGCTCCGACATTTTGCACCGGCGTACCGCCGACGAAACCCGGGATCCCGCTCAGACATTCGACACCCGCTAGGTCGTTATCGACACAGTAGGCGACGAATCCATCCCAATCCTCACCCGCCTGCGCCGTCACATATCGCGTGCCGTCCTTTTCTTCAAACCCCGACACGCCTGTCAGAGCAATATTGATGACAAGCCCGTCAAAACCCGCGTCCGAGATCAGCACATTACTGCCGCCGCCGAGGATAAAAACGGGAAAACCCTTTTCCTCAGCAAACGCCAAAGCTTCTATAAGAGCGTCCTCAGTCTCGGCTGCTACAAAATACCGAGCATTACCGCCGACCTGCAAAGTGGTCAGCGGTGCTAGGCTCACGTTTTCTTTGATATCTAAAGGGTCCACTACAACCGCGCGGCTTTCATTGCGTTCTCCAGCTTGATGGCGTCGCCCGGACTGAGGGGCTTTAACAACTCGACGACCCGCTTTACCTCTTTGCCATTCTTGCGTTTGATCTCGGCGTAACCGAGGCTCGTCAAAGCCGGAACATATTTTGGCTCTTTCTCGAGCACGGCACGAAACCATTTGGCCGAGTTGTCAAAATCGTTGATCTTAAAATACGCCGTGCCGAGAGCGTACCTCGACATCGTCCATTCAGGATGTTTATCGACGACCTGCTTTAGGGCATTGACCGCTCCGGCAAAATCCCCCATATCGATCAAGACACCGCCAAGATTTTGTAGAGCACCGTCGGCAACTACCGGATTTCCGGCGATCGCTTTTTGCAGAGCGGCTTTGGCAAGCTCAAGCTTTGCCGTGGCGGCAGCCGGATTATTTGCGTCGATATCAATGCGAGCATAGTTATAATATGCCCAACCAAGATTTGCCTGATCGATCGGGTTCCCGCCGCCCAATTCGACCGCTTTTTCCATCGCCGCTACAGCCGCCTGCCACAGGTTTGTCGGACGCTCACACGAGACAAATTTTGCCATATTCACGCCGCACTGATTACCGAGCGTAAACCCTAATTTGCTGTTGATATCGGCAGCGACCTCTTTGTTGTAATTTGGCTGTTTTGTGTAAAACAGCAGCGCGTTGTTGTATCGGGGTATGGCGTTGCCAAATTCGCCCGACATTCGATACGCATCACCAAGCGACAGCAATACTTCCCAATTGTCCGCCTTTAGCTTCTCCGCCGCTTTTAGCTGTGTGATCGCATCAGCATAGTTGCCCATGTCTAAATAGGCCTGGCCGAGCCCCGCGATGGCATCGAGATAATTCGGCCGCAGGCTGATCGCCTGTTTGTATTCTGGGATCGCATCCGCAGTGCGGTTTAACCTGACCAAAATTTCAGCGGTGTTGAAATAAGCATCCGGATAGGTCGGATCGATGGTTTTCGCCTTTTGAAACGCCGCGAGAGCATCGTCGTTACGATTTTGCGCCGCTCTTACTAGGCCGAGGAAAAACTGTGTTTCCGCATCGCCGGCCGATGAGAGTAGTGCTTTGGTCAACAGATCGTCCGCCTTGGCGATCTCGCCCGCCTGATAATAAAGTATGCCGAGCGGAACGTAGATCTCGGTCAGCCCCTTGTCGGTAGCGAGCGATTTCTCATACGAGGCGATCGCTTCGGACTGATTGTCGGTACCGGAATACAATTCGCCTAACCCGAAATATGCCGCGGCGTTTTTAGGATCATATTTGATCGCTTCGAGGAAAAATCCTTTCGCCAGGTCGCCTTTATCGGCAACGAGCAGAGCGTTACCGTTCAACGCCAGAGCCTCGCTGTATCCCGTACTCGCAAGAACGTTGGTCGGATCTAGCCTGATCGCTTCGCGGAAAAACTCAAAAGCCTTTTCGTAATCCGCCTTGTCAACATAATATTCAGCTACACCGGCAAAGCGTTTGGACGCCTGAGCTGGCGGCAGGTCACGTCCGCCTTTCGGTCCGAGAGTGTTCGGATCGATGATCTTTGCACGATTGACCTTAGTGGTGGTCTTGGCGATCGTCTCATATTGTTTCTTGATCTTTACGGCTGATGCCAACCGCTGCGCCTTTGTCCGCGTTGGTTTTGTAACCGGACGTGGTTTTGACCCGCGCGAACCGCTGCGAAAAACAAACACACTCGAACTACCGCTCAGGCTGCTCACCGCAACGAGATCCTGCGCAGCGACCGATACGCTCGACATCGAAAACGTCGCTATCAAAACCGCTGCCGTTACAGCCCGAAACATCCACGATCTATTGAACATTCATTTTCCTCGCTCGCATTTAAGGTCAAACTTTATCAACAATACTATAAACCATCTTTTCGATGCACAAACTTTCACGCTACGTTTCCCATTGTTTCTTGCCTATTGCCGCCGTCTGATATAAATTTGAAAGTTACCAACAACTAAAGTGTTGCGAGTGGCGAGTTCAGAGTGGAGAGCCTAAAACCAAAGGCACGATTTCCCTCTCAACTCTTTACCCTCCACTCTCTATCTCAAACAAAAGGAGAGCTTGCCGAACATGAAAGCATTCGCAACTGAGAATATCAGAAATCTGGCTGTCATTGGACACGGCGACGCAGGTAAAACCCAGCTCGTCAGTTCCCTAATTCACGCCAGCGGTAGTCAGCACCGCTGGGGAAAGGTCGATGAAGGCACGACCATAACCGATTACGAAGAAGATTCGATCGAACGCAAAGTTTCACTCAACAACAATTTTGCCCACGCCGAGTATAAGGACACCAAGATAAATTTTATCGACACGCCGGGCTATGCCGCGTTCGTCTCGCATGCACGGCCCGCTCTGCGCGTGGCCGACTGTGCTTTGGTCGTGGTTGACGGCGTACACGGCATCGAGGTGCAGACAGAAAAGACCTGGCAATACGCTAACGAATTTTTGCTGCCGCGTTTCATGGTCATCAACAAGATCGACAAAGAACACGCCGATTTTGGCCACGCGCTTGAAACCGCGACCGCCAGTTTTGCCCGCTCGATCGTGCCTTTTACGCTGCCGATCGGGGCGGAGGGTGATTTCAAAGGTGTCGTCGATGTCGTCCATCAAAAAGCGTACGAATTTGATGCAGACGGTAAGGCAAAGGAAATTCCGATGCCCGAGGCCGGCAAAGATGTTTTCGAACGCACCCGCGAACGCCTCATCGAGATCGTCGCCGAATCGGACGACGCCCTGATGGAAAAATATTTTGAGAACGCCACTCTGGACGAAGCCGACATCTATCCAAATCTCGCCAAGGCCATCGCCAGCAGCAAACTCTGTCCGGTCTATGCCGTGTCCTCGCTTAACCTAGTTGGTTTGCAGATATTGCTCGACCACATCGTCGAATTTGCTCCAAATCCGGCAACGCACGAAATGGAGTATGGGTTTGTCGACAACGAAATGACCGGCGACCGTATAAACCGCAAATACTCGAACGACGAGCCTTTTTCGGCATATGTTTTCCGCTCGATCGCCGACCCGTTCGCCGGACGCATCAATGTGATGAAGGTCATTTCGGGCAAGATCGCCCACGACGCGACCGTCAGGAACACTTCGCGCGACACGGATGAGCGCCTCGGTGCTCTTCACGTGATCTCGGGCAAAACGCTTGATAAGGTCGATTCCGCCGCAACGGGCGACATCATCGCCGTCGTAAAGCTCAAAGACACGCTGACCGGCGACACATTATCCGACAAGGCAAAACCCATCGTCTATCCAAAAGTGGAGTACCCCGAAGCCGCGATCGCTTTTGCGATCGAACCGAAATCCCGCGCGGACGAGGACAAGATCTCAGGTGCTCTGCACAAGATATTAGAAGAAGATCCCAGCCTGCACTTTGACCGCGATCCGCAGACAAAAGAATTTATCCTGTCCGGCAGCGGCCAGCTCCATATTGAGACGGTCGTCAAAAAGCTCGCCGACCGTTATCACGTCGAGGTCGCTCTGCATCCGCCCAAGGTTCCATATAAAGAAACCATCACGCAGCAGGCTGAGGTTCAGGGCCGTCATAAGAAACAGTCCGGCGGACGCGGCCAATTTGGCGATTGTAAATGTATATTTGAGCCGCTCGAACGCGGTGCCGGTTTCGAATGGGTCGATAAGATCTTTGGCGGTTCAGTGCCGGCAAATTTCCGTCCCGCCATCGAAAAAGGCATTATCGAAGCCGCCGCCGCAGGTGCCGTCGCGGGCTATCCGCTCGTCGATTTCAAGGTCACACTCATCGACGGCAGCTTTCACGCGGTGGACAGCGACGAACATAGTTTCCGCGCAGCAGGACGCAAAGCGTTTCGTGCCGCAATGGAAAAGGTGAAACCGACACTGCTCGAACCGATCATGGACGTCGAGGTTTTCACGCCGCAAGAGGTTTCCGGCGACATCATGGGTGACCTTAACAGTCGTCGCGGACGCGTAGGCGGTATGGAGGTTCGCGGCAAACAGCAGGTCATCAAAGCCAAAGTGCCGCTTGCCGAAATGCTCGATTACCAGTCAAAACTAAACAGCGTCACACAGGCTCGCGGTTCGTATCACATGCAGTTTTCGCATTACGACCCGCTGCCCGGCAACCTCGCACAAAAGGTCATCGACGAAGCCGTCGCCGCTGGCCGTGTGCGGGCGCATGATGATGACGAGTGATGAATTTTGAAACAGGCTCGTTTTTTTTCATACTTGGGCTGTGCGTTCTCGCGAACCTTCTTAGCCTTGGTGCCAGCATTGTCCTGATCTTTGCGAAACAGAAATACCGGGGCTGGGAACGGCCCTGGATCTTAACGATCAGGTGTTTGGTTTCGGTAACAGTCGCAGTATTAGTTTTTCAAGGCTTCAGAAGTGGTTTATATGGGGCATTCTGGGCAATGATGCTTTGGGCAGTGCTTGAGATGCCGCAAGTCGCGTATGTAATACTGAATGACCGAAAGTATGTGCTTGCGCGAGGCGAAGAGTGGAAATGGTTGTAGCTAACCAAACCAGTTCGGAAACCATTTATCGCATTTTTTCGTACCTGCGATATCTGCGGCCAAAATTTCTTAAGGAGTTTTTATGAAACGATATCTATTTTTGTTAACCCTTGTTATGATCGCGGCAACCGCCGCCAACGCGCAGGTTGTCCGCCCGCCTGTCCCGCGCGAAAGCCAAAAGATGATGATCGCTCAAACGGTCGGCACGACTGAGATCGCGATCACGTACAGCCGTCCGGCGGTAAAGGGGCGTCCGATATTTGGAGCCCCGCCTGAAACTATGGCGACACGCGCAAAGGGCGAAGCGACGCTCGATAACCAAAACGACCGCAAGGCCGGTGAGCCTATCGTGCCGTTTGACCACGTCTGGCGTGCCGGTGCCAACGAGGCGACGATGTTCACGGTGAACGACGATGTTCTCGTCAACGGCCAGCCGCTCGCCGCTGGCAAATACAGTTTTCACGTCATCCCAGCAAAAGACGGCAACTGGACGCTGATCTTTAACAAGGACCTCGACTGGGGCAGCTTTACCTACAAAGCCGAGAACGACGCTCTCCGCGCAAAGACAAAAGCCGAAGCCGCGCCATTCAATATGGAGTTGCTTACTTATTATTTCGATCCGGTCGGGGCAGACACGGCGACCGTGCACCTTCGCTGGGAAAAAATGGACGTGCCGTTCACAGTGAAGGTCAAGGATGTCGTCGGTTCGACCATAACCCGCCTCAAAGCCTACGTCGCCGCCGCCAAGGCCGAAGACCCCGGCCCGCGTATCAACGCCGCTAACTATGCCAAGGCAAATAAACAGGCCGAACAGGCAAACGCTTGGTTCGAAGAGGCGTTAAAACTAAACGACGCGATGATCGCGACCAAAGAGACTTTCCAAAACCTACAGCGTAAAGCCACGATCCTGCTCGGCCTCGGACGCGGTGCCGACGCTCTCGCCGCCGCTGAACGTGCAGTAGTCGTTGGCAAAGCTGACACTACCGTCACTAAAGCTCAGATCGAGGCTCTCGAAAAACGTATCGCCGACATCAAAGCCGGTAAGCAATAAGAAATATTTGCCCACGAAATACACTAAAGGCACGAAAAAAGGAGGCCCCTTACCGGCCTCCTTTCTTTTTTCGAGTGTTTCGTGTATTTCGTGGGCTAATTCTTATGCCGTTTTCTTATGACACATCGTGCATTGGGTCTGGATCGGCCCTTTTGATAACGGCAATGTCTTTCTGACCTCACCATGACATCCGGCACACGTCCGGTGAAACGCGGTCATGTTGTTCATCGTTATCATAGCCGGGCTGCCCTCGTGCTTGATCTCCGGGATCGCATCGAGCAGTTTTGGCTTTTCGCCCGTTCGCGCATGACATTCGCGGCAACCCGCCACGCCCGCAGCTTTCGCATCTTTTGTAAATAATTCAGCCGTCAGCGATGTCGTCCGGTCTGCGGGCCAAGCCGTTTTTAACGGTGCATGCTTGGCGATCTCCGCCGCCGGTTGGGCAGTATGATGGCACGAGATACACGCGATCGCCGAACCCGGCGTAATGTTGTAAGTGCCGCCGTTGTGCTTAGCGTGGCTAAACGTCACCTGCCCCAGCTTTGCGTCCTTTCCGAGCACCACGACCTCGGGCATTTTCTGCTCATCAGCCTTTTGGGCCAATGTCTTGCCGACAAAACCATCTCCCATCGACACCCAAATACCGGCCGCTAATAGCAAACCAACACAGAGTAAAAGCGCGATAGACCTCATGGACCTCACCTCCTAGACAGATTTGACCCAATTATATTCGCAACGACAGCCCTATATTGTGACGCGGCTCACACTTGCCCTATATTTTCTGATTCGTGATATTCATGTAATTCGTGGCTAGACTTTCTTTGCCCATCTATCCCAACATGCCTTTGCGATCTTTGCGATCACAGCCTCGCGGGTTTTCTCGTCTGCGGGCGAATCGGAAACAAGAACAGCGATGGCGAGGTAATTTCGGTTTGGCAGGAAGATGATGCCGATGTCGTTGGTGGCTCCAGTTATGCCGTTCTGCGTTCCGCCAGTACCGGTCTTGTGTGCAACAACGGTTCCCTTTGGCAGGAGACCTTTGAGGCGCTTCGCACCAGGAGTTGAGTTTGCCATTTCGTAAAGAAATCGTTGCATCTCTTCAAAATGTTGTGTTGGACCGTCAATAGGCACCACGGCAGTGCATCCCCTAGGCGACCCGCGCTCGGATGATTTCGCACAAAGCGATATTAAGAGGTCGAAAGCTCCCCACGGCGTGGCCCAGTTCTGGTACTGTGTGCCCCAGTCCCGTCCGATCTCTTTTTCGGTATTGACGACGCGCATATCGCGGACGCCGATCTGGGTGAGATACGCTTGAACGTCCGCTGGCGGGACGAGCCGCAACAGGACATCGCTAGCCGTGCCGTCGGATTCGACGAGCGAGAGCCGGATAAGTTCTCGGATGGTATATTCCCCGCCGTTCGGGCTTTTGTCACGCAGCGGCGAACGCATCCCTTCGCGGACCATGTCCTCTTTGGTGACGCCTACGACCTCGTCGAGATCGAGTTTGCCAAGCCGCACCTGCTCCATCACCGCCATCGCTATCGGCAGTTTATAGACGCTCTGCATCGGATAACGCCCGTCAGCGTTCAAAAAAGCCGCCTCGCCCGTCTCAAGCACGACCGCCGCAACCCCGACCTTACCCTTTGCCGCCGCCGCGATCTCGGCGATCTGCTTTTCAAGCTCAGCGTCCGGCTTGTATTCCATTTTCGGCACAGGCGTCGCAACGGGCGGAGGCTCCGGCGTCGGAAACTCCGTCGGAATATCCGGCCCCTTAACGCACGCCATCGTCAGCGCACCGCCGAGAATCAGTATCAATGTTGATATTTTTCGCCAAGTGAACATTGCGAATATCACGAAAATAATTTACGTCAACAAAGTGCCTTCAATACCGCACGGGATCGAATAAACGCTGTTGCTTGTGGCGACGATCATCTCGCCTTTGCGGGTGAAACAGAGGCCAATTACGCTGTTGCCGGCGACAAGATGTTCGGCGGTCTGGCCGTCGGGAGAAATGCGGACGATACCGTGACGGCCTTCGTAACATGCTGCGACGTAAAGATTTCCGGCTTTGTCAAAAGCCAGCCCTTGGGGACGGCCGAGCCCTCGAAAAAATGCTTCGTCAAACCCTTCGTTATCGACGACGTGGACCGCGTCGTGACTAGCGAGGCCTGGTGCCGTCAGATACAGCCTCCCGTCCGGCCCAAACGCCATGTGATACGCCGCCACCGACGGGTCCATCACCGTAAACGTCTCAACATCCGCAAAGTCCCGCACACGATAGACCGTCCCCGAGCGGTCACCAACGTACATCAGGCCCTCAGCATCAAAACAAAGCCCCGTTGCAATGCCAAGCCCCGTCGCATAGACTGAACTCGTGCCGTCACGCCCGACAGCATATACCTCGCCCTGAGCACGGTTGGTCACATACATCTGCCCGACGCGGTCAAACGCGATGCCCGTCGGATTGAGAATCGCCTCGGGCATTTCGTCAAGATAACCGTCCGGTTCGAGCCGGAAAAGCGTCGCTTCGAGATGCTGCCCACGCGAACCCGAACGCGTCAAGATCAGCGCATCATCCGACGGATCTATCGCCGGATTTGCGACAATGTGCATCCCGTCGGTCAGCAATTTGCCGATCACGATCGCGAACATATCGCTTCGAGCGCCGTTGTTTTCGAGGTGGATCTGCGTGCGTCCCTCGCCGTCGCCTTCGGGTACGATCGCGAGTATCCGCGTGGACGAAGCCGCGACGATGCGGCATTTTTCTTCGCCAACAAATACGCCCCAGCCCGAACCGTGCCGCGCGTCAAAACCTTCGCAATCGATGGCGATCTCGCCGCCCGGTATGGCAAATTTGGGTTCGACCCGCGTTATTTTTCCTGCTTGGCTCATCTGAAACTCTGATTTTACGCTGTCGCAACGGCCATGTCGAACCCGCCTTTTCGGGCAAAAAATTGATTGACCTCAGTGTTTGATACGCGTTAAACTTTATAGAGACGGCATTATCTGTCGCGGCCCGCCTGTTACGGCTATCTCATCCCACTGCTTTCACGTTTTATTATGGCGACCAGGATCGACGATCTTTTACGAATGGCTATGAGTTTCGGTGCGTCCGACCTGCACCTGCGGGCCGGTTCGTACCCCGTTATCCGCGTAACGGGCGAGCTAAAGCCTTTGTCGGGCGTCAACCGCCTGTCACAGGACGAGACACTCGAAATGGCGTTTTCGATGATGTCGAACCGTCAGAAACAGCATTTCAAAGAGGTGTTTGAGGTAGATATCGGTTACGGCGTTTCGGGGCTGGGGCGTTTTCGCGTCAACATTTTTCAGCAGCGCAACTCGATAGGCATCGTCGCCCGCGTTATTTCCGACACGGTCAGATCTTTCGCCGAGCTTGGCCTACCCCCGATCCTGAACACGGTCGCCGAAGAACGCCGCGGCCTGATACTCGTTACAGGCACGACCGGCTCGGGTAAATCTACGACGCTCTCGGCGATCGTCGACCACATCAACACGACCCGCAATTGCCACATCGTGACGGTCGAGGATCCGATCGAGTTTCTTCACAAAGACAAAGAATCTTTCATCACTCAGCGCGAAGTAGATGTCGATACGCGTTCGTTTGCCGAAGCCCTGCGCGGCAGTTTGCGCCAAGACCCAGACGTTATCCTCGTCGGCGAAATGCGTGACCTCGAAACCATCGAAACGGCGCTTGTCGCAGCCGAGACCGGGCATCTCGTGCTATCAACGCTCCACACGCTTGACGCACCTGAGACACTAACCCGTATCATTTCAGCATTTCCGCCGTACCAGCAAAAGAGCGTCCGCATCCAACTCGCCGGTTTGCTAAAAGCGGTCGTTTCCCAACGTCTGATGAAATCCGCCAAAGGGAACAGCCGCATTCCTGCCGTCGAGGTGCTAATGTCAACACCGCTGATCCGCGATTACATCCTCCACGAAGACAAGACCGCCTCGATCCGCGACGCGATCGCCGCTGGCACATCTCAGTACGGCATGCAGACCTTTGACCAGTCGCTGTTTTATCTCTACCAATCAGGCCTTATCACGCTTGACGAAGCTCTACGCGGCTCGACCAACCCCGACGAATTTCGCCTGCGTCTCGCCGGCATCCAAAACACGACCGCCAGCACCCGCGAAGAGATGGAAAAATCCAGCGGCGTCGGCTCGGTCAGCGACCTGCTTACCCGGACCTAAGAGTAACCACGAAAATCCACGAATAAGCACTAAAAAGTGGGCCTTTTCCTTCTTTAGTGTTCTTTCGTGAATTTTCGTGGTTACATTCCTCGTCCCAGCCCGCAAATGTTGATTTTTCAAGGTTTTTTCCGCGCCCAAGTCTTGACAGCAAAGCACTTTCGCGTGTAAATTGTTCTATTACACTTTGGGCGGACGATAAATAAACCAAGCGATCATCATTGCCTGACTAACGTATCTGCTTTAGGGATAGCAGTTCAGCAAAAATGAGCTTGTTAATTTTGTTTTATGTCCAGATGGGTAATTCAGTAAATTTAAGTAAGGAAATTTAAGACACGCGTAAATGACAAACGAGGTTAACCAGGACGCTGAAGAGTCGGTAACGACTGAGACAACAGCGGTAGAACAATCAGAATCAACCAGTGCGGCCGTAGAGACGGCCGTCGAAACACCCAAAAGCTCTGCTCCCGAAGCACCAGCCGCCGAACCTACAGTTGAAGCACCAACTGCAGCCGAGCCACAGGCTCCTGTTGCTGCGCCGGTTGCTGCCGCTGAACCAGAAACGGAGGAATTCGACTTTGGTGCGATCCTCGAACAGTTTGAGCAAGAGCAGACACAGTACCAACAGGGCGATCTGGTCGAAGGTAAAGTGGTCGGCATTACCGATCGCGGTGTACTCGTTGATTTTGGCTACAAATCCGAGGGTTACGTTCCCGTCGAAGAATTTACCGGCCCTGACGGCAAAATGATCGTCACTGTCGGCGAGGATGTCGAGGTTGTCATCCGCAACATCAATACGGGTGATTCGGCTCCGCAATTGTCACGCTTTGACGCTCTCGGCCGCAAGGTATGGGACGAGATCGAAGAGGCTTTTAACAACGAAACGCCGATCATGATCAAGGTCATCGATAAGACCAAGGGTGGCTTGCGTGTTGACGTTAAGGGCATCGAGGCTTTTCTGCCGGGTTCGCAGATCGATTCGCGGCCTATCCGCAGTCTCGACGCATACATCGGCGAAGAATTTGAGGCAAAGGTCATCAAATTTAGCCGCCGCCGCAACAATATCGTTCTTTCGCGTAAAGCCCTGACCGATGTTGAGGTCAATGCTCAGAAAGCAGAGACACTTGCCAACATAGACGTTGGCTACATGGTTGAAGGTGTGATCAAAAATCTGACCGAATACGGTGCTTTTGTCGATATCGGCGGCATCGACGGCCTGCTCCATGTGACGGATATGTCGTGGGGACGCATCCATCACCCGGCCGATCAGTTTAAGGTCAATGACCACATTCAGGTCAAGGTTCTGAAACTTGATCGCGAGAAAGAAAAAGTTTCGCTTGGTTTCAAACAGCTCCAGCCGGATCCCTGGTCAACCGTTGTCGAAGTCTATCCGGTCGATACACAGCTTAAGGGCATCGTGTCGTCGGTTACCGATTACGGCGTATTTGTTGAGCTTGAGGCTGGCGTTGAGGGTCTCGTACACGTTTCTGAGCTATCGTGGGCACGCCGCTCGCAGAGCCCAAAACGTATGTTCACTAAGGGCCAAGAGGTTGACGTTCAAGTTCTCGGTGTTGACACAGTTGAAAAACGCATCAGCCTGAGCATGAAACAGTTTCAGGAAAATCCTTGGGACCTCATCGATATCCGTTATCCGATCGGCACAAAGATCCGCGGCAAGGTCCGCAATCTTACTGATTTTGGTGCGTTCATCGAGCTCGAAGAAGGCATAGATGGACTCGTCCATGTTTCAGATATCTCGTGGGCCAAAAAGATCAAGCATCCTAAAGATGTTCTTAAGAAAGATCAGGAGGTCGAAGCGATCGTCACATCGATCGACAAAAACGGCCAGCGTCTGTCGCTCTCGATGAAAGATCTCACCCCTAGCGCTTGGGAAGGTTTTGTCGCGACACACCGTCCGGGCGATGTCGTCAAGGGCACGGTTTCACGATTCACCAATTTTGGCGTTTTCGTCGAACTTGGTGAGGGACTTGAGGGCCTCTGTCACATCTCGGAGCTTTCCGAGGACCGTGTCGAGCGTGCCGAAGATGTCGCTCAGCTTGGACAAGAGATGGATTTCAAGATCCTCCGCATCGAAGCCGGCGATCAAAAGATCGGGCTTTCGCATCGTGCGGTCGGCAAAGATGACGAAGAAGGCGTTGCTTACGTTGCTGATACGTCGTCATCAAGCGGCGGCGGTTCGTCGCGTGGCTATTCCAGCGAAGCTAAGGGCGGCATGGCCAGCCTTGGTGAGCTTGCCAATCTCAAATTCGGTTCGGCCGCGGAGGAAGCTCCTGCCGAAGAAGCACCAAAAGAAAAGAAAAAGTCGAAAAAAGCCGCTAAAGCCGAAGCTGAAGAAGCTCCGGCCGAGGTAGCTGTCGCTGAGGCACCTGCGGAAGTTGTCGAAGAAGCACCTGCGGAAGTCGTCGAGGAAGCTCCGGCAGAGGAAACGCCCGCTGCGGAGGCTGAGGCTCCAGTCGAAGAAGTAGCTGAGGAAGCTCCTGCCGCTGAGGCAGAAGAAGCGGCTCCTGAGACTGCGGCAACCGAAGAACCTGTGGCAGACGAGGCGAAAGACGAGGCGTCTGACACAACGACGGCCTAAGCGTCTGTTTTAGTTTTTATCAAGGGCAGTACCGGGAATACATCTCTGGAGAGAGAAAGAAATGACAAAAGCTGATCTGGTCGAGCGTGTCGCGCGTGAGGCGGACATGACCAAAAAAGATGCCGAACAGCTTGTCGAGATCATTTTCGACAGCATTACGGCAACCTTGAATAAGGGCGAGAAGATAGAGCTTCGCGGATTTGGCAGCTTTCGTGTTCGCGAACGCAACGCCAGGAAAGGCCGCAACCCTAAAACGGGTGCAGCGGTCGAGATCCCGGCAAAACGCGTCGCCTATTTCAAACCCGGTAAAGAGTTAAAAGAACTCATTAACGACGAAGGTTAACGCGTGGACGTACTCTGGAGTCCGTGGCGATACGATTACATAACCGGCGGCGGTGACGCAAAACCTGCGGGCTGTGTCTTTTGCGGTATTCTAAACAACTCGGCAAGCGATGAGGAAAAATTTATCCTCAAGCGTGCCGAGTTTAATTTTGTCATCCTAAATATTTATCCGTACACAACGGGGCATCTGATGGTGCTTCCCTACGCCCACCTCACGGGTCCCGCAGCAGCCGACAAAAGAACAACCGACGAGATGATGGATCTTGTCAAAACATCCCAATCCGCTCTAACCGACGTCTATGGTCCCGACGGGATAAACCTCGGCATGAATCTCGGGAAAGCCGCCGGAGCCGGTGTCGCCGGCCACTATCACATGCATGTCCTGCCTCGATGGGTCGGTGACGTCAATTTCATGACCGCCATTGGCCAGACACGTACATTGCCGGAGACACTACCGGAAACTTACAAAAAATTAAGAGACAAATTCTAAGAATTTACCCACGAAATACACGAAAGGCACGAAATAAAGAATGTGTTTTCTTACATTTCGTGTTTTTAGTGTGTTTCGTGGGCAAACTTCCTAAACGGCGGATTCGATCTTTGGGACGACGATAAACGCCGCCAGCAGATTAATAAATATCAGTCCGGTGCAGACGATCGGCGGCAGAAATGTAAAATACGCCATCGTTGCAAACACGGCTCCGAATATCACTACGTTGATACCGATAATTCCGCGCATCACATTTGGCTCGGTGTGCTTGAAAAGCAGGTAGCCATTGGTGATAGCCGCGTATAAACACAGAAATGTAAAGCACGAGCTAAGCGCGGTAAACAGATTGGATAACGTCGGGTGAAATCCGGCACCAGCATCCATCTTGTATGTTGAGATAAGCATATCCAATTGCCGCTCCGTTTCGTTCGTAGGTTCGCTGTTTACAAATAGGCTTATCGAATGGATCAGCCCGGTCAAAAGCTGGAACAAGACCGCCGCCGAAAACCAGAATGTATATCGCCTTAACATAGTCTTTACCTCGTATTAAATGCTCGGTTCCTGTGAACGGTCGATCGCTTCGTCCTCGATCTCGCCGCCGAGGCTGACCGGAATATCTGCAGGATCCATGTACCGAAGCCCGCGTTCCTCGCTGTCGTGCTCGCCCGCAACAAATTTGAACTGTCCCGAATTTGGCGGAACATAGCCCGGATAATCTACACGCGAATGATAGATCGCCACCAGCGATTTGATCATCGATTCGCGGATCTGCGTCAGCTCTCGCAGCGTCAGGTCGCACTCCCCAAGCTGATCGTCCGCCAAAATTGCATCGACGATCTTGGTCACAATAAACCGAATATTCTGCGGATTAGGCTCTGCCAGCGAACGTGCCCCTGCCTCGCAGCTATCGGCGATCATCATAATAGCCGCCTCTTTGAACTGCGGCTTTGGCCCCGGATAGCGAAAATCATTTTCGGATATCTCCTCGTCCGGCCGAGCCTGTTCCTGTGCTCTTTTCAGAAAATAATGTAGTGTACGCGTGCCGTGATGTTGCGGGATAAAATCGATTATCCGCTGCGGCAAACCCATCTCGCGAGCCAGCTTTGTGCCGTAAGTGACATGGCTGATGATGATCTTGGCAGACTGCGTCGGCTTGAGCTTGTCGTGCGGATTTTTTGAAAGTTGGTTCTCGACAAAATGTTCGGGTGCCGCCGTTTTGCCGATGTCGTGATAAAGCGCTCCAATGCGAGCAAGCAATCCGTTGCCGCCGACCACGCGACAGGCTTCCTCGGCAAGCTGACCTACGGCGTGCGAATGTTGATTCGTTCCCGGTGCGCGCAGAGCGAGTTGTCCAAGAACAGGCAGATCGGCGTTAGATAGTTCGAGCAACTTTACATCCGTCAAAATACCAAAGAAATTCTCGCATATCGGCAGCAGAACAGCCGTAACCATAGCGGTAATGAGTCCGCTCAAAACACCGCACGCGATCGCGAAAAATACAGTATTCAAAATAAACGGTTGCTGCGTATAAGCGATCAGGGCGATGGCGAGCACGGCACTCGCCGCACCGATCACACCGCCCGCTATCGTCACCGTCTGGCGGTTACGATAACGCCCAATGCCATACACCGCGATCGACGAAGCAATTGCCGCAAATATCGCAAATTCAAGCCCACGCGGTGCGAGCAATCCCGTGATCAGGGCGTTGAGCATCCCTGTAAACAAAGCCGTTGGCCGATCCGCAAGGAGCGTCATCAGCAAGCTGCCTGTCGCAAAAGGTATCGCAAACGACCACAACATCGCGTCGTTCATCGGTGCCTTGGCGTTTTGCAGTGCCGTAAATTCTGCCAAGCGAAACAGTGCGGCGGCAATTGCAGTTTGTGCTAAAACGACAAACCCGAGCAGTGCGAATGTTCTGCCCGCCGACAAAGCGAGTCTCGGCAGCACGCCGCGGTGTTGGACAAACTTCCACGCGATCCAAAAGAGCGCTGTTATGAGCAACAGCAACCCGACAAAACGATTTCCCTGTCGCGAAGACGCCGCATAATTGCGAACTGCGGCGATCTTTGCCAACACATCGGCAGTGACGATACCGCCTTCGTCAACGATCTTTTGCCCGCGTTTGAGCGTGATGGTACGCGGCTGAATATTGTCGGCGGCAGTCGTCCTCGCGGTTTCGGTCGCAACACTGTCGTATGAAATACTCGGTTCGATCAATATTTCACCGGCGGTGTAAAAAGCATCAGCCTCTTTTGCAGACAGGCTCTTGATGGAGGTCAAACGTGTGCGAAATTTGTTGCGCGCGACCGACAATGACGTCCAATTACTCTCCGGCATCGCTACCGTTGACTGCAAATTTGGTTTTGAACGGTCAAAAACAAAAACCTCGTTCTGAAAATATTGCCGTTCCGCATCGTCGTAAATATAACCCTCAGCCGCCTCGCGAAGCCCCGTCTGTACCGTATCTAGCTCATTACGACTAAACGTTCGGGCGGCGAGAGTCTTGCCAACCTCAGCACCGCCCGCACCCAGCCAATGCGACTCTGCTTTGGCGTCAGAATTAGATTGCTTAGTATTCGACGCTTCGCCGCCGTGTCGCTGGAGCTTTTCCCACGATGACAAAAATCCCTGCACGGCCTGTTCGGCCTTGTTCGATTCGTAGCGAAAGATAGGTTTAACGGCCTTTCTCGCTTCGTTTTTTAGCCGCTCAGATTCATCCGGATCGGCAAAAAAGATATCTGACGGCGACGTTATGCTCTCGCGGGCGACGTCGCCCTCTTGATACGGCTGCTCTCCCACCGACCGCCACAGCGGATTATGAATAAGCAACGTGGTGAGCAGACAAAGAACCGCGAACCCGATCCAAAATTGGTGATCAGGCGACAGGACGCCAAACGGCCGGGCGATGATGCCAAACAGCCATTCGCGCCACTCGGTCACAGGCGATTTTAGATCTCTTATCCTTTTGCTCATCAGTTTGCCGCAACGGCAATATCCTGCTCAAAATCTGGCGTCTCTGCCCCGGTATAAACCTCTTTAATTATCTCGCCTACCGCCTCGACCATCGGACGCAGCGTTTCACGGGCAATAGCTGAAATTGCCACGCTTGTCAGCCCGCTGTCAAGCGAAATTTGTCGTTCCAATTGCTCGATAACGTCCGCTGTTAGCAGGTCAGACTTGTTAAGGACGATCAATTGCGGTATCTCGTTGAATTCCAAGTCGCCTAGGATCTTGTTGACGGATGCGATCTGCTGCAACACACGCGAATTCGAAGCGTCCACAACATGCACGAGCAGATTACTGTCGGCGATCTCCTCAAGTGTCGCACGAAACGCGGAAACCAGTGCATCTGGCAGGTCGCGGATAAATCCAACAGTGTCGTTAATGATAACTTCCTGATCGTACGGAAGCCGCAAACGCCGCGATGTCGGGTCGAGTGTCGCGAACATCTTTTTCTCCGCGTACACGTCCGACTGCGTCAATTGATTGAGCAAAGTCGATTTGCCTGCGTTCGTATACCCGACGAGTGAGATGATCGGCAAATGTTTCTGCACGCGTTTCTTTCTGCGTTCCTGCCGCTGAAATCCAAGATGATCGACTTGTTTCTCAAGCTGAGCGATACGGTCGCGAACGCGTCTGCGGTCCGTCTCAAGCTTTGTTTCACCCGGCCCGCGCCCTCCGATGCCGCCCGCTAGCCGCGAAAACGCCGAGTTCTGCCCTATAACAAGCCGCGGCAGCAGATATTTTAGCTGTGCAAGCTCGACCTGCAGCTTTCCTTCCCTGCTTTGGGCACGCTGGGCAAATATGTCGAGAATAAGTTGCGGACGATCAATAACTTTGAGTTCGGTCGCTTCGGACAAACTGCGGACTTGGGCCGGTGACAGCTCGGTGTCAAACACAATAATATCCGCCCCGAGCCGCATCGAGCGTATCAGCAGTTCGTCCAGCTTACCCTTTCCAAGCACTGTTTTCGGGTCGATCTTTGGACGGCGCTGGATGATGGTGTCGAGTATCACGACATCTGCTGATTCAGACAACTCTTTCAGCTCGGCGATGGATTCGGCGGCAATGTCTTGATCGCCGGTAGTCACGCCTACGAGTATCGCCCGGTCGCGTCCGGTTTGCCGATTACGCGCCGTTAGACGAATGCGAGCCATCTCGTCCTCGAGCGAATTTATGAGCTGTATAAAATTGGTATCGAGCTGCGAAGCTACGTTCGGCTCGAGATATTCGTACGGCAGCGACTGTGCCTCCGCCTCAAGGCTCTCAGCCGCCGTCGGGATGAGATGCGCCGAATAGACCACTCCCGGCAACCCGTCTTTGCGGTCCACCTGAATGATCGACATCAGATCGAGCCGCAGCAGTGCAAGGTCCGTAAGGTCGTCTTGGGTAAGCTTTTCGCCGAGCAGATGAGTATGCACGCAGCGAAGTCCGCGAAAACGGTCTTCGGATACGCGGGCGCGTCCAAAATCAGGCAGCTCAATACCCTTTGCCGTGCCGACCATCACATATTCGACCTGGCCCTTGCGGTTGATGAGCACGCCGATCTGCCGCCCGGTCTCATGCGAGATCTCAGACATCTGCCGGGCCAGTTCCGGTGAGATTATGTCATCAGGGGCAACGCGGCGGGTCGAAAGACGCTCGATGCGTTTGAGTTGGTTATGTTTTAATCCGCGGGTAAATCCGTGAACGGTGTTGATAGAGATCTAAAGTTCCTCCGGCGATTGTCTGAGGTAATTATAACAGAGATAGGGTAACTTGCTGCCTATCTGAGGTGAGCCTCGGACTGTTTTGATCCGCCGGACATGACACTTGTGATTAAAGATATTGATGCTACAATCTCATCTAACCAAACACTTAATATGAGAGCAGGTAGATCAAGGGTTTTTGTCCTATTGTTACTATTTCTGAGTTTTGCGTCGGTCACGGCCGTCGCTCAGCCCGTTTATCAGCCGATCGACCCTAAACGCGAAAGCCCGCGTGCGACGATCAAAACATTTCTCGACGCATTTCAACAGCCGCGGCTCGGTGTCACGCCCGACCCGCTCGAAGAGGCCGTAAAATGTATCGACCTCGAAGCCATTCCAGCCGAGTACCGTTCTGTTAAAGGCTTTGAAACGGCGTCAGAGCTTTACGAGGTCATTCGCAATCTCGAAAATTTTCAGATCGAGGACGCTCCGTCCGAAGCGAAAGGTGAACCTTTTCATCTCTTCCGGTCGCTACACGGCGAGATCGTTTTGATACGGCATCCAAATGGCGAATGGCTTTTTTCGCAGGAGACCGCCCGCGTCGCACCTTTGCTGGTAGCAGACATCGAGGAACAGGAAAAACAGCAGGGCTCATCAACACTGTCACAATCAGACAGCGTTGGGTCAAAGATACGCGCGCAGATGCCGCCGGTGCTGAAGCAGCGCACGCTCGGACTGGAGCGATGGCAATGGCTCGGCATTGTTGTGCTTGGCCTGATCGGCCTGTTGGCGTGGGCAGTCGTCCGTTTTGCCGTTTCTGTAATTTTTGGAAAATTGTTTCGTTCGCGGTTCGCGTTTATGACCGACGAACAAATGACCCGGCTCTATCAGCCACTCGGGCTGATAGGATTTGTCATTGCTTTTCGGCTTGGTTTGCGGGCGTTGGCTCTCACGCCGGGACCCCTCGCATCGCTAAGAAGCGCGATGTTCGTGCTGACAGCCATCGCGATCATTTGGCTGCTATATCGCGTTGCTGATGTGGTGATATTACGCTTGCGTCAGCGGGCGATGGGTACAGATTCTCAGGCTGATGACCTACTCGTCCCATTTTTCGGTGCTATTGCACGATTTGCTATCGTCATGATCGGCCTAATTCTCGTCGCCGAAAATCTTGATTTTAACGTTACCGGCCTGATAGCCGGTCTTGGGATCGGCGGTATCGCCATCGCACTTGCTTCACAAGAAACACTGAGCAATTTTTTCGGTTCACTTGTGCTGCTTATCGAGCAACCGTTCAAGGCCGAAGACAAGATCGAGGTTGACGGTGTCAAAGGCACCGTAAAGCAGGTCGGATTTCGCAGTACACGCATCCTGACCTATGACAACGCCCTGATCACAGTGCCAAACGCAACTATCGCTAAGGCACATATCACCAACATTGGCCATCGCCGCCGCCGCACTTGGCTTATCGATCTGGGCGTACCGTACGCGAACCGTGCCGAAAAGATAGAAAAACTTTGTGCAGGCATCTCTGAGATCATATGCAAGAAAAGCGAGGTTCTCGATAACGAGGAATTCAAGGTGCGGCTGTTCGAGATCAAGCCTCCATCGCTGACGCTGAGGATCATCGTCGCTTTCAAAGAGGATGATTTTGCCTTCGAGACCGACGCTCGTCATAGCTTTATCTTAGACGTGCTAAAACTCGCGGACGAGCTCGAGATCGATCTCGAAGTGCCGAATTGATCGTGAAAATTGACTAATACCGCTGTCTGGCGGCGCTTTGGGCGTCGTTTAGATCGAGCAGGAGTATATTGTCTTTGTCGATCATAGCGTGCGGAAATTTAATGGTTTGGTCCAGCCTGATCCCAAATTCGCGGCATAGACGATAGCCACGGATCACTCGTCCGCCGTGCCGGCCTCGCGTGCGCGCGGGATATGCATCTTTTTCTTTGCGGATCGCCGCCGGTTTGAGGCCGATCGTGGCGCTCGCCTTATCAAACAGCAAAAGAAACCCATCCGGAGCACCCACGGCTTCGTAAGTAAATCGGCTTATCACAATATCACCTGATGCATTTAATGTTGCATACGGAGCCGACCAACGGCTCTGCTTTTCGTCGCGTGGGCAAACCGCCCAGTCTCTTTCCATCGAATTTAATTCTCCTATTTGAAACAAACTGTATCACATAGAGTATTATGTGTCAAGTATGCAATATTTTTAGCAGTGTTTGTCGGCGATGTATTCGCGTTCGGTCATCAAATTGCTGATGATCGAGCTTGATATGCCGCTGAAGGGAATACTTATCGAAATTTGTTATCGACCGATAACACGTTGTGGCACGGTATTTTCGTTCAGTTATCAATCCAGCCATGATCTACGTCGCCGCCCCAAAATCCCCCAATGAAGCTTCGAGTTCCAACGATAAGCACTGATATATCTGACCATTGATCTTTGTTCCTAAATGCGTGGCGTATGATAATCTTCTTATCAATATATGAGTGAACGCGAAGCGACATTGCGGGTCGATAATGTAACAAAACGCTTTGGCGAATTTACGGCTGTCGAGGGGCTGAGCTTTGATGTGCGGGCCGGTCGTGTTTTCGGCTTTCTCGGACCGAATGGTGCGGGAAAGACGACGACGATCCGTATGATCGTTGGCATCACAGCTCCTGACGACGGCAAGATCGAGCTGTTTGGCGAGCGGATGTCGCCACATCTTCAGGACAAGATCGGATATCTGCCCGAGGAACGCGGACTTTATAAAAAAATGAAGATCGTCGACCAGCTCCGCTATTTTGCGGCGCTTAAAGATGTACCGCAAGCCGTCGCCGACAAACGCATCGACCGCTGGCTAGAGCGGATGAACCTCGCCGAGTGGAAAAACAAAAAAACGACCGATCTCTCAAAAGGGATGCAGCAAAAGATACAGTTTATCTCGACCGTACTGCACGACCCCGATCTGCTTATCCTAGACGAGCCTTTTTCAGGGCTCGATCCGGTAAATGTAGAGTTTATGATCGAGGTGATGTCGGAGTTTAAATCGCAGGACAAAACGATAATATTCTCAACACATTTGATGGAAACAGCCGAGCGGCTCTGCAATGACATCCTGCTTATTAACAAATCCAAAAAAGTTATCAGCGGCAGCTTACGCGAGGTAAAGGCTAGTTACGGCAAAAATCTGATCGCCCTGCGAGCCGTGGGCGGCGAAGCGGTGTTAAGTGATCGGTCGCTTGTGGCAAAAGCTACCGAGCACTCAGACGAGATCGAGATCGAACTTGCTCAGGGAGCTGACCCGCAGAATTTGTTAAAAAAACTCGTCGAAAGCGGCGCGAGCATATCAAAATTTGAAAAAGTCGAACCGAGCCTTAATGACATCTTCATCGACCAAGTCGGAGGCCACGATGCGTAAATTCCTAGCGGTTGTAAAACACGAATACAAAAAGATCGTCTATAAATGGGCGTTTTTGCTCGGCACGTTGCTGTTTCCAGTTATCGGGGCAGGTTTCGCGATCGTTCCCGCGATCATTTTTTCCTTGAAAGGCGAGCAGACGCGGATCGTTGTCGTTGATCCGACAAACAAGATCTTGCCGAGACTCAAGGAAAACCTTTCGACTGCGCGGATCGCAGCAAAAGCCGAGGAGGCGTTAAAAGAATCCTACGGTGAGCCAAATGCCGCACAGAAAGATCAGATGAAACAGAGTGCGGCCATGCTTGCATCCGGCTTTGCATTCGTCGAATACAACGCCGCCGGCAAAGAGCCGCTGCATATCCGTCAAGAGCTAAACGCGATGGCATCGGGCGACGAGATAGACGCGTATCTACTTATCCCGCAAAATATTGCCGCTCCGGATGCCAAATTCGAGTTTCGCTCGCGCAAAGCCGGTGATTTTGTGGCAAATGAAACGCTTCGTGATGCACTCAACGAAGCTGTCCGTTCAGAGCGGCTTGCCAACGCAAACATCAGCGAAACGCTGTTAAAAGATCTGAGCCGTAATGTTGTTCTTGAGTCGAAATCGATCAATGAAAAGGGCGAGGAAAAGGACAGCGAGATGCTGTTTGTTGCGTCGCTCGTAATCGGGATGATGATCTATATCACGCTGACGATCTACGGCCAGGTCATTATGGGAGCCGTCGTTGAGGAAAAAGAGACGCGTATCGCTGAGATATTATTTTCGTCGGCACGTCCTTTTACACTACTCTTTGGCAAGCTCGTCGGCGTTGGTTTGGCGGGTTTGACGCAGCTTGCGATCTGGGTCGGATCGCTGGCGGCGATGATCGGGTTTTTATCGACACAATCAGACATGGGTTCGGTGATGAGTTCTCTGCCGCACATTTCGCCCCTGATGGTCGTCTATTTCTTTGTATATTTTCTAGTTGGGTACTTCATCTACGCATCGATGTTTGCCTTGGTCGGCGCGATGGTGACGACTGTGCAAGAGGGCGGACAGTTTGCCTTTCCGCCGATCATGATCATGCTCATCGGGTTTTATTTTTGCTTTGCGGTAATACGCGACCCAAATTCGGACCTGTCGTTTTGGGTGTCTATCGCCCCGCTCTTTGCTCCGCTGACGATGCCGGTCAGGATCCTCGCCGAGACGCCGCCTTTTTGGCAGATCGCTCTTTCGGCCGGATTAAATGTGCTAACTATCGCCGGCCTCGTTTGGGTCGCATCGAGGGTTTACCGTATCGGGATGCTAATGTACGGCAAGCGTGCGACGATACCAGAAGTGCTGAAATGGGTACGACAGTCTTAGTCAGAACCCGAAGCGGTAGCGACTGGGTTCCGGTGCGTACATTTTGATGAGATATTCGATTATCACCATCATTTCGATTGCTTTCCTTTCTGCTTGCGGTTCGGCCCCGAACACGAACACGCCCCCCAAACCCGTGTCGCCGACGCCGATCCCACCTGAGGCCGAGCGCATTCAAAAAGCGACGAATGTAAGTTTCTCTACCTATTCAAAAGAATGGCCGGTCGGCTGGCAATGGATCGATCCGGACGAGAAAAATAATCCCACGCCGAAAGATGTCAAGACAGGCGTTTTGCGTATCAGAGTTCCGACCAAAAAAGACCTCTACGGCGAAAACCGCACCGCTCCGCGTTATGTAAAGCCGATCACGGGTGATTTTCAGATCGAGACGCGTCTTAAGTTCCAGCCCAAAGAAAACTATCAGGGTGCGGGCCTCGTGATCTATCAAAATGATAATAGTTATCTGCGTTTCGAGCGTGCGTATGGCGGTGTAGGCGGCGGCGGCGAAGGGATCCGCATCGACGTTCGCACCGGCGATGAATACAAACCGCTCGTTACACCCGACGAGATACAGACCGACGCCGAAGAGGTCGAGCTAAAGCTTGTCAGGACAGGTCGCGTTTTTACAGCCTTTTGGCGTATTGACGAAGAGTCCGAATGGCGAACGGCGGGCGAATTTGAATCCTCGTTTCCTGACACCATCCTAGCCGGTGTCATCGCTTGCAACACCGCTCGCGAGATCACAGCCGAGTTTGCGTACATCCGTCTGCTGCCCGCGGCAAGGAAAGCTCAATGACTCGCGGCTTGTTGCGGAACATCTCTTGTAGTAAAACGTAAGGTTAGGTGACAGCAGTTTAGTTTGGAAAAGGAGAAACAATATGATCGGACAATTAATAGGCGGTTTGATAGTCGGTATTATCGCGAGGTTTTTGATGCCAGGCAAAGAGGCGTTTCCATCGGGCATCGTCGGCTGGATCCTAACTGCGGTGCTCGGTATCGGCGGCGCCTTTGTCGGCGGATTTATTGCTCGTTCGCTCTGGGCGAGTGAGAATTACGCCGCCGGATGGATCATGTCGATCCTGGGCTCGTTGATCCTGCTTTTTATCGTCAGGCTCATTTTTGGCAAAGGCGGAACAAGCTAAGATCATCCATTATCTGACCTCGAAAAGTGCGGCAAGGTGTCAGACCTGACCGCACTTTTCTATTCACATCAAAACAAAGCAAAAAATAAGTTTACGCGTTTTTGCTAATGCCCTAAAATTATTGAACTATGCCCAGATCCCTGATGTTAAGCCTCGACGGCGAGGACTTTGCGGTACAGCTAAAAAAGATCGACCGCGAAGACCTGTACGGCTCAGTCGCGATCGAGGCTTTTGACGAAAAAGGCAATCCCGCGCAACTGCTCGTACTCGCATCGGACGGTAAAACACTGCTTGACAAGGGCGGTACCGCGCTTGCGACGGTCGATCAAAAGGGCAATTCTGTCGAACGCAACACCTTAAAACCCGTAAACGCCGAAGGCGAACCGATCGAACCCGTCGAGGCGTCTTTTGGCAAGAGCAATAAATTAAAGATCGCCGATATCGACGATTACCTGTCTCAGGTCGTCAAATCGATCTATGTCCTCGATCCGGTCGAGGACGGCGATATCAGATTTTTGCTCGATCACCTGGCGTCGGGGCTGATCTATTCGTTCCCGTTCAGCTATCGCGGCGGGACGGAATACGACAATGCGTTCGTCATCGGCAACAAAGACGATGCGTTTATGATCATCGGCAAAGAAGCTCGGTTCAAATTCGCAAAACTAAATCAGGCCGCCCGTCTCGATTCTCTCGAAGAGGAAGAGGTTTCAGGTGACGATATCGATTTTGATCTGCTCTGATCTGAATGCCACAGAGAACACAGAGAACAGTGAGCAAGGCAAGAGCTATGACAGATTAATTTTCTCCCTCTGAGGTCTCTGTGACCGCTGTGGCTGATTTTATTTATGGCAATAAATATCTCAAACCCAAAGAATCGCGATGCCGTCGTTGCATTTGAGGCCGTTGGGCCGATCCGCAACGTTCATTTTGTCGATGCTAAGGGCAACCCAGTCGAGACGCGCAAGCTGTTAAAGACCGACATCGAACACGATCTCGATGCCCTGCTCAAAAAACGAAAAACTCTCGCCGCCGTTGCCAAAGCTCTCATAAGAGAAGACCCCGAAATCGACATGAACGAATTTGGCATGTATCTCACCGATACCTCTAAAGTCTATGTCTCGAAAAAAGGGATCATACATCTTGTCGATGAGATCGAGGTCGTGTCGAAGCCCGACGGCACGCTTCGCGAACGCCGCACGCGAAAAAAGGAACCGCAAAATATCAACACCGACATTCCGCTTCGCTGGACCGGCAAATTCATTAAGAAAGAAGAGGCGGCACATCGATTTGTATTCACTCACAAACGCCAGCTTATCCACGTGAATGGCCTAACGTTCGATTTTCTTTACGATATGGCAAAAGAGCTGCACGAACGCGACTCGTTTCTCATCGTTCGCGGCGGCGAAAAGGGCGACCGGCCGATCGTGATGCACCGTGGCGGGCTGCAATACAACGCCTTTCTCGAAGGTAGAATCAAGGGCAATGAATATTTGCTGATCCTCCAACTATCAAACATCGAGCTAAAACGCCCGGCTTTGTCAGAACCGCCTGCGTCAGCGGGCGGCCAGAAAGCTCAAATGAAGTAATGAATCTAGATTTTGACGAGAAAAATCTGAACAAGAAAAAAGGCGATTACGGCTTTGGCGACGTGATCTATCTTGCCGACCCGTCGCTCCACGCTAAAACGTCGGATTACAAACGTGAGCTGAGCACAAAGATGCACGCGGTTTCGGCGCAGGACATCGGCCGCATCCACGCCGCACGCGGCTATCTCGCGACGCGTAAATACGACGGCGAATTTTGTCTGATCTTCTTTAACGGCAAAAAACTGATCTCGGTAAATCCCGGCGGCACTGTCCGCATCGGGCTGCCCGCGTTCGAAGAGGCCGAAAAACTACTCAAAGCCGCAAAGGTTGGTTCGTGTATTCTCGCTGGCGAGATATATCTACAGGCTGAAAATTTCAAAGGACTGCGTATTCACCGCGTTGTCGGCACGTTGCGAAATCCCGATTCGGTCGACGACATGAAACGGCTCGGGCTCGCTGTTTTTGATCTGGTCGAGCTCGACGGCGAAAAGCCCGACACGCTCAAAAAGAAATTTGCCCTGCTCGATAAATGGTTTGCCAATGGCAAGCTCGTCATACCGGTCGAGCACGTTTTGACCAAAAAAACCGACGATATCATGATGCTCTTTGCCGATTGGGTGATCGACAAAGGCTCTGAGGGCATCGTGCTCCAACACGATGCGGCGAGCTGGTACAAGGTCAAGAGCAAGCACAGCCTCGATGTTGCGATCATCGGCTACAGCGAGGGCAGCGACGAACGAAAGGGTATGCTCCACGATCTGCTCGTCGCCGTAAAACGCAATGACGGCACATTTCAGGAGCTCACCCGCGTCGGCGGCGGATTTACTGACGAAGACCGAAAAGCCTTTGCCGCCGAGTTGAAAAAGCGCGTAGTGCCGTCTGATTATGTTGCGGTAAATAATGATTACGTCGCGTACGAGATGATCAAGCCCGGCCCGGTCATCGAGATCTCGTGTCTCGACCTGATCACCGAAAGCTCACGCGGCGGGCCGATCAACCGTATGGTGCTCAAATGGGACGGCAAACGCTACAACGCGATGTCGCGAATGCCGCTCGCGAGCGTGATCTCGCCGCAATACATCCGCACCCGCGACGACAAAGACGCTCTCGCAGACGACGTCAACATCCGTCAGCTGACCGAACTCGCACCGGTAACGCTGACCGAAAAAGCGGTCGAAGACGCCGCCGGTGAGCCCAGCATTTTGCTCGAACGCGAGGTTTACATCAAAGAAATGAAGGGCAACACGATGGTCCGCAAGCTGCTGCTCTGGAAAACGAACAAAGAGAAAAAGGCCGAGTTTCCGGCCTACGTCGTCTATCTCACGGACTTTTCGCCAAATCGCAAAAACCCGCTCGAACGCGACATCCGTATCGCCTCGACCGAAGCCGCCGCCCGGAAACATTTCGAGCGAATGGCCAAGGAAAACTTTATCGGCGGCTGGGAAAAGAAAGGATTGTGATGGAGTAAAAACTAGTGGCTCTGCCACTTCGCAGTGCGGAAACGGCTGTGCCTTTCCGGCCGATTCAATTTACCATCCTTCGCCCTCACATCTTTCGCATCCCGAGCAAACTAGTTTGCTCAGGATGCGAAAGATGTGAGGGCGGGTGTTTGAGGCCATTTCTACGGCGAGACATAGCTTCGCCGGATGGCGAAAAGAATGACGCTAAGGGCATTTTTTTGGTTAATATATCGTTGTGACTTTACCTTTTATCGAATTTGCCGGCAACAAACGGCTGTTGTGGATCGCCGAGGAATGGATCCGCTACGCGCCAAAGCTTGCCGAGTGGGCGATGAAACGCATCGTCAACCGCCGCGACGTCTGGAGCCAATACACTATCAAACACGACAAGGTCAGCGTCGTCATGCTGCCGATCAAAGAGCGGCGTGCGCTCGGCACCGACATGGTGACGCTCACAAAGCTCGAACGCCACTTTTCCGGCAAAGCTCCTAATCATCTCGTCGGGATGTTTTCGATCTCGGACCACGCGACGTGCAAATGGTTTGCGGTCGATATCGATCTGCACGACGAATCCGTTACGAACGCCGACGAGGTGATCGAAGCAAACCGAACCGCGCTGTTCACTTGGGCCGAACGCCTGCGTGCACAGGGCATGGACCCGATGGTGGTGGATTCGAACGGCGTCGGCGGTTATCACCTGTGGGTGCTGCTTGATAAAGAATATCCGCTGGCGGATGTGTTCGATTTTGTCGACGATCTGCGGTCCGATTGGCAAGAGCTGGGGCTCGAACGTAAGCCCGAGGTTTTCCCGCCAAAACGCGTCGTCGGGCCGGACGATCTGCCGTACACGCTGCGGCTCGCGGGCCGGCATCATTCGCGGCCGCACTACACGCGGATATATAACTTCGAGTTTCCCGACGAAGCCGAGTGGCTCGACGGCGGCGACGCGATCGAGGTGATGCTTGCGACCAAGCCGTCAAAGCTGCCCAAGATGTCGAAAAAGAAAAAGGCCGAGCGTGAAAAGCAGCTTCTGGTTCCCGTCAAAAAGCCCGCAAAGAAAAAGGCGGCGGTTGGCGGACGCAACCGCCCGCGTGTCTGTCTCGATCTGGATGGCGTGCTTGCGCGTTACGACGGCTGGCAAGGGTTTGATCACATCGGCGAACCTTTGCCCGGTGCACGCGAATTTGCCGAATCGATCGCTGAGGTCGCCGATATCATTATTTTCAGCGCCCGCTGCTCGCAAGATCAGGGCGGCGAATACGAACCGACAGTCCTCACAGCCGGCCAGCTACGCATAAAGATCGTCGAGTGGCTCGAAACGCACAAGATCCCCTACGCCGACGTCTATATGGGACAAGGCAAACCCCGCGTTGCCGCCTTTATCGACGACCGTGCCGTGATGTGCTCACCCCAAACCGACAAAACGGCGTACAAAGACGCCGTCGATTCAGTTCGCAAGCTAGTCGGACGTTAATTACGATTTGGGTTGGGAGCAAAACGCACCTGCGACGCAGCTTGTTTTGAATGAGAGGGCTCGTACGAATTTGGATGATACAATGTCCGTATGTGCGGCAGAGCTTCACAACTGAAAGCAAAGCGTTTTGGCGATATGATCGCTCATTGGTTGTATCCCGAGGCGTTCGAGGAGCGGCACAACCTGCGTCCGACCGAGCCCGCCTGGATCGTTGCGCGGCGCGATGACGGCGTTATCAAAACGCTGCAAGCTCGCTGGTGGGCGCAGTGGGAAGGCTCGCATTCCTTTGAGACTAAGTTTCCGATGTTCAACGCCCGTGTCGATACGATGCACGAACGCAAAAGCTGGTCCGACCTGCTGCGTCGCGGACAGCGGTGCATCTTTCCGGTTGACAGCTTTTACGAGTGGCCGGTCAAAGGGCAGCCGCCCGCTGAGATTTTTGTCGAGGGACGAGAGCCTTTTGGCATCGCCGGGCTGTGGAGCCGCTGGTTCGAGGGCAACACGACGCGATATTCATTTACCAGCTTTACCTGTGCGCCAAACGATTTCATGCTGCCGATCCACCCAAAGGCAATGCCCGTCATCCTCACCTCGCTCGACGAACAACGCGCCTGGCTCGAAAACGGCGACGAATCCGTCCTCCGCCCCTACGAAGGCAACCTCGAATCCGACCAGCTAACTAAAAAGCTGGAGCAGCTTTATCCTGAGGAAAATAAGAAATACTAGACAAAATATCGCAGGTCAGACCCCATTCCTTGCAGAAAGCATAGCATCACCGCTCGGCGAGTTTTATTGATCTTGGTCCACCTTGTTCCACCTTGGTCCACTTTGGTCCACCTTGGTCCGGACCGGACCACGAATTGATCGCATGGGAAGAAACGCGAGTGTAAACGAGCGTGCATTAGTCCGCACGCTTCCTCACAGTCGCGTTTCGGCCCAGAGCGTCGAAAAATTATTTGCCGAGCTTTTTCTCGATACGCGTGTCGGGGACGAGCCAGATGAGGGCGACGATGACGTAGATCGCGTGTGAGATGTTTTGCTGGACGAAGGCGAGCGGGATGGCGGCGATGTAGAGCACCATCGAGATCTTGCCTTTTAAATCGCTGCCGACGGCTTCGGCGAGCAGGGCGTTTTCGCCGTCGGTGTGTTTGGTGAGCTTGGTTTGCAGCATCGTGTACGAGATCGCACACAGCAGCAGCACCACGCCGTAAACGGCGGTCGGCAGCGGTGCAAAATGATTTTCGCCCATCCAGCCCGTTGCAAACGGCACCATCGACAGCCAAAACAGCAGCAGCATATTGCTCCACAGCACTTTGCCGTTGACTTTACGCGTCGCCTGGAGCATGTGGTGGTGGTTGTTCCAGTAGATGCCGAGATAGATAAAGCTGAGGACGTACGCGAGGAAGACCGGCAAGAGGGGCTTGATGGCCGCAAGGTCGTCGCCGTGCGGGATCTTGAGTTCGAGCACCATGATCGTCATGATGATCGCGATAACGGCGTCGGAAAAGGCTTCGAGACGGGTTTTGTTCATAAGAAAAGAGTTTTTGCCACGAATTGCGCGAATGACACTAAGAAGAAGGACTCCTAATTCGTGTTATTCGTGTAATTCGTGGCTAACTTTCTGCCGGTAGTTCCATTTTGACCAGACCGTCGAAAGCGACGTGATAAGCAACGCCTTTTACCGGAACGGTCATTTCTTCTTCGGTCTTGCCTTCTGAATTGGCGATGCCGACGCTGGCGAAATAGCATGACGCACCGTGGTCGCGGGCCAGGCTGCAGAGATGTTGGAAAACCTCTTCGCCCTCGATGCGGCCGCGGCCGGGGTGCATCGCGGTTCGCACGACAAAGAATGCAAATTCGCCATCGCGGGTCGCGACGATCTGCGGATGCTCGGTGCGTTCGGCATAAACGTCCGCCGACTGGATATCCCAACCGGCTTCGACAAGCTGTTTATAGACGATCTCGACGCCAAATGCGTGGACATCGGACTCTAACATTAATTCAGGTTCGGTCATTGAGTATATTTTACTTCGTCCGTGTCGGTAGCCCAAGCGTGAGCGCGGGCGTTGCTTGACGCCCTCCCTCAAGGTCGGGCTACGGACAAGCGACATGTTATATTACCCAAATGGACATCAACGATATCAAAGCCGCTTGCGAGCGGATCGCCGGTTACGTCAAACGCACGCCGCTCGAATACAGCAGCAGCCTGAGCAAACACCTTGGGACGAATGTGTATGTGAAATACGAGCTGTTTCAAAAGACCGGGGCGTTCAAACCGCGTGGGGCTTTTAACAAGCTGCTCTCGATGTCGGACGAAGATCGTGCCAAAGGCGTCGTTGCCGTCAGTGGAGGCAATCATGCTCAAGCTGTCGCGTACGCCGCAAGCGTGCTGGGTGTCGATGCTGTGATCGCAATGCCCGAAAACACGCCCGAGACATATCTCAACGCTACTCGCGGCTACGGTGCGACGGTCGATCTGCAGCCGACGATCGCCGAGGCGTTTGAGCGCGTGAAAGAATACGAGGCGGCGGGGCGTGTGTTTTTGCACCCGTTTGACGACGAACTGATCATCGCCGGACAAGGGACTGTGGGCCTTGAGATACTCGAAGATGTGCCCGATGTGACAGATATTTTTGTCAGTATCGGTGGCGGCGGTTTGGCCGGAGGCGTCGCGATGGCAGCCAAAGCGGCGAATTCGAATATTCGCGTTTGGGGCGTCGAAACAGTCGGAGCTGATGCGATGTCACAAGCACTTGCCGCCGGTGAACCGGTCACGCTACCCGCGATCACGTCCATTGCCAAGACCCTCGGAGCACCTTATGTTACCGAATCGACGATGACTTTAGCTCAAAACTTGCTCGAATCCGTAACGGTGGTCTCCGACGCCGAGGCGGTTACCGCACTCACATTCATCGCCGAGCGGCTCAAGGTAATTACCGAACCAGCGGCATCGTGCACGCTCGCGGCGGCGGAGAAATTGCGGGGAAACTTTACGCCTGACAGCAAGGTCGTGCTGATATTCTGCGGCGGAAATACGTCTATCGCGGATGCCGCCGGATATCTTGCGATGTAGCTTTATGGCTTCTTAACGGGCGTTGTTTTCGGATAGACGATGTCTTTTGCTTTGATCGTCGGAGTCGCTTTTGGCATGTCAGCACCGACCGGAACGACCCACAATTCAAACGCAGGTTCTTCTCTAAAGCCGCCATCAATTATCCCAATACGGTCTGACGTAACGCCGTTTGAGACGAGTTGGGCTTTGATGCGTTTGAGAGCGGCGTTCGCATAGCCGCGAATGCTGTTGCGGCCTGCGTAGGTGATGACAAAAATGTTGTCAGTCGCCCCATACAGGCTGTCGGTGAGATTCTTGATACGTTCAGCCTCGATGTCGGGTGTGAGTTCGGCAAACTCATCAACCTTTACAGCCGGGCCGGCGACCTTTACGGTCTGAGAAAATTGCGAAGCACATTCCTCCGGGAAACCGCTCACCCACAGGTTGGCCGTGATCTGACGATCAATAGCCGCACCATTCGAATCAATGCTGATGCTTCGCGTGCCCTGGCCGCTCACGATGATGCCCGCCGAGGTTGACCACACAAAGGTCGGAGTTACGGCAGCGTCGCCCCCGGTCTGAGTCGCAGAGAATACCACGGGCGTGCCTTCTCGCACGATCTGATCCATTGGCGAGCGTATCTCGATCTTGGGACAAGCGGTTGCAGCGGGCTCTTTTGTGGGGTCCTTTGTCCGTGCTTCGGCCTCACGGATCATTACCTCGCGTTTTTTCTCAGACGGAGGATCATTTTGAGCAAGAGCCGGTATTGCGGCGAGGGCAAGGATAATGAATGCGATGTACAGAAAACCTTTCTTCATTGCGTTAACCTCCGACTGGTGATATCGGAATAATAACACAACTACGGTTTTGCGTGGAACGCCTATATTGCCGGAGCGATAAGATAAAGTACTGCACCGTGACCGCGTTAGCCCAAAGCCGCACTAATTAACAATAGGCGGCATATCCGGTGTGACAATAATTGGTAGAAAACGGCTTCACAACCCACCTTTTGCTGTTTTCACAATACTAAACCAACTGTATTTACTGGCTCTGTCACAAATGCGACCGCCGTGGCACGCCCCTTGATACCAGTACTGAAGAAAATCAGGCCATCCGGCTACAAAAATATTAGGAGTTAGACAAACTTACAATGAAAAACCAAAAAGGCTTCTCGCTTATCGAACTACTCATCGTCGTCGTGATCATCGGCATCATTGCCGCTATTGCGATACCAAATCTGCTCGCCTCGCGCCGCTCCGCCAATGAGGCGAACGCCATCTCGTGCCTAAGAACTTATCACGGTGCGCAGGCGACGTATGCCGCGACGGTCGGTAACGGCAGCTTTGCCGGCGTGCCTTTTACGACCAACGCCTTCACGGTGCTTGGAACCGCGAACATTATCGACAGCACGCTCGCGAGCGGAACCAAATCGGGCTACACGTTTGCCGGTCACAGCGTGACGGCTACTTCCACGACGCCCGCATGTCACCTCGCTCAAGCCTTTCCGACGACCTACACGGGCGTTACGGCGACGGGCTCGCGAATATTTGTCATTGCAACGCCCGGTGTGATGTATTCCGGAACCTACGCTGGAGCCGCAGGCTGGGGGCCTGGTACCTGCGATCCTTCCGCGGCCATGACACCGATGCAGAACTGATCTTTAGGATAATCCAACAGAAGAAAACGCCGGCCCTAAAACCGGCGTTTCTTATTGAGGACCTAGACGATGCTGATATCCGGCTCGGAACACCTATTCAGTAGGCAGGATCCTAGGTTGGACAGTATTCTAACAAGCGGCTATGATCTCTTTGAGTGTCACAGCCGCTCTTGCGTTGTTGTTAGGACGTTTTCTTTGTAGGTTTCTTGATCGTTGGTTTCGGCTTGATGGTCGGCGAAACATCGGGCGGCGTGGCTCCTTGCGGGACGAGCCAAAGTTCGCATGAGGGTTTTTCTCTGAGCCCGCCGTTGATCGTAATGATGCGGTTGTTATCCATCCCACGCTGTTTGACCAAATACGTTCGCATTCGTTTAATGGTGGTCGCGGCATAGGTTTTTTTGCTCTTTCGCCCGCCATACACAATTATGTAGCCCGTCGCGACAGGATCGTTTTGCAGGCCGATAGTAAAACTATCAAGCCTCGCCCATTCGCTTTCATTGTTTTCCGCGCCAAACTCGTCAAATTTCTGTGCCTTTGGTGCGGCCTTTACAAAACTGGTCGTGCTCGCCGTTGTTCTGCACTCGGGCGGATAACCGATGACCTCAGCGGTCGCCGTCACGTCCTGGCTGTCAAGCCCCGTCGAATCTACCTTTATCACAGGTGTTCCCTGTCCACTGACGATCTTGCCGGCTGAGACCGCCCAGTTGTATTTCGGCAACACCTTAGCATCGCCGCCGCTGACGTTCATTACGAACATAATATAGTCACCCGCCAGAACGTCTACGCTCGGACCCGTCATCTGCAGACTCGGACATTGTGCAGAGGCGTTAACCGCCGCCCCAGCGGCGAAAATAATGGCTAGGATCGTGTTTTTCATTTTTAGAATGAGCCTCCAAATTTGTCTGCTTCATCAAACACTGATGTTTTGATGCGAATAGTCGCAAATTATTCTGTCTGCTCATTTTACCCGCATATGCTAAAATCTGCACAAAACACAAACACTTTTTGGAGGACTAAAATGAAATTTGTCATCGGTTTAGCCTTGTTTCTCGTTTTGGTTCCGGCCGCATACTCGCAAAAGGTCGGCGACGAGGTACGTTACCAGTGCTTTTGCTTTGGCCAGGAATGGGTCAAAGCCACGATCGAAGCGGTCAGCGGCAATAATGTTCGAGTGCGGTTTGGCAACATGGATAATCAGGTAGTGACGCTGCCGGTAGATTCGCCAAAACTAAAGATCGGCAATGCCGCACGCAACCCGCTCGAATCTATTCCGCCTGACGCGTTACAGAGAGCGTTTATGAATGAGGGCTCGCGTTTTGGCAATGCGGTGCAGTATTTTGCTCCTTATTTCGACCCGCAATTTACCGAAGGCGGTGCACCTGTTCCCGATTCGTCCAGATGGAAACAGACCGTCGCGGAGCTTGCCGAGCTAGACCAGCTTTGCACTACACGGTTTCGCGGCCTGACGGATTATGCTTCGCCGGGATACATTCGCAAAGGGTCGATCGACTATCGCTTTGGCGTGTGGTGTCAGATCGCTGCAAACCGTGTCTCGCTCGAGAAAAAAGCACGAATCGGCGTCGTTAAAACACTGGTAAATCTCGGCTACACTGACGAAAATCTTAATTTTGGTTTTAACGAGCCTGACAATCCTGTCCGCTGGGAAACGCAGCAGCTGATCTGGGAACGTGATAAATGGCGAGCGGAAAAGATCGCGTGGCTCCGGCCAAAATATGCCGTCTATAAGATCGAAGTTCCAGCGGACGCGACATCGGCCGCCGAAGCCCGAGCGGATAAGTTGAAAGCGATGGTTTTGCGCGACGCTCCTGATCGCTCGTACAAACAGCCCCCATACCGCGACGCAGGTGTCGAATCGGTGGTAAAAGCCGCTCTTGCCAAAGAATACCCCGGAGCACAGGTCATCAAGATAGGTCTCGATTACACAACCTGGGTTAAGCGTCAGAGCCTAGATTACGTCGCGAGCGACGATCTTTTTCGCTATTACAAGGTTAGCTACAATTCATATAAACGAGGCACCGTGCTGCTAAAAATACCAAACCGCCCGCTGTGCCAAATGCAGGATTTCGTCGTCGGCCTTAGCGGCGGCAAGATCGTTCCTGCCGGCGTCGGCGGCAGCGGCACATTTATGCGGTGTGAGTGAATTGGCAGAACTCCCGTAATTTGCCCTCGCCCGCCTTTTTCGGCATACTTTTTATTGGAAGAAATAGAGAACCACCCCGTCCGCGAGGCGCGTCCCCCCTCCTTCGTAAGGAGGGGAACTTAATTTATGCCTAACACACCAACACCCAACGCGAGTTACAGCGTTACGCTTCGCGTTAAGATACAGAATCAGCCGGGTAAGCTCGGCGAGATCACGACGGCAATTGGAAAGGCCGGCGGCGACATCGAGGGCATCGACATCGTGAGCGCCGGCAAGGACTATCTGATCCGCGACATTACGGTAAATGCCGCGAGCGAGCACCACGACAAAGAGATCGTCGAATCGGTGCAGAATATCAACGGCGTCGAGGTGGTAAACATCTCAGACAGGACGTTTTTGATGCATCTCGGCGGCAAGATCGAGACGGTTTCGAAAATGCCTCTAAAAACGCGCTCGGACCTGTCGATGGCATACACGCCGGGCGTCGCACGCATCTGCGAGGCGATCCACAAAGACCCCGAAAAGGCGTTTAACCTGACCATTAAAAAGAACACCGTCGCGGTCGTCTCGGACGGAACGGCTGTGCTCGGGCTCGGCGACATCGGCCCGGCGGCGGCGATGCCTGTGATGGAGGGCAAGTGTCAGTTGTTCAAAGAATTTGGCGGCGTCGATGCGTTCCCGATCTGCCTCAATACAAAGGACCCGCACGAGATCATCGAAACGATCAAAAATATCGCGGTGGCGTTTGGCGGCATAAACCTTGAGGACATCTCGGCGCCGCGTTGCTTTGAGATCGAGGAGCGGCTGATACAGGAGCTCGATATTCCCGTCTTTCACGACGACCAGCACGGCACCGCCGTCGTTGTACTTGCGGCGCTCATTAACGCTCTGAAGATCACCGGCAAGCGAATGGAGGACATCAAGCTCGTCGTCAACGGCATCGGCGCGGCGGGCGTTGCGTGCAGCAAGATCGTGATGGCCGCCGGTGTCAAAAATATCATCGGCTGCGACACGACCGGTGCGATCTACAACGGCCGCAAGGAAAACATGAACTGGGTCAAGGATTGGTACGCCCGCAACACCAACCCCGATAACGAGCAAGGCACGATCCACGAAGTCATCAAGGGAGCGGACGTTTTCTTTGGATTGTCAGCACCAAATCTGCTCACGCCCGCCGATCTCGACACGATGGCAAAAGACCCGATCGTCTTTGCGATGTCCAATCCGACGCCCGAGATCATGCCCGAGGACGCCGCCGGACACGTCGCCGTTATGGCGACCGGACGCTCGGATTATCCAAACCAGATCAACAACGTTCTCTGTTTTCCCGGCATCTTTCGTGGGGCGTTGAATTGCAGGGCTTCGCGTATCAACGAAGCAATGAAACTCGCCGCCGCCCACGCGATCGCTGAGATCATTGGCCCGGACGAACTACACCCCGATTACATCATCCCGTCGGTATTCGATCGCCGCGTCGGCGAGGCGGTCGCCGAAAAGGTCGAAGAGGCAGCCTACGAAACCGGCGTCGCACGCCGTCAGCGTTCGACATCAGGAACCGAATTTTTAGAAGCTAACGTCTAGTTTGGAAAGGCTTTGCTTGCGGTGATGGTCCAGATATCCGGGACCGGCTGATCGTACGAAAGGCTCTTTGTGAACACCAATCGCGCACCGTCGTAGTCACTGAACGACGGCAGATCTTTCACTTTACCCGTAACATTTAGAAAGCCCGACACACGATTTTTGCCCGCATCATTAATGAAATAGCTGCTTTCGATGGCGATGCTGTCGCCTTCTGCGATCGGTGTTCCGTCCGGCTGAGCCCCGGACCGTACGATCCATATGCCGGTTCCGTTATCGCGGTTCGGCGATCTGGTCGTAAAAACCGCTCCCGTTTGATCCACAAACTTTTCAAAAACCCGCAAATGTTCGGTCCAGCCGCAGGCGTCCAGATAACCGCCGCCAGGATACATATTTTTTAGATGAATCCTGTCGCCGACAACCAGCGGCTCGCCATTGTCTTTTCCATTAGCCGAAACGATCTCCCAACTGCCGGATCCGTTATCACGGTCAGGATCATTATGCGTTGAGACAAACATCGTCTCGGTCGGGACCCGTCTAAATTCCGGCTTGCTGTACACCGCACCCCAAGCGTCGAGATACGAGCCGTCATTTGGATAGCGGTTTTGCAGATTAACTATCGAACCGATCTTTATCGCCTTTTGATCTGATGTCGCGACGAGTCCCGGACGACTGTCGGACGTTCTTACATCCGGTTTTTGTGCGGTTAATTCAGACTTGTTTCGATAAAGGTTAAAGCCGCCCACAGCAAGAACGGTAACAGCAGCCCCCGCTAGTACAAGTACCAACGCGGGCACTAGGCGGTGCGTTGGCGAGGCGGTCTGCGTGATCGTCTCTTCGCCGCGAAAATAATGTACCGTCTGCTCCTCTACGACCAACAGGTCGTTTTGATCCGTATCGGACACCTCTGGCGTAAAGCGGTAACCGACCCTTGGCACAGTCTCGATAATTTGTTTGCCGTCGTCATCCGCAAGCAGATCTCTTAGCCACGAGACGTTGCGCGCAAGCGTCGTTTCTTCGACAAACGTATCCGGCCAGACCGCGTCGAGGATATCGCTCTTCTTTGCCACGCGCCCGGCGTTCAAGACGAAATAATAGAGCAGATCAAACTGCTTTGGTTTCAGTTGTATCGGTTCGTCTCCGCGCCATAGGCGCCGCTCCGCGACATCCAAAGCGAAAGTTCCAAAACGATAATTAGCCTGTGTTTCTAGTGGTTTAGCGTTATCCAAAATAAATCCAGAAAATCTCCAAAACAAATCCAGACTTTGTGGGGCCGCCGAGGTAGTTTTGCGTATCAGCGATAAATTTAAGCCGAAACGCAATGGAAATCAAGAGAAAAATTGAATTTTTTGCTGCGACGAATCGCCGCTTTGTCGTACGTCAGCCGGCCGAGCGTCAGACCTATTGCGAGAAATGCGGAAACGCTATGTTGCGGGCCGACCAGGTCGCCACAATGTTTAATATTTCTCAGCGAAAGGTCTTTCAGATCATCGAGGGCGGCTCAGTGCATTTTACCGAATTGGCAGAGGGCGGAACTGCATTGATCTGCGTCGCCTCATTCGCTGACCTGACAGGTGGGCGGGCTCAAGACAACCCTGACCCAAAGTTGATTTTTTAGTAATTCGAAGAAATTTTGCAGAAGGAGAATATTGTGAAAAAACTACTATTTCTATCATTGGCAGCGGGCTTGATGATGGCTTTTAATGCAGGCGTATCAGCTCAAAGAGGTGTGGTCAATTCTGTTGTCACCAGGTCAAGCTCAGGAAAGCTCACTCCCGTCGCTGGCGATGAAATATCGTTAATAAACGCATACGCCGCCCAAGACGTTCCTGATGTTGGTATCAAAAAAGGAAACAAAATATGCGTAATGAATGTTCGCCGAGGCACGGAGTTCGCAGCGGTTTTCTCGGGAGCGGAGTGCGGGTCGATGAAGTTCAATAAACCGGTGCACAAGATCACGTATGTGCACAATCCGGACAACTTGGCATTACAGAAGAATGATAAGGCAGTGATCGATCCGGGAACCAGGTCGATATCTTTCAGTCGCGGCAGTAGCGCCGTTCTAACGCTCTTTTACGAAAACTAAAACGCAAATTTATCAAACAAGGAGAAGTTTATGAAAAAGACAACATTTCTATCTATCGCCGCAATATTGCTGGCCGCAGTATTTTTCGGCCAAACGGCAACCGCCGAGAGCCTTGAAATGCGTGAAACAAGCCTTACCGCACGTAAGGTTAAAAAGCCCAACGCGAATTTTTTTGTATCGGCGACTGAAAACACCATCCAGCTAGCAAAAGGAACCCGCCTTTCGTGGACGATCCCTGATCTGCATCAGGGGCTGATCGTGGTCAAAGCCAAAGTCGGCACAAAATGGATCAAAGGCGAGATCTTATTGGAAGACACCACTTGCAATTAAATATTACCGCTCACGCGGGAACTAAAAAAAGGAGAAACTAAAATGAAAAAGAAAATTTTGATGACAGCACCGTTCGCGTTGGCTTTGCTTTTCGGCACCACCCTTTTACCGGTATCGTCGGCGGCGACAACAACCACAGAAACGGCCACGTTGTTTCAAGATAACTGCGTGGTCACTGGGAATGACGATCGTCCGCTTCGCGTACGTTCCACTCCCGGCGGGAGAGTGATCGGCAGTTTGAATATCGGAGCCAACATCGTGGCCTACGGTATCGAACAGGACAACTACGGTAACGATTGGACCAAGATCAGATACAAAAGAGGCTATGGTTTTGTATCGACCCAATACGTAAGTTGTGGGTAAGCCTAACTGACAGGTAAAAATGGTCACTCCCACGACACATTATGTTCGACCGCTCCGGCGGAGCTATCTAATTTACGGAGAACTATTATGTTTTGTCCAGAATGTGGAACTCAGAATCCTGACCCAATGCGGTTTTGTGTTAGTTGCGGCTTTCAGAACCCGCTGGCTGGTGGTGCAACGGGCGGTGCTCGTCCCCCGCAAACCGTAGGCTATTCGCCGGCGAGATCAGGCCCAAATTATGCGTTGTTTATTGCCGGCGGATTGGGCTTCGCCATAATTGCGGGGTTGATCGGATTCATGCTGTACCGAAACAATTCCAATGCGTCAGCGGACGAAGGGAATCGGACACCGAGGCCGCGGATCGCTTCCAACACTGTAGCAAATGCGCCTGCTGCGAGTAGTCCGACGAGCTCACAACCAGCAACTCCGAGCTCAGATCTGTCCGATGTGGAAAAGAAGGCTCAGGCATTTGTCGGCAAGTGGGTAACACAATTGGGAAAAGATACATTTACGATTACGTACGGCACGCCGAACAAACAGGGCGACGCTTTTGTCGTACCTGCAACCTTGTCCCAAAAAGGTAAGCCGGACCAATCCTCCACGCTTATCGTCTCCCGAGATGAATGGATCAAGGAGATCGACAATACCGGTAAAGAACTAAAACTCAAAGCCGAGCTCTCTGCCGACGGAAACAGGATGGCTATCAACTTGACCGATGGTGTGGCCATGACGCTCGTCAAAATGGATCCTTCCGCCGCAACGTCAGGCCCGACGACTGCAGCCGCCCCGAAACCGGCTGCCCCGAAAAAGAACCCAGTCAATTGTGACGGGAAATGCTACAGGGTCTATGACCAGTGTATGGCGGACTATCGGCAAGACCCCGACCCCGAAACGCTCTGCCGAGCCAAGCAGAGATCTTGCTTAGGTAAATGTTCGTAGTTAAAAACAATCAGTACCGAACAGAGAATATGTTTAGATCAACGTTAAAACAGCAAATCTTCGCGATCGCCAAATTGCCATTAATAGTTGCGGTATTGGCGAGCCTTTCCGGTTGCCGTGAGTTGTCCGATTTCCTCGACCCCGCTAAAAATGCGCCGAAAAGACAGCTCAAAACAGTAAAACGGGAAAAGCCCAATTTAGCGGACGACACGACACCGAGAGAGGTCGATCCCGATTCTGCCGACCTGGTCGAGGCAACTGACGAGGAGATCAAAAACGATCTAGCAAATCCGCCTGCGCCAAATGAACCGGCGGCCGCGAATACAAATACAAATTCTGCCGGACAAAACGCCGATATCGCGATGATCGAACAAAAGGCCCGGGCACTTGCCGGCAGATGGGAACCCGAAAATAACCCGGACGGCGTGATCTTTGAGTTCACGGTGTCAAAACGTGAGGGCGATACCTTTGTCGGAACATTTAATTTTTATTCTAGGGGCGATCGTGATCTGCCTTCGCAGTACACAGTTTCCCGTGATGACATGATCAAACTCATTCAAGGCGGTGTGGCAAGCAAGATCAAGTGCGAGATCTCTGCGGACGGAAATTCAATGAAATTTACGAATCAGGACGGCGAGGTCAGCGATCTGCGAAGAACGAACGCTCAGCCCGGAAAACAAACTGAACAGCAGAAACCGACTGCCCGGAGGCCTGAGGTACCCGATCAGTAAGTTTCGATCCCGGATTAGCTTCGGATCACTGCAGTCAATGCTAGAGAGTTTTGGGAAAAAAATAGAACCAAGATCAATTAGAGAGAATTGAAATGAAAAAGAATACGTATCAGAGCCTTGGAAACATACTAAGCTTACTGGCTGTTTCGACAGTCTTACTGACTATGATGATCGGCTGCGCTGACGATAAAAAGCCGCGAGTTAAACGGGCTGACGCAACGGACGAAACAGTGGTCGAGGATCCGTCAAAAAATGTCGCTATTGCTCCAGCGAACACGGCGTCTAATACAGCCGCGGCAAAGACATCAAATCCATTTGAGGGGACTTGGGACGTAGATGCCAACGGAACCTTCTTCAACTGGTCGTTCAGCTATGCCAGTAAGAACAAAGATGTGCTCGAAGGCAGGATCACTGATGGCTCAGGTTCGATCGTCGGCGACTATTTTGTTTATCCGAACAAAACGATCGAGCTAAATGTAAGCGCCTTGGGCGTTAACGGCATTGTGAGCTATAAGGTTTTGGGTGGCGGCAACGAAATACAAATGGATGACGGATCAATGCGGATCTCGATGACCAAAGGAAAAGGAAACACCACAGCTCAAAATGACGGCAGCGTACTCGCATCGCATATTTGGACAAACATCAACAATCCGGGCGACCAAATTGAATTTATGTCGGTGAGAAAATCCAGCTCGGGATGGAATGGAGATGTCAATATTTGGAATGGCGGCGGGTTCGTTAGCGGGACTTTTTCGCTCAGTCCCGGAAAACTCACTACCACTGTTTCGGGAAGTGTTGATAAATTCTCATACCGCCTCCGAAACAATAACACGACCCTGGACCTGACCGATTCGCGCGGCAATACGGAGACATATAACTAATGGACAAAGCGAACTTAAGAATCAGACGCAAAGTCAAGAACACTCTTCTTACGGTAGTCGTGCTAGGAATATTGATCATTTCGACCGGCTGTCAGGCCGCCTCGGATCTGTTCAATCCTAATACGTACTCTTGGAACTACAACAAAGAGCCATGGGAAAAGAACTTTAAGCGTACTAAACCGTCGAAAAGCAAGAACATCGCGAACGACTATTAAATAACCGAGGCTTGTTTGGCCAAAATTAATGTAATAACCACATTATGATCTGTCCTAAATGTAACGTTTCAAATTACGGAAAGAATAAGTTTTGTGCTGATTGCGGAGAGCCGCTTCTGGATATTTCAGACGGAGCAACAGTGATAATGCCGCATGCCCGGCCAACGCAGCGGGCTCAGCAACCCGTTCAACCGCCGCCGCCACCAAATCAAGCTCCTTATGTTGCTCAGCCACAGGCCGACCGGCAGATCCCGCCGCCTCCGCAGCAGCAGTATTACGCCCAGGAACCGCCAAAGAAAAAGTCTAAGGTTCTGCGATTTTTTGTCGTAGCGATCCTGCTGATCGGCCTTCTGTTTGGAGGAGCACTGCTTGCGACCCATTTCCTGATCATCAGACAAGCAAACAGAAACTACGTCATCGGCGACAAACACAAGGGCGAAGAGAACAAAACCCTGCAGTTCGATGCGCAAGCCGACAAATTGTTCATCACCAACCTCGACGAAAACAAGGCTCAGTTGTGGCAGATCACGCCGGATTCGGGGGTCGAAGATTCGTATCGTATCGTCAATCGCGAACTCGGTGATGTCGAGTCTTTAGAGGTCGTCGATGATAAGCGCGATGTTGCGGTAACGATCTCTGAATCGGCCATCGACGAGGGCCAACTGTGGGCGATCACCAATGTCGAGGGCGACTATTATCGAATCACAAACAACTGGCTCGGAGACTCAAAGGCCCTCACGCACGCAAAATCAACACATCGCTTTTTGCGGCTGCGTGATTCGGGCAACAAAGAAAGCCAGCTTTGGAAAAAGATACCGGCGAAAAACGGCGGATTCTACCTCGTCAATAAACGTTATGGCGATGGTTTTGCGATGGAGGCAATTTACAGTGGCCAGTTCACCGATAAGATGCAGATGAGAAAAACCGGTGATTTCGGCAACCTCATGTGGCTAATGAAGCCCGATGGTCGCGGCTTTTTCACACTCACTACGATCCTGCACGATTACGACAAAAAGAACCGGTCGCTGGACGTTGACCCGACCAAAAAAGAATATGTCAGAATGGCCCCGACCGGCAATTTCAGCGGTCAAAAGTGGAAAGTCACCCCCGTTGGCGGCGATTATTTTCGCCTGACCACCGAGTTTCTCGGAGACGGCAAATCGCTCGAAGCCGTTACTTACTTTCAGTATTATATCGAGATGAAAAAAACCTCGGATCAAGATCAGGGCCAGCTTTGGACGCTGATCAGAACCAACTGATTTTAATTAAATACAGAAATATTACCCATGCCGGTCGTCGGTTTTGCTAATATAACCGAGACATGCGCACCGTTATCAAAGAAAGATATCACCTGCTGGGCATCGAGGAGGTGGCAAATGCCATCACTCACGGGCTGGGCTTTGTGCTTAGCCTCATTGGGTTTGTCTTTCTCACATGGCTTGCGGCAAAAAATCCATCGCCTTGGCAGGTGGCAAGCTGTTTTATCTACGGCACCTCGCTGGTACTGCTTTACGCGGCTTCGACGTTTTATCACACCGCTGTTAGTGAAAAGGCAAAACTCCGGCTACAACTGGTCGATCACTGCTGCATCTATCTACTGATCGCGGGCAGCTACACGCCGTTCGCGATGATCCCGTTGCGGGACGGCATCGGGCCATATTTATTTACGTTTGCGTGGGTATTTGCCGCAGTAGGGATCTCGATGAAGCTGTTTATGAACGTCCGCTCAGGTCCGCTGTCAGCGATAACTTATCTGCTAATGGGCTGGGTCGGGCTTGTTGCCGTTAAGCCGCTTTATGAAACAGTAGGGTTTTTGCCGATGGCTCTGATCGTCGCGGGCGGTGTGAGTTATACGCTCGGCACTATATTTTTCGGCTGGCATTCGCTCAAACACCACCACGCCATTTGGCACATCTTCGTCCTCGGCGGCAGCGTCCTTCACTTTATCGCCATTGCCGGCTACATCATTCCCTACACGACAAACTTATAACCCATGCCGTGAACGGTCTGGATAAACTGCGGATGTCGCGGGTTTTCCTCCAGCTTTTGCCGCAGCCACGCGATGTGCACGTCAACAGTCCGCGTAGTCGGCATCGCGTCATAGCCCCAAACTGCATCAAGCAGATCGTCACGCGAGTGCACGGTACCACGATTTTCGATAAAGAACTGCAGCAAGCGAAACTCCATCGCCGACAGATCGACGGGCTCATCGCGTCGCGTGACCTCAGCTTTTTTGAAATCGATACCAATTTCGCCAAAACGAAACGCTCCGTTAACCAGCGTTTCGGCCTGAGCGGGTGACCGCCGCAGCAAGGCCTCGACACGGGCGAGCAACTCGATGACCTCAAAAGGCTTGGTCAGGTAATCGTCGGCACCGAGTTTGAGTCCCAGCACCTTATCGATCGTCTCGCCCTTTGCCGTGAGCATCAGTATCGGTGTCGAAATACCCTTTTGCCGCAGATCACGGCATACGTCATAACCATTCTTTTTCGGGAGCATTACGTCGAGGATAATGAGATCGAACGATTCCGAAGCCGCGAGGTCAAATCCCTGCTTGCCATCCGCCGCCGAAGTCACATCAAAACCCTCACTCGTCAAACGGTCCGTGAGCGTCAAGATAAGGCCTTTTTCATCTTCGACAAGAAGTATCTTCATAAAAAGTCTTGCCACAGAGTTCACAGAGAAAAATGAGAGCTAATGGAATCTAGTCTATGTGGTCTCTGTGGCTAATTCCCGTGTTGCGGCAATTCGATGGTAAATGTGCTTCCCTTGCCCGGTTCGCTCGTCGCCGTCACCTTGCCGCCGTGGGCCTCGACGATCTGTTTTACGAGCGAGAGCCCTAGGCCGTTACCGTGGATCTGTGCGTCAACGACCGCACGCGAACGGTAAAACGGTTCGAACACTTGTCGAAGATCGCTTTTCGAGATGCCGATGCCTTCGTCCTCGACCGAGATCTTAATATTACCGCCGCCGTTTTCGGCATTAACACGCATTTTTGTTCCGCCTTTGCTGTACTTAACGGCATTGATAACCAGGTTCTGAACAGCCTGTGTCAAAGCGTTTTTATCAGCATTGATCGTCGGCAAAGGCGAAATAGCGGTCTCGACGACAATTCCCTTTTCCTCGATCAGCGGATGACACGTATCGAGGGCGTCGCTAACGACATCATCGATATTCACAGCGGCAAAGGTATATTTCTTTTTGCCCGAATTCGCCCCCGCAAAATCGAGAATCTGCTCGACCATGCCCGATAGTTTGCGTCCCTCGCCTTTGATCAGGTCGCCGTAACGCGAAACCTGCGCATCCTCTTTGGCAACGCCGTCGGCAAGATTTTCGCCCGCCGAATATATGACCGCGAGCGGCGTGCGAAATTCATGTGAGACGCTCGAAACAAAATCGACCTGCCGCTGCGCGGCGCGTTTCATACGCTGTGCCGAAACGATTATCGCGGCAATTGCACACGCGAGTAAAAACAGCAGTCCAAATCCTATCGCCAGGTTTCGCCGCAAATTCGACGCGGCAAACGCATCGAGCGAACCATAAACATGCTGAACATTGAGCGTCCACGGACTGTCACCCGGACGATCCGAAGTCGTTGTCGTCGCGGTAAAAACAGATGTTCTCGGTTTTCCCTCTTTTTTGATCTCGATCTTAACGCCGCCGTCTTTGTCAGTATTCGACTCGATACGGTTAAAACTATGCGTCTCGACCTTTTGGCTGACCATGACGTCCGACCTGCGTTCGCCGATCTTATCCATCAGATCTTTGTTTGCGTAAAAGATAAGATTATCGGGAGCGACATTAAAGAGCGGAGCCGTCGCATCACGGGATTCTCCGGTAACCGCCTGAAAAACACTCTCCCCCGCCCTGTCCGTCACCGAGGCTCGAAACTCGCCATCGGGAAAATATTTCGCCGTTAGATCAGGCAAAATATTATTTTTAACTATCGTAGGGTCAAGTTTTATCGCCAAATATCCCACCGTCGGCGGCATCGAGATCGAGGGCGGAGCCTCAGGCGACGGTGTCCGGATCATGATCGGTCCCGCGATTTTTTGTCCTTCGTTGTGAACGGGCAACAAAAGCGTGTAAATATCGGCTTGGACGGGTTTGAAATTTTTACTATCCGCAAAACGCGAACGCAGATCTGTCAGCTCTGCATTGTCTTCAACCGGTACAAACGCCCGGCCCACACGATCGTATTTTAGCGAGGCATTGCCGGGTACGGTTCCGAGAAAATAGAAGTCGGCTATCAGCCCGGGATATGCGGTTTTTTCACGCCAATAATCATATCGTTCATTAAACGCCGACCAATCTTTTTTAGTCCATGTATCGGCTCCGGTTTGGAAATTAAAATACGAATTTTGAATCTCGCGATTAAAATCCATCGCAAAACGCTCGGCCTGTTCCTGAACACGTCGGTGGGCCTTTTCGTTATCCGATTCGCTAATTTGCTTTAGCCAACGGTATTGCAACGCACCCGAAAGCACGAGCAACGCCCCAAGCCCCACGATCAGCAAAATTGTCGTCCACGAACGTTTCATCGAATTTCATTGTCCATTTTACAATTTGCCTTGTCTATCGTTTTTCGCGACATTTTACATCCTTAACAATTTCTTTGCGTTCTCTTAATCACTCTGGACCTACGCCATGCGAATATCCATAATGTCGAAGTTTATATTGGGGTCTGAGAGATGTTGCGGCTCCGGCTCACGCTTGCTAGATATTCAGCAATAATGTACAAACAACGGAGGTAAATGTTATGAAACGATTTATTTTTTCAATTTTATGTGTGTCGGTGTTTTTCATCGGCGTTGGCTCACTGGTCGAAAAGACTGGTGCGAAATTCAAATCTGACGAAAAAGCCTTGGCTCTAATTTCCAAAGCCCGTCAGGCCATCGGCGGTGACGCCGCCGTCAGCAGCATTCAGAGCATGATCATCGTCGGCAAGACGACCCATCAGATGAAACTCAACGGCGTCGTTCAACCGCAGACAGGCGAGACCGAGATCGCCCTGCAGTTGCCGGATAAGATGTCCAAAATGATCAAGATCGGCGGCGACAACGCTAACGGCGAAGGTATGAAGATCGTCGATCAACAGGTCGATGTCGTCGTTGTCGGCGGTGACAAAGACAAAATGATGGTCAAGATCGATGGTGCCGGTCACGGCGACGGAACCGGAGCAAACATCTCGAAAAAGATCGTTGTCAAAAAAGATGACGGCACGGTTTTGGAGCTGACCGGAGCAGATGCCGACAAATGGATCGCTGAGCATCCGGGCGTTCCAGGTGAAAAGCACATCATCATCAAAAAAGACGGCGGCGAAACTCAAGAATTTAAATCCAGTACTTCAGACAAGGTGATCGTTCGCGATGGTAACGCCGGGACCGCGACCTTTACGACCAAAGACGGCAAGACCTTTGACATCCAAAAGGGCGACCACACCTTTATGCGTACTGCCGACGGACACGGTGATGCGGCCCGTCACAACGATCTCCTCCGTCTCACGCTCAGCCTATTGCTAACCGCTCCGCAGGGTATGGATGTCGAGTACACATACGGCGGCACCGGCGATGTTGACGGACGGTCGTGCAACATCGTCCTAGCATCATTTGGCGGGCAGTCGTACAAACTTTATCTAGACGGCGGATCAAATCTGCCGGTGATGATGAGCTACACAGGCATGCGAATGCCAAAAGTGTTTACATTCACGACAAAACCGGATCAAGCCGGAAGCGGCGAGAACGACAAGATGATCTTTGACCACAAGATCGAATCAACAAGGGCGAGTGCAGAGTTGCAGGTACGTTTTTCGGACTATCGTTCGGTCAATGGCGTGCAGCTTCCATACAAATGGACGCAGACCGCCGGCGGCGAAACCGACGAGACATTTGACGTCACAAGCTATGAGATCAATCCGGGCAATATCGCGGATAAATTTCAGAACCAAAAAGTGATGGTCAGAATGAAAAAACCGGACGGAAACTAGGAGTGTTACCCACGAAACACACGAAATCCACTAAAAAGGCAGTTGCGAATAATCGTGACTGCCTTTTCTTTATCGTGACTGCCTTTTCTTTATTTTGTGTCTTTCGTGTTTTTCCTGGGCAATTTCTTACTTAGCTTCGGCACGAGCAATTTCGAAGCGTCTATAGCACCTTTAATATGCCGCTGATGCGTAAAATGCCCTGCGACGTAAACGCCCGGGACGTTGGTTTCAAAAGTCTCAGGGTCATAAACCGGAACCTCGCCGCCCTTTCCCTGCTCGGTCTCGACACCCAGGCTCTTTAACATAGTCAGATCTGCATCCGAACCGATAAGTACAAACACCACATCATTTTCGAGCACAACGCGGTCGCCGTTCTCATTTTCAAGCTCGACCTCGCCCTCGCGGATCTCGATGACCTTGCCGAGAAAAAACAGGTTCAGACAATGCTCTTTTAGCTCCTGCTCAAGCGGCTCCTTTACCCAGTATTTGATACAGCCCTGTTTCGGATCAGTGTTTTCCCAATCGTCACGAAATATCGCGAGCGTCGTCTCCGCACCCTCCTGTGCCAAAAACAAAGCCGCTTCGCCCGCCGAATTACCGCCGCCAACGATCAACGCCCGCTTTTTGACCCAAGGATAAGTCTCGCGAAACATCTCATGCACCTTTGGCAGATCCTCACCCGGAACATTCAGCTTTCGCGGATAGTCCATCGCTCCCATTGCGAATAGGATGTTTTGGGTTAGGTATTCACCTTTATCAGTAACAACCTCGAACAATGTTGGTTTCGCCTCATCTTCATTCCGCACTCCGCGATCCGCAATCCGCACTTCCACTACCGTTTCCCCGGTCTGCACATTCAGATCATTCTCCAGCACAAACCGTACATAGTACGAGAGCAGTTCTTCGCGAGTTGGTTTTTCCCGCGCCGGATCAAGCCCGCCTTCTTCGAATTCAAGTTCGTTCGTAGTGGAAAAAACTGTCAGCCCGACGGGATAGTTGTAGATCGTATTGCCGATCAGGCCTTTTTCAATGACCAAATAGTCAAGCCCGGCCCTTTTGGCCTCGTACGCCGCCATTATCCCCGCGGGCCCGGCACCGATGATTACTAGATCAAACATTCCAGACGTTGTACCACATAGAAACATAGAACACATAGATAAGCCTATGTGACCTATGTTTCTATGTGGTTGATCCTCCTTCGAGAGCTTTCATCGCCTCGGTCAGCTTTTCGATCTGTGCATGCGTCGATTCCATGCCGCGTTTTGATTCGAGGTATTTTTCCCACTCACCGGTCAAGGTAAGGGCTTTGAGGGTGTCTTCGTCTAGAGCGTGCGACATCACGACGAGCAAATCGCTGAGCGCTTCGTGGCCGTCAAGCAGCGATTGGATAATGGTGTACGCGAGCTTTGCGTTTGGCAGATCGATGTCGAGGTCCTGCATATTTCGAAGAGATTTTACCACAGAGGGCACAGGGAGCGCGGAGAGATCAATTTAAGAACGGCAAGTCAGTAACCGTCGAGGAAATATCCCCAACCATCAATTCAGTACCGCTAGCTAAATAGTCATAACGAACAAACGCGAGGGCGATGGTCTTGTCGAGTTTTGGCGAGAATGTGACGGATGTAATGCGTCCGGCGTTCTTGCCGTCCGGGGTCGTGAGTTCCGCTCCGGCAAGCTGGCCGCCCGCTGACGCAGGCGGTTCCGACAAGACCAAGCCTGTCAGTCTTTTTGCGACATGGCCGCGAAAATAGATCCGTGCAATGATCTCCTGACCGATGTAGCAGCCTTTGTTGTAAGAGATCATGCCGTCGATGCCGAGTTCCGGAACGATGGTCGTTTCGTCCATATCGACGCCGTATTTTGGTGTGCCGGATTCGATACGGAGGATTTCGTAAAGGTCGTCGGAGATTTCGGTTGCTCCGTCAACCTCAAACTTTTTGAGCACCTCATCTGCTTTATCATCAGGAACCACCAGCGTCAAAGAACCACCCCGTCCGCGAAACGCGGCCACCCCTCCTTCGTAAGGAGGGGAGCTTTGGGCCGTTCCAAACACCTCAAAATACCGATACATCTCCGACAGATCTTCAACAAAAAAATCCCCCGCAAACGTGAACCTAAACAGGTTTTGAAACACCTTTTCCCGCGTCGAGTCTTCGGTCTCAAATAGGTATTTATCACCTTGCCTCAGCACGCGCACGACCGCGAGCAGACGACCTTGGGCGTTTGGAAATGCCGCAAGCATTTGTTGGCCGTCCTCGAGCGTTTTCATATCGTTCGAGATCAACCCGTCGAGAAATTGCACGGCCTCTTTACCCCAAACGGCGATCAGTCCGCGTTTTGGTTCGTAAAAGCCGCTGCCGCGGCAGCGTATGTGGTCGTAGGTGTTTTCGAGGTCTGTGCTCATCTTTGTTACAATACACTTTTACTTTATAACGTCGATCCGCATTTATACAATGAGCCAAATTTCACCAGAGTCAGTTCTCGATGCTCTCAAGCAGATCATCGATCCCGATCTAAAAAAAGACATCGTCACGCTCGGGTTTATCCATAACCTTGAGGTCTCGGGCGGTGATGTGTCGTTCACGATCATGCTTACAACGCCCGCTTGTCCTGTCAAAGAGCAAATGGAATCAGACGCACATCGCATCGTTTCCGCTCTCGACGGAGTGACGAGCGTTGCTGTCAAAATGGACGCCGAGGTGCCGCAGGGACGCGGGCTGTCGAACAACCTGACCATCGAGGGCGTCAAAAATATCATCGCCGTATCATCCGGCAAAGGAGGTGTCGGCAAATCGACCGTTGCCGTAAATCTCGCCGTCGCTCTCGCGGCTGACGGTGCAAAGGTTGGCATCATGGACGCGGACGTCTATGGACCAAACGTCCCGATGATGCTCGGCACCGGCTACGGCCAGCCCGATGTCGTCGAAAACAAGCTCATCCCGATTAAGGCGCACGGCGTCAAGATGATCTCGATGGCCGTGCTCGTGCCGCCCGACAAACCGATGATCCTTCGCGGCCCGATGCTGCATGGCGTCGTGCGTCAGTTTTTGTCCGATGTAAATTGGGGCGAGCTCGATTACCTGATCGTCGATATGCCGCCGGGAACGGGCGATGTGCAGCTTTCGCTCGCGCAGCTTGTACCAGTGCAAGGTGCGGTTCTTGTGACAACGCCGCAAGAAGTTTCGCTTTCCGACGTACGTCGAGCGGTCAAGATGTTCGAGCAGGTCAACGTGCCTTTGCTCGGCGTGATCGAAAATATGTCATATTTTGTCGCCCCCGACACCGGCAATCGTTACAACATCTTTGGCGAAGGCGGCGGCCAAAGCCTCTGCGATGAATACGGCCTCAATTTCCTTGGCGAAGTACCGCTCGGAATGGAAGTCCGCGAAGGCGGTGATACCGGCGTTCCGGTCGTCATTTCCGCCCCCGATTCACCGCAAGCGGCCGCATTTCGACACGTTGCCGAAGAAGTCGCGAGACAAATTTCTATTGAGGCGATGAAACCAGAGCTTGTAATTTTGACCAAATCTAAGTAATATTTACAAATAAGTAAGGATTCGCTTTGCGGGTCCTCATTTTTATAGGAGACGTTATAAATATGGCAGCAGTTGCAGCACCTACTTTTGAGTTGAACGTGACCGAGACCGCGGCAGACGAGATCAAAAAATTTCTCGCCACCGAAGACGATCTGCCGGAAACCGCTGGGCTTCGCGTCCGTGTCGTGCCGGGCGGATGTTCGGGCTTTCAATATAGCCTCAATATCGAGGAAGATTCGCGCGGGGGTGACATGATCGTTGACAAATTTGGCATCAAGCTTTTTGTCGATATGTTTTCGGTCCAATACCTCAACGGCATCACGATCGACCACACCACGAATATGATGGGATCAGGATTTACATTCGAAAATCCAAACGCGACCGGCGGCTGCGGCTGCGGAACGTCGTTCTCAGCATAATTTCTTTGCAAAAGCCCGCACGTAAGTAAGGGCGAAACATTAGCATTAATGCTAAGCCTTCACTTTTGTGCAGGCTTTTGCATTTTAAAATGGAAGCTACATCCGATTGAGTATGTCTTGTTCTATCACAGGACAACCAAGGGTGCTCGAAAGGCAAAAGTAGTGGGGCGGCGGGGCCTTTTCTATCGAAAGATAGAAAAGGCTACAAAATAGCCAAAACCATTTACCTGCAACCCATTTTCCGCGCTCGCCATCTCAATCTCCGCCTCCCGACCTATAACAAAGTTGATGTGATTGCATTTCTTTTGCTTATAGGTCATAATGTCAATAGTTAGTTTTCACTAGCGTTAAAACAAGGGATACACTTTGAATATTTAACAAGATCAGATTTCTGATTTACTGGAATTCTTCGTGTATTGGAGGTTTTTGTTAAATAGGTGACTAGATCACCGCCCTCCTCAGGTTCCCTGCCTCAAAAGATTTTTGGAGTTACAGTTTGAAAGATTTAAACAAAATATTTGTTCTGTCGTCATTAGTCTTACTAACCTCGGTATGTTTTACCGTTGCCGCTTCGGCCCAGGGCCGCGAACGCATCGTTAAATCGACCGGCAGCCAGCCGACCAACATGCCGTCAGTTCAGCCGACAGAAAAAGTAAAACCGACCTCGTCATCACGTCCCACACTCACAAACGATATTAAAGTAGTTGGCAGAGACCAGGCTTGGGAGCCGCTCGTAACAAATACAGCGTCAACCAAAGCGGTCAATGCACCGAGCGGCTTGGCAGCAGGACGTATGGCATACGGCCGTGCTGAGAGCGTCAGATTAGACCAGGCGATCAAATCGCGTTGGGGTTTACCCTATCGCTACGGTTCGACCGGCCCTAATAGCTACGATTGCTCAGGTTTCGTCTGGAGTGCTTTCCAAGAAGCAGGCATACCGTTTACTAGAGCGAGTGCACGCAGCCTGTGGGCACAGTCAGAGCCTGTTTCGGGTGACGACCGATTTAAGTTTGGCACGCTGGTGTTCCTCAATGGCCTCGGCCACATGGGCATCGTCGCTGACGAAAACGGTTTTTATCACGCTTCGTCAAGCAAAGGCATCACCTACTCGCCATTTGCAGGTTACTGGTCGAGCCGCATCGTCGGTTTCCGTAAGCTAAAGCCTGAGGGCGGCGTACAAGAAGCCAAATAGACAAAGAAAGTTGGAAAAGAAAAAGCCCGGGGTTCAGCAGAACTCCGGGCTTTTCTAATTGTAGTAGAAACATCTAACTTACAAATCCGGGCCGCGAAGGATGATCCTTGATCTCGTAAACGACAGCGATCTGGTCTATAGCGACATACGCGACCTTTTCATCCTCATCACGCAGATAAAGAACACCGCTTTTTACATCCACAACGTCACCGCGAAATGCGGCGTTTGTACCGCACGAAACATCGATCTTTTTGCCAAGCAATTGTTTTAATAACTCTTCCATATCTCGATAATATCAGATGCGGTTGCCCATCGCCGCCATCCGACCGTTTAACGCCCACTTGCTTGTCTTCGATTCGCCATTCGATGAAGATACGGAAACACTATTTTGTCTTTGCTTATAAGCAAGTGCAGCGGCGATAGCTGCCATGTCCCGTGTCGCGTCATCCGGCTCGACTGATTTTTTCCGTTCGTTAAATCCGGTAATAAACCCCGTGTCGAGATTGCCCGCGACAAACTCGGCATCATCCATTATCTCGCGGAAAAACGGCAGGGTCGTTTTGATACCGCCGACCTCATATTCGGCCAGAGCCCGCCGCATACGGTCGATAGCCTCCGCACGGTCGCGGCCATGGACGGCAAATTTTGAGATCATCGGATCATAGTAGATCGAAACCTCAGACCCCTCATAAACCCCGCCGTCATCACGAACTCCCGGCCCGTGCGGCAACCGTAGCCGAGTGATCGTGCCCGGGCTTGGTAAGAAGTTATTATCAGGATCCTCAGCATAAACGCGGCATTCGATGGCGTGCCCGGTCAGCGTAACGTCGTCCTGCGTGAACGACAGCGTTTCGCCCCAGGCAACATTGATCTGCTCACGCACGAGATCAATGCCTGTAACAAGTTCGGTCACCGGATGCTCGACCTGCAGACGCGTGTTCATTTCGAGGAAGTAAAATGACTTGTCGAGATCTGAAACCAGAAATTCGACCGTACCGGCACCGACATAATCGACGGCTTTTGCAACCTTAACGGCACATTCGCCCATTTCCTGACGCAATTCGGCGGAGTTTATCGGCGACGGAGCTTCTTCGACCACCTTTTGATGCCGACGCTGGATCGAGCATTCACGTTCTCCGAGATGCACGTGATTGCCGTGCTTATCGGAAAATATCTGTATCTCGATATGACGCGGACGGACGATAGCCTTTTCTACATAAACGGCATCATCGCCAAAACTCGCTAGAGCTTCGGCCTGTGAATTTTCAAGCGCGGACTTTAGCTCGCTCTCGTCCATCACCAGCCGCATGCCTTTGCCGCCGCCGCCGGCCGATGCTTTGAGCATTACCGGATAGCCAAATTTGTTGGCAGTATCGCGGGCATCTTCAAACGAAGTAAGCGGTTCCGTCGTCCCCGGCACGACCGGAACGCCCGCCTCGATGGCGATCTTGCGGGCAGACATCTTGCCGCCCATGCCTTCCATAGCTTCGGGCGGAGGGCCGATAAACGTAATGCCTGCTTTAGTTACCTCGCGGACAAAATCAGCGTTCTCCGACAAAAACCCATAACCGGGATGTATCGCCTCAGCACCTGAGACTTTTGCGACCTCGATGATCTTTTCCCAACAAAGATAGCTCTCCGCCGACGGCGGCGGCCCGATATGATACGACTCATCCGCCATACGAACGTGCAGAGCCGCTTTATCCGCATCCGAATACACCGCGACGGTGCCGATCTTCATCTCACGACAAGCCCTGATCACACGACAGGCGATCTCGCCCCGGTTGGCTATGAGTATCTTTTTGAACATCACTCTACTATCGAATTGTACTGATTCTTAGGATCGAACCGGATCCCTACCTTGGCACCGGGTACATAGTCACCGGCCCTTTGCTTTTGCTCGTCGGTCAAAACGTCGGCGGACTCAAAATCGACACCGTTCAGCGTATACACAAAAACAACCAGTTCCTGTCCGTCGCCGTCGATCTTGGTATCGACGATGGTGCCGTCCGTAATACGGCCATTTTCCATCAGCTCGCGACGGCGTGCATCCGGATCGAATGGCTTTCTGCCAAGTAACTTATCAACGATTCCCATTTCTTAATCCAGCTCGAGCGGTGGCTTATCGTATTTCGCTCTCAGTCTATTTATTGCCGCAAGCACGGTCGGGCGTTTGATGATCCTTGCTTCGAGCGGCCGTTTGCCGGGAATATCCAAAAAAATCAACCCAAGCAATATCGTCAAAACGCCTTGTCCCGGCACACCCGGCAACGATAAGATTATCCCCAATATTATCAACAATACACCGGCGATATTTTTTGCTATTACCGCTCCCCACCGTACTAAAAATCTACTGCCCGGTAGAAAATCTCTCTGATGATCGGCGGCGAAATATCGAGCCGGTATCTTGACCATCACCAGAGCCAACGCACCAAAACTGATCGCAAGCGAACCAAGAAACAGCCCCAAGAATACGAGCACCTTATTCAATGTAAGGGTGTTCCAGAAATCGGCGAGCCGGACGCCGATCTGTTCGCGAAACACGACACCGACGGCGGCTAGACCTAAAACCAGGACTACACCGATCAAGATCCGTGCCCATCTTTGCGACTGCAAAAAACTCTTAACGCGGTCGATCATATCCGTCGTCATCAATCGTCCTTAGTTCTCGGCGGATATATACCAACCGCTGTGCGAGCGTCCAGATCGAACCGATCGCAAGCACCCACAGGACCTGCGGCATACGGTTGGCGAGGAAATGGTCGGATTCCCAGTTCCACGTTGAAAGCGCTCCAATTATGAACAAAACAACCCGTTCTGGCCGTTGGAGAAAACCGACGTTCGCCTTTACACCAAGCCCCTCGCTACGAGCGGTGGTATAGCTGACCAGCACCGACGCAATCATTCCCGCTCCTGCGAGAAATACATTGAGCGACGAACGCTGCGGCGTCATCCGGGAATAAAAGACCATGATCCCCAGAAATACGCCCATATCCGACAATCGGTCGAGAGTCGAATCAAGAAAGCTGCCGTACTTTGTGACGCGGCCGGATAGTCTTGCGACTCCGCCATCGAGCATGTCAAAAAGATTTGCAAAGATCAGGACAATACCGGCCCAGAAAAACTCGCCAACCCCAAACAACACGCCACAGCCGAGATTGATGGTCACACCGATCAGGGTCAGCACGTTTGGCGGAATGCCGGCAGACGCCAGCCCTCGCACCATCGCATTGATGATCCGCATCGCTCCGCGTCCAATATTGGCACCTATTCCCAACATTTAGTTGAGAGTGCAGAGTTTAGAGTCGAGAAAGACATACTTATCTCCACTCTCAGCTCTCTACTCTTTACTCCTCTTCTTGCTCGTGTATGGTCGTCAGCCTGGTTATCTCAAAATTACGCCAGCCGGTCGGCGTTTTTACTTTAACTTCGTCGCCCTCTTCTCTGCCCATCAGAGCCTGTCCGATCGGCGAAACGGTCGAGATCAGGCCGTTGTCGGGATCACTTTCCTCCGACGTGACGAGGCGATATTTTACCTTTTCTTTTTTCTCAAGGTCATACAAAACTACGTTAGAGCCGTACGCAACACGGTCGGACGGTATCTTTGACAGGTCGATCGAATCGACTTCCATCATTCGCTGCTGCAGTATGCTGATACGCGCCTGAACCATCGATTGGCGGTCTTTTGCCGCTTTATACTCAGCATTTTCTTTCAGATCGCCAAACTCTCGCGCATGCTGGATGTGCTTTGGCAATTCAAAGTGCAGCTCGTACTCCAGCTTATCCAGCTCTGCCCGCAATTTTTTCTTAACTTCTTCCATAAAAAACTTGACCTATTTTACGCCGTTTGACCTGTTTTCTTAAAGCGTCGCTTCGCCGTGTTTGGCCTCTTTCGGAGCGGCAAACGAAATGCCGATATCGCGTGCCGTGCGGACAAGCTGGCCATCGGCCTGCACGGTCTTGATGTTAGTGCAGGCCTCAGATAGAGGCACCGTCACAACTGTTCCTGCCTGTAAAGCGACCATCTTGCCGGTCTCGCCGCTCGCTAGAGCCCTAACAGCACATGCACCAAAGTTTGTGCCGAGCATACGGTCAAACGCATTCGGGCTGCCGCCGCGTTGCAAATGGCCAAGAACAACGCAGCGAGATTCTTTGCCGGTCATTTCCTCGATCCGTTTGGTGATCGAAACGCCGATGCCGCCGAGCCGCATCTCTTTCTGGTCCTGATACAGCGCCGAATTTCCAACCTCAAGGGCCCCTTCGGCGACGACAATATTTGTAAAACGCGAACCGCTTCGCTCACGGGCCTCAACCTTTTTTGCGATAGATTCGAGCGAAAACGGAATCTCCGGTATCAAAATAATATCCGCACTTCCTGCCAATCCGGCGTGCAGAGCGATCCAGCCCGTGTTGCGACCCATCACTTCGAGGATCATCACGCGATCATGCGATGCAGCGGTCGTATGAAGCCGGTCGAGAGCCTCGGTCGCGATGTCGATCGCGGTCATAAAACCGAACGTTAGCTCCGTCGCCGCCAGATCGTTGTCGATCGTTTTTGGAACACCGATGACCGGAAATCCGCGTTTGTGAAACTGTTCGCCAATAGCCAGCGTTCCCTCGCCGCCGATGACGACCAGAGCCTCGATGCCGAGGATGTCAAGGTTTGCGAGAGCCTCACCTATCGGCAGTTCGGTAAAATTTGGCTTACCGTCAACCATTTTAACGAACGAACCACGGTTTCGCGTACCCAAAATAGTTCCGCCCCTCGGCAGCAGCCCGCTGACCGTCTTGGTGGTCAGCTTCATCGTATGGGTCTCGCCAAGTATGCCCTCAAAGCTGTCCTCGATACCGATACAGCTCATCCCAAATTCACCGACCGCCGTCCGCACCACAGCTCGAATCGCTGCATTTAGCCCCGGTGCGTCACCTCCTCCGGTCAGGATACCGATCTGCTTGTACATATAAAAAATCTAGTCCGTGAAGCAAAAGGTTATTTTACTTCACGGACCTGTAAATTAGAAACGTTGTGGTTATGTGCGTTTTGCCGAGTTTGCAACCAACCCGCTTGCTTGGGCCATTGCCTCGACAGCTTTTAGAACCTGCGGGTCGGCCTCAAGCAAGACCTGCACGCCCGCCTCGTTAGAATAATTGGCCGTCGCCAGCTCTTCGCGCAGACGCATCCTCGCGTATTCGCTTTGGCTGTTGATGTTTTCTGCCGTCAGGCCATTTTTTGGATCCGCCGCAGCAAATGAACGAAATACCTCAAAAATACGATCCGTTATCGCAAATTCATTTGGCACAAGCGACACTTTGAAATTTTGTTTCTCAACACGAAAAGTATCAAGCCCCGCGATCTTACCGGCAACAAGCTGCCGCGTAAAAAAGAACGCAGCCTCGTTTATCCGCCCCTTGACCGGAGCAAATGGCTGAGGAGCGACTACGATATCAGGCTCGATGCCCCGACCGCCATACAAAGTGCGGCCGTTCGCAGCCGTTACAGGGCTGCCGGCCGGTTTTGGCTTGACATCAAGGTCGGCATTTTCGGGCAGATCTTCGCCATGAGTGTAATAATCATAGATCGAGCCGCTCGAATAATCACGCTGCAGCGAGCGGCCAAACGGGGTGTAATAACGTGCTGTCGTCAGCGTAACACCTGTTCCGTAAGGCGTGCGAAAAACACGCTGGACCAATCCTTTGCCAAAGCTGTCATTGCCGACGATAACTCCGCGGTCATAATCCTGTATCGCACCGGCAACGATCTCAGACGCCGACGCCGATCCCCCGTTTATCATTACGACCAGCGGCATATTTTCGATCTTGCCGCCCGTTGCGCGTAATTCACGTCCGGCTGTTGATTTCGCCCCCTTAACCGAAACGACCGTCTGCCCGCCATCGACAAATTTGCTCGTAACCGCCACCGCCTGTTCGAGAATGCCGCCCGGATTGCCGCGAAGGTCGAGTATGAGGCTCTTCATCCCCTGTTTTTTTAGCTCGTCCATCGCGATCGACAGTTCTTCGCTCGTTGTTTGCTGAAATCCGCCCGTCAATCCGACATAACCGATATTATTCGGCAGCATAAAATAATTGCGGATCGAGGGCAGCGGCACACCGCCGCGTACCAGTTCAAAATCTATCGGCCCATTTGAACCAACCCGTTCGACCTGCACCTTGACGCTCGTGCCGCGCGGCCCTCGAACGTTTTTCGAAACCTCTGCGCTCGTCCATTCTTTTGCGTCCTTACCCGCCACCGTCAAAATGCGGTCGCCATAGCGAAGCCCCGCCTTGTCCGCCGGTGTATTTGGCACGACCGACTGGACATAAACACCATCGCGGTGCTGCAATATCGACACGCCAATGCCGTAAAACTGCGACGATTGCTCTTCGTCCAGCTTTCGCAGCTCGTCACGTGAAAAGAACGACGAATGCGGATCGAGCGTCCACAGCATCGCCTGCATCGAGTGGTCGGTCAGCTTTTCGTGATTAACAGGCCCGGCGTAATTTTCATCAACGACGTCGAGTATCTCTTTGTAATCCGCCGCCACGCGTTCGTTGGTCACAGCTGTGCCGGACGCCGACCTCGTGGGCAATTTGCCGATGAGTCCGCCAACGACCGCTCCGATGACGATGACTACAACCGCGATCAATGCAAAATATCTATTCATAAACCTGAAAACTGGGCACCTATTCAATATATCATAGACTCTGTAAGTTACATTTTCGTTGGCTTTAACCTGCGGCCCGCATCTAATTTCACGGCAAATTTACTTTTAGGTGCCAAAAATTTACCATTAGCTTTTTGTGAAATGAAACCTTTAGTTTCCATCGTCATCCCGGCATATAACGAAAGCGAGCGAATTGTCGCGCCGCTGCGGACAATACTCGATTTTGTCGAGGGTTCGAGCACTGCATACGAGATCATCGTTGTCGATGACGGTTCATCCGACGACACGTCCGAAGTCGCCCGCCGGATCTTTGCCGAACGCACTGACATCGCGGCCAACGTTATTAGATACGAAAAAAACCGCGGCAAAGGTTTCGCCGTAAATACCGGTCTGCAGGCTGCTCAGGCAGACATCGCAGTTTTCACCGACGCCGATCTTTCGACGCCGATCACGGAGATCGACAAACTCGTCGGCCCGATTGCCAGCGGTGAATATGACGTAACATTCGGTTCCCGTGCGCTCGACCGCTCTTTGATCGGAACGCATCAATCGTGGCTGCGAGAGAACGGCGGACGCGTCATCAATTTTATGATCCGCACGATGTCGGGGCTCGATTTTGCCGATACGCAATGCGGATTCAAAGCATTTAACATGGTCAAATTTCGCCCGCTGCTCGATGTAGTGGCGATCGACCGTTTTGGTTTCGACATCGAATTCCTCTACGTCGCAAATCACCATGGCTTGAGCCTCGCCGAAATCCCCGTCCGCTGGAACGACGTCGCCGGATCAAAGGTTTCGCCATTCCGCGACACACGACGAATGATGGGCGAACTAATGCAGATCCGCCGCAACTCACGTCGAGGTGTTTACGACAGGATTCAAACAGGATAAACAGGATGTTCAGGATCGGATAAGTCATCGATTCTTATCCTGCTTATCCTGTCCATCCTGTTAGAATTACTTTTTATGTCAGCAAAGCTTAACGTCAACATCGACCATGTCGCCACTGTCCGCGAGGCTCGTAAAACCATCGAACCCAGCGTGCTCGAAGCCGCACGCATTTGCGAACAAGCCGGTGCTCACGGCATAACGGTGCACATTCGCGGCGACCGCCGTCATATTCAGGACCACGACGTTGAAGAGCTAAAACAACACGTCACGACCTATCTCAACGTCGAAATGGCCGCGACCGAAGAGATGCTCGCCATCGCCGAGCGGATCAAGCCCGAAGCCGTCTCGCTCGTTGCCGAAAGCCCCGACGAGATAACTACCGAGGGCGGACTCAATGTCATCGGCAATTTTGAAACCGTAAAAACGGCCGTCGAAAGGCTAAAGGCCGCAGGCATATTTGTCAGCATCTTTATCGACCCGAATATCGATCAGATCACCGCCGCAAAAAACGCCGGAGCCGACCAGATCGAACTCTGCACCGCCGAATACGCCCACGTGACCCTGTCAGAACCGGGAGCGATAGCGACTGGGTCAAACGAAAAGGCAACCGCCGAACTAGAACGCCTACGCATCGTCGCCATTCACGCCCACAACATTGGATTGATCGTCGCTGCAGGCCACGGCCTGACGACCGCAAATGTCAGCCCTCTAGCGGCAATGCCCGAGATCACCGAATTCAACATCGGCCACCACATCATCAGCCGCTCGGTTTTCATCGGCCTCGATGCTGCGGTGAAAGAAATGTTAGCCGCTTGTCAGAACCGGTAGCAACAGAGAGCTTTTGTCCATCACTCAGTATCTATGAAGTATATCCTCTCCTTTACCATCGCATTGGCTTTTATTACTTTCGCTGCCGCTCCAGCTATCACCCAGAGTTCCGATGATAACGACGGCGACGGTATCAGCAATTCTGAGGACGCTTGCCCCGGCACGAAAGGCACACGAGCCAATAAGGGCTGTCCAGAAGAAGCGAAAACGCCGGCCGTTACGGCTTCTCCGAAACCAACTGCTTTCCCGACGCCAAAGCCTGTCGCGACTCCGGCTTACACGGCAAAAAAGGTAACCGCTGTACCGACTTCACCCCAGCTTGCCGATTGTAAGAATATTATCGAGGATGCGGGCTGTCGAAAATTTTACGGCAGATCAGGCGAACAGTTGCGTTCGATGTTTGGCCAACTGCCGGTCAACGGATCGTATGCAAAGCTCGGCATCTGGTTTTACATGTGGGCTCCAACGTCCAGCGGTACCCCGACGGTCGCCGAAGTAACGTTTTACGGCACTGATTTTAGCGACCTCACCCATTATTATGGCAATCCCGGAGAAAAGATCGATTGGACGGCGACCGCTCCCGACGTGATCCGTGCCTACGGCAAACCGACAAAAGAAAGTCCGTGGACGACCTCAACTACCAACGGCCTGACGCTCCATTACGGGTCACATCTAAGTCTTGAGTTTGAGAATGAAAAACTGCTTAAAGTGACGATCCGCTGGCCTCAACACGATGACGACACCGCTGCGTATTTCGAAAAAATGAAAAAGGAATATGCGGAGGAAAAGGCGGCAAAAGAAAAAGCTGCGGCCCAAACCACGATCCGGCAAAATGCTGAGCGTGAGTCCAGCCAGATGATGACGGATTACGACACGCTGCTTGACCAGCTCAGAGCAAAGGTCCGCGAAGGCGAGCGTATCGTCAATTCCGAAAGAATGGCGATCGCTGCGGGCGGTATGTTTAAAGCCGCTGTGCAGAAAAAGATCGACCGCGTCGTCGCGTCAGGCGATGCCCTGATCAAGCAATTCGGCGATAAATACAAGGGAAAGGTCACCGCTCAGATGGCCAAAGGCATCATGGACCTGTGGCGTCCAGCTCAGTAACCCAACAAAAATAAGGCCCGGTTTTCCGGGCCTCGCTTTTAATTACATTGGCTCTATCTATTTCGCCGCCGGGGTTCCGGTCACGGTGAACTTCATATCTTGCGAAGTCTGAGCGAGCCGGCGGTCGTTGGCGTTATATGCCTCGATCTTTACCGTGTAGTTTCCCGGTGCCAAAGGCTTATCCAGGCTGGCCGAAGTGCCGTCAACACGTTTGTTGATGTAATCGTAGTTGGTTTCCGCTCCGCTGGAGCTGTCGGCGTGGATGCTGTATTTGTAATACGCCGCATCCGGATACGCGTCCCACTTGACCTCGATCCCCGCACCCGCGACCTTTGAACCGGCTTTTGGATATACAAGCTTGAGGTCGTTCTTGAAAAGATGCGTGTCAGGAGCAAAATAGGTCTTGCCGTCCTCGATATTGTATTTGGCGGCCGAGATAATGCCCGCCGTCGCAAACACATAATACGGCGTGTCAAAAACCTGCACGGTCAGCCCCTCATACATCCCGGGCGGCACGTCCTTGATCAGATACTCGCCCGCGTCGTCCGTTTTCGCGGTAAAAGTCTCGCCGCTGCAGCCGTTCAAATACTGGCTAAATTTTGCGCAAAGCTTTACCTGCACGCCCACAGCAGGCTTTTCGTTAAAAAATGCCTTGCCCTGAACATTTGCTTTACCGGCAGCAGGCTTTTCCTTTTCAACGCCCGTGCCCGACGGGATAGTGCCGTCTTTATTCGGCTGCACCGCCTCTTTATTCGCCTTTTCCGGCCCCGCAGCGTTATCGGCCCGGTCCGCCTTAGACCCGCACCCGCCCGCCATCAACGAACCCATCACCACCGCCACACACGTTAACTTAAATACTATCGACATAGATCATTTGCTCCCTAAACTAAAGATAGGCGAAAAAAAGTCGCCGTAATTCTACGAATTATAAGTTTGAACGGATGCGAAGTGAAACTCTTGCACGGCAGATAGATGTCGACGAAAGTCGGCGCCAATGACGGCCCACGCGAAGCCCATGTACATCCAGTAGCCGGGCAGTATCGCCACCGGAATAAACACCATCTGCGTAAACCGCTGGTACTCCGCCGCCTCCGCCACCGGCTGATAAACGTACCCAAGCACCGGAATGACCGACACTAGATGGACAATGTGAAGAATGATGCGTTTTGTGCCGGGTTTCATATTATATTTCGTTGAATTTCCGGGGATAATCGAATGAGGTTCGCAAGTCCATTCGGTTCTCTAACGCAGAAATATTACAGCGCCCGACGAAATTCTTGTGCGTCCGTTATGTAAAACCCTCGCTGTGAATTTTACAAGTTGATCCGCGTCAACCCACCCATCGTTATTAGATGCCTGCCATTCCGGTCCCCAAGAATTGTGTACCTTAAATATGTCTTTCACCTTTGAATTATCGTCGGGACTAACCTTTCTATAGCCGGAAATCACGGTAGCGTGTCCCTTTCCCTCGACGCACCGACCATCGGATTGCCTCTCTAAACAAACATTCGGAAAGAGGACAGGCTTACCTTCCTTCAATCCAATAATGATCATGTCTTTAATGTTGTTTTCAGAGGCGTCAAGAGTATCTTGAGGGTAAGCCGTGACAAGAAAATTGCTGGGGAAAAGTTCAAATTCACAATCTCCAAAGAATAAAGAATAAAGGAATCGTTCATAAGACTTGCTAGTCAACGCTTTCGAAACCAATTGGCGCGACGGGATGACGCCCAGATTCTTTTTCAACTCGGACTCGATCTCAGCATACTTGCTTTCGTCGATTGCAGGTCCTGAAGTGTAATAATCACGCAAACGTAAAAGAAAGGCCTTCCACGGGCCTTCTCCGGCAGCTGAGGCAGGGAAATGTTTTGCTATGACTCTATCGTCAAAACACTGGACGGTCGGTAATTCGACACCGCTAACGTGAATATCGTCAACAATTCGGTAGCTGCTCTTCCACCCGTCAGCACCGATCGAATCGTTAAAGAATGTGTCATCCATGTTAACGCTTACATTCGTATAGGCCGTAAGGCCGAAATAGGATATTGAGAAACGTGGGTCCGGGTTCTTGCAGTCAGCAATTTTTCGCTTGTCACAAGTATGCTTCTGCAGAATTGCGCCGAGGGCATAGGCGCGACAAACGCCCAGGTCCCCCTGATTCTTGTAGGCTGGCATATTTGGAATTTCGATTCTTGATCCCCGGACTTCCTTGTAGATAATATTCGGTTTTTCTTTGGCGTAGGTCAGATCGTCGCCTTTGACGTAGATCGGGACGAACGGAGACTCCGAGGCTTTTTGCGCAAACGTAGTTAGCGATGCAAAAGCGCCAATAATAATTAGCGCCTTCACCACGTTTAGGACCAAATGACTAGTTCTTAGATGCACTCTCACGGCGTCGGATTCTCCCTTTTCTTTGGTGGATTTTTTACATGCGATGCGCTGGCCCAGGCGGCGCGGGCTCCGGGGTTGCCGTCGCAGAAATTTGAGACCATGTAGCCGACAACAATTCTTCTATGGCCGCGTAGCGGACGCACGACTTTAGCCGTGGACGTTTGTCCACGGAACGCCGTATAAAATGATCGTCGTCGCGTAGCGACGATTGAATCAATCAAACACATACCGTTCGTCGTAATCGATATCATTCAATTTCAACATCGAGATATATTCGTCCTCAAAAGTCTGTTTCGTATGATGTTCGCGTTGTTTCTTGATGTATTCAACCACATCCGCCACATTCGATTTACTCACACTGAATATGCCATAACCATCTTGCCATTCAAAAGCACGCATCTCAGGAAATGTCTCGTGGATCCATCTTGACGACTCGCCTTTTAACCATTGAACGATCTTGCTCGGCGCAAATTTTGGTTTTGCCATAATCAGCACGTGTATGTGGTTTTCGATCCCGCCAACCTGAACGGCGATTATTTCGTGGTTTCGCGCAATACCGCCTATGTACGCCCATACGCGGGATTCGATATCTTTGGTGATAAGATCTTTTCGGCCCTTTGTCGAAAAGACGATATGGTAGAACAAATTTGAATATGTATTCGCCATGGGTATTCAATCGTCGCAACGCGACGACGGCGTTAATGGCACATTTTCCGTGGACAAACGTCCACGGCTAAATTCGATTTGTCGCTACGCGACACTATAAAAATTTCGATTTCTGTTTCCGGACAGGATACTCGATTAGAGCACCGTTTTCAACGCCTGTCCTGTGTGGGATTTTTTGACTCTCGCGACCTCTTCGGGCGTGCCGGTCGCGACT
>CAZIZR010000012.1:0-99265 GCA_964543865.1 uncultured Chloracidobacterium sp.
CTGAGGCACGCCGCCAGCGTTGATTCTGAGCCAGGATCAAACTCTCGTTGATTTCTGTCTCATAATAGGACCAATAATTTCTATTGATCTGCCAACCAAGCTTTTTACAGCTCGTTGGACTTTTTGTTGTTCATACGAATTAACACATGGACACGCATATTCAGTTTTCAAATATCAACTTCTTTTACTTCGCTCTCCTAAAAACTTCTCCAGAGGCGAAACTACTGATTATACAGATGTGAATCTGTCTGTCAACCGCAAAGCGTGTTTATTTCAAACTTTTTTCAAAGCCCGGTCAAACTCATCTTCAACGGCAATTTATGAGTTTCTTAAATGCGCGGAATTTTGTCAAACCGGGATAGTGAGAAAATGTAACAGACGGCATTTCCCTCGACAAAATGGGAGTGAAACGCCTATTTAAACAGAGCCGTGAGAATCGCTGACAACCGCCAGCCGGCCCGATGTATCTCATCTTTGACTATGGCTTGAGACCAAACTGCGTAAAGCTCTTGTCCGGCAACCTGCTTTTCTGTCGCTCTTCCTCTCAGAATATCGTTGTTTTTTTCTTCGATCTCGATTTTTGAATAGGCGAGACGGCTGTGAGCTTCTCTGGCGATCGGCAATATCTCGTTTGCCATTTGCTCCGCAAGAGAATCAGGGCTGCCGGTCAGTTTCCATTGCTTAGGCTCGGTCTTTGCCATCCCGGCGGCTATCTCCGAGATCGGTGTCTCGCCGTATGCGGCGTTAAATATCTTTGAATCCCAATAGCTGTGAAACTTTTCCTGACTCCGTGCCTTTCCGTCAACCAATAAATATAGCGTCAATTTATTCCCGCCTTGGTCTCCGTAGCCTTTGTTGCCATAAGACGGAGTGAACGGCTCGCCTTTCGCATTAAAATACTCAGCCCCGACGTGGAGCGGCTGATGAACGTCCCCAATATAATGAGCAAGCAGAATGATCGCGACGGTTTTGGTTATAGCACGAGGATTTGGCTGCGGCTCCTTATTGCCAAGCACCCGAATGCAGTACGCGATCATGTGGACGATGTCCTTATCCGAACGGCCGATCTTGCCGTCCTTATACTTTTCTGTTCCGGTTATAGGGACGTCAGTGTAGTGATACTGATGATGGTCAAACTCGCTGTCGCACGAATTTGCAGCGACAAATGCCCGCAACTCTTCGTTGATCCGCTTGCCGCCGGAAACGAAATATTTACCGGCCTCCCCGCCGCAGTCATCCCAACCTTTGATCGAATCAGCCAAATTCGCGGCCTTTTCCAGCGAAAGGCCATCCAATAACTGCGAGGCGGTGGCCGCAGCTTTTTTATTTTCCTGCAGCTTTATATCGGCAGTTGCCCCGACAAGGGCGTGCCCCTTTGGCCCGTAACAAAAAACGCTCAGCGACAGACACAATATCCATAACAAAACAACACCGGTCTTTTTCAATGTATTTCTCCCTGATACTACCTAGGGTCGCGGCAATCGCACCCGCGTCAGAATAATATCGTTACCATCGCCGCCGAGATAGCTGATCCTAAACCTCGTGGTCCCCGACGTGCTAGTGATCAAGGCACCCTCCGGCAGATTCAGGAACGTGCCGCTGATCGGATCGGTCCCGTCATTACGCAAAATTACGAGCGGCCGCTTCATCGACGGCGGAGTCGCCTCTGACGGCAATATCTGCAATTGTGCGTTATTGATCGTAACGGTGCCGGTCACATTGATCTGATCGTAGCCATTTGCGCCGGCCGTCACGCCGTTAAGCTTTGCTAAGTACACCCCATCTGGCCCTATCGTAAGATTGCCCGTGTTTAAGATCCCGTTAGGCGAGTTGAGCGTGCCTGCGCTGATCCCCCCGTTGATGAGATTGACCGTTCCCACGGTGCCCGTTCCGCCGAAGCCGCCTGCCACCGTGACACCTTGCCCCTGATCCGTGCTGACCTCCGATAATCCGAAACGTCCAAAGTCGAACGTCAAAGGTGCAGGAACGGCGTTCACCGTCACGGCACTCGTGGGCATACTACCGTCGATGATAAGTAACCCCTGGTTTATAGAAACCGCTCCTGAGTAGCCTTGTGCACTCACAATAAGGCCGCCGCCGCTTCCATTCTTAATTATCTGTCCGGAGCCCGAAACAAGTCCTAGGCCTACGCCCCCAACGCCGTCGATCGTAAGAGTTCGCGTTCCGAGAGACACGCCGCCGCTCACAAGCACCGCCGCCGGCCCATTCGTCGCGAACGTTTGTGGAGCGCTTAGCGACAGCAGAAAATTCAGCGTCTGCGTGCCGTCAAGCACAACGACGCCCGCGCTGATCGCCTGCGGGAATAATATATTTGCCGCACTCATCGTGTACGTTCCGCCCTCGAAGGTCATCGAGCGGATCGTCGCCCCAAAGGGCATATTATTGATAGGCGTGTAGCGCGCAGCAACGGCCGGAAATACAAGGTCGTCGCCACTGGCCGGAGCAATATCATCCACCCAGTTCGCCGCGGTTCGGAGATTATCATCCACACCGCCGCCGTCCCAGGTCTTTACCGCTGCAAACGAGTTAACAGCGCAGACCAGAAATACCAAAATCAATATCAGTAGTTTCATTGTGCAAAAATTTTAGCATGAAATAAGTTTCCTAAAGAAAACCTATTTTCGGGCTTCGAGAAGTATATCTATGATCTCGCGAACCGCCCCGCGGCCACCGTCGAGCTTTGTAATGTGATGAGCCGCGGCCTTCGCTGCCTTGTGAGCATCGCCCACGGCAACCGCAAGCCCGACCAGCGGGAATACTTCAGCATCAGGCGCGTCGTCACCGACAAACGCCGTCTCGTCCGCCGTAACGCCCGCAATGGTGATCAGCTCGTTAAATGCAGAGATCTTTTCTTTGCGTCCCTGCAAGATAAACTCGATACCAAGCTGTTTTCCCCTCATCTCTACGATCGGCGAACTGCGACCTGAAATGATCGCAGAACGAAACCCGGCTTTGTGCCAATCGACAATTCCCTGACCGTCGCGGGCATGAAAAACTTTCAATTCCTCGCCCGCCGCAGAAAAATAAAGACGGCCATCCGTGAGGACGCCGTCACAATCCATTATCAGCAGCTTAATGCGCTTTGCACGCTCAGTGACCGTCATAGTTTATGTTCCGTTAACGCCGATCGACATCTTACGAACCTTGACACCCGGAAATTGCCCGGTAGCCTGTACCGTCTTTAGGAATTTGTTCGCCTCGGCTAAAGTACGGCCGGCATACACGCCGATAAAAGCGGTCTGGTCTGCAACGCCCGTGTAATAATTAAGGCCCGTTTCGACACAGTTGAGAGCAAAAACTTTGTTTCGAGGGAAAAGCTCCTGCACCGACATGCGTTCAGATTCACCAAAACTCGGCTTTTCACAATCACCCCAATCTTTTAACTTTACGCTTTTTAGAACAATGCCATAGAATTTTTCCGACTCGTATATTACGAAATTCTTACCCGTATCGAACGGGAGATCGAACGGCTGAAAATTCTCACGGCCTTTACAAGCCGCTGTCGGGTCGCCACAAACTTTGCCCAGTTTGGCTTTCTTCTGTGCTGTGGTCGTTAGTGCCGTACCAAACAAAATAACCGATATCACTAAAAGGCCAAATCTCATTTTCATAATTTATCGCACCTCAAACATTTCTACACCGGCTAATTTCCATCCGGTACCTGTCTTAATTAGTCGATAGACCGCCGTTCCTGTTTCAGAATTACGAGTGAGAAGCTTAACGGTTGTATTCGTCTCGACAAGGACTGTATTCACGTCAAGCCGGTCGATCTGCACGATCTGCGTTTGCCACTGCTCGGTCGAACCCGCTACACCGCTCGCAAACTTTGCTACCTCGCCAGTCATGACCAACGAATCAACATCAGCCTTTCGATTTGACGTTGCCGCCTTGTCAAAATCGGCAAAGAAAGCCTTGATTCCCGGATCGCCCGGCGACGTATTACCAATTTTATTTCGAACATTGCGTGCGGCCATGCTCGCTCCGTAATCGGCGTCAGCAAATATCGCTGCCTCGGCAAATCTTAGCGCCGCATCATTTTGATTAGCTTTCGATGCGACCTCGGCAAGGCCAACATTCGCCCAAGCGAGGCTTCTGGCAGTCGGCAACTTTTCATCTAATACGGCCTTAAACTCTCTCTCAGCATCCGCATTGCGCCCTTGTGCGAGCAGAGCACGCCCCAGCAAGACACGCAGATCATCAAACCTTGGCAATCCTGCCAGCAGCGTCCGAGCGGTCTTTTCGGTATTAACGAAATCCTGCTTATCAAAGTATCGCTTGGCCGCAAGCAGAGGGTCGCTGTCGGTCGTCTCACGCGGGGCGATGTCATCCGAATACTCCGTCTGCGGATATAGTTTGTCAGCGTCGATCTCGACACGCACCACCTTATTAGGTGATCTGAACACCACCTCGCCGAAACTCACAGCCTTGATCGTCGTCGTGGCCGTTAGTCTCTCGCCTGTCGCCGTCGTTCCGATCACGTCTATCGTCACGTCAGTCGCACCTGTGTTTCGGAGTGCGACTTTTGTTTCGGCTCCACTCGATTGAGGAATGCCGGCGAGCAGGTTCATGTCCGTCACGTTATCAAAGAAATAATCGACCAGCTCTTTATGTTCACCAAAAGCCGCACGAAGCTCCGCAAGCGTCAAACTGCCGTCCGCTGTATTTGCCTTCACCGTGCTGGCAAACTGGGCCGCACCAACGCGTTTTGCGAGGATCCGCCAAACCATCGCACCTTTATTTGCGACCTCGGGGTAATAAAAATCATCAAGCGGCGAAACTGTCGCCATCGGAGCATCGCGTTTTGAAACGGCCGCATAAGCCGTTCGCTGACGCTGACGCTCGATATCCGCAACATCCTTGCCGTACTTACTTTCAAGAAACTGTGTTGCGAGATACCGCGACAAACCTTCGCTTATGACACCACTTCCCTCTCCTGTTAGCGAGACGGCGTTGCCAAGCCACATCTTTGCGACCGATTCGGCAATGCTCATCGCTGTGAGCGAATCGACCTTTGACCGGCGAAACACTGCTTCGTCAACGATCACAGTCCCGCCGCTACCATAGCCGCCGCCTCGACGATTTGAGACGATCCTCAGCGGCACGTCCGGAGCGTTGCCAAGCACGCCGGCGATGAATGTTTTAGCTTCGGACATTATTGCCGCGAGCTCGGCCGCACGCTTTTGGCCCTCGGCGGTCGCCCCTTTTGGCACATAGACCGCGACGCCGTTTTGATTTGAGACATCCCAGTTACCGGCGACAAAGAACGGCTGACCGTGGAGCTTTTGTTCAAATGCTCCGGCGGTTTCCGCCCCCGACGAAACCGCTGTTGTTCCGTTCGCAGCCATCACCTTTAGCCGGACAGGAGCCGTATCCGCCCCGCGTGTGAAGTACCAGCTATTCGGCGTCGGGTACCAAAACGAAAGCGGCAAAAAATGTCCGCCGCTGCCTGAAAAAGCGGCAGCCGCAGAGTTTTCTTTGATATTTAATTTATATTCAACGGCTGCAGTGAGAACCGCGTCAGGTGCCATCGAACCAAATCTCATCCCGATACGCTGGAGGCTCAAAGCTCCGGCCTTTTCCTCGGCCTTTGTAAAATCAACGACCGCGTCGTTGACTTTGACCGAAGTAACCTCGGCGCCAGTCGAGATCCTTAGTGTCAACGTACCTGCAGGAGCCCCTGATACGTTCTTTATACTAAGAACCGCTCTGGCGGTAACGATGCGGGACTTTTCATCCTGCGGCAGCGTTACATTTAAATCGTATTTCTGTACACGCCAAGTCGCATTTGCTCCGGCCTGGGCAGTTGCCGTGGCGGCGAGCGTACACGAGACAAAAAGTACAAGGATCGTGGTTATTAAGATTCGATTGATCATTTACTGGGTTTGATGGTCATTTACCAACTCGTGGATCGCCTTTAATTTTGTCAGCAGCTTTTCCAGACGTGCCAGCGGCAGTTGGTTTGGCCCGTCGCTCGGAGCATTTGCCGGATTGTCGTGGACCTCCATAAAGACCACATCGACGCCGCAAGCGACACCTGCACGAGCAAAATGTTCGATGTATTTGGCTTGTCCGCCGGTTGCCTTGCCAAGCCCGCCCGGCAGTTGCAGCGAATGCGTCACGTCAAAACAAACAGGCACGCCAAACGAACGCATCACCGGAAACGAACGCATATCGACGACCAGATTATTGTAGCCAAAGCTCGCACCGCGTTCGGTAAGTATGATCTTTTCGCATCCGGCGGCCTGTAATTTATCAACGATGTTCTTAGCGTCCCAAGGCGAGAGAAACTGCCCCTTTTTCACATTGACGGCCTTACCCGTTTCAGCCGCCGCGACGAGCAGATCGGTCTGACGGCACAAAAACGCAGGTATCTGCAACATATCGACGACCTCTGCACATTGTGCGGCCTGATGCGGTTCGTGAATGTCGGTTATCACCGGCACGCCGATCTCGGCCTTGACCTGAGCGAGTATCTCCAGCCCAAAGTCCATCCCATCGCCGCGAAAACTGTCGATCGAACTGCGGTTCGCCTTGTCGAACGACGATTTATAAACAAACCCGACGCCGACATGCTCACAAATATCCTTGATCTCCTGCGCCATAAACAGCGCATGCTGCGCAGACTCAACGACACAAGGCCCAAGAATAAACGACAAGTTTCCGTTCCCAAAAGCTACGTTATCGACAGTAAATGATTGCATTTATTTGATCCGTGAGATGCTCACAGATTACCACAGATTGCGATGGGTTTGCATTATTCGCCAACGCAGCGAAAGCCGTCCGTTGTGCGCTATCAAGCGGCGGTGTGGCAAATTTTATTGTGGTCATTTCTAGACTCACAAAGTTAATTTTAGATGAATTAGCGGCTATTCGGAGGCGGGGAAAAAAGGTATCACAATTTGAGATCGCGAAGAAGTTTATCGGAAAGGTCTTCGACTTTAACTGTTCCGTTCTCGATGGCTTCTTTAATTCGCTTTTTCACTTTCGACGCAGTTATTTGGTCGTATTCTTCAAGCGAAATCTTCCGTCGCATTTCGTCAGCGACCAAACCAATCTTGTCATACGTTAAATTGACAATGTCCGCATGACGGCCATTGAGTTCCGTCACAAAAGACCCACCAGCCGATTCATTAATGTTCAGCCCGAGGGCCAGTACGGCATCTTCTTCAAGAACTAAGTAGTGAAAGCCTTGGATGGTTTCAAGGGTTCCGACAATCGCCATAATACCAGTCTCAATTTCAGTATCATCGGCAATGCGCCAAACAGATAAAGTGTCTCCGGATGTCCGAAGGCAACTAGTAACTGCGTCGGCTTTCAGTGTGTGGTGATCGGCGGGCACAGGGTCGCCCCATTTACTCCGCGTGAATTTGCGAACAAGAAATCCCATGCTCTAGCGAGAGATCCTCAACGACTTCATCAATATACTTTTGAAGCCATAGGGTACCCACCTTAACCTCCTTCAGCACCTTAAGACTATGTAACGATCCCCAGTGTTCAAAAGCTCTCACCCCAAGCTCCTTTACTTCATTATCTTTATGACTCAGAGCTGCTAAGGCCATCGTGATTCCTTGGGGGTGCATTTCAAGTTCCCGAAACCGTGAAATGACATGGAGTAATCCTGTTAAAACTTTTGCATCCGAAAAATTCGAAACGAAGAGCTCGTTGAGCCAATTTCTCGTTTCGAGGGCATTCACCGCTAGTTCCTCTTCGATTATGTTTTCAGAATAGCTAACCATTCCAAACTCGAATTCTTCATTCCGAAGTGCAGAGAGAAGTTTAGTCGAGAGGTGCTGATAACGAGCCGAGGTCGATGCATCAACTAGCGGGTCAATAGCAGTGGAGTCGGTAGGTATTGGCGATCCATCTACAAATTGTGATTCTTGAAATAACTCATCAAAAAACCTATGGAGACTGTCCTGACCCGTCAGACCCTGTTCAAGCTCTTCACATTCTTGGCTTTCGGACGACGGAGACCAGTCGAATAGGAAGGGGGCCGAAATGGATGTATCTTTATCTAACATAACGCGCTTAAACGGAAACCAATATATCATCCTGAAGTTCTTTCTCAAGGATCGACACTTCACTAAGGAAACTACTGAAGTTGTCGATAGTAAACCGACTCTCCTGATTTTCTTCCGCCGTATTAATGTCGAAAGTACAATCTATGCCTTCTATAATCCTAGGTTTAAGTTCATCAGGTATCGAAACTCGCTGGCGCACGATTTGCGTGATTACATTGGCCTCCTCATTGGGAATGGATGCCAAAGTCTTTCGAGCACTAATACGAAACTGCCAATCTCGCGGATCATTTTCAGAATAAAACTTGCTCTCGCCAAACTTTTTGGCGAAGAATGTGTTCAGATTCTCTTGAGTTCCGTCTAGAAGAAAATGCTTCGTGACATAACTAAGCCTTGTGTAACCAGTATCTAAACGCGAATCAATGGATGCAAATATAGCCAAGGCCTGTTTTATAAACGCCTCCGGATTGGGCAAGTCCGAACTTTCGGGTGAGTCCTTTTTCGCGGCGATGCTAACCCGTTCATCCTGAAAAGTAATCGTCCACCTGCCGTCCTCCGAGCGAAATAGAAAACGTATAGCGGGGCCTATTTGAAAGGTAAGCCCCATTTGGGGTCTTGTTTCGGGCATCTCAAGTACGCTTGGGATCAGACTCAGTTCAGGGAATCCCTCCATAAAATGCTTTATAGTCTCAGCATTTGGTTTTATGAGGGTGAAGTCACCGAATAGTGTCGCCTGAAGTTGTTTCTTATCCTGTTTCATTGGTAGTAAATTTAACAATGATTATAACGCAAATATGGTGCATTATGTTTGTAATTTATTGAATATAGTAAAAGCGGGGCGGGTTAGGCCCCGCCGTTTAGTTTAATAGTAAAAAAACCATTCGCTATCGCTTCCGGTTCTGACAATACGGCTACGGTGTTGGCGGTGTTGGTGGTTTTTTCTTTTTCGGGGCGGCTTCGGCGTGGCCTTGGCCCAACAGCTAAGAAACCGCCAGTGAAAGGAAATACAGAGGTTAGCGGCAATACACAGTACGCAATGACAATAAAGATCGTCATTACATAAAGCCGGATCGGTTTATCTACTCGCTTTGCCATAAAAACCTCTACTCGCCGCTTGCAACCTCGGAACGCTCAGGCATTTCGATCTGCTTGTCGGCGGCGACGTCGTGTTCGAGATTTTCGCTTCTCAGTTTGTTCTGCCACGCGGCACTGACGAAGGCGTCGAACAGCGGGTGGACGTCGAGCGGCTTTGATTTGTATTCGGGGTGAAACTGGCACGCGATGAAGTACGGATGCACTTCGCGGGGCAGCTCGACCATCTCGACGAACTTGCCGTCCGGCGAGACACCGCTGAAAACGAGGCCTTCTTTTTCGAGCACGCTGCGGTATTCGGGGTTGAATTCGAAACGGTGACGGTGGCGTTCGCCGATCTCGGCTTGGCCGTGATAGACCTCGCGGGCGAGTGAGCCTTCCTCTAAACGGCACTGATAATTACCAAGCCGCATCGTGCCGCCGAGTTCGTCAACATCGACGAGATCACGCAGCTTAAAGATGATCGGAAACGGCGTGTCTTCGTTAAACTCGGTCGAATCGGCGTCACGCAGGCCGCACATATTGCGGGCAAATTCGATACACGCCGTCTGCATTCCCAGACAGATTCCAAAATACGGCGTCTGCGAACGGCGGGCGTATTTGATGGCCTTGAGCATACCGGCGATGCCGCGTTTGCCAAATCCGCCGGGCACGAGTATCGCGTCGTAATCTTGCAGCGTCGTTTCATAACCGTCCGCCATCAGATTTTCGGACTCGATCCAGTTAACGTTGACGCGCAGGTTGTTCGCGACACCTGCGTGAGTCAACGCCTCACGCAAAGATTTGTACGAATCCTCAAGCTCGACATACTTGCCGACGATCGCGATACGCACGCTGCCGCCGGTCGGGTCTTTGATCGTCGAGACAAGCTCGCGCCAATGCTTGAGATCAGCCGACGGAAACTGTTCGGCAAGATGCAGGTTATGAACGATAAGGTCATCGAGCGCCTGTTCGTGAAACGCGAGCGGCACCTCGTATATCGACGGCACATCGAGCGCCGAGATAACGGCGTTTTCCTGAACGTTACAAAAAAGCCCGATCTTCTTTCGCAGGTCCGACGGCAAAGGCCTGTCGCTGCGGCACAGCAATATATCCGGTGCGATACCGATCTCGCGAAGCTCTTTGACCGAGTGCTGCGTTGGTTTTGTTTTCAGTTCTCCTGCCGCCGCGATAAACGGCACCAGCGTCACGTGAATAAATATCGCGTTGTTTCGCCCCTCTTCGTTGCCGATCTGACGGATCGCTTCCATAAACGGCAAGCTCTCGATGTCGCCGACCGTACCGCCGATCTCAACGATCAATACGTCCGGCTCGTGCATCTTCGCGACAGTTCGCACAGCGGCCTTGATCTCATCGGTGATGTGCGGGATGACCTGTATCGTCTTGCCAAGATAGTCACCACGACGCTCTTTTTCAATGACCGAAAGATAGATACGTCCGCTCGTCCAGTTGTTAGCTTGCGAGAGCTTGGCGTGGGTGAACCGTTCGTAATGACCCAGGTCGAGATCAGTCTCGGCGCCATCGTCGGTCACAAAAACCTCGCCGTGCTGAAACGGCGACATCGTGCCCGGATCGACGTTGATATAAGGATCGAGCTTCATCATCTGCACGCTCAAACCCCGAGCCTCAAGCAAACACCCGATCGAACTCGCCGCCAACCCCTTACCCAAACTCGAAACCACGCCGCCGGTTACAAATATGTATTTGGTCATTTCTTCTCCTAAAGTGATTACACAAATATCTACAGGATAAACAGGATAGGCAGGATTAGGACATCAATCCTATTTATCTTGCCCATCCTGTTCAAATTCCGCATCATCGCTCGAATCGTTTCCGCCAGCTTTGCCTTCCCGCTTCTTTTTCTGAAACGTACCGTCTTTCATCTGTTCGATAACTTCCTTAGCTCGCTTTTCAGCCGGGTCCATGATCTCCTGCAATGCACTCATCGAAGCACCAAGCATTGTCTTTTCCTCCGCTGCCCGCCGTTCAAATTCGTCCGAAGTCGATACGCGTGGTTTCGACAGGATCTTAAGCCCAACAATGGCTCCGACCACGAGCAAACCGAGAAATGCAAGCCCTATCCAATCACTCATAATGTCGGAGTGTCGGCTGCCAGCCGACAGACGCCTCTCAGGCGGCGTTAAGAACCACTAATCTTAAGTTCCTCGACGATCCGGCAAACCCTTTCGTAGTCTTCCTGAGTATCAACCGCGATCGATCTTTCGTTCGAATGGATCACGCGTATCTTTGCCCCATTTTCCATCGCTCTAAGCTGTTCGAGCATTTCTATCTGTTCGAGCGGCGACGGCGGCAGCTTAGTAAACTCGAGCAGATATTCGCGCCGATAAACGTAAATGCCTGTATGTTTGCGAAAATTATTAAGCAGTTCGGGCTCGGCCTCGATCGCTTCATTTGGTCCGCCGTGGCGTAAAGTGGCCTCACGCGGGAACGGCATTGGTGACCGCGAAAAATAAAGAGCGTAGCCATTCTCGCCGACCACGACTTTTACTACATTAAAATTCAGAACTTCATCCCAGAGGCTTGTGATCGGTTCGGAGGCCGTAGAAATATCGGCGTCAGGATCATCAATGAGCGCCTGAACAGCCGCGTCGATCGTGTCGGGCGAGATCAAAGGCTCGTCGCCCTGAACGTTAACGATCAGCGAACCGGCGGGCATCGTTTCGGCAACTTCGGCGATCCTGTCGCTTCCGGATTGATGTTCAGCCGAGGTAATCATCGCTTCGCCGCCTGCTGCGATAACCACATCAAAGATCTCTCGCGAATCGGTCGCAACGATCACACGATCTACGAGCTTTGCCGCACGGGCGCGTTCCATGGTGTGCAAGATCAGCGGTTTTCCGGCAATTTCACACAGCATTTTCCGCGACAAGCGCGTCGAACCGAGCCTTGCCGGGATCACAGCGATCACATTTTGTTGAGGATTTTTCCCGTGTAGCTCCACGGGATTCTAGACTATCCTGTCTTTGCACGAAACTCAAGAACGCAAAGACGAACTTGGAACTACGACGCCGTTTGGATAAAATCTTTTGGTGCAGAATACTGAACAAAGCGAATATTTTTCGGAGCTTCCCCTACCGGTCGAGCCATCAGTTGTCGCTCAACCTCCGTCGCCAAACAACCCGCCGTGGGGATCTTTAGAAGCAGTCGGGCTTTGGGTCGCAAGCATTCTCGCCATCCTTATTGTCCCAACGCTTTTTCTATTGCCGTATCTTGCGACCCTGCAGCCGCCGGTGACTGAGAGCGAGCAGCTTGCGGAATTGGCAAAATCCGATCCGGTCGCGATTTTTATACAGATCATCGCGATCCTACCCGCTCATCTATTGACGATACTGCTCGCGTGGCTGATCGTTACCAAACGGCGGCAACACTCATTCAAAGAGATGCTTGGGTGGCAAACGGGCGGTTTTCGCTGGTGGCATTACCTCACCGTGCTGGGTTCGTTTTTTGTGCTAGCGGCCGTGGTCGGTTCGCTGGTTCCCGAACAGGAAAACGATCTGATCCGCATGCTGCAAAGCTCTCGGTATGTTGTGTATATTGTCGCTTTTGTGGCTACGTTTACCGCACCAATCGTCGAGGAGGTCGTGTATCGCGGCGTTCTGTATTCCGCGTTTCAGCGGGCAATGGGCGTGACGATGGCATTTGCCCTAGTGACGTTTCTCTTCGCTGTCATCCATGTACCGCAATACTGGCCAAGCTATTCGACGATATTTTTGTTAGGCGTTCTAAGCGTGGTCTTAACCATGATCCGCGTCAAGACAGACAATCTTTGGCCCTGCATCGTTCTGCACACGCTGTTTAACGGCATTCAATCTGCGTTTCTGATCGCCGAACCGCTATTACCCAAACCTGAGGTTCAGCAACAGGCGGCAACAATTTTGCACTTTCTAAAATAAAAAAAGCGGGAGAACTCATTGTCTCCCGCCCTTCAGTCAGTTAGAACCCTTTATTAATTATCCCCTTTGCGGTTCGTATTTATCTTCTCCGCAGGAAGAGGAGCCAAAACCGGCGTTTCATTGCGTATCGGTCCGCGGACAGGCCCTCGAACGTCAAAATCGTCGCGGTCGGTTGGCATGCGTGGCTGACGTTTCTGTTCGATGACCTTAAAAGCAGGATCTTCGTCCCGAACTATCCCACCGCGGCCGCCGCCGCGTGGATCCTTACGATTCGGATCAGCCGCGATCGTCGGTGCGGTAATATACGGCGGCAAGTTATACCAATTAAAACCCCATCCGAAACCAAATCCATAAGGCGAACGCCACCCGTATCCAAATGGCAAAAAGCAGTATGACATCAAGCGCGGATCAAAGACCCACAGCCCAAATGAATCAAACATATTCCACCGTCCCATATGAAACGAGCTGATCAACGAATCACGAAAATCAGGTTCCTTCAGTGACGATGTCACCTTGGCCAGATCTTTCGAGCGGCTCTTGCTCCAAGCAACTAATTCGCCTCGTTCATCACGGTCAAATTTGGCGACCGCGACATTTGCCGATCCGATAGTGCTCGAACGCCCTTTCTTAACTAAGTTAGCTTGCGGGCCGGATAGCTGTGCCTTCCCATCAAATACCGCTATGGTCGCTAGTCCGTTTTGAGGAACATCTACCTTATAAACACCGGTCTCGACCAACGAAACACTGCCGTTTGCTGTTTCGACCGTAACTTGAAATTCATTCGCCGCAAACACCTCAAACATCGCCGTGCCGCCATCGAGACGAACCCGCAGGTCATCCAGCGAAGTGGTCAGAAATTGAAAGGTCGTATTTGAGCCGAGGCGGATATACGAGCCGGGATTGAGCAGGATCTCAGCCTTGCCGTTCGCCCCTGTCGAAACTCGGTCGCCGACCTCGAGTTGGTCACGTCTCAATAGAACGCCGCTGCGGCCCTCTTTTCTCGCAACCGTGACATCGCCCTCAATAAAATTTACGCCGCCGGCTTTTGCCGAGATGGTGTATTTATCAGCTACCGCCGACGTTCGAATTTGCTGCTGGCCAAGGCCAATAGAGGCAAATACAAGTCCAGCTGCAAAAACTATGGACATCCGAAAAATACTTCTTTTCATATCGATCTCCCAAAACTGTACGTTTCTTCTAGAGAATATACCATTTCACCCCAAACTCAATCGTTTTTCTTTAGATGATATCTACAAAAAAAATACGCGAACAACCTTTATCAACCTTTCGTTATCTAAGTAGATGCCGGAACAGTTCGGCAGGGTGCCCGCAAACGGCAAATCTTATGGCCACTCACAAAGATCCAGATCAATGTTTTGCTCCGCTCGAGGTGATCGAGCGACTGTTGAGTATCAGGGTCGAGCTCGGTTTTACTGAGACGCTCTATCTCGACAGGTCGCAGGAGTTGACGGATTTTCTTGATGCTTACGGATTTGATGCCTACGCGTTCTCAACACAGAACGACAAGATAAACTATGACGATTATTCAACCCCCGTTGTACCGGGCGGAGATAATCACCACTCTTCGTTCACGGCACATTAGTTCACAACTGCAGGAACGCCGAAAGGCGAAAGTAAAAAGGGTAAAAGTTCGCTTTTACCCTTTTTCACGTTTCACTTTTCTACCTTACTGTGCCTTTACGATAAACAGCGTCCCGTCATCGTCCAAGAATTTTCGCTCAGTAAAATCCGCGACGCCTTTACGAACGTGGTCGATCATCTGTTTAGCCGAGAGATCGATACCCGACAAAATGCGTTTGGCGAACCTTTCGCTGCCGTATTCTTCGCCACCGGGATTTGCTGCTTCGGTGATGCCGTCGGTGTAAATTACCATCACCTGCCCCTCTTCAAACCGGATGAAATGCTGGTGATATTGGCTGTCGGGAAACATCCCAAGCGGCATATCGCCATATTCGATAAAGCGGTATTCGCCGTCAGGTTTAATGAGCAGGGGCGGATTGTGCCCGGCGTTTGAGAATACAAACGTACGGTTTGTGGGATCGAGCAATCCGTAGATCGCCGTGATGAACTGATTGTCCTCAGTCGAATCGCTAAGCAAAGCTCCTACTTTGCCAAATGCAATGTGCGGAGCATACCCGATCTGCGCACTCGATCGTAGCGATGCCCGCAGAAAAGCCATGAGCAACGCCGCAGGGATCCCCTTTCCGACGGCGTCCGCGACGACTATACCGATCTGGTCTTCGTAAAGCCGAACCCAGTCGTAATAGTCGCCCGAGACCTCTTCGGTCGGGAAAATATACGCTGAGATGTCAAACCCTTCGACAACGGGGTCTGCCGACGGGAGCAGTTCCAACTGGACCTGTCGGGCGATCTCAAGCTGGGCTTGCAGGCGCTTTTTCTCGACAACCTGATCGTGCAAACGGACCTTTTCGATGATGATCGCAACCTGCGAAGTAAGCAGTTGCAAAATGGCCAGATCGTCTTCGGAATAAGCGTCGATTTCGTCACTTTCGAGGTCGAATGCGCCAATGACACGGTCGTTCGAGATGATCGGTGCGACCATTTCCGAACGTGTCCGTTCGCGTGCCGCAAAATACCGCTTGTCCTTACTCACATCCGGCGAGATGATCGCCTTACCCGTCTGCGCCACAGTTCCAAGAAACCCTTCGCCCATCTTGAGACGCGGCTCGATCAGCTCAAAACTAAGCTGATACCCGCGTATCGCGCGCGAACGAAAAACATACGGACTCGTATCCTCATCGCTAAATTCGATTAGATAAATCCCCGCCGCATCATACGGCAGCAGCGAACCAAGCGTGTCCATCACAAGATTGAGAACTTCTTCCAGATCGAGCGAGCGGCTGATCGTCTTGGTAATATCGAGCAGCATGCGCAGCTTATCGACGGTCGAAAGCCGTTCTACCTTGCCGCCTGCCGGTATTATTTGCTGTTCCATTTTTTTGCTATTCGCTCTGAAAGATACGTTCTTTATATGTGTCCCACAACCGCGAAACCTTGATCCTATACTCTACCAAAGCCCGGCTGACATTAAAATGCCGTGCGATCTCAGCCACAGTTTTGCCCGCCGTGACCATTCGTCTTAATCCCGTATAAGGAACGAGTGCCGCGGCTCCGGTCGAGTAGGCTTCCTCTTCGATCGAGTGGTTATAATCGCGGGCTATGACCTTGCCGTCTTTGTTCTTATTTTCGATCGCGAGACGGCTCGGTTTGTGGCCGAGGAAAAGGTGACAGACCTCTTCCATAAGGGTTGCATTCTGCCGCGTTCGGCTGTGGGTGGGATTTAGTATGATGAGTTTTTGCCCGTTTGGCAGCGTGACCGAAGCCGCACCGCCCGACCACATTTCCTTACCGTCACCAAGCAAATGTTCTTTGGTTTCGTCCGTCAAAAGCGGCTCGATCTGATCAAACGGTGCTACAAACAATTTAGCGACACGCGCAAGTTCAAACGGATCAAGCCGCTCATCGTCACGCTTGAGCCCGGCAAACTGGCGAAGCCCGAGAGCACGCAATTCGTGATGTCTTCCTTTTTGTGTTGGCGGGAGATCAGATAGATCCACGGCTATCTGTCGGTTTTTTCGCCGCCCTTGGTCCTGATCTTTTTGAATTCCGAATCTACATCCTCGCTGGAAAGTGCGACACGGTAATTCTTTGACTGGACCTGTTTTGTGATGAGAAGGTCGTCTTTTGTTTTCAGGAGGTCGGCACGGTTATAGACCGACAGTTCAAAATTATAGCCGTGCGTGATGGCGTCTTTTGGGCAAGCCTCGACGCAAAAACCGCAAAAGATACAGCGGCCGTAATCGATGTTATAGACCTTAGCGTAACGCTCGTCGCGGCCGACACGCTCGGCATGAGGACGGGCATCATCCTCAGCCTCAATGTAGATACAGTCTGACGGACACGCCGCCGCACACAGATAACAGGCTACGCATTTTTCCTTGCCCGCTTCGTCAACGTGCAGCAGATGCTGGCCGCGATATCGCGGCTGCACTGTGATCGGTTCATCCGGATACTGTACTGTCCAATTGTGTCGCGGTATCTCTGAAAGCGTACGCTTCATTCCCTTGAGAACGGCGACGGTCGATTGAATTACGTCGGCTACGACTGACATACTTTGTACTTACCTTAAGTTACTCAGAACCCCAAAGAAAATCTGCAAAATGATCAGAACGATGCCGATCACAAATCCCAAAGCACCTGTGATCATACCGACAAGAGCAAACGTCCGCCCACCAAAATTTGCCGGATCTTCGTCAGCTTTCTTTTTGGCCATAAAGCCCAAGATCACCCCGATCGGCCCCGTGATCACCGAAAAACAGCAGAGCATGCTCAGAATTCCGGAAACCATTGCCCCGATCGCCAATCCCTGGCTCTGTCCGGCTGTCCCCGCCGGAGGCGGCTGAAACGGAGTGTTCGAACCGATCTGCTGATCTTGCCAGCTTGGGTCCGGTGCAGGAGGCGGCGTCCATTCAGCAACCGGGGCCGGAGCCTCGAACGGAATATCAACGGTCGGCTGTATCATTGTCGCCGGTTCGTCATAAACAGGAGCGGCCGGAGCGGGCTCCTCGTATGTCTCCGGCTCAGGAGCAGGTTGCTCTGCCATCGCAAAAGGTGATGGCGGCGGCTCAGGTGCGATAAACGCTGGCGGCTCCGGCGCAGGGATCTCATCCGCAACTGGCTCAGACGCGGATTCGCCGCCCCCGAGGATCTCTTGCATCTCAGTATCCGATGCGTACATTGTCTTTAGGGGATCGGCTTGCTCCGGTAATTCGAGCACCTCATCCGGCGGTGCGATAGCTATCGACCCGACCGTCTGATGGATCTCAGGCTCGTCAGCAGCAGCTTCCGCAACAGGTGCCTCGACCTCTAACGCCGGTTCCGTTTCCGTATCGATCGGCGGAACCACGATAGGGCTTGCCGGGGTCGAAACGATCGTCGCATACGGGTCAAACGCCGGTTCGTCGTCCACCAGAGTGGCTCCGTCGAGCTGACAGAACTTCATCGAATCTTCGTACGTCTTATCGCAAGTCGGGCATTTTTTCATAATGTTATAAGTTTCGAACGGTTACAGAGATACAGAAAGTTGCAGATAGTTTAACCCCAATCCTTGTATTACAACAACCGAACGCTAAATTTCCATTAACTTTCTGTAACTCTGCAACTACCTGCAACTCTTAGACTAGTTCCAGTTTGCTAAAGAAATAGGCGATCTCGATAACCGCATTTTCGTCCGAGTCCGAACCGTGAACCGCATTTTCGCCTATCGACGAAGCAAAATCCTTACGCAAAGTTCCGTCAGCGGCCTCAGCAGGATTTGTCGCTCCCATCAGTTCACGCCAAGCCGGAACGGCATTAGCCTTTTCAAGCGCCAGCACGACGCACGGCCCGCTCGACATAAATTCGGTCAGCTCGTCAAAAAATCCTTTGCCCGCGTGGACAGCATAAAATCCCTCAGCCTGCTTACGCGTCTGATGGATCAGCTTCATCCCGCGGATCTTAAATCCGTTTGCCAGGATGCGATCAACGATCTTTCCATGATTCCCAGCCCGAACCGCGTCGGGCTTGATGATGCCAAATGTTAAATTGCTCATTTATAAATAAGTACTTTCCTAATTTAGTAATTTCCGCGTCTTTCGCGGTATTTATTTCAAACTTTCCTGAACCGCGACACCAATGTCAGCCGGTGACTGTACAACCTTGATGCCTGCTGCTTCGAGCGCCGCCATTTTTTCGGCTGCAGTTCCCTTTCCGCCGGAGATGATCGCACCGGCGTGGCCCATGCGGCGGCCCGGAGGTGCCGTCTGGCCGGCGATGAATGCGACGATCGGTTTGGTGACGTTGTCTTTGGCATAGGCCGCAGCGTCCTCCTCAGCGGTGCCGCCGATCTCGCCGATCATTACGATAGCGTCAGTTTCGTCGTCCTCTTGAAACAAACGCAGAGCGTCGGTGTGATTTGTTCCGATGATCGGATCGCCGCCGATTCCGATGGCGGTCGATTGTCCGAGCCCAAGAGCGGTAAGTTGTCCTACTGCCTCGTAAGTAAGCGTTCCAGAACGCGATACTACGCCAATGCGACCTTCTTTATGAATGTGGCCGGGCATGATGCCGATCTTGCATTTTCCAGGCGAGATGATACCGGGGCAATTTGGGCCGATGACGCGTGTGTTGCGGTCAGAGAGATATTCTTTCGCCTTGACCATATCGGCGACGGGAATTCCCTCGGTGATACAGACTACGAGCGGAATATTCGAATCCGCAGCTTCCATTATCGCGTCTGCCGCAAATGCCGGCGGCACATAGATCACCGAAGCATTTGCCCCAGTTTCTTTTACCGCATCCGCAACCGTGTTAAATACCGCAACGCCCTCATGCGTCGTTCCGCCCTTGCCCGGTGTGACGCCGCCAACGACGTTCGTGCCGTATTCACGCATCGCCAACATGTGAAATGTGCCTTCTTTTCCAGTGATCCCCTGTACGATCAGACGCGTATTTTTATCTACTAAAACGCTCAAGTGTTTTCTCCTGATTTGCTGTAAAAAGCGAACCCAAAGTATAACACGCCGCACTTGAGCCTACGCAATTCGCTACCCTCAACTTTTTTTCTGAACTATTTCGCCGTTTATTACGTTTGCAAATTAGTTCAATAACCAGCGTGCGGCACAACCGCACACTCAAAGCCCGTCAGTTTATGCGCGAAGTTTATTCATTTTATCTTGATGCCTTTTGGATCGCCGTTAAATCGATCCTTGAGCATAAACTGCGTGCGTTTTTGACGCTGATCGGCATAATCATCGGCGTCGCGGCGGTGGTCGTTGTGGGCGCGTCGATAAGCGGGTTGAAAACTTACGTTGTTGATAAAGTGGGCAAGATACTCGGGTCTAACCATTTTATGATCACGCGGATGGCCTCGACCGGGCGGATGTCCGACGAGGAATTTGAGCGAAAGAACCGGCTCAATAAAGACGTGACATGGGCAGAGTATCAATACGTCAAGGCGAACTGTAGATCGTGTATGTATGTCGGTGCCGAGATCGGTGCAAATGCCGATATTACGCAGGACGGTATCGAAATGCCCTCGACACAGATCTTTGGCTCGACCGACAACATGTACGAGATGACCGACAAGTCACTCGAAGACGGCCGTTTCTTTACCGCCGATGAGGTCACCCGCTCTGCCCAGGTCTGCGTTATCGGGACTGACGTCAAAGACAAATTTTTCCCGAACGGTTCACCCGTCGGCAAAATGCTAAAGATTCGAGGCATACCGCTACAGATCATCGGCGTCGAGGCAAAACGCGGCTCGTTTTTTGGCCAGTCGATGGATCGGCTCGTGTATGTTCCGATCACGCTGCACAACCAGATCTTTTCGCGGACCGGCGGCATTCAGATCCATGGAAAGGCCGTTGACAAAGAGAGCTTTCCCGACGTGATCGACGAAGCCCGTCTTCACTTGCGGAATCATCGACAATTGATAGGCAGTGCCGAGGAAACGTTTAGCATCGTCAATACGGACGAATTTGGATCACAAATGGATCAGATCACCGGTGCGATCGCCGCCGTTGTGGTTCCCGTCACTCTGATAATCCTCATCGTCGGCGGCATTGTCGTGATGAACATCATGCTCGTCTCAGTGACCGAACGCACATTTGAGGTAGGCCTGAGAAAAGCTCTCGGAGCTACGAAAAAACAGATATTGCTACAGTTTCTGATCGAATCGTCCTTGCTATGCGTCATCGGCGGCATCATCGGCCTCGTGTTGGCCGTCGGTGTCACACAATTGATAACGGTGCTCGCCGAGATGACGATGACGATCACCATCGGTTATGTGATCTTGTCCGTGACGGTGTCGAGTTCGATCGGCGTGATCGCCGGACTATACCCGGCATGGAAAGCTGCGAAATTAGACCCGATCGTTGCGTTAACACAAAGCTAAGGTTTTTATGCGATTTACGACATCTCTACCATACGAAGTACTAAAAATGTCGATGGACTCGATCCGTTCGCATAAATTCCGTTCGTTTTTGACGATACTCGGTATCGTTGTCGGCGTGATTACTGCGATCGTTGTCGCATCGATCCTTACCGGTATGCGCAACTCCATCGTGTCGATCGTCGAGGAATACGGCACGAACAACATTTACGCATATCATCTCTCGACCGGCTTTGGCCCGCGTAGCCGCGACGAACGCAATCGCAAACCGCTGACCGACGAAGATGCGACCGCCATCATGGCACAATCAACAGCTATCGAAGACATCTCCACCCGGGCACCAAATATCGGTTCGTTTAATGGTGGTTTCGACGACAATCTTGTCTATGAGGGCAAAAATTACCGTTGGGCATTGACCGACGGCGTCAATCCAAATTATATGCCGATGACAAATCTCGTCATAAAACAGGGCAGATTTATTACTGATGCCGACAATTATCAGCGCCGCAACGTACTCGTCGTCGGCGTCAATTGCGTCGAGGCGCTATTCGAAGGCCAGGAGGACGATGTCGTCGGTAAAGTAGTGCGAATGAATGGCACGACCTGGGAGATCATCGGCGTCATTGAAAAGCGAAAGGCGGGCTTTTTTGGCGAAAACGAAGAGGACCGAAAGGTATTTATGCCTTACCGCACGGCCCGCAAACTCGCTCCTGAACGCGAAGAGACCGTCCACATTATCCAAGCAAAACAAGGCCGGATCAATGAGGCAGTCCAAGAAGTCGAATCCATTTTGCGGCAACGACGCGACGTCAAATTTGGCGAGCCAAACAATTTTGATGTCAAAACCGCCGACAATTTTATTGCCCAGTTTGACGGGATCATAGGCGGAGTAGGCATCGCGGCTATCGCGATCTCTTGCTTAGGTCTACTCGTCGGCGGCATCGGTGTAATGAACATTATGCTCGTTTCAGTAACCGAGCGTACTAAAGAGATCGGCATCCGCAAGGCTATCGGGGCAACAAAAAACGCCATCGTTCTGCAGTTTCTGCTCGAAGCGATGACGCTTACATTTTTTGGCGGGATAATTGGCGTTTTCGTCGCCATCGGCATCAGTAATCTGATAATGCTGCTTGTACCCAGCATACCCGCGCAAGTTCCGCCTTGGGCGGTCATTGCCGGTCTCGGCACTTCGATCGGTGTCGGCCTTGCCTTTGGCGTACTCCCCGCCCGAAAAGCCTCAAAACTCGACCCGATCGAGTGCCTGCGTTACGAGTAGCTATTCGCACTTGACCCGTTTGAAAGGAAAGTCTATCGCCATTTCCTTTTCCCCGTTCTTGCCTTCGATACGGGCGGCTAGTTTGTCTGCACCAGCGTTCCGATAGATCACACGGTGGGGGAAATCATTTTGCAGATTCTCAAATACAAGCTCGTCCTTGGTAGCAGTTTTAAGGGCAAAGAACGTCGCGGTTGAGGCATTCGGCAATTGAGCGGAAAATTTTGCCGATTCACCATCCTGCGCGATACGCATCATTTCCCATGATGCTAGCTTTCCGCTTTTGAATGTTCTCCCGACGCCAAACATTGTGCCGCCATCAGATGTTGTCCATTGTTCCAGCGTAAGAGTTCCCACTTTGTCATTTTCTTTTTGCCAGCAACCTGTTAGCCATTTCACGCTCGCGATGTCAGCTTTACCTTGCCCGTAAGCCGACGCAGCCGCGATCAACACAACCAATATCAATACGATCTTAAACTTCATATATTTTCTCCTTGACCCTTTTGTGGGTATGCGGAAAATCTACCTCATTGACGCAACGGTTGTATTGTAAAAATCCGACAGCGGTCAAGCATCGACAAACAGTCCCGACAGCATCAGGTCGCGGCCAAAATATTCCATCGGCGTCACACCTGCAAAGTTGCGAAAATCGCGGATCATATGAGATTGGTCATAGTACCCGGCGGCAAATGCATGGTCGAGCAAAGCCGGACTATCCTTGTCGGCATTCGCAAGTAAAGATTGAAATCTGATAATTCGTGCAAAGAGTTTTGGCGAAAGCCCGACGTGATCGTTAAACGCCCTCTCAAGCCGTCGCTCGGACCATTGTAGATCTGCCGCACAATGGGCGATCTGTCTTGCTCCGTTTGTCGAACGCAGTACTGCGACGCACTGAGTAAGCTCTGCATTTACGGACCGGACATTTAGTGTCAACAGATATTTCTCAAAAACAGCGATCCTTTCATTAAACCCATCTGCTACGGCCAGTTTTTCAAAAAGCTCCGATTCGGCCGCCCCGATAACATCACGCAGATCTACGATCTGATCGCGTAACTCGAACATCGAAATACCGAGCAGCGAAAACGCAGATTCCGAACGAAGCCGCACTCCGAACATATCCGTTTCGCCGCTCGGCCCGATCACCAACCGCGAAGTCAGTTGGCCTGCGACGATAGATCTCGGTTGGATCTCCGCCCCATTTACCGGATGGTAGGTCAGGAAACGGTCACGAAAATCAAAAATGATCTCGACGCAACCGTCTGGCAAAACAGGTTCCGGCCCGGACATTTCGCTCTGGCTGTATGAGAGTTCCCAGTACAGCTTTACGAAATGTTCTGAAAATCCGTAAGGCTTTGTTTCTGAATAATGCATCAAGCAAGTTCGACTACTTGTTCATACGATGGCACGACGACGTTCCAGCCAAATTCGTCGCGAATATGCTGAGCCATTGCCTCGGCCGCCTCCGGTTCACCGTGCGTGGTGAAAACGGTCTTTGGCGTGGAATTTAGTCCCGAGAGCCATTTGATGACGGCCTTCCAATCCGCGTGAGCGGAGAAGCCCTCGACCTTTTCGACGTGACATTTTACCGGAACCCAGTGTTTCATTATGCGGACCTCGCGTTCGCCGTCCTGGATGCGGCGGCCGATGGTTCCGGCGGCTTGGTAGCCGACGAATATCAGGGTGGCATTCTCATTTGGCAGCAACCGCATTGCATGGTGCAGCACTCGTCCGCCGCTCAACATGCCCGATGCTGAGATAATTATTCTCGCGCCTTTTAGCTCGTTCAGATGTTTTGATTCATCGCGGCTTGATGCCGTTGTCATCGACGCGGTCCGCAATGGATGCCGTTTTTGAGCAAGAATGGATGCGTATTCGCGATCATGCTCTTCGTGCCAGCGGTTATAGACCTGCGTCGCCTGTGACGCCATCGGCGAATCAACGACAACGGGCAAAACGGGTATCCGCTTTTGCTCTTCAAGCTCACGGATCATATATAGCACTTCTTGCGTTCGTCCGACGGCAAACGCCGGTATCAATATCGGAGCACCACGCCTGGCAGCCTCGTTAATAATGTCCGCCATCTGCGTTTCCGAATCGATCTCTCCGTGCAAACGGTTGCCATACGTCGATTCGCACATCAGATAGTCACAGTCAGGCGGCGTAGCCGGATCATTGACGATCGGCTGATCGTAGTGGCCGAGATCGCCTGAGAATAGAAACTTTATCGACGAGCCATCCTCGCGAGCATTAGCCATCTCGACGAGCACAAGACTCGCTCCCATAATATGCCCCGCCACCATAAAGCTCGCGGTCACACCCTCGCATATCTCATACGGCTGGCCGTCGTTTGGCACCGGCCGCAGCATTTGTAATGCGGCACGAGCATCGTCTTCGTCGTAGAGCGGCAATGCAGGCGTATGACTCGTCAGGTCGTGGCGGTTGCGGTAATCCGCTTCCTCTTCCTGCAGGCGGGCAGAATCGGGCAACAATATCTTTAACAGATCGCCGGTCGCTCTCGACGTCGTGACCTGTCCGGAAAAGCCTAGTTTCACAAGACGAGGTAGCCAACCCGTATGGTCGATGTGAGCGTGGGTGATTATCACCGCGTCGATCTCAGATGCGATGAATGGCGGATCTTGCCAATTGCGTTCGCGCAGTTCTTTTAAGCCCTGAAACAAACCGCAATCGACCAGTATCTTTTTGCCGTTGTGTTCGAGTAGATATTTTGAGCCGGTTACGGTACCGACGCCGCCGTAAAACGTGATCTTGGCCATTGACCAAATATACAACGCCTGCGGTTAATTTACTATTTCTTTTGGAAACCAGAGGACCTTGTTCGGGTCCGAATATTTTGCCTGATCTTTTCTGATGCGAGCGGTGCTCACAAGGTTACTAACCGTTTCGCCGTCTTCGCCATAAGCCGCCCAGCCAAAATTCATCTCGACCTCGATAGCATTTTCGTCGGACAGCATCAGTTTGCGGCCAAAAAATCCGGTGTGAATACGGGCAATGACCTCAGACGACATCTCTTTTGAAGCGGTCGGGAGTACCGCAAGAAATTCGTCATCCTGGGCACGTGCGAAAAAATCCATCTGACGCAGATTGTCCTTGATCGTTCGCGCCACAAAATTCAGCACACGATCACCGGCTGCATGGCCGTATTTTTGATTCATCTCTTCAAAGCCTTTTATGTCCATCGCGAGTATCGTGAGCGGCCGCACCTCGCGGTTACGCGACGCCTCGGCGATCTGATTCTCAACGATCAGATAAAACGCACGCTCGTTTGGCAGATCGGTCGTCGCGTCGGTCAGGGCATTTTGCTGGCTTTGTGCAAGGGCAACCGAACTCAGGATCAATGGTGCGACTCGCGAACCGATCGATTCAAACACCGACGGATCAACTTTTTCGAGATCAAATTTTTTGTCAAAATTAAGCCGCAGAACACCAAAAACCTCTGCTTCGCGGATCAGCGGTATTGCAATGCTCGGCAGGGAGACATCGCCGCGTGAAAATTCTTCCTGGCCAAACTCGACTATTTGAGTGTAATAACAACGCCCGGCGATCCCCGCGTCAAAGCTCGACCCCTTTCCTTTTTGATCAGCGACACCGACGCCCTCGACCTCCGTGATAACAAAATGTGTCCGCGCTGAGTCGAGGAGCAATAGTGCGATCGAGCGATATGCCACCACGCCTTTAATACGGTTTGCTACAAGACGGAAAGTATCTGCCGGACCAAGTGCCCCGGTAAAAAATTCGTTTGCCTCATCGAGCGCTTCAAGCCGCCGGTCAAGATCATGAGCAAATCCATCACCCGAAACAGCCGCATCTTGCTTAGACCTTTTTTGCCAAAAATAGAAAAGCGCACAAACCGCAAGAAATGCTCCAATGATCGCCGAAAAGCCGCGCGTCTTAGATCCGACTTCGATCTCAGAGTTTGCGAAAAAATATGTCGCAACGATCGCCGCCAGCGCAGTAGCAATTATTACAAAGGGAAATGTTGACGCGGATCGGCCGCTTTTTGACGCCCCGGGCGTTTCGGTGAATTTTTCCATTATCGAGAGACGGTGTGGGGATGTGAGATCGAGAGGCTGGAAACTCTCCTTTTCAAGGATAGCTTTTCAGTTCAAATCAAGTCAAGATTTTTATTTTTTTAGCCAGTGGATATCGGCATCCGGACATATCTCAAAAATTGCCAAAAATCGACCACAAAAAATCTTTAAAAATAGTGATTTTTTGTTCAAATTTAGGTTGACAAAGCCGTCTGTAATCTCTATCTTAACGTTTGCCTTGAATAAGAAAGAGTTCAAGGCAAAACGGCTGTGTTTGATCAGCCGGGCACCTGGCAACAGGGTTTATATTCTTTGAGAAAGATTAGGAGTCTTAATAAAATGAAAAAAGTAATTGTACTTTCAACTGTTCTTGGTTTGAGCGCTTTGGGTATGGCTTGCGGCGAAGCTGCCAGCAACAACGCTGCTAACAAACCAGCTAACGCTGCTAATGCAGCTAACACCACCAACGTTGCACCGGCTGCTAATGCACCTGCTGCAAATGCTCCGGCTGCTAATGCTCCGGCTGCTAATGCTCCGGCTGCTAACAAACCGGCTGCTAATGCACCTGCTGCAAATGCTCCGGCTGCAAACGCTGCTGCTAACGCAAACGCAAAGAAATAGTTCGAACTCGATTTGAACTTAAGCGAGCACCCTGTCCTCGGACAGGGTGCTTTCTTTTTCTATGCACTTATTTTCTCAGCCAATAGCTGCGCGGAAAAATGCAATTTTCGTAATTTGGGGGTTGACTATCGCCTCTCAGATGAATATATTGTCGATTGTTCCGAAAATTAGAAAGACTTGGGAACAAGGACTGTGCTTGCACGGTCTTCGGTAAATAAATTAGATCTAATCTTTGAAGAAGACAGGAGAATCATTATGAAAAAAGTAATCGCACTTTCAGCAGTTCTTGTTATGGGTGCTTTGGGAATGGCTTGCGGCGAAGCTGCTAGCAACAACGCAGCTAACAAAGCTGCTAACACCGCTGCTAATGCAATGGCTAACGCTGCAAACGCAATGGCAAACGCTGCTAACGCAGTCGCTAACGCTGCTAATGCTGCTGCTAACTCGGCTGCAACTGCTGCTAACACAGCTGCTAATGCTGCTAAGCCAGCTGCTAATGCACCGGCTGCTAATGCACCTGCTGCTAACGCAAACGCTAAGAAATAATTTAGCTTTTAGTTAAATTGAAAAAGCCCGATCGTTCTAGACGGTCGGGCTTTTTTCTTTGAGATTTTTTCAAATTCTAAATCTCAAATTTGAAACAATATCTTGGCTTGGCCGGTTAACTTCGATTATTTCATGTAACCAACGATCCCAGTTCCCCAACCTCAGTTACCGGCCGTTGACACACAAAATCCTCACAAACATAAACCGCCGGTTTACCATCGACCATGCCGCGATCTTTCAGTAACGGAACCGTGACGGCATCCGCCTCGGCATCTGACGACAATACAATTACCGCGTCCGGCAAATATCGCTGTAAAATTACCCGCTCCAACTCATTTCCTTTTTCCCCAACAACAACGATCTCTTTCGTCTGCCCCAGGTGAAATTCGAGCGCCGATAACGCTCGGCCAAATCCTTGCGGATGCCGCTTGATCTGTGACGCCGCAAGCCGCAACACTGTCACCGCAAATCGCTCGTATTTGTCTTCACCGGTCAGTTTGGCAAGCCGCAGCAAAACATCCGCCGCAACCGAATTTCCCGATGGCGTCGCATTGTCGTAAAAATCTTTGTTGCGAACAACAAGCTCCTCGTGGTCATTTGACGTGAAGAAAAATCCTCCGTTCTCCTCGTCCCAAAACTCTGTGATCATCAGATCGGCCCATCGTTTTGCTTCGGACAAGTACTTGACCTCGCCCGTCACCTGATAAAGCACGATCATACCGTCCGCAACATTTGCATAGTCCTCAACATAACCATTGAGCTTGGCCGCGCCATCTTTCCACGTGCGATATAACCGCCCGCCGTTCTGCATCTCAGTCATCAAAAACGCGGCGTTGCGTTTTGCGATCTGTAAATATTCGTCATTGCCGAGGACTCCCGCCGCGTCCGCAAAAGCCGCGAGCATCAACCCGTTCCACGCCGTCAACACTTTCTCATCACGTCCCGGCTTGATCCGCGTTTCCCTCACATCGAAAAGTTTCTTCCGGGCGTCAGAACCGGGAGCGGGAGCGACCGGGTTCTTAACATTCAAAATACTATGCCCTTCAAAATTCCCGTCAGGCGTTACGTCATAATATTTACAAAAAATCTGAGCTTCGTCACCGAGGATCTCCCCGATCTCCTCCGGTGTCCAGACAAAAAACTTCCCTTCTTCGCCATCGCTGTCAGCGTCCTGCGTCGAATAAAAACCGCCCGACGCATCAAGCATCTCCCGTTTGATATATTCGAGTGTCTCGACCGCGATGCGTTTGTAGAATTCTGCTTTGTCAGAACCACCTGCGGTAGCGGGTGGTTTAATGTCGCGATTCAAGGTTTGATAAGCATGCAAATAAACGCGGGCAAGCTGAGCATTGTCATACAGCATCTTTTCAAAATGCGGCACGAGCCAGATAGCATCGACCGTGTAACGGTGAAATCCGCCCCCAAGTTGATCATAGATCCCGCCGTTAGCCATCTTGTCTAGCGAATGCGTTACGATCGACAGAGCCATATCGTCACCGGTGCGATGATGATAGCGAAGTAAAAACTCGAGCGACATCGCCGCCGGAAATTTTGGTGCGCCGCCAAACCCGCCATTGACCGTGTCAAACGTCCGCACAAAACTGGCCTGAGCCGCGTCAAGCATATCTGCTGAAAGCGTGCCGGTCGCCGCCTCGGCAACGCTCATCCGCCGCAGTTCATCGACGATATTATTTGCCGACGATTCCAGTTCGTCACGTTTATTTTTGTATGCCTCGGCGATGCTCACCAATATCTGCTGCCAACTCGGCATTCCGTATCGAGGCTGCGGCGGAAAATAGGTCCCGCCAAAAAATGGCCGCTTGTCGGGTGTCAAGAATACGTTCATAGGCCAGCCGCCGCGTCCCGTCGTCATCTGAACAAAGTTCATGTAGATCTGATCGACGTCAGGACGCTCTTCCATATCGACTTTGATGTTGATGAAATGCTCATTCTGCACCGCTGCAACCGCCGGATCCTCAAACGACTCATGCTCCATCACGTGACACCAATGACACGCTGAATAGCCAATGCTGACGAGCACAGGCTTGTCTTCGCTGCGTGCCCGCCCAAACGCCTCTTCGCCCCACGGATACCAGTCCACCGGATTGTGGGCGTGTTGAAGCAGATATGGGCTGGTCTCGTCGATCAGTCTATTGGTAAATTTTTCAGAGCTTTCCATAGCTCTATTGTTTCACGCCCAAATGCGTTTTTGAAACACGGACGACATTCTGATATATTATCGGCATCTTATGACCTCGCGTTGCATATCAAAACTCCGGCCAATGAAGCAGCGGGCGAATCTCTTCGCCGGCGACTAATCCCGTTTCTCCTCGAATGCAGAAGCCCCGCGCGTAAGCAAGGGCGTTACACTCAACACATCACCCGAGATCCAACTCGGGGAAAAAACAACTAGGAGAATTATCATGACACCATCAACTGAATTGCAGCGTCCCGTTATTAAAACAGCATTACCCGGCCCAAAGTCGCTTGAGATCATCAATGCTGATGCTCAATATGTGACGCCGAGCTATCCGCGTCCGGATTACAAGCTTGTTGCGGACCACGCAAGCGGCGTTTGGATCACCGATCCGGACGGCAACGTCTTTCTCGACTGCAACGCAGGCGTCGCCGTCTGCTCGACCGGACATTGTCACCCCGAAGTAGTCGCGGCGATACAAAAGCAGATCAGTGAACTCATCCATCTCTGCGGCACGGATTTTTATTACCGCCACATGCCGGAGCTTGGCAAAAAGCTTAACGAGATCTGTCCTATTGACGGCCCGACAAAAACACACTTTGCCAACAGCGGTGCCGAGGCGATTGAAACGGCACTCAAGGTCGCGATGTATCATACCCGTCGGCAGAAATTTATCTCGTTCTACGGCTCGTTCCACGGTCGTACGCTTGGTGCGTTAAGCCTGACAAGCTCAAAGAAAGCACAGCGCCTCGGCTTTATGCGTCAGGCCCTGGACGTTGTTCACATTCCTTATCCAAATAAATTTCGCCACTTTGTCACCGATCAGCCGACCGATGAAGCGACCGTCACAAAGGACGTGATCAACTGGCTCGAAAATCGCGTTTTTCAGACCACGACTCCACCCGAGGAAGTCGCGGGTATCATTCTCGAAGTCGTCCAGGGCGAAGGCGGCTACATTCCCGCTCCAAAAGCGTTTGTAAAAGAATTGAGACGCATCTGCGACGAACATGGCATCATGCTGATCATTGATGAGGTACAGTCCGGCATGGGACGCACCGGTAAGATGTTTGCCCTCGACCATCACGAAGGCGTCAAAGCGGATATTATCTGTATGGCAAAAGGACTCGGTTCAGGAATGCCTATCGGTGCCTGCACCGCCCGTGCCGACATCATGGACTGGCATAAAGGCGCTCACGCATCTACCTTTGGCGGCAATCCGGTCGCCCTGACCGCGGCTCTAAAGACCATCGAACTGCTCGAAGGCGGCCTCGTCGATAATGCCCGCGAGGTCGGTGCCTATCTGGAAGCGGGGCTGAATAAGCTAAAGGATAAATATTCCTGCATCGGCGATGTTCGCGGCCTGGGCATGATGCTCGGAGTCGAGTTTGTAAAAGCAGACGGCTCGATCGCTCCCGAGCTTCGCGACACGGTCGAAATGGCTTGCTTTAATCGCGGGCTGATTATTCTCGGCTGCGGCCCAAACAGCATCCGCTTCTCACCGCCGCTTATCCTTGCCAAGGAACACGTCGAAGTTGCACTAGAGATCTTCGACGAAGCGATCGCCGCGTCCATTTAAGAAGATAGCCCACGATAAACACGAAAGGCACGAAAAAGATTGATTCTTTTTTCGTGTCTTTCGTGTATTTCGTGGGCATATATATTTTTCCTTTTTTCCATCTTGACTTAATTAAGTTTTCACTTTATTATAAAAGCCATGGACACATTCACCGCACTCGCAGAACCCAATCGCCGAAAGATCCTTGAGATGCTTGTCGCAAATGGAAACCTTGCCGCTACAGACATTTACAAGCATTTCAAATCGAGTCCACCGGCGATATCACAGCATCTTAAAGTGCTGCGTGAGGCAAAGCTTGTGCGTGTCGAGAAACGTGCCCAGCAACGCATTTACTATGTAAACCCTGAACCTATGAAAGAACTTGAGAGATGGATAAAACAGTTTGCAGCCGTCAAGGAAATCGAATTTCAGCGGCTGGATAAATTATTGGACAAGATGAAACAGGACACATCCGAAGCACCGATGCTTCCGTTTACAGACAAAAAGGAGAAAAACAATGGCTAACAAGACAGAGATTATTGCCGAGGACGGCAAGCAAGAGTTATTCATTATTCGCGAATTCGACGCACCGCGTGAGTTGGTGTTTCGTGCGTACACCGAAGCCGACCTTTATGAACAATGGGTCGGCCCCGATGACCTCGCAATGACTGTCGAGAAAATGGAGGCATACGCAGGCGGGTCTTACCGATTCTTGCATACGCGTGACAATCACGTGTACGCCTTTCACGGCGTTTATCACGAAGTGCTGGCCCCCGAACGGATCATCGGCACGTTCGAGTTTGACGGCTTGCCGGAAACCGGCCACGTCATTATGGGAACGACCCAGTTCGAAGATCTCGGCGATGGCCGTAGCCGTCTGGTGCATCAATCAGTGTTCCAGTCAGTCCAAGACCGAGACGGAATGCTGCAATCCGGCATGGAGCGCGGCGTAAGCGAAGGCTATGATAAGCTCGACAAACTGCTGATAGAGCTAAATCGCGAACCGAATACGGCTACCGCTTAAGTGAGGACAGGAATAATGCAAAAAGTGACCACTTTTATAATGTTTAACGATCAGAGCGAAGATGCGATGAAATTCTATTCGTCCGTGATCCCAAATTGCCGAATCGTCTCGACAATACCCGGCCCCGATGGCGGCGTCGCAGGCGGAACGTTCGAGATCGAAGGCCAGCGTTTCCTCTGCTATAGCGCGGGACCGCACCCAAATTTTGTGATGTCACAGGCTTTTTCGCTGATGATCGAAGCAAATACACAGGCCGAGATCGACCTGCTCTACGACGGGCTTAGCGAAGGCGGCGAACAGCAGCCTTGCGGCTGGCTTGTAGATAAATTTGGATTGTCGTGGCAGATAACGCCGCGATATTTGATGGATAATCTCTCGCACCCTGACCGAGAACGATCAATGCGGATAACTCAGGCGATGTTCAAAATGACCAAGATCATCATAGCCGATCTCGAAGCCGCCGCAGGAGACAATTGATATGCCGCCCAAAAAATCAGGCATCGAGCAGGTAGCCGAATATTTCGATAACCTAGATCATCCGTTAAAGACGGCGATGGAGAAAATCGGCAAGATCATTCTGGCAGCAGACAACACGATCACTGAGCAGATCAAATGGAAAGGCCCGAGCTCTTGCTACCATGACGACGACCGAGTGACATTCAACGTACGCGATGACATCGTGCTACTGATCTTTCATCGCGGTGCAAAGGTCAAAGACAGCACCGGTCGTGGACGGCTGATAGACGATCCGACAGGATTACTGGAATGGATCACAGATGATCGTGCGACCGTCAAATTTGCGAGCGAAAACGAAGTCGATCAGAAAAAGGATGCTCTGACAAAGGCGGTAAGACTCTGGATCGCGGCCGCCTGATGAAGCGCCTAACTCAGTTATACTTGGCGTGTGAAGGAAATTTTTGCAGCGACAGCGGCGATACTCGCGATAATCGGAAACATCCCGTATATCGTTGATATTTTCAAAGGCCGCGTTCAGCCGCACGCATATACGTGGTTCGTTTGGACGTTGGTCACCACCATCGTTTTTTTAGGCCAGGTTGCAAAGGGTGCAGGGATCGGTGCATTGCCAACGGCCGCCTCGGGCATTTTCACGTTGTTGATCTTCGTGCTTTCACTAAGAAACGGCTTCAAAAACGTCACAAAGGTCGATACCGTGTTTCTCGTACTCGCCCTCGCAGGCATCGTTCCTTGGGTGATAACAAAGGATCCGACCATCTCCGTTGTGATCGCCGTCGCCATTGACCTGACCGCATTTATACCAACTTTACGAAAAACTTGGCTAAAACCATCGACGGAATCACCGCTTCTGTATGGCTCAAACGTGCTGCGCCATATTCTTGCTTTACTTTCGATGCAGACCTACAATATCGCGACGACACTGCATTCGATAGTGATGCTTGCGACAAATACCGCAATGACGATGATGTTGGTTACCTCAAGATCAGAAAAGGATGCTGACGCGTAATGTCGGTTGAGCCTCCGCAAAAAAAACACGAACAAGGAGTTGTCCTCATTCGTGTCCTTTCGCTCTACTTCGTGGTTAAAGTTTAGGCTTTCGCTTTCTTAATTTCTTCGATCATCACCGGCACCGCTTCAAACAGGTCGCCGACAATGCCGTAATCGGCGATGTCAAATATCGGTGCTTCGGAGTCTTTATTGATCGCAACGATAGCACCGGCGTTTTTCATCCCGACGATGTGCTGGATCGCACCTGAGATGCCGAGGGCGATATAGACTTTTGGTGCGACCGTCTGGCCGGATGAACCGATCTGACGATCGATCGGTAGCCATTCGCTGTCACAGATCGGACGCGAAGCCGCAAGGTCCGCTCCCAATGAGTCAGCGAGTTGCTGCGCGAGAGCAATATTTTCCTGCGATTTGATTCCGCGGCCGACAGCGACGATTATCTCTGATTTTGTAAGGTCGACCGACGCTTTTGCTTCTTGAAACGGGGCTTCGGGCGTCATACGGATGTCACCGACGGTTACATCCATCGTCTCGACTGCAGCACTTCCCTTTTCCGCAGCGTCACCGCGAAACGACCCGGATTGAAACGTAACAAAATGCGGTGCGTCGCCGTTCAGGCTAACGTCAGCATCAAGTTTGCCCAGAAAGATGCGTCGCGAAAGCACGAGATTGCCGCCATCTGCTTTGTAACGAATACAATCGCCAACGACCTCACGACCAAGCCGTGCTGCAACTTTTGGTGCAAAATCACGCACCTGATAAGTGTGCGACATCACGACGTACTGCGGGTTTACAGCCTTGATAACCTGTTCCCAAGCGTCCGCGTAGCCGTCCGGCGTATATGTGCCAAGCTTTTCACTTTTAGCGACGATCACCTTTTCGATAGCGTAACCGGCGATCTCCTGTGCAAGGGCACAATCTTTATCGCACGGTAGAACCGCCGTTACGCTCAGACCAAGATCCTTGCCGATCGATTGGGCAGCAGTAACCGCCTCGAGCGATGTCTTATTCAATACGCAATCTTTATGTTCGATAAATACGAGGATGCTCATATTACCCGCACCTCCGTTTTTAATTTTTCTACGAGTTCCACCGCACCGGCTTTAGCGTCGCCGTTGCCGAGGATCTGAGTTTGTTTTGTCTTGAGCGGCAAATAAACTTTTTCGATCTTTGAAGCGGAGGCAAATGCCTCGACCGATGGTGTGACTTCGGTTACGGGTTTGCTCTTTGCGGCCATAATGCCCTTGAGCGAAGCGTAACGGATCTGCGAGATGCCCGATTGTATCGTCATCAGCGCGGGCAGCTTGTACGTGAACCACTGATACCACCCGCTTTCAAGCTCACGTTTTACGCGGAGCGTATCGCCTAATGATGCCCGATCAACCTCGATGACGATCGTCGCATGCGGTATGCCGAGCAGCTCGGCAAGTATCACCCCGGTCTGTCCATAACTCGCATCGTCAGACTGCAAGCCAGTGAAGACAAGATCTGCATTTTCTTCGCGAATAGCATCGGCAATGGTTTTTGCGATCTGATACGCCGACAGCGATTTCGCATCATCGACGACGATGTGGATCGCACGGTTAGCTCCGCGAGCAAGAGCGTCTTTGATAACCGTCTTTGCAGACTGCGGCCCTAGGGTACAAACGACAACCTCACCCTCGCCTTTTGCCTCAACGGTACGAAGAGCCTCTTCTAAAGCGTAGCCGTCAGACTCATTGGTCTGTTGGGCAACATCAACCTCGTTTATCCATTTCTCGTCGCCCGCGATCCTCAGGACCGCATCTTTATTGGCGACTTGTTTCACTAAAACTATTATTTTCATATCAAAAATGAATGGTCATTCATTTGTAGGATATAAGAAAAGCGTCCCGACCTCAATTGAGCCAAGACGCTTTCCCAAACCTACTATTCACTATACCGTTTGAAGATCAAACACGCATTCGTCCCGCCAAATCCAAAATTATTCGATAACACGTGATCGACACTAGCATCGCGCGGAGTATTTGGTATGTAATCAAGGTCACAATCCGGATCGGGCGTAGTGTAATTGATCGTCGGCGGCAGTTTATTTTCTAGCATCGCTTTGACAGAAAATACTGCCTCAAGCCCGCCCGCTGCTCCGAGAGCGTGTCCTGTCATCGATTTTGTCGAACTGACAGGGATCTTGTACGCGTGTTCGCCAAAGACCTTTTTGATCGCAAGCGACTCAAATTTATCGTTATACGGCGTCGATGTGCCGTGAGCGTTGATATAGCCGATCTGCTGAGGCTCAATGCCGGCGTCTTTGATCGCCCGCTGCATCACGCGTATCGCCCCCGAACCGGTCTCATCGGGCATTGTGACGTGAAACGCATCGCCGCTCATTCCGTAACCGACGATCTCGGCGAGAATATTGGCACCGCGCGCCTTCGCAAATTCCAGTTCCTCAAGGATCATCAGACCCGCGCCCTCGCCAATGACGAAACCATCACGATCAAGGTCAAATGGTCGCGAAGCGTGCTGCGGATCGTCATTTCGCGTTGACAGGGCCCGCATCGAAGCAAACCCGGCAACCGACATCGGCGTGATCGCGCTTTCGGCCCCGCCGCAGATCATCGCGTCGGCATCGCCGCGTTCGATCAAGCGAAAACTGTCGCCGATCGCATGAGCTCCGGCCGAGCAAGCCGTCGCCGTCGCCGAATTTGGCCCTTTTGCGCCGTGACGGATCGAGACGTTACCGGCGGCAAGGTTGACGATGGCCGACACGATAAAAAATGGTGAAACGCGATCCGGGCCTGAGTTGAGCAGCTTTTCGTGCTCGCGCTCGATCGCCCAGAAATCACCGATTCCTGACGAAATATATGTCCCGACCATCTCGGCATTTGATTCGTCGATAACCAAGCCGCTGTGCTTCATCGCTTCGTCCGAAGCGGCTAAAGCAAAATGCGTAAAGGCCCCCATCCGGCGGGCCTCTTTTTTATCGAGAAAATCGAGGGCGTCAAAGCCCTTGACCTCGCAAGCAAATCTGGCCGAATATTTTTCAGCGTCAAACTTGGTGATCGGGCCCGCACCGCTAACGCCGTTCATCAATGCGTCCCACGTCGTGGGAACATCATTTCCGACAGGCGTAACCAAACCGAGTCCTGTTACAACTACTCGACGTTTCATATATCTAATGATGAATGGTGAATGATGAGTGATGAATGGCGACCTATTCACCATTCACCGTTCATAATTCACCATTAATAACTAAGCCGCTTTATGCTGCTCAACATAGGCATACGCATCGCGAACGCCCTGGATCTTTTCTGCATCTTCGTCAGGAATTTCGATGTCAAATTCCTCTTCGAACCGCATCACGAGTTCAACGAGGTCGAGCGAATCCGCACCGAGGTCCTCGATAAATCGTGCATTTTCCGTAACTTCGGCCTCATCGACACCCAACTCGTCGACGATTATCTGTTTGATCTTATCTTGTACTTCTGACATATTTTCTCCTTAAAGTTTTATAGCGTATCTATAGTATTTCTTAGACTTGTCGAATCTTCAATGTTGGAATAGACAACTTCTTTGTTTATCTGCCTAACCAACCCAGTCAAAACTTTGCCCGGCCCGATCTCAATAAAGTTCTGTGCACCCGCCGCAGACATTTTCTCAACCGTCTGTAGCCAGCGAACCGGCGACGAGACCTGTTGCGTTAGCTTGTCGCAAACCGTTGCGGCATCCATATTTGCTACTGCGTCAACATTGTGAAATACGGGAAATGCAAAGTCGCCGTATTTGAGTGTAGCCAGATCTTCGGCAAGTCGTTCCTGTGCCCGCATCATCAATGCGCAATGAAATGGTGCCGAGACGTTCAATCTGATCGCCCGCTTTGCCCCTTTTTCTTTCAATATCTCGCACGCCCGGTCAACTGCGTCGCTATCGCCTGCAATAACGATCTGAGATGGCGAATTAATATTTGCCGGTGAACAAACTTGCCCTTGTGCTGCTTCGGCACAACCTGCCTCGACCGTTGCAACGTCTAATCCAAGTATCGCCGCCATCGCTCCGACACCGACCGGAACTGCCTCCTGCATATACGTTCCGCGTTTTCGAACGGTCCGTACGGCATCATCAAAATCCAAAACACCTGCCGCAACTAACGCACTATATTCGCCAAGGCTGTGCCCCGCGACCATATCCGGTTCGGGTAGCCCCTCGGCACGAGCCGCAGTATATGCGGCTATCGAGGCAGTCAAGATTGCGGGCTGAGTATTCGCGGTCAACTGTAGATCGGCCTCATCGCCCGAAAAACACATCTCCGATAGCGAAAACCCCAGTGCATCATCCGCCGCCCCAAAAACCTTGCGTGCGGCTGCAAAATTATCAAATAGATCTTTCCCCATTCCAACGGCCTGCGAGCCTTGTCCGGGGAATATGTACGCAATTTGAGCCATTAAAATTGAACTACACTCGCTCCCCAAGTCACGCCACCGCCAAACGCTGTCAGCAGTACAAGATCACCGGGCTTTATCTTGCCGCTCTGAATACATTCGTCGAGGGCGATCGGTATCGACGCCGAAGACGTGTTACCAGTCTGAGCGATATTCGAGTAAACCCTGTCATCCGAAACCCCGAGCCGCGACGCAACCGCGTCGGTGATCCTCTGATTTGCTTGATGCGGAATTATCATCGCAACCTCGTCGAGACTGCGTCCCGCTTTTTCGAGCATTTCCAGCGAAATATCCGCCATCGAACGCACGGCAAGCTTAAAGATCTCGTTGCCCTTCATCGTAAAGTAGTGCATCCGGTTGTCGATCGTTTCGTGCGATGTGCCAAATCTCGTTCCGCCGCCGCGCGCATATAGTGAATCTTCAAAGCGTCCGTCCGAACGGATCTTGGTCGAGAGCACACCTTTGTCAGGAGCGACTGGCCCCAAAACCGCACAACCGGCTCCGTCGCCAAAGATCACGCACGTCGTGCGGTCCGTATAATCAACATATTTGGTCAGGACTTCGGCACCGATCACAAGAGCGTAGCGGATCTGTCCGGTGCGGATCATCGATTCGACCATCGAAATTCCGTAGATGAAACCTGAACAGGCGGCAAAGACATCCATCCCGGCTGCGTTGTCACAGCCAAGCTCTGCCTGTATCAGACAGCCCGTTGAAGGCAATATCTGATCCGGGCTCGTGGTCGCACAGATGATGATGTCGATATCTTTTGGCTCGATACCCGCGCGATCCATCGCTTGCCGGGCGGACGCAACGGCAAACTGCGAAGTGTATTCGTTATCGGCGGCCTTATGGCGCTGTTTGATCCCGGTGCGCGTGGTTATCCATTCATCGTTGGTTTCGACCATCTTTTCCAGATCGGCATTGGTTAAAATGCCCTCCGGATAAGAGTGTCCCATCCCGATGATTCCCGCGTTTTGTGCTGTCATTGATTAGAATTAGAACCAAAAATTGGTAATTTTCAACTGACTATTCGGCGTCTTTGACATCGATTATCTGCCGGCCTTTGTACATACCGGTCTTAGCATCGATGCGATGCGGTTGTTTTGTTTCACCCGAATCTTTGTCGGCATAAAACTGTGGTGTTTTCAGAGCATCATGCGCACGACGCGTACGCGTGCGTGAATGTGAGTGTCGTCGTTTTGGATTTGGCATAATTAAAACCTCAAAAGGTCGGTCCCTTTGCGGGACTATTTCAAATTTTTTAGTGCGGCCCATCGAGGGTCAATTGCGTTTTCTTCGCACTTACAATCTATCAAATTTCGGTTCCCGCCGCATTGCGGACACAAACCTTTGCAATCTTCGCTACAGAGCACTTTTTCGATCATCGCGAGTATCAGCTGCTCACGAACGACTTCGCTCATGTCGATCTTGTCATCCGTGATGAGCGATTCGTCAAGGTCATCAACCGCAACCTCGATCTCATCGTCAGTCGGCTCGTCCGATGCGTCAACAAATACGGCCGCAAAATCAAGGTCGATATCCTTTGCGACCGGCTCAAGACAACGGCTGCAATCGGTTGAAATGACCGTTGTGATCTTGCCCTTGACCCGCGTCCGCGTACCGTCACGGCTGATCTCGCCGTAAAACGCCGCGTTTTCCGCAAGCTGCATTCCGTCATCGAGATCTACACTGGCCGGTTCGAACTCAAGTTCGATCGTCTTAGGATTTTTTCCAACGCTGGCCAGATCGATGATCATTGTCAAAAGGATTTCAATTTGCCAAAATTCGCTAAAAGGCAAAACGATAATTATATCGTCTTGAGCAAAACTGTCAAACAATTAGCCACACGAAAAAGCTACATCCCGACGTCGGAGCCAACCGCTTCATTTAGGTTCGCAAATCCTCGTTCCTTCATAATAGCGGCAAGTCCGGTAGTAACGTCAGACGCAAACGAAGGCCCACCATAAACAAACCCTGTATATGCCTGGAGCAGCGAAGCCCCAGCAGCGATCTTCGCAAACGCATCCTCGGCATTAAATATCCCGCCGACACCGATGATCGGCAGCTTTCCTTTTGAATATCGATAGATTTGCGAGATCACATCTGTCGATCTTTGTGTCAAAGGCCTTCCGCTCAAACCGCCCGCCTCGTCAATTTTAGATATCAGCCCATTCCGTGAAATGGTCGTATTCGTCGCGATAATGCCGTCTATCTGATGCCGCAAACAGGTATCGACAATTGCTTCGATCTCGGCTTCGGTCAGATCGGGAGCGATCTTTACCAAAAGCGGTTTGCCGTTGGCGGAAACATTTCTTTGCGCCCTAACCATATCATCGAGCCAACCACTTGCGACAGCATGAATGCTATTTAGTTCTTGCAGATATGACAACAGATTGGTGAGGTATTTTTCCGATTGTAGATCTCGAAGCCCAGCGGTATTTGGCGACGATATATTCACAGCTATGTAATCTGCGGCTTGCCATACGGTCTCAAAAACAGCCCCATAGTTTTCTACCGCCGCTTCATTAGGGACATCCTTATTTTTCCCTATATTCACACCCACTACAGATTTGCGAAAAATCGTGTCAAGGCGTTCAGCTACAGCGACTGCACCTTGATTGTTAAACCCGAGACGGTTTATCACAGCATGATCTTCCGGCAAACGAAACATCCTGGGCTTAGGATTTCCCGCCTGCGGTTCGTAAGTGACGGTTCCTACTTCGACAAACCCAAAGCCAAGCGAAGCGAGTTGATCGACCACAATGCCGTTCTTATCAAAACCCGCGGCTACCCCCAGAGGATTTGCAAACATCAACCCAAACCGCTCGATCTCACCAAACCCTCCGACATCAGCGTCACAATAAAATGGTGAAGCAAGTCCCATTTTGAGGGCTTTTATGCCGATCTCGTGCGCCCGTTCGGCGTCGAGGCCAAACATCGCGGGCCTCATTATTTTCTGCCAGAGCTTAGACATTACGCTTTTGATTTTAGTTAACGGCGGCTTTTATACAAACTTCGGACCTCAAACTTTGAACTTTAGACTAGCCTTTGTTACTTTTGTACTCGAATGGGTAACGAAATAAATTTGGTTGAAAAGTCCAGGATCATGGACGCGGCGGCGATGAAACGCGCTCTTCGGCGGCTCGCGACTGAGATCGTTGAGAAAAATCAAGGGGCAAAAGATATCTATCTTGTTGGTATTCGCCGACGAGGCGTACCGCTTGCAGAGCGGCTCCGCGACAAGATCGAAGCACTCGAAGGTGAACGACCGCTGTACGGAATACTCGACATCACGCTCTATCGTGATGATCTATCGACCGTTGGGGCAAACCCGGTCGTCAACCGCACCGAGCTCGAGGACGACATCGAGGGCAAAAATATCATCCTCGTCGATGACGTTCTCTACACAGGCCGCACGATCCGCGCTGCTCTTGATCAGCTAATGGATTTTGGCCGCCCAAACAAGGTGCAGCTTGCCGTGCTTGTCGATCGCGGCGTCGAGCACCGCGAATTGCCGATACAGGCCGATTTTGTCGGCAAATACGTCTCGACCAAGCAATCCGAGATAATCAAGGTCATGCTCAAGGAGTTTGACGATGTCGAGGCAGTTGGAATTTTTGAACGACCGTAAGCAGGCTGTATGGCCTGCTTTTTTTTGACTGGAGCGGCAAGCATACTTGCTTGCCGACACCGCAAAGCGGTGGATGCAAATGGAAAAACCTTTTAGACGAAGAGACCTACTTGGTATACGTGATCTCACGTCTTCTGAGATCGTAGGGATATTGGATACCGCTGAAACATTTAGCGAGATCTCGACCCGTGAGGTAAAAAAGGTTCCGGCCCTGCGCGGCAAGACCATCATTAATCTGTTTTTCGAATCCTCGACTCGTACACGCACATCTTTTGAACTCGCGGCAAAACGCCTGTCAGCCGACGCAGTCAACATCAGCGTCTCGTCATCGAGCCTGTCAAAAGGCGAGACCTTGCTCGACACCGCTTTGAATCTCGACGCGATGGCACCGGATTGCATCGTCGTCCGCCACGGTTCGGCCGGTGTGCCGCATCAGCTTGCCAAGGTTTCCCAAGCCGCGATCGTCAACGCCGGCGACGGTGCCAACGAGCATCCGACCCAAGCTCTGCTCGACGCAATGACCATTCGCGAACACAAAAAGCACATCGACGGGCTTGAGGTCGCCATTGTCGGCGACATCCTCCACAGCCGTGTCGCGAGATCGAATATTCATCTGCTCGCAAAAATGGGAGCAAAGGTTCGCGTCGCCGGCCCTGGCACTTTGGTACCGGAAGATTTCAAACATTTTGTCGGCAATGGGCTTACCGTCTGCCCGAATATCGAGGACGCGATCCGCGGGGCCGATGTCGTCATGATCCTTCGCATCCAACGCGAACGTCAGGATTCGGCATATTTCCCGACGCTGCGGGAGTATTCGATACATTACGGCCTGACGAACGAACGCCTTGAGCTTGCAAAAAAGGACGCCATCGTTCTGCATCCCGGCCCGATGAATCGCGGCATCGAGATCGCATCCGACGTCGCCGACGGCTCACGCTCGCTTATTTTAGATCAAGTAAAATACGGCGTTGCTGTGCGAATGGCAGTGCTTTATTTAGCAACCGGAGGCAGTCCAACAAATGGATGAGGTAACAACTCTTTTTCGACCCGTTGGAAAAGGCGAATTGGACCTTATTGAACGGAGTGGATTTAAGGAATTTCCACCCCGGCTGCCAGAGCAACCGATTTTTTATCCAGTACTGAATCAAGAATACGCAGTACAGATCGCACGTGATTGGAATGCTCGACTAAACGAAGATAGGGTGGGCTTTGTAACTAAATTTCATATTAGATCGAAATTTCTAGAAAGATTTGATATTCAGGTTGTGGGCGGTTCCCAACATGAGGAATATTGGATTCCTTCAGAGGATTTGGAAGAATTTAATAAGAATATCTTAGGTAAGATTGAAATAGTCAAAACATTCAAAGGCATTTGATGAAACTGTTAATAAAAAACGGCCATCTGATCGACCCGGCCGCTCAAGAAAATACGGGAATGTCCGTCCTTATCGAGGACGGCAAAGTCGCGGCGTGGATCAAACCAAATGACGGCCAGCCCGATGACTGCGAGGTTTTCGATGCAAGCGGGCTGCTTGTGGCTCCCGGGTTTATCGATATGCACGTGCATCTGCGTGAGCCGGGACAAGAGCATAAGGAAACTATCGCAAGCGGTTGTGCGGCGGCGGTCGCGGGCGGTTGGACGAGCGTTTGCCCGATGCCCAATACGCATCCGGTCAACGACAATGCCGCGATCACGCGGTATATGATCGAGCAGGCAGAGCGGGCCGGTTTGGCGAATGTGTTCCCTATAGGTGCGATCACAAAATCCTCGGACGGTACTGAATTAGCCGAAATGGGCGAAATGAAAGCAGCCGGTGCCGTTGCAGTTTCCGACGACGGACGCCCTGTCCCAAACGCCGGTATCATGCGACGGGCGATGCAATACGCTAAGGATTTTGACTTGCCGGTGATCGATCATTGCGAGGACAAATCGCTCTCGTCCGGCGGCGTGATGCACGAAGGTAAGATATCGCTCCTGCTCGGCCTCAAAGGAATGCCCGCCCTTGCCGAAGACATCGACGCCGTCCGCGACATGATCCTGTCAAAAGACACCGGTGCTCATATCCACATCGCCCACGTCTCGACCGCCGGAGCCGTTGAGGCTGTCCGCCGTGCCAAGAGCGAGGGCATCAACGTCACCTGTGAGGTCACGCCGCATCATTTTACGCTGACGGACAACGCGGTCGAGGGCTATGACACAAACACCAAAATGGCACCGCCGCTTCGCAGTCAGCAGCATCTTGAGGCGATCATCGAGGGGTTAAAAGACGGCACCATCGACGCGATCGCGACCGATCACGCACCGCATCACGCCGACGAAAAAGCTCTCGAATACGACCGCGCACCGTTCGGCATCACAGGTCTCGAAACCGCCGTCGGATTGGCGTGCAACGAGCTTGTCCACAAAGGCGTCATAAGCCTCGTCCGGCTGGTCGAACTTTGTTCTACGAACCCGGCAAAGATATTCAAATTAACGGGACGCGGCACGCTCGCACCCGGCTCGATCGCCGATGTGACGATAATTGACCCCGAACTCGACTGGACGTACACTAACGCTGAGTCCCGTTCGAAATCGCGAAATTCGCCGTTTGATGGGTGGAAATTTCGCGGAGCGGCGGTCGCAACCATCGTCGGCGGCAAGATCGTTTACAAAAGATAAAGTTCACAAACATACGGAGAAAATATGAAACTGTCACTTTGGATATCTATTGTTGTATTTGCCCTTACGGCCTCAGCCCTCGCCCAAAACGCCAGCGTCTATACGAGCACCAGAACCGGTGCCTGCCGCACGATCTCATCCGACCCCAATGGGGCCGGATCATACGAGGGCGAATGTCCGGGCGTCGGCGGTTACAAGGTCCGCCTGCTCGAAGGCGATATTCGACAAACGCTCAACATAATCACACCGGCTAAGAAAAAGTTTGAGCTTAATTTTTGGAGCTATTACAGCGGCTTTTCGGCCATTGGTGAAAAGATCGAATGGCGTACGAAAAAAGGTGTGCCCGTAGCTTTGATCGCAAGGTTTAATGTTGCCAATGCCGAAGATTCGACAAAAAGCACGTCATATCTGATGGTCTCAAAGATCAGCAAAACCGAGTCGTGCGTTGTCGATGTGATCATGCCGGGAGCAAAACAAAACGAAGAAGCCCGCATTTCTGCTGACGCCGCAGCCACGAAATCCTGTAAGACACAGGACTAATATTGCAAACGAATAATGGAATTTCTTTCTGACCCGCAAGTTTGGATCGCGTTTGGCACGCTAACCGTTCTCGAGCTCGTTCTGGGTATCGACAATGTCATTTTTATTTCGATATTGTCCGGCAAATTGCCCAAAGAAAAGCAGGCAAAGGCCCGCTACATAGGATTGGCTTTAGCTCTGATAATGCGGGTCATCCTGTTGTTTTCGCTATCCTGGGTGATCGGGCTCGTCGCACCGCTTTTCACGATCTGGGGACAGACGTTTTCCGGAAAAGACCTGGTGCTGCTCATCGGCGGGCTGTTTCTGATCGCTAAATCCACCCACGAGATTCACGGCTCGCTCGAAGGCGAAGAAGGCCACGAATCCAAAAAGGTCTATGCGGGCTTTGCCGGCGTCATCTTGCAGATCGTTGTCCTCGATATAGTTTTCTCACTTGATTCGGTTATCACCGCCGTCGGCATGATCAGCGACCAATATGGCCCGTACGGCATTTGGATCATGATCGCCGCCGTCATCATTTCCATCGCTGCAATGATGGCTTTTGCCGGGCCGATCGGCGCATTCGTTCAGCGGCATCCGACCGTCAAGATGCTGGCGCTCTCGTTCCTGCTGCTGATCGGCGTAATGCTGGTTGCCGAAGGCTTTCACCAAAAAATTCCAAAGGGCTACATTTATTTTGCAATGGCGTTTTCGGTGATCGTTGAGATCCTAAATATACGGCTCAGAAAGAAAACCGATCCGGTTCAACTGCACAGCCAGTTTTCGGACGCGGATGAGAAAAAAGCTGTCGAGGAGTAATTTGACGACAACCCGGTTAATATCGGTTGGCATCAATTAGCGGAAGGCCTTCGCGGGTGTGATCACGCATTACCATTCTCGTGGCATTTAGGGAGATAAATCCGATGTTTAGACTCGCTCGCATCTCGATATTTTCGGCGATCATTCTCCTTTCGTTCGTTCCAATCGCATTCGGTCAGGTCCACAAAGCCGTATCCGGTGCCGGTTGGCAATGGCCCGCTCACACCGATGGCATCACCTATATTCCTGTTTGCTGGGAAAACCCTACCGGCTGGGCAACCGAAACAACGCTCGTCAAAAACAAAATTACCTCGACCTGGCAAAAAGTCGCCAATATCAACTTTTACGGTTGGGGAGCATGTAATGCTGCGAGCAAAGGCATCCGCATTCTGATCACTGACACTCGTTCTAATTCCGGCATCGGCAAGTTTATGGACGGTAGCCGAAACGGGATGGAGCTTAATTTTACTTTCAAAAATTTCGCTCCAAGTTGTCAGGCAGAAAATCGCCGCCCGTCCTGCATAACGACTGTGGCTCTGCACGAATTTGGTCACGCACTCGGCCTGATGCACGAACAGGATCGCGCTGATTCGACCTGTAAGACAGAAAATACAGGCGGCGGAGGCGGATTGCTGCTGACCGCTTACGACCCGGATTCGGTAATGAATTACTGCAATCCGCGTTGGATAAATGATGGCATCCTCAGCCCGCTCGATATCGTCGGCATCCAAAAGCTTTACGGGGCCCGCCGTGCCGCATCGCCCGGAAGCGTTACGGTTGTTGATAATCTGAACATTGCATCTGGACAGACCTGGGAACACATAATCATGGAATTTGGGTCAAACAAGATCCGCCGCGATTTTGTTCTAAACACCACAACAAAGTCCGTAAGGCAATCGTGGACATTTGGCGGCAGCGGCAAATATTGTTACAAGCTCTGGTCAAATACGCTCTACACAGACGGCAAATATTACGAGGGATATGGCGAAGGCTGTTGGACGCTCGAGGCGGGTAAAAATTACTCTGTCGAGATCCAATTTAACAAAGGGACCGGGCAGAAGGCTTTTGATATCGTTTTGGTTGCTCCTCGGAACTAACCAAAATCTATCGCCGATTCGAGTTCTAAATATTCATGCGATATTGGATGTATGAACGCAAGCCGCCACGCGTGAAGGCATAACCGTTCAAATTCCCTGCCGCCGCGTTGCGTATCGCCAACGATTGGATGACCGATCAGCTCGCAATGGATACGCAGTTGATTTGTTCGCCCCGTCACAGGCTCAAGTTCGATCAGGGTCGTATCCGTATGCCTTTCCCGCACCCAAAACCGTGATTCTGAATGTTTTCCGTCGTCTTTGACGCTCCAAAGTTTCAGGTCAGCAAAACGTCCTATCGGAGCTTCGACCGTGCCGATATCGCCTTTCACTATGCCGTCAACAAGCGCAAGATAGCGTTTCTCGACCTTTTTCCTCATCAGAGCAGAGCACATTCGCCGGTGAGCGACCGCATTTTTTGCAACGATGACTAACCCGGACGTTTGTTTATCGAGGCGATGGATCAGGCCGGGACGAATAAGCGTTGGTGAATTGAGGTTGCAATGATATGCGAGAGCATTCAGCATCGTCCCCGTATTCTCTCGATGCGACGGGTGAACAAGCATTCCGGCGGGTTTGTTGACGACGATCAGATCGCCGTCCTCATAAACAGTATCGAGCGGAATATTTTCGGGCCGCATTGCCGTTTCCCGCGTCGTATCGATCATGATCTCGATCAGGTCGTTTTCACGCAGTTTGTACCCGATATTCTCGTGCCGCCCGTTGACCTCGCAGCGGCCCGTTTTTACGATGTCGCGCAGGTACATCTTGCTTAACCCGCTAAAATGATCGAGCAGATAGTCCTCAAGCCGCATTTTCTGCGCCGCAAGCGGTGTCTCTAAAATAAGCCGTTCTTCCACACCCGATATTGTAGCGTAACCTAGATAAATAGGCTGTTTCGCTTCGTCGAATTGTCGCTGCGGTCGTTACCGCATATAATCAATTGTCCTACAATTTTGTCGTAAATGATCCGCAACGAGATAGACATAGTTTCGCGAATAACCGCCGTCACGCATGACCTAAAAGGCATCCGCACGGATAGCACCGCGATACTCCAGATACTGAGCGATGAGATGTCGGCTGATCTCGGTTTTGTCTGTCTACGGCACGCCGAAACGGGACAGATCGACGTGATTGCCGCTGCTCAAATGGAAGCCGTGACATTTCGCCGACTCGAAGCCCGTGCAGCCAAGAGCGTCCTCGTCCGCGTCATGGAACGCGGCTCACCGCTATTCTTTTCAGTCGAGAACGAATCTACACTCGGCTTTCTCGATGACGGTTCACCACGGATAATCGCGTCGGTTCCGGTAAAACTCGCGGGCGACTGTATTGGTTCGATCTCACTCGCATTTGGTGAACCAAAAAATATTTCGGACCGCGATATTGTGCGAATGCTTGAGATCACCGCCGCAATAATTGCCCAACTCATTCGTGCCGAGCGGCTCGAACGCGAAGAAAGCCGTAAGCTGGTCGCCGAGACCGTTCATCTCAAACAAGAGCTAAAGGAAAAGTATGATTTTGGTAATCTCGTCGGCAATTCCAGCCAGATGCGGCAGGTCCAGGATCAGGTCACGCAGATCGCACGTTCAAACGTCCCGGTGCTCTTACGAGGCGAAAACGGCAGCGGCAAAGAGCTGATCGCCAATGCGATCCATTACAATAGCCTCCGTTCCAAACGCCCGTTCGTCAAGGTAAACTGTGGAACTCTGCCGGACACGATCATTGACGGCGAGCTATTTGGTTACGAAAAAGACGCTTTTGCCGGTGCGTTAAAAGCAAAAAAAGGACTCGTCGAATTGGCGGACGGCGGGACGCTTTTTCTCGAAGAGATCGCCGGCCTGCCTCTACAAACACAAACAAAATTGCTACGCGTCATTCAAGAACGCGAATTCGAACGCCTCGGCGGTGACGAAACATTTCCGGCAAATATCCGCATCGTCGCATCAACAAACCAGAACATCGAGGAGACGGTCGCCGCCGCATCATTTCGCGAGGACCTCTTTTACGCTCTCAATGTATTCTCTATATTTCTACCGCCGCTTCGTGAGCGAAAAGCCGATATTCTGCTACTCGCAGAGCATTTCGTTGAGAAATACGGAGCCGAGCACAACAAGCACATCTTGCGCATTTCGACGCCCGCGATCGATATGCTCACCGCGTATCATTTTCCGGGCAATGTCCGCGAGCTAGAAAACGTCATCGAACGTGCGGTGATCGAGTGTGATTCAAACGTTATCCACGGCCATCATTTGCCGCCGACTCTGCAAACCGCCGAGGTCAGCGGCACTGAAATGCGTGTCACGCTCGAATCTGCCGTCGCCGCATTTGAACGCGACATGATACAGGACACGCTCAAATCCACACGGGGAAACGTCGCCCGGGCGGCGGTGACGCTCGACTCGACCGAGCGGATCTTGGGCTATAAGATAAGGAAATACGGAATCGACCCGCGACGATTTAAGCAATGAAACGAGACGACCAATTGATGAGCAGCCTGCCCGAATCGGAAACCGCACGAAGGTTTCTCGGCCAATTGGCAGAGGCCCATCCGTCAGCTTCGGCAAAGCTGCTTAAAAATGAGGCGTTGCTTTCCGATGTTTTGACGCTAGTCTCATTTAGCCCTCTGCTTGCGACAACGCTGCTCCAAAACCCCGATTATTTCTGGTGGCTCGACCGCAAACGGCGCGAATCAGGCGTCCGCGGCAAAGACGAGCTACTCGAATCGCTTGCGCGTTTTACGCTGACAAACTCACAGCTCGAACCGCAGGTCCTCTTTGCCAGATTTCGCCGCCGCGAACTGCTTCGTATTTATCTCCGCGACATCCGCCGCCTCGCGACCATCGCCGAGATCACCGAAGAGATCTCAAATCTCGCCGACGCGATACTCGACTCGGCCCTACAACTCGCCCGCCGCGAGATGGACAATCGCTTTGGCAAGCCGCAGGAAACCGACGAAAAGGGGCGGTTTATTCCGGCGCGTTTTTGCATTGCGGCACTCGGCAAGCTCGGCTCACGCGAGCTGAATTATTCGTCCGATATCGATCTCGTTTTCTTTTACTCAGCCGAAGGCTCTACATCCGGCAGCGGCTCCCGCGGCCAGGTCACGAACCGCGAATACTTCGTAAAACTCGCTGAATACGTAACCAAACTAGTCGGACAACAAACCGGCGAAGGTGCCGCGTACCGGGTCGATCTTCGCCTGCGTCCACACGGTTCGCTTGGGGCAATTGCGATCTCGCTCGCGGATATGGTGCGATATTATCGGACCGAGGCGAGGGCTTGGGAGCGTCAGGTGCTGATCCGTTCACGTGGTGGTGCGGGTGATATCGAGCTATTCAAAACGTTTTTTACAGAGGTCGAGGATCTTGTTTTTTCTAAGAAGGAAACTGTTGAAACGGCTCTCGCAAATGTTCGCCGCTCAAAAGAACAGATCGATCTCGAACAGGTCAACCGTCGCGGATATGACGTCAAGCTCGGTCGCGGCGGCATCCGCGAGATCGAGTTTCTCGCTCAAGCCTTGCAGCTAGCCCATGGCGGCCGGGACAAATGGCTCCGCAGCCCGCATACGCTCATCAGCCTTGTCCGGCTCGCCGACCGCAAACATCTGACCGAGACCGACCTGACCGAACTAACCACTGCTTATACTTTTCTGCGTCGCACCGAGCATATGCTGCAAATGGAGAACGGCGTACAGACTCACACCGTCCCCGAAGACAACAAAAAACGCGAGCTGCTCGCCCGCCGAATGAGCTTTGCCGAGGGCGGCAATTTTGAAAAAGGTTTGGCAAAATACACCGCCAACGTGAGCCGGATCTTTGAGCGGGTATTTGGCGAGGTTGGCGAGATGCCGGACGAGATCCACACGACACGCGATGTGCCTACGGCAAGCGAACGCTCGCGTTCGAACGTACTCGCATCGCTCGAAAAATCCGACATCGCCTTTGACGCATCCGGCAAAAACGTCACGGTGCTCGATCGCGTTGCTGAGATTTCGCCGCATTTTGCCTCAATGCTCGCCGCCAACCCGCACCTCGTCACCGAGCTGCCCGACCCCGACGAAGAATTTACCGAACCGGATTATGCGGCCCAAATGATGGAAGCGGTCGAGGCGTCCCGCGATTTTGGTCAGCGTCTGTCGGCGATGCGGCGAACGTGGTCGCGTTTTTTGCTGCAGATCGTCGTGCTGGATATTTTTGAGAAGATAACCATTGCCGAGAGCAAACGCCTCCAGACAAACCTAGCCGAGGCAAGTATCGCTGCCGGTCTGAGAGTTGTCCGCGACGAACTCGCCATCCGCACGGGCAACATCGCCCGTCCGGCACCGCTCGATCTCGCCGTTCTGGCCCTAGGCAAACTCGGCGGTCGCGGCATCGATTTTGATTCGGACCTCGATCTCGTAATCGTCTATTACGATCCCAAAGACATCATGGCTAACATCACGCCCGCCGAATTTTATAGCCGCGCGGTCGAGCTGTTTGTCACGACGCTCTCGTCGATGACCCGCGACGGCAGTCTCTACCGCGTCGATCTGCGGCTCCGGCCGTTTGGCTCGAAAGGGATGAGTGCGATGTCTATCGATGCATTTCTGGGCTACATGACAGAAACCGCGGCCGTCTGGGAAATGCTGGCGTTTGTAAAACTAAGAATGGTCGGCGGTGACGCAAGCATCGGCCTGAATGTCGAAAGCGAGACCCGCCGCATCATCCACGAACGTGCCGCTTCCTTGCCGATTGATGAATTACGAGACGAAACACTCCGCGTCCGTTTTGCTTTAGAGAACCAACGCGTCCGCACAAAACGTGGCGGCGACATCGACATCAAATACGGCTCGGGCGGCATGCTCGACGTGTATTTCGCGATGAGGTTTTTACAGCTCCGCGACAGTGTGCCCGATGCCTCTTTTCCAAACTCCCCTCCTTACGAAGGAGGGGTGGCAGCCGCTTCGTCTGACGGGGTGGTTCTCTCGGATCGCTCAACTTCGTTTATGCTCGACCAACTCGCCACCAAAGGCTCGCTATCAGCAGAGATCTATGAAGAAATAAAAACCGGCTACGATTTTCTTTCAAACCTCGACCACAATCTCCGATTAACCATCGGCCGCACCACGCGTGTCCCACTCGGCAACGAGAACGCACTCAAAACTATTGCCACTCGGATGAATCTCGCCTCGCCCGCCGATCTGCTCGAACAATTGACACTCCACCGCGTAGCGATACGTTCCGCCTTCGAGAATATTCTCTCCTAAAATCAAAAAGGCGGCTCACTGTAAAACAGCAAGCCGCCCTAAGCCAACTATGACTTTAACTACTTGTCCTTATCCTCGTTCGCGACCTGCACGGCGGGTTCGACGATGGTGTAGGCCGCCAGCAGTCCGTCCTTCATATTGAATAGACGGCCCGCAGCATCATCGACCTCGTAGTCGGGCTGTTTGTCGTTGAAAACGATCTGCGTCTGAGCCTGGCCCGTCAGCAAATTTACCCCAACGAGGCCGGATGCCTTGTCGTCTTTGCCTTTTTCGTCTTTGGTCTTGAGCGTCGTCAGCACGTAATATACGTTGCCCGATTGCTTACTGGCCTGATATTTCGTACCCATGAATTGCTGATAGCTCGACATCATATTGAGAAAATTCGAGTTCTCATTAAACGCCGAGTTATAGTCACCACGGTTGGCATAGCTAGTCTCGATCCCCTGCGACATCGCTGCCGCCGTTACTGTTAGGGCGGTCATCACGATTGATTGCCAGCCTGAGATACCGGGAGCATCGTATTTGGTTGACCAGGCGATATCCCGCGTCTTTGGATCAAAGCCGATCAGATGCTGCATGCCGCGAACGACAACCGTTCCATTTTCCTGACGAACGAGCGAAATCGGATTATCCGTCGTGTCGGCCCCCTTCTTCATCAGGCCGCCGATACCGCCAAACGCCACCGCGGCAACCTTACCCGCTGTGGCTCCCGCACCTACCTTAAACTTAAATTTCAGCGGCAACTTATAAGCTTCTTTGACCTTTCCGGTAGAAGACATATCCAGCCCGATCAGGTTCTTTTCGTCTGCGATCATCACGGTGTTGATGTCGCTAAGGATCATCATATTCGTGATCGAACCTTTAGCACCGGTGTATATCCAGTTCGTATCGCCGGTATTTTTATTAAGCGCCACCACGCCGATCGGATCCTTCTTGGACCACTCGCCTTTTTTCCATTCAAAGAAAACGCCGCCCATGCGACCGTATAACACGTCACCGACGAGCTGCATCTCGGCGATGCCGCCTTTGCCAAAATCCTTGGTCGTCCACTTTAAGCTGCCGCTGTTTTTATCGACGGCTCGAATGATGCCTTTTGCCGAGGTGTAGATAACGTCGCCGTCAAAAACGATCTGGCCGTTCGTGTTTTTGAGACTCCCGTCGGTCACATCGTAAAGCGTTTTCCACACAAGCTTGCCGTCGGCCAGGTTATAGCGATGCAACCCCGCATACGTCATATAGATCGAATCCTTATCGACGATTGGCGGATTTTCGCCCTCGAGGTTAAACCGGTCGCTGCGTCCGCCGCCGGCTCCCAAAAACATCGCACTCGCACCGCCGCGTTTCTTTTTCTCAACGCCATAAAGATCCACCTTTTCGGTGTATTCGTTTTGCCATAGCAGTTCTCCGCTCGATAGTTTCAATGCAAAGATATCGGGTTTGTCTTTGGTAACACGGTTATCCCTGATCGTCAGAAAAATAAGCATATCCTTGGCATAAACGGGCGTGACTTCGACCGTAAAGCCGAGCATCTTTTCTGTCTGCCACACGGTCTGGCCAGTCATCGTGTCGATGGCGGTCAGCTTTGTTTTACGCTGTGCCCAACCGGAATTGTCCGATATGAGCAGCAAAGGCGTGCCCGGCAGTTCGGTGTATTCCTCTTCTTTTATCTCACCGAGATCGGTACGGGACCAAAGCTGTTTGCCCGTCGCACCGTCCAGCATCACGACGCCATTCGGCATTCCCGCCGTGACGTTCCCTGTTTCCATCAGCGAATACCACTTCGCCCCCTTGAAAGTCCATATCGGCGTGTCTGCCGCCAAGACACTGGGCACAAAAGCCGCCGCTGCAAGCATCATCACAAAGCCAGCACATACGGCACGTACCGCAGTTTTATGACTAATGAATCGAATTGCTGAATTCATCCGTAGTTCTCTCCTGATTATTAATACTGAAACGCTGAAACCGAACACTAATACGGCTAAGTCTAACTGTAAACAGGCGGTTAGGCAAGGTGTTGATCTTGTCAGACTTATGCATTCGCGCTGATATTTTCCTTCTCTTCAAACCAACACTTAATGCAAAAACGGTGCTTTTTACGTGTTGAGTGCGGATACTCTGCCGAGAGCGGTAGTTTGCGGGCGAGCAACTGCTGCTCTTCGGTCAGAGCGTCCCAGCTTTTCATCTTTGCGGAGCCGCAGCGGGGACACATTTTTTCGCTTGAATGCATCATTTGATATACTTTGCTCGTATCGATATTAACAAATATGTTTACAGTCAAGGCGGGTTATAGCAGCGATATCGAGGTAATGTCCAGCATCGACAAGGTGCGGGAGTTTTTTTCTGATGTCGCAAATTTTGCCGAAATGATGCCCGGTGTCGAGCAGATCCACACCGACGGCAAAGGCATTGCCCATTGGAAAGTGCAGGCAAGCGTGCCGGTAGTTGGACAGATACTACAAAAATTTGCGGTTGAAATGGCCGAAAACAGCGAAGACCGCATCGAATGGTCGCCCCTGCGTAATGAGGCCGAAAATTTCTTACGCTACTCCGCCGATTTTCTCGAAAAGGCAAAAGACGTAACTCTAGTCCATTTTTCCCAAGCCGTCGAGCTCCGCCGCAAAAAGGCTGGCGAACTCCACTCTTTGGCTTGGCTCGCCGGCGAATCGCTCATCTCCTCTGAGATGACCAAAAGCATCACCGAAATGATCAAGGTCTTTATCGGACGGGCGAAAGAAAAACTGGAAAGATAAATTAACCGCGAAAAATGCGAAGAGACGCGAAAGGAAAATATTATCCTGTTTCGCGTCTTTTGCGTATTTCGCGGTTAAAAACTCTTAAGTAATTGCTCCGCCGTCAACGATCACGACCTCGCCACTCATAAAGCTATTGCGGTCGCTGACCATAAATGCGGCGTATTCTGCTAGTTCGCTTGGCAAGCCCTTTCGGCCCTTTGCAACCCAAAAATCATGCATTTGGATCAGGCGTTCGGGTAGAGTGTGGCCAAGATCGGTGTCAAAAATACCGGCAGCGATGGCATTTACCGACACACCAAAGTTTGCTGCCTCGCGCGAGAGGCACTTGGTAAAGCCGATCATGGCGGCCTTTGAAGTAGCGTAATGGACAGAAGTTGGAAGGCTGCGGATCGCTCCGACCGAGGTGATATTGAGGATCGACCCGGCTTTTTCGCGGATCATCTGCTTGTAAAAGGGCTTTGTAACGGCAAAAAGGCTGCCGACATTTGTATCGACGACCCAGTCCCAGCTTTTGTCCGTCGTTGTCGCAAAATTATCGCCTTTATTTACAGCAGCATTATTTACAAGCACACTGACGGGCCCCCAAGCATCTTTGATCTCGCGGGCGATGTGCTTCATCCCATAACGATCATTGACCGAGACTTTGTAGCTCAGGGCACGTCGGCCATGGGCTTCGATCTTTGCACGAACTTCGTCTGCCAGATCGTCACTCGAATGATAATTAAATGCGACATCCGCACCCTCGCGGGCAAAAACCTCGCAGATCGCCGCTCCGATGCCCCGCGTACCGCCTGAGACAAACGCTCGTTTTCCTTCAAGTAAAAGACTCAAAATACTTTCCCTCGCAAAGAAATAAGGTTAATTGTCGATAATGAAAAAGGCAAAAGATAAAACTGCTTTCTGCCTACCGCGCCTGCCAACTGGCTATGCCTGCTGAGAGGCCGCCTGCGATTTGGGCCAGAGTGCATTGATCTCTCGAATGATCGACTCGGTCGAATTTGGCATCGTCATCCCGGCGGTCGCGATCTTCATCCGCGAATACTCCCCCTGATTATTGATCAGATTGCGAATGGTCGGAACGATGTCAGTCGAACGTTTTAGCAGGATGCCTGCTCCGCGTGATTCGATAAGCTGCGACGTGCCCGCCTCTTGCGGCATCGGCGGCGTGGTTGCGTCGGCAATTATCGGTAAGCGGCATGCGAGAGCCTCAAACGTCGTCAAACCGCCAAGTTTTGAGATCATCACATTTGCCGATTGCATCAGTTTTTCGATCTCGTCCGAATATCCGATGACCTTGACCGGGAATTTTGCCGACTTTGCGATCTCCTCGGCCTCAAGCCTCAATTCCTCGTTCTTGCCGGCAAGAAATATTGCTTGAACATCGAGTTCGCCGCGAACAAATTCCTTAAATATCTTTGGAATATTGCCGCCGCCGACCCAGCCCGCGTTAACAAACACCGTAAATTTATCCGGATCGAGCCCATAGACCTTGCGGGCGCTTTGGGCGTCTTTTTCGTCGATCTCGTGAAACTTAGGATCAACAGGCATACCCGATATTTTGATCCTATCAGGCGAAATACCGTAATCAATTAGCTGCCGGTGAGCGTCTTCGTTTGCGACTAAATAAAGCGAAACATCTTCACATGCCCAGCCTTTCCAAAACCCGTAACACGGATCTGTTACAACAGTTACAAGCGGAACCTGATCTATCAGATTAAGCTCGCGGAGTATGCGGGCAAAGATATGCTGGGTAAGTGGATGGACGCTGACAACAATGTGCGGACACCATTTTTCAAACTGTCCGCGAACATATCCAATACAGCGTTTATGAAAAAATTCACGGGTCTCCGGGCGGATCTTATTGACCACCCAATAGAGATATTTCATCCAGTGCTGCTTGTTTTGCAGCATCCAGTTATAGACGTTGACGAGCTTTTCGGTGACATGATGCGAATCCTCGACCGCCTTGATCGTGCGGACGACCGCCGATTCGCCTTTCCAAAATTTCTCAACACCGTCAGCGATCGTTTTCGCCGCAGAGCGATGTCCGCCACCTGTATCGGAGGAAATAATTAGGATTTTTGGAGTATTAGGCTGCATTTACGCGCGATTCAGTTAGGCCTTTAGAGCAACTTCCTTCGCAGCCAAAAAGCCGGCATTCTTTGCAGCCTTTTTCATCTGGCCCTCGAGCTTTATGATCTTGACCAAGTGGCCCGGATTTAGCGGCAGCGAAGGATAGAAACAGTTTGATTCGTGGGTACAATGACAACCGTCGGCAACCTCTTTGCGGCGTTCTTTCATCAGATCGGTCCGCCAAGCGGCCTGAAAATCCCAGTCATAGTCACGCAAATTCAGCACATCTGCTTTATTCTCGCACGATGAAAGTACACCATTATCGTAGATAACGGCACCCGCCGAGCCGGCATAGCACTTGAGCTGGGCCTTGTTCTCTTCTTTCGTCTTGGCGATGATATCGTGCATATAGATATCAACCGCCGCCTTAAAAAAGCCCGAATCGCCGCCGTAATTGTTCTTGAGCGTTGCGTCCTTTGTGTCCTCAAGTATCATCTGCGAGAGCTTCTGATAGCGTTTGTGATCAAACTCTAGCTCGATCGGGTCGGCCGATGGCGGGCGAATGTAGTTAATATTCACCTTGTCCGGTTTGAGGTCATATTTGAGGAAGTCGTACCAGTCAAAGATCGTTTCCTCGTTCGAATGCATCACGCAGGTGCAGGTCTGAATGTCGAGCTTTGGATACTGCTCTTTCTTCATCTGCTGCAAAGTGCGCGCCGTATGGATAGCCTTGTCCCAACTTCCCTCTTTGCGGCGAATTTTTTCGTGAGCGTCCTTCATCCCGTCAATACCGAGTGCGACGCTGACGTTCAGATTCGGACATTCATCCATGATCTGTGCAACATCGGGAAAAATACGCGGATGGATCTGGCCGTTCGACATTAGATAAACACTGTCGAGCTTATTGTTTTCGTAAAAAGCACGCACGATCTGCGGCAAATCTTTTCTTGTAAACGGCTCACCGCCCGCGAGCACCAAAACCCCAAGATTTCCTCCCAGCGTTTCCGAGATCTTAGCGATCTCGTCGGTCTTCATTTGCAGCTTTTTACGCGGACGGTCATCCAATTCTTCGGTGAAAAAGCAGTGCGTACACCGCATATCGCAGACGCTCGTCACGAGTATGTTCAAAAACACCGGCGAGATCGGACGTCCGACTAAAATACTTGCGTATCGTTTGAAAATTTCCTTTGTCGCAAAATCCATATTTCATCCCAGGTCTATCGGCCAATAAATACAAATCTGCCACAATAAACCATCTTATAATTTATATCATCAGCGGCTGTTTCAGCAACACGCAGAAACGCGTTAAACTGGCATTATGTTCCGCCGTATCTATCTCGACAACAGTGCCACAACGCCTGTCGATCCCGCCGTGGTCGAAGCAATGCTCCCTTATTTGATGGCTAAATTTGGCAATGCGTCTAGCATTCATTTCTTTGGGCAAGAGGCCCGTGCCGCGCTCGATAAAGCACGTCACCAAGTCGCAGCTCTCATAAATGCCCGGCCAACCGAGATCGTTTTCACATCAGGCGGCACCGAAGCGAACAATCTCGCGATCAGGGGATTGATCGAGGCAAGGCAGGATCGCGATGGCGGGGAAAAGGCGGGCAAGCCGCATATCATTACATCTACGATCGAACATTCTGCCGTGCTAAACGTTTGCGAAGACCTTGGAAAACAGGGCATTTCGGTTACCTGTCTTCCTGTTTACGAAAACGGCATTGTCCGTGTCGAGGATGTTAAAGCAGCGATTACCGACGACACTGTTTTGATCTCGGTAATGGCAGCAAATAACGAGATAGGTACACTACAGCCTATCGCTGAGATCGGGAAATTTGTCCGCGAATTAAGAGAAGGCGGCAGAAAGATATGGTTTCACACCGACGCTGTCCAAGCCGCCGGAAAAATGCCGCTCGATGTAGAGGCCATCGGCTGCGACTTGCTCTCGATCTCGGCCCATAAAATTTACGCTCCGAAAGGCACGGGAGCACTTTACGTTCGTCGCGGCGTGCGGCTTCATCCGCAAAATCTAGGCGGCCACCAGGAACGAGAAAGGCGGGGCGGCACGGAGTCGATCCCAAATATTGTGGCTTTTGGCGCGGCGTGTGAGATCGCTCAGACAGAACTTGAAAAGTCGGCCGAGGAACTTGGCCGCATGCGCGACAGCTTTGAAAGTAAAGTCGGCGAGATCATTCCCGATATTATTTACAATGGCGACCGCGAAAATCGGCTGCCAAATGTCTCGAACATCTCGTTTCGATCGATCGAGGGTGAGGGACTGCTGATAAATCTGGATATGCAGGGCATCGCCGTCTCGACCGGATCGGCGTGCTCATCCGGTTCGCTGGAACCATCACCAGTTATTCGTGCGCTTGGACACGATGACGAACTTGCACGAGGCGCGATCAGATTCAGTTTTGGGCGTTTTAACACACCCGAGGACGTTGATCAATTGCTAAATGTGCTTCCGGAAGCGGTCGCTAATCTTCGCCGGCTTTCACAAGGCCACAAAACCACCAATCACCGCTGAGCCGCATCCAACGGTCGTGTTTCACAAACTAACATTCTTTTCACTCGTCCTATTGGGTATATTTTTCTTCGCATCCACGGCATTCGCATGTGATTGTCCGGCCCCGACTATCCAAGCCAGATCCGAGGAATCCGACACGATCATGATCGTCGAGGTTTTGGGCCATCGGGGAAAAATGCGTCATATGGTTTCCACCGATGTCCGCGTAATCAAAGTCTACAAGGGATCATTGAACGTTGGGGAAAAGATAGTGCTCGGTGACAGCGCTGATAACCGTGAAGACACCTGTAGGATATGGTTCGCCAGCGAAGCCCTCAAAGAGCGTTGGCTGATCTTTGCAAAGTCGGCTGAGGACGTAAAAAAAGGACGCTGGCTGATACGCAATTGCGGCCGCAGTGCTCCGGTCGAGTTTGCAAAACACGACATTGAATACCTCGACCACATCGATAAATATCACGGCCGCACCCGCATTTATGGATTTGCAGGTCCCAGCAAGGTCGAATACACGTCAAGTTCTATCCGTGGAGCGTTGAAACGCGAACGCGGACGTCAGGTAAACTTTCGCAGCGGTGAGCTCGAATTTTCTGTTAAAGCTGATCCTGACGGATTCTTTGAAGTTATGGATGTACCTCCGGGTATGTATAAGGCCACACTCGAATCCTCGGGAGAGGTACCATACGGTTATCCGTACCGGGCGTTCTATTTACCACTTTCCGGGGTCGAAGACGGGATCCCGCGATATGGACCGTTTGGCATGACCGTAGTCGCGTCAGATAAAGAGCGTGCGGCAGGTTCATTCGACCTTCATGTCCCGGAAAGCGGCGACGCCGAGATCAACCTAAGATTTTACACGTCAAATTGGATTCGGGGCCGCGTCTTCGGCCCTGACGGACAGCCCGTCCCCCATGCTCTCGTTGGCATAAGAGCCTACGGTCAGTCGTCGATTGGATACCACTCAGTCTTAGCTGACGAAAACGGCCGCTATGAGATCACCCACAACGTTCCGGGGACATATGTACTGGGAGTAAATTTACGCAACTCGCTGACCCCTGAAAATCCATATGGCACTCTGTACTATCCCGGAACCCCTTATCGGTCTCGTTCGAGAATGATCCAGATCGGTTTAGATACAGTGATCAATGATGCTGATTTTCATATCCCGGCTTTTAAGCGTCTCGTAACGCTTTCGGGAAAATTGGTTTTCGCTGACGGCACGCCGGTTAAGGATGGTTTTGTACGTTTATTTAGCGACGGCCGTTTTCAAGCTAATTACGATGCGGCCATAACCAGGGTGACTCCAGACGGGAGATTTATCTTGAGGGTAGTGAAAGGGGAACGCGGCCGACTTTTTGGCGGAGTAACGGCGTCCGAGGGGCTTAACGGATGCGTGAACAAAACGCAGCCGGTGACCGACTATAATTACCAAAATGGTTTCGCTAGTTTATTTTCATCTGATAAAAATGTAATTGCTACACACAATATTTCGGGGCTAGTCATTAAATTTATCCAAAAGCCTTGCAGATGACCCTTTACCTGTAAGATGTACTCAACCTGCTAAATGAAAAAACAGCCCGTCGGTTTCCCGACAAGGCTGTTTTGTTAGTTCCTCCCGGTGTAGGAAAAGCCTGTTAGCGATTAGTCACCTACGATGATGCCGGTCGCGTCGCCGACGATGATGCCTTCTTTTTCTGAGCAAGGAGTTGCCTTGTCACCGACGATTATGCCGACGATGTCACCAACGATTATGCCGACGATATCGCTTACGATGATGCCTTCTTTTTTGTTGTCGCATTTGGGTTCATTTTTGTCGCCTACGATGATTCCGCCTGCGTCGCTGACGATGATGCCGCCGCTTGCAAATGTAAAGGTCGATCCGAGTGTAAGTACGAGAGCCAATGTGAGTGTTGTGAATGTCTTTTTCATTTTTCTTCTCCTAAAAGTTTTTTTAATTTAATTTCGAAACCCGCTTGTTTGTTTCCTTCTGCCCTCTCTATTACAACCCGCGTGCCACAGCGTGCCACAACTTCAAACAAATCTATAACTCACATATTTACAACAGCTTACAAGCAGCGGCTCGTAATCTCAGGGCCTTCTTGCAATTCGACGTCTATTGGATACTTTGTTACCACTGATCTGATCTTGTTCCGCTAAATGATATGTTTTATTACACTTACGACATTGCATACTTTTTATACACTTTAGGGGTGTATAATCGGTATCCACTTTCCTTCAAGAGCCCTTAATTTATATGGCTTTTATGTGTTAAACGTGTTAAACTCTTTGAGGTGGATACTTCGTCCCCAAATAGTACCCGCAATGTTGCGGCCCGCGTCCCACCGTTTTCTCCCGTTATGCAACGAGAATCCATCTCAAAATTAACCAAACAGACGATCATCACCATTGGGGCGATCTCCTTCGTGATAGCAGTCGCGGATCTGCCGCTTGCCGCTCTAAGCTGGGGATTTTTGCTGGTAATTGCTTTTTCAACTATTGTGGCTCCACGCATGAGCCTCGAATTGCCGCGCTCACGTTTCGCCATCAGCTTCTCTGATGCAGCTGTGTTTCTGGCGTTTTTATATTACGGCGGCCCGGCGGCGATAGTCGTTGCTGCTCTCGAAAATTTGGCCAGTTGTCTATACCTCAGATCAAAAGGCTTTCAGCTAAGCCGATTGATGATACTGACCAATGTCGCGATAAACTCGATATCGATTTCGGTCACATATCTGGCATGGCTATATATCCCAAAGCTGTCTTTTGTTTCGGTGGTCGCCGGCACGACCCAACATCTGGTTTCTACGCTTGGATGTCTGGCGATAATGCAATTTGCAGCTTCATCCGTTTTGGCGGCGGTCGTTCGCTCTACCAGTGATGGGTCGAGTCTTTGGGGTACGTGGAAACGCGATTGTTTTTCGAGCTCGATGACCCAGATGGTCGGGGCCGGTTTGGCGGGTATTGTCTACAAGCTCATTCATTTCGGCGATCTGCTGACGGGTCTTATAGCCTTCACCGCCCTGACGATCGCGTATTTTGGCTATCGTCAGTCAATAAATAAGGTCGGCATAGCAATGCATCAGGCTGAATCCGCCGAACGCGCAAAGGCAGAGATCGAACGTGAGCTCCGTCTCGAAGCCGAAAAACACGCATCTCAACTTACGCTCTCGCTCGAGAAAGAGGAGCTTGCCAACGAAGCCCTGCGTAAAAGTGAAAAGGATCTTCAGCACGCGGCACTTTACGATTCGCTTACCGATCTGCCAAACCGCAAACATTTTGGCGATATACTGCGAAAGCTCATCGAGCGTTACAAAAACGATCCTAAAGCAAGTTTTCAGATCCTGTTTCTCGATATTCGCAAATTCAAAAATATAAATGACAGCCTCGGCCACACTCTCGGCGACAAGGTACTAATGGTCGCCGCGAAAAGATTTGTCCGAATGGTCAATTCAGCGGACATGGTCGCCCGAATTGGCGGAGACGAGTTTGCGATCATCCTCAAAGACCTCGGTACCAGCGGCAAGGCACAGAAAGTCGCCCGACGCATTTTTGATAGCATTGCCCAGCCTTTTAGCCTTAGCGGCAACCGCATCAGCCTAAGCGTAAATATCGGTATCGCCCCTTGCGACGCCGAATACGACACGCCCGAAGAGATCCTTCGGGACGCCGATATCGCGATGCACTACGCTAAAGAAAAGAACAGCGGTGTTGCCGTCTTTACAAAAGATCTACGCGAGCGTTTTCTGGAACGTATCCGATATGAAAACGACCTGCGTAGTGCAATCGACCGCAGCGAGCTGTCGATGCACTACCAACCGCTGGTCGAGCTGCAAAACGGCGGCCTGCTTGGATTCGAAGCATTGCTACGCTGGCAGCACAGCGAGTTTGGCCAGATACCGCCAAACAAATTCATCCCGATCGCCGAGGAATCCGGCCTGATCATCCCGATCACAAAATGGATCCTCGAAAGCACCTGCAAGCAGCTCGCCACATGGCAAAAGATCGATCCGTCATATCGCGACCTGATCGTCAGCGTCAATATTTCGGGCAAACATCTGTCTAACGACGATCTGATCGACGATGTCGAAAACGCCCTCGCCGTCTCAAAGATCGACCCTGCGTCGCTCAAACTCGAGATCACCGAAAGCGCCGCGATGGAAAACGCCGAACACACGATCAGCGTACTCAACCGTCTCAAAGCTCTCGGCGTACAGCTCAGCATTGACGATTTTGGCACCGGATATTCGAGCCTCAGCTATCTACACCGTCTGCCGTTCGACACATTAAAGATAGACCGTTCGTTCGTCATTGCGGTCGGCGAGAATGGTGAAGATTCCGAGATATTGCAGACGATCATATCGCTCGCAAAAAACCTCAAGAAAAAGGTCATCGCCGAGGGCATCGAGACCGAATCGCAGCTATCTCTGCTGCAAAACCTTGGGTGTGACTACGGCCAAGGGTATCTGCTCTCGCGCCCACAGACCCGCGACAAGGCAGAATCTGCACTCTACGAGCATCGCAACTGGCTGCCGACATCACAAGATAACCTAATCTCAGATGTAACAAACACGGTCGCCGAAAACGTCCCCGCTTTTTGATCTAGGCAGAAACGCGAGTGTGAACGAGCGTGCTGGTCACGCTGGCACGCTTCCTAACGGTCGCGTTTCGGCCCGGCTTGTTTTGCTTTCGACCTATCGCGTCTTATACTTAGCGAAAATTCATTTTCGCAAAGGAGTATCACGCAATATGTTTAAGAGAGCTTTATTCTTTTTGGTTATTTGTGCGTTTCTGACGTCTGCCGTCCCGGCTCAGAAATTTGACTATCCAAAACCGCGCCGCGGTGATCAGGTCGACAATTTTCACGGGACATCTGTCGCCGACCCGTATCGCTGGATGGAAGACACCGAGTCGGCCGAGATGAAATCGTGGATCGAGGCCCAAAACAAGATCACCGATGCCTATATTCAAGCGATACCGCAGAGGGCAAAGATCAAAGACCGCCTCACTGAACTAACCAACTACGAACGTTTCGGTGCCCCGGCAAAGATCGCTGACGGCTTTTACATATATACCAAAAACGACGGCTTGCAGAATCAAAGCGTTTGGTATCGTGCAAAATCTATCGACGATCCGGGCACGGTATTTTTCGATCCGAACAAACTTCGGGCCGATGGTACCGCTGCGTTGAACGGCTCAGCGTTCACCGACGACGGCAAACTGTGGGCGTACGGCGTTTCCGAAGCCGGGAGCGACCGCACGACTTGGCGTGTCCGCAATACAGTCACCGGCGAAGACCTGCCCGACACCTTAGCCCCTAACCGTCAGGGCGTCTCCGCGTGGCTCAAAGATAATAGCGGCTTTTATTACAGTAGCTATGCTCCGGTAAAAAAAGGCGAGGAACTAAAGCAGACTACGCTTTTCCAAAAGATCTACTTTCACAAACTCGGTACGCCACAATCCGAAGATTACGTCGTCTATGAACGCCCCGACAACGGCGAATACTTTAGCAGTGCCGAGATCTCCGAAGATGGCAACTGGCTGCTCATTACCGTCGGCAAAGGCACTGAGCGGATGAACATGGTCTATTTCAAAAACCTGACCATGGAAAAAGCCCCGATCATCCCTATCGTCGAAAATCTCGAAAACAGCTGGAATTTCCTCGGCAACGACGGCTCGACTTTTTACTTTCAGACCGACAAAGACGCACCTCGAGGCAAGGTCGTTTCCCGCAACGTGCTTGACCGCTCGATGATGTGGAAAGATGTCGTACCACAGTCAGCGGATACGCTAAACGGTGTCAGCTTTATCAACAACCAATTCGTCCTCAATTATCTGCAAGATGCGTCAACTCAGTTCAAGATCTATGAAACAAGCGGCAAATTTGTCCGCGATGTTAAGTTGCCGGGTATTGGTTCGGCCGGTGGTTTTGGCGGCAAACGCACGGACACAGAGACGTTTTACACCTACTCAAGCTTTAACGCACCGCCAACGATCTATCGCTACGATATGAAAACCGGCGAGAGCAAGGTTTTTCGTAAGGCGGGTGTCAAATTTGACCCGACGCAATACGAGGTCGAAAGAGTCTTTTACCCCAGCAAAGATGGCACAAAAGTGCCGATGTTCCTTACCTACAAGAAAGGCCTTAAACGCAATGGCAGCAACCCGACGCTGCTTTACGGTTACGGCGGATTTAATATTTCGACAACGCCCGGATTTTCGGCTTCGCGTGTGGCTTGGCTCGAGATGGGCGGCGTTTATGCGTCGGCATGTCTTCGCGGCGGTGCTGAGTACGGCAAAGACTGGTGGAAAGGCGGTTCGCGGCTCAACAAGCAAAATACCTTTGACGATTTTGCGTGGGCCGCAAAATGGTTGATCGCCAATAAATACACTTCGACGCCAAAGCTCGCCATTCAGGGCGGCTCAAACGGCGGTTTGCTTGTCGGAGCGACGCTCAATCAACACCCTGACCTGTTTGGTGCGGCGATCCCGCAGGTCGGCGTGATGGATATGATCCGTTTTGATAAATTTACGATCGGCTGGGCGTGGCGTTCGGATTATGGCGACCCGACAAATGCCGACGATTTTAAGGTGATGTACGCTTATTCGCCATATCATAACGCAAAGCCGGGCACAAAATACCCCCCAACCTTGGTGACAACGGCCGATCACGATGACCGTGTATTCCCCGCTCATTCGTTCAAATACACGGCGGCAATGCAAAACGCCCAAGCCGGAGATGCCCCGGTCCTGATCCGCATCCAGACCCGCGGCGGTCATGGCGCCGGATTACCGACCGCACTCGCGATCGAACAGCAAGCCGACATCTACGCATTCCTGGTCAAAAGCCTCGGAATGAAGTAGTGAAAAGCTCCCCTCGTTACGAAGGAGGGGTGGCGACCGCCTCGGCTGACGGGGTGGTTCTCTTTTTGAGGCCTCGCACCACGCGGGGCCTTTTCTCTTGCCCTCAACACAAATCGGTGCTATATCTCTCTTTTACGCGATATGAAATTTCAAAAAGGCATCCTTACCGACGATAAGCCCGTTGCCCCGGCACCTGAGCCGCAGCCAGCAAAACAACCTGCTGCTCCGGTTGTCGTCGAAAAAGACCGCCTTTTCCAAACCGTCAAAGAAGAGACCGGCAGCGAGCGAAACTATCTGAAAGTGCTTGGTATTGTCGTCGTTCTTGTCATCATCGCCGGAGGTGTCATCGTTTATCTGACACTGCCAAAAGCCGGCGATCAGGTTCGCGGTTCGACGCAGATGGAAATGGCCGTTCGCGATCATTTCTTGACGAAAGAAAAACGCACCGCGACGGATATCGTGTTTTACCAATGCGATAAATATTTCTGGGCCCGCGTCGGCGTCGAGGTCCGCACCGATATTAAGACAAATCCGGTCTATGCCCTCGACAAATACACGGCCCGCATCGTGCCCGAAGGTGAAGCCTTCAACATCACCGCCGCGCCAGTCACCTCACCGGGTATTGATATCCCTTGTAAATAACCCACGGACTCCGCTTCGAGCCCCTAATTTGTTAGTACTAATATTTGGGGAAAAATCAATATCGTACAATTCATCAACGACGCTAATAAACCTCGGCTCATACGAAAACTGTCGCGACTTCACTGAAATAAGAAATGTTCCGCCTGCGGGCACTTCTTCAAAGGCATAACGGCCTCCTTTACCGGTTTGAGCGTATCTGTTAATGCCCGCTGAATCTGTCATAACAACCAAAGCATTTATCAGGCCCCGTCCATTAGGGACCAAAACCCGCCCTGAAACCACCACGTTAGCAGCAGTAGCAACAGTACGAGCAAAGCGGAGCACACGGTTATTCCCGCTGTCAGCTATGAACAGATTCTGTGATGCTTCATCAAAGAAGGGATGAGCAGGTGTGTTGATCGACGACCCACTAATGCCACCGTTGTTTGCAGTGTCAGTACTAAACAGAATTTGGCCGAGTACGTTGTCAGCGGTGGCCCCGTTAGCTTTTGAGGCAGCGGTATTGTAGATAAGAACCCTATTATTTGTACCATCTGTAACGTAAAGAGTCCCTGCTAGATCGACGCTAACTCCGGAAGGATTTCTCATACTACTTGCAGTTGGAGGACTCGCAGGAGCTCCAGAAGTGTAGTTAGTTTGCCCTAGTACCCCATTTGCATTCGCCCCATTGCTGAGCGTGGCCGCAGCATCAAAACGCAAAACACGATTATTTTGAAGTTCTGCAACCCACAGTCTCCCCGTCACATCCACTGAAACCCCATAAGGAAATCGCATTCCGGACTGTGTCGTTTCTAGTGTATTGGTAACGAAATTAGATTTTCCGAGCACCCCGCTTGCCGCCGCGCCGCTCGTGATGGTTCCAGCACCATCAAATCTCAAAACCCTATGATTGCCATAGTCCGCAACCCATATATGTCCGCCAGCATCTGCAAAAATGCCCGAAGGCAGCCGCATACTAGATTGTGTCGGTGGACTGGGGCCTGCATTCGAATTCAGGTTAGATTGCCCAAGAACTAGATCAGCAGGCGAGCCGGATGCGAGTGTAGCAGCTCCGCTAAATCTCAAGACCCTGTTGTTATTTTGATCCGCTACCCAGAGGTTTCCGCTCTGATCGATCGTTACATCACGCGGAGAATCCATCGTATTTGGAGCTGTAGCCCCATCGCCCCCAAAAGTTGCCTCTGCGATGCCGCCGTTGAGCAGTGCAGCTGCCGAAGAAAATCGAAGTACTCGTCGATTTACCGTTTCGACCACAAAAACCTTACCTGATACCGGGTCAACGGTTACGCCAAAAGGATCTGAGAATTTATCCAATGTCGTGCCGGGCGAATTGGTTCCAAAACCGGGTTGGCCTAGGACAACAAAGGCATTTTGATTATTAACCCAGTTTCCGATCAGCGGTACGAACGATGTTCGCTCGGTCTTGTAAGAGTCACTCTGCTCTATCCCCCCTGCATTAACTCTCCGGTCCTTGGTCCTGAATTCCTGCGGGATCGCCACGCCTACCATGCAAGAAACCAATAATACCCATGCAAGGCATGGGTATAAACCAAAGAGTTTGCTGGACAATGCCCTTTTACAACGTGACATAAAAGATATATTCATTTAGGCCTCCGGTTTACGAGTTATTGCCTGAATATACATCACATCTTACTAATAATAAAGATGTTTCTAGCCACTGACCATACCGATATTGATGGACGGAAGCGATATGCCGCTTCAACCGCTCCCCACTAGAGATAGATTAGTTGATCTTTATTTGGAATCTGCAGACCAGTCAGCATCCGGCATCACAGGCTGGGCTTGATCCGCCGAAACGTTCTCCGCCGAGACATCAGCGTAGATAAAATTCTCCGCCGGAACAGGAGCCTCGTGCATACGCCGGAGCATTGCGAGCTGTCCGGCATGTGTCATCGCATCGGAAAAAGGGCCTTGCAGAAACCGCTCTTCGGTAATGCCTGTAAAGGCCTCGCCTCGCTCAAACCGCCCGCTAAGATCCGCGAGCATTTCGTGAAATGCCCTTATATCATCATCATAAACATCCGGCACCGGCCGGTCGTATGTGCCGCCGATAAAAAACGTCCGGGCGTAACCCAGCACACTCCGCATATGACAGATGAGTTCATGCGGCGTCCGCACACCGTGTCCCGCGTCAAACAAAGCAAACCCCTCAGGTGCTCCGCGCAAAGCTTTTTGCGTGCGATAAGCAAGAGCGGCCAAAAAATGCCGCAGCATTTCATTTTTCGTTTGATCCGTCATCGGTTTTTTCGTCGAGTCCCAACGCCTTTTTGATCGCCTTGAGGTCTGCTTTCATTTGTTCTTGTTCCTCGTGGCCAAATTGATTTTTGTCTTCGATCACGCTGGTCAGCAGACGGGCAACGATCAGCGGGATGATAATTAGCGGCACGATGTGCATCAACCCGATCGCTACGATCTTGCCGCCGACCGTCACCGGATACATATCGCCATACCCGATCGTCAGCCCCGTCACACACGCCCACCAAAACGATTCGAACAGCGGCTTGTCCTCAAAGTAAGCAAACAAAACGCCCGAAAGCGAAAGAACAAACACGTAATAACAAATGATCTCAATAAAACTATCCGTCGCCCTCGATATCAGCTTGCGTTTGGTCATCATCGTCGTTCAGCCTCAAAAGATGTTTTCTACAAAGCGTCGAGGCAGTGGTTTTCTTCCGCTCCCGACATCCTTGCCGAAAACATCCTCGCACAACTTGTATTATATTTAAATGCTATCGGATGAGAACCCAAAAAAAGGCCTCGCATATGCGAAGCCCTTTTGGTCCACCTTGGTCCACCTTGGTCCACCTTGGTCCACCTTGGTCCGGACCGGACCAAGATCGTCGCCTAGCGATGAAATGTACAAAAATCTTTTGGCTCCGAGCCGGACTTAAAGCTCTTGGCTTGTTTGTCGGGGCAATTTACCGTTGCTCGCATTCCGGTCACCGGACAGACCATGATCGTAATGTTGCCGCCTGTGCTCCCACCACCCCGTCCGGCAGGAGGGGAGCTAGAACCGCCCGGTGGTTCGGTGCCGTCTTGCCAGGTTTGATTTACCGGCGTTGGCGTGGGCGTTTTGACGGGCTGAGTCTCGTCCGGCATGCCGTCATCCATCGGCAGTATGGACCGGTTTGGCACCGTTCCGCTGATAAATATCTCGATGCGGCGAAACTCCGCCGGTACGTTTGTCACGTAGATCTCGGGTTCTTCGACGGGCGGTAATTCTTCGGTATACGGCGTCGGAGCACCCTTTGGCAAAACCGGTGTCGCGATCGGCGTCGGAGTTGGACTTGCGTCGCCGAGCGTGTCGAGTTCGCGGATGAGGGCACCGTTGCGGATATCGATCTCAGCCTTGCGGATGCCGGCGGGCATCGCCCAGTCGCCGTTCCATTCGGGATGTGCGGCCAGTGCCTCTTTCATAAAATCGGCCCAGACGGGCATCGCCGAATCCGCACCCTTCATCCCCAGATCGCTGCCGTCGTCAAAACCGACATACACCACGACGACCAGCTCCGGCGTAAATCCGGCAAACCACCCGTCCCGCGAAGTGCCAGTTTTACCCGCAAACGCCGTTTTTCCGGCATTGTTGCGAAATCCCCAACTTTGGGCCTGTGCTGCCGTGCCGCGATTGATGACGTCTTTCATCATGTCGTCCATCACATATGCGACATCGGGACGAACGACGTTTTTGCGATCCGGCGCCGGCAATACGCTGGTGCGGCCGTCGCCCGATGTGACGCGCGTGATCGGTGTCGGCAGCACGCGGTCGCCAAGATTTGCAAATATCGTGTACGCCGTCGCCACCTGCAAAGGCGTCGCCTCAGCCGTGCCAAGTGCCATCGAGGGATATGCCTTTTCGACCTTTGGCAGGCCGGCTTTCGCGGCAAGATTCATCACTTTGCCGATATTTAGCTGCATCGCCAGATCGACGGTAATGACGTTTTTGCTTCTTACGAGAGCGTCACGCAGCGTCGTGTCTTTGTTTGAGAAAGTATCGCCAAAATTGTTCGGTGCGTAGGTCTCGGTGCCGAACGTGAACGTCCGCTTTTCGTCTTTGAGGATGCTCGCCGCCGTAAATTGCCGCGTGCCGCTGTCATATGCCGAGTTGATCGCCGCCGCGTATACAAAGGGCTTAAAGACCGACCCAGGCTGGCGCATCGCGTCCGTCGCCCGGTTAAATTGGTTCTCAAGATAATCACGCCCGCCTACCATCGCGACGATCTCGCCGGTTTTTGGCCGGATCGCTACGAGTGACGCATTTAGCCCTTGTTTTTTGGGAAAATTCTTGTCGAGAGCCGCCAGACGTTTGTTGACGATCTCATACGCCGCCCGCTGCAGATCAGGGTCGATCGAAGTATAGACCCGCAGATGCTGCAACGCCTCAGGGTCGCCGACGATCTTCGGCAGCTCTTCGATGGCGTATTGCGAAAAATACGGCATTCCCTGCAGGTCTTTGGTATTCGAGATCTGTTTGAGCACGATCGGCTCTTGCTTATACTGTGCAAATTGCTCCGGCGTGATCTCGCCGACCTCTCGCATCGATTCGAGCACCTGATTACGGCGTTCGGTCACCTTTGCGAGGTTTTTGTACGGATTGTAGCGGTTCGGGCTACGGATGATACCTGCGATAAATGCTGCCTCGGCAGGCGTTAACTGCGATACATCCTTGCCAAAATAAGCGTTTGACGCCTCGCCCACACCATAGATCGAAACGCCCGATTGCTGCCCGAGATATATCTGATTCGCATAGAGCGTAAATATCTCTTGCTTATTGAGCCGCGTCTCAAGTATCACCGACATATACGCCTCGGTGATCTTGCGTTCCCACGTCTGATCGCGGGTCAGGAGCAGGTTTTTTACCAATTGCTGCGTGATCGACGAACCGCCCTGATTCGAAAGCGGGGCGTTTTCTTCGCTGTCATATCGCCGCCACAATGCACGGGCGATGCCGCGAAGATTAACACCGTAATGCTCAAAAAATGCACGATCCTCAGTCACCGTGATCGCTTTCACAAGATGCGCCGGTATGTCGTTAAATGTAACTGTCTTTCGCCGCCCGTCGCCCTCCGCGGCTATCGAACTGAGTATTTTCGGTTCAAGTTTGGCTTCGTTTAGCTGTGTATTTGTATCGCGATCACCGATCGCCACGACGCTTTTTTGATCTTTTGAAAACTTGACCGACAGCGAATGAAAAGCCTTTTGCCCGTCGATCATTCCCGTCATTCCGGGCTCAATGCCAAGCACGTCGCCATCGACCACATATCGGCTGCGAGCCGCATCAGCCTGATTATTGCGCTCGATGTAACCTGCAGATTTGAGATAGTCGATCATCGCGGGCATCGTAGTCGCTTCGCCGACCTTGAGCGTTTTTGGAGCGGAATATATGCCCGCCGACGCCGTAAAAACATCACCGCTCAATAATTTCTGATCGATCCGGTCCGAAAACTCAAACCAAAAATACGTCAGCGTCAAAAACACGCCGAGCAGCATTATCAAAGCGATCGAGACCGTCCAGCCGTTAAATATCAGCCGCAAAATTCGCCTAAAACGCGACGGCGGCGGTGCTTGATAAGACGATGCCCGACGGCGTGACTTTACCCAGCCCTGCGGCGGCATTTTCGATCTGTTAGATTTTACTGGCAATGGATCAGACATCGTTGGACGGAGTGACGAGAGGACGGATGACAAGCGTGGTCATCGTAAATAAAATTCTATCAGATTTCATCTATCCGAGAGAAAAAATTAACCGCAGATAAACGCGGATGGAGCAAATGTTTGGAGGATATTACTCTAAATTCCTATCTGTGTTCGTCTGCGTTTATCCGCGGTAAAAAACTCCTCCTTTGCGTCTCACGCGCTTTGCGTTAAATTCTTATTAATGAAGACCCTCGTCACAGGCGGCAGCGGATTTCTCGGCACACACATCCGGCGTTTTTTTGACGCCGACGATCTATCGCGTCGTTCGGGCCTTGATATTCTGGATCCTCAGGACGTAAAAACAGCGGGCGAATACGATGTCATAATTCATCTCGCCGCCGAGCTTGATAAATCTACCGAAAATGCCGAGAGCGTGTTTCGGACCAATGTCGAAGGAACGCTGAACCTGCTGCGTGAGGTGAAACAAAACGCCGTTTTTATCTTTGCCTCGACCAAGGACGTTTATGGACGGTTTGCTGATAATTTTGCGACCGTGCCTGAAACGTGCCCGACAACATATTCCGGCCAATCCGCCCTCGAATGGTCAAAGCTCGTCGCCGAACGCTATGTCGAATATTACGCAAACTCGCGTGGCTTTCGCTCGTGTATTTTTCGGCTTTCGACCGTATATGCTCCGGCGAGCGTAGGTAATGTCTCAAATTTTGTTGGTCATTACGTTGACGCAATAAACAAAGGCGAGCCGCTCGCTCTGCCCGCAAAAGGCTTGCCAACGCGAGATCTGCTGCACGTTGATGATCTGGGCGGTGCATGTCAAGCTTTTGCCGATTCTATAATTCGCCACGGCCTCTACAATCTCGGCGGTGGCCCGCGAAATGCCCTGACTTTGCGTGAAACAGTTGCAAAACTTGAACACGTTTCAGGCTATCAGGCGATCATTAACGAAGAAGCCCAGCTCCCGGCACCGGCTCCGATGAACTACGTGACCGACCTTAGCCTCGTCACCCAAGAACTCGACTGGTCGCCAAAGATCCGTCTCGACGACGGCCTGAAAACGCTGTTCTAATTCGAAATTGACGGAAAATTCGTCCACATATAAAAACAGATTTACACTGATATTGTTGGACCGGCAGTCTTTTTTATCTATCTGTGTTTATCTGTGTTCATCTGTGGATTAAACTCTTTTCAGATGAAGATACTTGTCCGCTGTACAAACTGGATCGGCGACGCCGTTATGTCCGTGCCTGCTTTGCGCGAGCTGCGGCGGATATTTCCCGATTCGCATATCACGCTGCACACTCGTTCGTGGGCGGACGGGCTGTTTCGTGATGCTGATTTTATTGACGAGCTTGTAACTTTTGACAAGCACCGCTGGGCGATCAAGGACGTTTACGATAACTCACAGTTTCTGAAGGACGATGGCTTTGAACTCGCGATCTTACTGCCAAATTCATTTGAAGCCGCGATCACATCGTTTTTATCACGGATTCCACGCCGTATCGGCTATAACAAAGACGTTCGCGGGCTGTTGCTGACCGACCCGATCGCCGTTCCTGAGTGGAAAAACCGTCGCCATGAGGTCTTTTATTACTTAAATCTAATTGGAGAGGTCGAACGCCGCGTATTAGGACGCGAGACTGTCGGAACCTACCTTCCAAATACCGCGATCAACGTGTCCGACGAACGCAAAACCGCCGCACGCGATCTATTAAAAGCCGCGGGCGTTGATATTTCAAAAAAAATAGTCGCTCTCGGCGTCGGATCGACAAATTCCCGTGCAAAACGCTGGCCTGCCGAGCGTTACGCACAGCTCGCCGATAAACTCGCTGACGATCTGGACGCTAACGTTATCCTTGTCGGGTCACCTGATGAAGCTGATATTGCGGCAAAGGTAGTTGAATTATCTTCAAAACCGCTAATAAATTTGAGCGGAAAGACCGATCTGGGCGAGGCTGTCGCAGTTTTGAGCGTTTCTGATCTGCTAATTTCCAACGATATGGGCCTCGCACACGTTGCTCCTGCGGTAGGAACCAACACAATTACGATATTTGGACCGACAAATCCCGAAACAACGAGGCCTTTTACCCAGAACGCTGAGATAATAAGAAGAGCGGTCGAATGCTCGCCGTGTATGCTACGAGATTGTCCGATAGATCATCGCTGCATGACGCAGATCTCAGTCGAGGACGTATTCGAAACAGCAAAGAATAGGTTGTTTCCGGCGGATATCGATGACGTATATGATGACATAGAAGATGAGGTTTTGCCTGTAATCAGTTGATAACGCTTTAGTTATGAAAAAGCCTGCCATATTTCTTGACCGTGATGGAACCTTGATCGAAGAGGTCAATTTTCTGTCAAGTGTCGAGGATCTACGGCTCTTTCCCTACACTGCTGAGGCGGTAAAACTGCTCAAAAATAGCGGCTATCTCGTGATAGTAGTAACGAACCAATCGGGGATTGGTCGTGGTATGTATTCCGTGGATGATATGCACTCCATTCACGCACAAATACAGGTCGAGCTTGATAATGCGATTGATGCATTCTATTTTTGCCCGCATTTGCCTGACGACGGGTGCACATGCCGAAAACCGGGTCTTGGAATGATCGATTCTGCCTTGGCAGATTTTGATATTGATCTTGAGAGATCATGGATGGTCGGGGACAAGAAAATTGATGTTGAAACAGGACTGCAGGGGAAAATGTCAACCGCTTTAGTATTAACGGGTTACGGCGTGAAACATCAAGCGTCACTCGATGTATCTCCAACTATCATTTATCCCGATCTACACACGGCCGCGAGCGATATCGTCAGACGATCGACTACCTAATTTCGACCAAAATCGTCCTCAAGCCGGACGATGTCATCCTCGCCAAAGTAATCGCCCGTCTGCGTCTCAATAAACACAAGTAAATTCCCTGAGTCGGGATTCTCAACACGGTGAGCGGTCTCAAGCGGAATATCGATGGCCTCGCCTGTATTGACTAGTTTTTCAACACCGTTTAATGTTACTTTAGCAGTGCCGGAAACGACGTACCAATGCTCTGCCCGGCGCGAGTGTTTCTGATAGCTCAAACGTTTTTCCGGCAGGACCTCGATCCTCTTTACTTTGTAATTATCGCCTTCGTCCAGAACGGTGAAAGTGCCCCAAGGTCGCGTATCGAACACGGGCGAGTTGTTCTGATCGTTATTAGTATCCATATTCGATATCTCAGCTGAATATGCCCAGTTTAGACGAAAAGGACCAAACAGCCAATCCCAAGCAGATGCAACGCATCCAGACGCTGATAATTGGGCGTTTGATGGCGATATTTCTGCTGCTTGTCACGAGTTGGATCTGGTACAGCGGCACACTCAGGCTTTCGTTTGAAAATTTTCCGCAGGGACTATTTCTCGTTTTTGTAATCTCGGTTGGCCTGACGATCGTTTATTTCTTTCTTTTACGTCTAAGTAAAAATTATGCTTGGCAGATCCGTGCCCAATTCTTTCTCGATGCCCTGCTTATCACATGGCTCGTTTGGCGAACGGGCGATCTGTCGTCGCCATACATTACGCTCTACATAGTAATGATCAGCGTCGCTAGCTTTTTTATGCGTCCGCTATCGACGTTATTTATGGCGGTGATGTGCGCGTTTTTGCTGGTTTCTATGTCAGTTTTGACGGGTAACGGCGTAATCGACAGCTTTGGCACCGTTCAGCCCGCCGGCAAGGCTGTGCAGATCGTCAGTTTTCACATTGTTGCGTTGCTCGTGGTAGGTTTGCTAGCGTCAAAACTGTCTGATGGTCATTCCTCCGGCGAAGAACTTGCCGAAACGGCTAAAACGCTGGCGAATCTGCGTGTCGTCCACGAACGCATTGTCGAATCGATCCGCTCCGGCCTCATTACCACCGACCTCGACGGCAACATCTATACATTTAACGCCGCCGCGACAGAGATCACCGGATACAGGCTCGATGAGGTGCAAGGAAAGCCGATCAGCACAATATTTGGGGATATTCGTGAGCAAACCGACCTGTCCCTGTCTGCAGCGGGTAACGGCGAACAATTACCGCGATTTGAGACTGATCTGCTTACGCCGGAGGGGTTTGCGGTTCGCATCGGTTTTAGTGTTTCTCTGCTATTTAGCGAGGAAAACGAGGCATCCGGGCTTATCATCACATTCCAAGACCTGACAGAGATCCGTTCGATGGAGGACAGCGTAAGGCGTAAAGACCGTCTCGCCGCAGTTGGACGTGTCGCCGCCGGGCTTGCTCACGAGATACGTAATCCGCTCGGGGCCATGCGTGGGGCTATCCAAGTGCTCGAATCAAACACTGAGCGGACTGCCGTACAGACAGGGCTGATGGACATCATTTTGAGAGAATCCGACCGCCTGAATAGCATTATCACCAACTTTTTGAGCTACGCACGTCCCGCAGCGGTTGATTTTGCCGACACAGACGTTGCCGAGGCAATAAAAGACACGCTGATTCTGCTCAAACACAGTCCTGATGTGCAGGAGAGTCACAAATTAAGTGACGATATTGGAGACGAGCCGGTGATCATTTCGGCAGATTCGGCACAGCTAAAACAGATCTTTTGGAATCTCGCCCGTAACGCGATACAAGCAATGCCAGACGGCGGCGAGCTTAGCGTTAGCCTTTCATCGATCCCAAATAACAGAATCCGCATCGTTTTCGAGGACACCGGCAAAGGAATGTCACAGGAGCAGGTCGAGCAGCTTTTCGAGCCGTTTTCTAATTCAACATCAGGCGGTACGGGGCTTGGGCTGTCGATCGTCTATCAGATCGTGAAAGATCACAACGGTGCGATCAACGTCCGTAGTCTCGAGGGGAAAGGCACGACCATCACAGTCGAGCTGCCAAAAGACAACCGGCGCGTGGTAAATGATATCGATACCGGAGACGAAAAGCCGACGAAATTAAAGCAATTTTTGAATGTCGCCGATGACGAACAATAATTTCGGCTTGTATTGCCGAGCTTAATTCTGTGAAAATATAAACATGAGGCACTTTTGAAGTACCTCAGCCTTTCTACCGACAAACAAATGGCAAATATTCTGATCGTTGACGACGAACAAAGTTATCGACAACTCTTGAGCCTCGTGTTTGAAGAGCAAGGTAATACTATCCGCACGGCGATGAACGGCCGCCAAGCTCTCGAGACCCTCCAAGCTGAACCCGCAGATATTATTATCTCTGACGTCAAAATGCCTGATATGGACGGCATAGAGATGCTGCGGGCCGTTCGTGAGACGCTCCCCGATCTTGGCGTTATCCTGATGACGGCTTTTGCCTCGGTTGAAACGGCCCGCGAGGCGTTCAAACTCGGTGCCGACGATTTTATTCAAAAGCCTTTTGATGTCGAAGAATTAAAGCTCATCGTCCGCAAGACGCTTGAGAAACAAGCTCTGATCGATGAAAACCGCGCATTCAAACGCGCCCAGCGTGATCGCGGCAGCATAAAAAACATCGTCGGATCGTCGTCGAAAATGACGGCGATCTATCAGATGATCGAAACAGTTGCCGAGGTACAATCGACCGTTCTTATCACCGGTGAGAGCGGTACGGGTAAAGAACTGGTCGCACGTGCCATACACGATCTCAGCCCGCGTGCCGAAAAGCCTTTTATATCTATCAACTGCGGGGCGTTTACTGAAACACTGCTCGAATCCGAACTGTTTGGCTATATCAAAGGGGCGTTTACAGGAGCCAATACCAACCGCAAAGGGTTATTCGAAGCGGCAAACGGCGGAACAATGTTCCTCGATGAGATAGGTGAGATGACACCGGCAATGCAGGTAAAACTGCTTCGTGTGTTGCAAGAACGTCGCGTTCGTCCTGTCGGTGCCCACGAAGAGCTTTCAATTGACGCCCGTGTTATCGCGGCCACAAATCGCGACCTCAAACAAATGACTGAGGATGGAACGTTTCGCGAAGACCTCTTCTATCGCATTTCGGTTATCCCGATAGAATTGCCGCCGCTTCGCGATAAACCCGAAGATATCCCCGAACTTATAGAGTATTTTCTTAAAAAGTTTTGCGATCAGACCGGCAAGGATCTGACCATCTCACCCAAGGTGGCTCAGATGCTCGAAAGTTACGCTTGGCATGGCAACGTCCGCGAACTTGAGCACACTATCGAACGTGCGGTCGCCCTAGAACGCTCAGAAGAGATCCAAGCTGAACAGTTGCCGGACCACATTACCAATTACAACCCTCAGCGGATTAAAGCTGAGTTTGACTTGCCGGAATCAGGGATCAACCTTACGACACACCTCGATAACCTCGAAAAGACCTATGTTGTCGAAGCGCTGCGTCAATCTGGAGGCAATCAGACCAAAGCAGCGGAACTCCTGCAAATGCCCGTGCGGTCGCTCCGTCATTTGCTTGATAAACACAATATTCGCTCGCTTTCGGCTCAAATGCGTAGCTCGGATTAATAGCTTTCGAAAAATAACCGTCAAATTCAACCAACAATGACACTTTTTGTCATTGGAAACTAACAAAAAACTGTTATTCAGCCAGTTACTGTAGCCGCAACTTACGAATTCCCTCAAGTCCGATACACCCACATTCCCTTTGTTTGCAACATCTTACATCTTTTTTTGACACCACATTCCCGAATGGCACGGCACTTGTAATAGAGACTGCGGCCTGGGAAAGGTACATAGTTTTTTCAAAAAAATTTAGGAGATTGTGAACTACACATGAAAAATCAAAAAGGTTTCTCGCTTATCGAACTTCTTATCGTTGTTGTCATCATCGGTATCATCGCAGCTATTGCGATCCCGAACTTGCTTGCCGCTCGTCGGTCGGCTAACGAAGGATCAGCTATCTCAGCTATGCGTACACTGCACGGTGCTCAGATGACCTATGCTTCGACCTACGGCGGCGGCAACTATGCCGGTGCAACCACAGGTTCGGACAATACCGGTCTTGCAGCTATGGGAACACCGGGTCTGGTTGACTCAGTTCTTGCTACAGGTACAAAGAGCGGATACATCTTTGTCGGCGGCCGTACGGCTTCGTCAACGACTCTGCCTGCAACGTTCTTCTTCTCGGCTAACCCGACGACCACCTCTGGTGTAACTCAGACTGGTGCTCGCCGCTTTGGTATCTCGACGGATGGCGTTTTGGTTGCTGATGCAACCGCAGCCAGCTTGGGAACCGCCTACACGCAGGCAACGATCACCTCGGGTACACCGCTCAGCAACTAATCCCGCTGACATCTAACATGACTAGCGGGAAACGTATCACAATATATGTTTCCCGCTTTTTGACTCCCTCCCTCAAAACTTAATTACACGCATTTATTACGACTAACGCTATCTTGAACACATTACTCTCAAAAGGGAGAAAGGAGAATTAAATATGAAAAACAATCAAAAAGGATTTTCGCTGATCGAGCTCTTGATAGTTGTGGTCATTATCGGAATCATCGCAGCCATTGCAATACCAAATCTACTCGCAGCTCGTCGCTCAGCCAACGAAGGCTCGACCGTCTCAGCAATGAGAACGCTGCACGGAGCACAAATGACCTACTCGGCCACCTATGGCAACGGCAACTACGCTGGGACAGCTTCGGGGACCGGTGACAATGTCGCACTAACGACGCTGCGCACACCCGGGTTGGTCGACGCGGTACTCGGAACCGGCACAAAGAGCGGATATAATTTCGTAGGCGGCCGTGTCGCATCTTCGGCAAGCGTTCCCGCAACGTTCTTTTTCTCGGCAAACCCGACGACAACGTCAGGTGTCACCCAGACAGGAGCACGACGCTTTGGCATCGCCACCGAAGGTGTAATGATGGCTGACGCAACTGCCGGAAGCCTGGCAACGGCCTACACCGCGACCACTATAGCAACGGCAACACCATTGTCCAACTAGAGAATTTTACTAACTTTATTGCGAAGGGAATTTCTAACCGAAATTCCCTTTTCTGCTTTTTTTGGTGTGTTACAATAACGCCGTCTTGATCTGGATACCTTGCCGCCGTGATGAATAAAAATAAAGCCTTAACCGATCTGAGGCCTCGATATGTGATCCCGGAAATTTTGGCGGCAGTTTCACTTGCCTTGATCTTGCTTTCCCCACTTTTTGTTACGCCGCGTCCGCAAGCGATAGCAAATCAACCGTGGAGAGTTGAATTGCTGATCGGTATCTTTGCTGTACCGTTCGTTTTCTGGGCCTACCTAAAAGCCAAAAACAAATGTGTGACGCTCGGCGGAATTGATCTTCGCGTTGCCCTGGGTTGTTTGCTACTGTTCATTTTGTGGAGCGGGGCCTCTGCATTTTGGGCGATACTACCCATGACCACTCTATTCCAAACTCTCGTTTGGGCCATGTATGCGGTTTTATTTGTAGCGTTCTTGCTATCAGCACGGGTCGGATCCGGCAATAAGGTTGTTTTTGCTACGTTGTCGATCGTTGGCGGCATTTTAGGACTTCTAACGATCTTGGATTTCTTATCAATTCAAGAATTTTGGATGTCGCAAGGCACGATTCGCGTCCGGTATGCAAAATTTGCCGAGATGGCTCTGACGTTTGCCCCACTGATCGCCGCTATATCGATATACTGTCGTCAAAAAGTAGCGACATTTGCGACGATCGTTGTCTGGATGTTGACTTGGCTCGCCGTTATGCTGTCATTGAGCAAGGGGGCTTTTTTGGCCGGCATTGTCGCTCATCTGATGCTATTTGGCGGAAGTCTATTGTTTTCAAACAGAGCTTTTAGGCAAAAGGTCCTAGTCCGGGCTGCCATCTGGCTCGTCTTGACCATCGTTGTTCAAGTTGGATTTTCGATATTCACGTCGATCCCTTCGACGGCAGACTACATATCAGGCAAGGCCGATAAGACCCGCGACACATCGACGTTTAGGGTGTTTGCTTGGCAGGTTGGGATGAAAATGGCCGCAGATCATTGGTTCTTAGGTGTCGGATCAGGCAATTTTGGAGTAGCATTTAACGATTCACGAGCCGCATTTGCCGCGACACAGCCGGATGCCCGAACACCGGAATACGGCCAGGATTACATGTTCGAACGGGCTCATAATGAGGCGTTGCAGATCTTTGCCGAGTTGGGCATTGTCGGCATCGTCCTGTTTGCCGGCATTTTCTTTAGCTTCATCTTCTTGGCGGTCAAAGTATTTATTAGAAAGAGATTTAAGCTGTCGCCTATGTTCTGGGCTGCGTTTGCCGGGATGTCAGGTTTTTTTGTCAGTTCGATGGTGAGTTCATTCTCATTTCGTGCGGTACAGAATGGCGTTGTGTTTGTAATGGTTGCGGCAGTTGCTGTTTACGAACTGGCCAAAAACCGGCCTGCCACAGGCAATTTGGTAAACTCGGCGAAGATCGTTCTTATTCCCGGTCTCAGTGTCGCTGTGGTTTTGACCCTATTTGCGGCTCCAAAAGCGTTTGCGGAATACTATCTATACAAAGCAGAAAGAACTGAAAAATATGAGTCTTCGGCCGCTCTTTTCCGGACAGCCCTGAGTCTTGATCCCGATAATGCATCCGCTTACTATTACTTTGCCAGCCGCAGTAATTTCGAGGGCGATAATGAATCCGCGGCAAAAATGCTTAGAACCGGTATTGATAAAGGAATTGGTGTTACGCTCACCTATTCGCAGCTTGCAAAATTTCAACTGCTGGCGGGCGACACCGCTGCCGCAGAACAAACCCTTGCCAAAGGAGTTCGCATCTTTCCAAATTCGGTGTTCATGCGTGTCCGATACGCGACATTTCTGAGCGATATGAGAAAACAGGCCGAAGCTGACCGCGAGATGGAATATGCCCGTTCAGTTGACGCTCGACACGCCAGTGGCTGGGAGATTCTTATCCGTAAGGGCAGCACAGCAGCATTTTATGCAGCACAACAGGATCAAAACATCGCGCCGCCCGCCGAACTCGTACCGGAAAATGTGGTCTTGGGCTATCTCGATAAAATACCTGGCAATTAAAGGCTACAGCTAGAAATATTTGCAAATCGTGTTAAACTGGTTTTGCCCGAATCCAGTATTCTACGAGAGCAAAAGCTATCAGTTAACATACATGGCGAACGAAAGTGCCCGTTTACCATCGCGAATCTTCACCATTTCTCGCAACGCCTTTCGCGAGGCCGTTCGTGACCGTATTTTGTACAATTTGATCTTGTTTGTGCTGCTTATGACGGCAAGCGCGATCTTTTTGAGCGAATTGTCGGCCGGTCAGGAATCTCGTGTGATCGTCAATCTAGGGCTAAGCGTTCTGCTTATTTTCGGGACATTTATTTCGATCTTTGTCGGCGTCAGCCTGGTGTGGAAAGAGATCGAAAAACGCACCGTCTATTCGATCTTTTCAAAACCCATTGGCCGGGGCGAGTTTATCATCGGCAAATATATCGGCCTTTGTCTAACGCTGATCGTGAACGTTGCGATCATGGGCATAGGCATTTCGCTCGCATTGCTCTACGTCGGCAATACGGCGCTCGCTGGCAAGATCTGGCCCGCAATACTGCTAATATTCTTTGAACTGACTATCGTGACTGCGGTAGCGATAATGTTCTCGTCATTCTCGACACCTGCATTGTCTGCCCTGCTCACATTTTTTGTATTTATAATCGGAAATTTCAGCTCAAGCCTACGCGAACTTGCCCAAGGGATGAACTCCGCCGTTGCCCGTGCGGTTTTCGAAGGCATTTATTATCTGCTGCCAAATCTTTCGCATTTCAGCTTTATTACAGAAACGTCAAACGGCATGACACCACCTGCGTCGATGATCGGCGGATCGATCCTGTACGCGGTCGTTTATGACATTATCCTGTTGACAGTCGCGGTGCTGGTTTTCACCAGGCGTAATTTTAAGTGATGCAGAAAAATGTACTTACCAGCGTTGTAATGCCCGTCGCGATCTTGATCGCGGGCTTTGCCGCGGTATTTGCATTGACCGGATACGTAGAGGCAAAACGCCCTCCGCTACCCGAAGGATACGTCGATGCCGATCTGAATATGAACGGCTCCGAACTGCGAGGCTATGCGTTTGGAATGGAAGGCCTGATCGCCGATTGGTATTTTATGCGATCGTTGCAGTACGTTGGCGACAAGCTGCTAAAGCAGCAGGACAAAGACATCGACCTTAACGATCTGCGCGGGCTAACCCCACGATTGCTATATCCGATGCTTGAAAATGCGACCGATCTCGACCCGCATTTTATCGCGGCATACTCGTACGGAGCCGTTGTTTTGCCCGCGATCGATCCGCAAAAGGCCATCGATCTTGCCAATAAGGGGATAGTCAATAATCCGGAACATTGGCGGCTGTACCAACATCTGGGCTACATCTATTGGCGGCTCGGCCGGTTTGAAAAAGCTGCCGAGGTCTATGAAAAGGGCTCAAAGATCAACGGAGCATCGCCGTTTATGCGGATGATGGCTGCATCAATGAAAACCGAGGGCGGCAGCCGCCAGACGGCGCGTGCGATCTACAGCGAGATGCTTGCGTCAAGCGAGGACGAGCAGGTAAAAGCTACCGCCGAACGCAGCCTAAAAGGGCTGGATTCGATGGATGAGCGTGACGCGATCGACAAGCTGCTTGCAGAATTAAAGCAGCAAAACTCGCGCTGCGTAAATTCCCTTTCCGAGATATTGCCGATGCTTCGCGGCGTCAAATTGCCCGAGGGACGTGATTTTCGGCTAGACAACTCCAACAGATTGGTCGATCCGTCCGGCGCACCTTATCTGCTTGATAAAGAAAACTGCCGCGTGAAACTCGACCCTGAGCGAACCGGGTTGCCGTTAAAGTAAACTATGGAATACGTTGTAGAGATCAGCGATCTATCAAAAGATTACGAGACCGGTTTTTGGAAGAAAAAGCGGGTGCGTGCTCTCGACGGATTGAGTCTAAACGTTCGCGGCGGCCAGATATTTGGCTTTCTCGGCGGCAACGGTGTGGGGAAAACAACCACGATCAAACTGCTGATGAGTCTTATCTTCCCCACCGGCGGCTCGGCAAAGATCCTTGGTCATGACATATCGGATGTTCAGATGCACGCCCGCATCGGTTACTGCCCGGAAAATCCATATTTTTACGATTACCTGACGGCTATCGAATTGATGGATCATTTCGGACGGCTTTTCGGATACGATGCCTCTAAACGCCGGTCTCGAACAGAGCAATTATTAACCGCCGTAGGCCTCCAAGAAAAAGACTGGAAAAAGCAGCTCAGAAAATATTCCAAAGGTATGCTCCAGCGCGTCGGCCTGGCCCAATCGCTCATCAACGAACCCGAACTTGTTTTCATGGACGAGCCGATGAGCGGACTCGACCCTGTCGGCCGCCGCGAGATCCGCGAGCTGATCGCCGGGCTTCGCGAAAAAGGCGTAACCATCTTTATGTCCACTCACATTTTGTCGGATATCGAGGCCCTCTGCGACGAGGTCGCAATATTACGCAATGGCAAGCTCGCGGCAAGCGGCAATCTCAATGAACTGCTCGAAAATAGCGGCGAGGAGCGTGTTCTTGAGGTAAGTGTTCAGGGCATCGCAGCCGAAGCAATACGCGAATCTGTCGAGTTCATCGCCGGAGCCTCGATCACCGCCAAACCCAACGGAGCAAATATCCAGATCCTCGACGAAACTGACATCGACGCCGTCCTGAAAATAACGCGCGAGGCTGGGGGCAACTTGACCTCGATCCAACCGGTAAAACAATCGCTCGAAGAGCTGTTTGTAAAAGAAACCAGCGACAACTAGCCGTCTTGAAATCGCATTGCTTTAGATGTAATCTAATGCCAAATTTTCAATTCCGCATCACTAGGAGGAACGTAAGATGTCCCATTTTCTATAGCCCTCGATCTTTTAGAACTTCATTTATTTTCCTTGGGATCACCGTGCTCTGTTGCTCAGTGACAGCGTTTGGACAGGGCAAAAAAACCGCTGCAAAACCCGCTGTAAAACCGGCTCACGCCGCACCTGCTTCGTCCGGAAAATGCGCCGGTTCGACGCTGACGATGGACGAGGTCAATCAAGTTCTAGCTGTCCATAATTTTGACCGGGCCGCTTATAAAGTCGCACCAGTTAAGTGGGATTGTAAATTAGCCGCAATGGCTCAGGAATGGGCGACCCGCGGAGTGTTCGAACACCGCGACACGCCTTACGGTGAAAACATTTTTGTCGGTGCAGATCCGGGTGCGACGATGAACAACATGATCGATATGTGGTTGGCGGAAAAGGTATTCTGGACGAACAAGACCGGCACGTGTGCCGCTGGGAAAGTTTGCACTCATTTTACCCAGATCGTATGGAAAGGCACCACAAAGGTCGGCTGCGGCGTCAACCGCAACGCCCCCGGCAAGTGGAAAGTGATGTTTGTGTGCAACTACGATCCGTCAGGCAATACGGGCGGCCCCGCGTTTTAGCTTGCGGCTTTGATCGCGGTCACTTTCCAGCGAATGTTGGCACGATCATCCTCTTTAGAAAAACTGTCTAATGTGAGCGTGATCGGGATAGTCTGCCCGGCTTCGAGAATCGGTTTTTGCACAGGCACGACGAGTATTTTGCGTTCACGAAGCACATCGTTGAATTGAGTCACCACGGCGACGTTTACCTCAAGTGCCGATATCGTTTTGTTACCTTTATTGCGGATCTTGCCGTTAATATACATCGATATCGTCCCCATTCCGGTCGGCGACTGGACGGTTCCCTCGTCCGTCGAGATGATAATGTCTTTGTTTAGTTCCGCAAATTCGGGCGTGCCTTCGCGGTAGGCTCCTTGCAGGATCTTTGCCGTTTGGTCTTCCATCGACGGCTTTTGCGATAACAGCCAGATCGACCCGCCGATCAATGCAAGGCCGATCAAAATGCCGATAATGAACACTGGGCTCACGCCCTTTTTTTCCTTTTCTGCGTTAAATAGCTCGTCCATAAATTCCCCTCAGCTAACTTAGACACCAAGTTTCTGCAAAATGTTTCAATAGGTTATCATTTGTTGCAAAGACCCAAAAATGTCCGCACACCAGCCTAAAGTTTCACCGCAGCCAATGTATGTCGAGGCCGCTTTGCCCGTTCCTCTGCGGCGTGTTTTTACATATCGGCTGCCCGAAGAGATGCGTGAAAATATCAAGCTCGGGGCTCGGCTCAAGCTGCCCTTTGGCCGCAGAAATGTAACCGGATACGCGGTCGGTTTGCACCCGGAACTCCCAACGGATATCGATATTGACGAATCAAAGATCAAAAATGTGATCGAGCTCTCGGACGACGAACCGCTCATCACGCCCGAGATCCTAAAGCTAACGCAATGGACGGCGGACTATTACGCCAGCTTTTGGGGCGAGATGCTAAAGGCTTCGCTGCCCGCCGGGATCAACAGTGAAAAGGTGCGTCCAAAACGCCGCAAGGCCGTCCGGCTGCTCTCTAGCGTCATTGACCCGTCCGACAAACCTCTGACCGATCAGCAGCAATGGATCATCGATCTGCTCGCGGGCAACGGCGGCGAGATGCTCTTTACCGACGTTCTCGAACAATGCGATGTCGGTGCCTCGCCGATAAACACGCTCGCAAAACGCGGCATCGTCGAAATATATGTTCAGGACGTGATGCGTGATCCGCTGGCGGGAGCAGCATTGCCCGGACGGGACGATCTGACGCTTACGCGGGAGCAGCAAACAGCATTTGACGAAATCACCTCGGCATTGCAAAAAGATGGTGAATTCAAGGCGTTCCTGCTCCACGGCGTGACCGGTAGCGGCAAGACCGAGGTCTATATTCGTGCTATGCAGTCCGCCCTCGAAATGGGACGCTCAGCGATAATGCTCGTACCCGAAATAGCTTTGACGCCCGTATTTTCAAGGCGTTTGCGTAGGGTGTTTGGTTCTGATGTCGCGATCCTACATTCAAATCTCTCGGTCGGCGAACGCTATGACGAATGGCGTCGCATCCGTCGCGGCGATGCCCGCGTAGTTATTGGCACGCGGTCTGCGGTCTTTGCACCTGTCGAAAATATCGGCCTCATCATCATCGACGAGGAACACGATCCGTCTTACCGCCAACACGAGTCGCCGTTTTACAACGCGCGTGACGTCGGCGTGATGCGCGGGTCTATGGCCGGAGCAGTAGTAGTGCTTGGTTCGGCAACTCCCGCGATGGAATCGTTTTTCAACGCCCAGAACGGCAAATACACATATCTTCAGCTGCCTGACCGCATTGGTGGCCAAGGGCTGGCAACCGCCGAGCTCATCGACATGCGTGAGGTGTTCAAACGGGCCGGAAAGGATGTTCCGCTGTCACCGCAACTTTTGGATGAGATCAAAGAAACACATTCGCGCGGCGAACAGGTCATCGTTTTGCTCAATCGACGCGGGTTTTCGCAGTTCGTTCTGTGCCGTTCATGCGGCGAGACGCTGAAATGCAAAAATTGCGATATCACACTCACATTTCATCGAGGCGACGGCAAATTGCTTTGCCATTACTGTAATTATCGCGAAAAAGCCCCCCGCATCTGTCCGTATTGCGAGAGCGAATATTTGTATTTCGTCGGCGAGGGCACTGAAAACATTGCCGATCAGCTCGCCAAAAAGTTCCCCGAAATGCGCATCGCCCGCGTCGATCGCGACACCATGGCGCACAAAGGCGAGATCGATGACGTGCTGCTCACCTTCGCCGAAGGCGGCCTAGATATGCTCGTCGGCACTCAGATGATAGCCAAAGGCCACGATTTTCCAAACGTCACGCTCGTCGGCGTCATCTCGGTCGATATCGGTTTGGGCTTGCCGGATATGCGGTCCGCAGAACGGACTTTTCAACTGATCACACAGGTCGCAGGGCGTTCAGGACGCGGCGGCAAGCCCGGCCGCGTCCTGATCCAAACGTACTATCCAGAACATTACGCTCTGCGTCACGCCCGCAAGCAGGATTACGAAGGCTTTTATAACGAGGAAATAAAGTTTCGCGAACGTCTCGCCTATCCGCCGTTTGTCGTGCTGGCAAGCATTTTGATCAAGCACCGGGATCTGGCGTATGCTTCGCGACACGCAAATATTCTGCGGCGTTCTCTCGATTCGGCAAACGCTGCAAGGCACGTCCGCGTACTCGGCCCTGCCCCTGCGTCGATCTCACGTCTGAAAAACGAATACCGTTTGCAGATCATCCTCAAAGGAGCAAGCCGCCGCGTCCTTCGCGAAACGCTCGACATCGCCCTCGCCGACGCCGAGGTAAGCGGCTGCGACCTCCGCACCATATTTGTTGAGATCGATCCGGTCAATCTTATGTAATTCCGGGAGATTCCTGTAAAATGTCGAACAGATGAAATTATCAGAACTCGCCAAAAAAACATCTTCGACGATCGAAAGCGGCTCGCCTGACCTTGAGATCTCCTCGACCGCCGGGCTTAGCCTTGCCGGCTCCGGCGACGTGACATTTCTCTCTAATCCCAAATACACGCCCCAGGTCGCCGACACGAAAGCCGGTGCGATCTTTCTCAAAGAAGGCGTAGCCATCAACCGTGATGACATCGCTGTCCTGCGAACCAAAGATGCTCATGTGTCATACACGCTGGCAATGCGGCTCTTTTTTCCCGAACCTGACGTAAAACCATTTATCCATCCGTCTGCGGTTATCGACCCAACCGCGGCGGTCGCTGATGACGTTGAGATCCACGCAAATGCGGTCATCGGTGCGAATTGCAGACTAGCAAGCGGCGTCCGAATTATGCCAAATGTGACGCTTTATGACGGCGTGAGCATTGGCGAAGACACGACGATTCACTCGGGCGTCTCAGTTCGTGAAAACTGTGAGATCGGCCGCAACTGCACTGTTCATAATAATTCGACTATTGGTTCAGATGGATTTGGTTACGCCAAGACCGAAGACAAGCAGTGGCTCAAGGTTCCCCAAACGGGCCGCGTCGTACTCGAAGACGATGTCGAGATCGGGGCAAATACCGCCATCGACAGCCCATCGATCGGCGAGACACGCATCAAACGCGGTGCCAAGATAGATAATCTCGTCCAGATCGGACATTCCTCCGTCATCGACGAAGACGCCCTCATTTGCTCGCAAACGGGACTTGCGGGCAGTTCGCATATTGGCAAACGGGTGATCCTGACCGGACAGGTCGGTATCGCCGGGCATCTTAAAGTTGGTGACGATGCCATCCTTACGGCAAAATCCGCTACGTCACACGATATCGAACCGGGTGCGATAATGTCAGGAATCCCGGCATTTGAAAATCGCGAGTGGCTGCGTTCGATCGCCGCATTTCGCAAACTCGGCGAGATGGCTCACCGTCTGCGAAAACTCGAAAAACGTGTGCTCGGGTCAGACCCCTCCGCTTAAACGAATAGTTTTCACAGTATTGGTATGGAAAAGAAAGAAAAGATCATCATATTGCTCTGCGTGATCGTTACGATAGCGGCGGGTGTTTTGCATTACACTCACGCAAACGCCGTTATCGCGTTCGCTGTCACAGCCGCCGCACTTGCACTTCTCGCGATGATCGTCGGCGACGCCACCGAACAGCTTGGCAGCCGCCTGGGCCCTGGTGCGACCGGCGTGTTGCAGTCCGGATTGGGCAACCTACCTGAGTTGTTTGTTTGTATCTTTGCTCTTAGAGCGGGTCTTGACCACGTAGTTCAGGCGGCACTGATCGGGTCGATACTTGGTAATTCCGTGTTGGTTCTTGGTTTGGCCTTATTTTTTGGCGGCCTAAAAAATGGTACTCAGCGGTTTAACTCTGAGCCGCCAAAGATGATCGTTACGTTGATGTTGCTTGCGTCCGCGGTCCTCGTTATTCCGACGCTGGCAAAACAATTGCACACGCCCGCCGAACCTCATATTCTCAGCCTCGATATTTTCTTAGCGATCATCTTGCTCGTACTACTCGCGGCGAATATCTACTTTTCGGTCAAAGGTGACCCCGCCGTTGCGATGCAAACTGCTGAGGCCGGACATGCGGAATGGTCGATGAAATTGACGATCCTGGTGCTCGCCGCTGCCGGTATTGGAGCGGCGTCGGTCTCAGACTGGTTTGTCGAGGCATTGCAGCCTGCGATGGCGGCTTTGGGAATATCCGAGGCCTTTGCGGGATTAGTAGTAGTAGCAGTCGCCGGGAACGCGATCGAAAATCTGATCGGCATCCAGCTGGCTTGGCGAAACCAAAGCGACTATGCCATTAGCGTTATCCAAAACAGCTCGCTCCAGATCGCTCTCGGCCTTTTCCCAGTGTTGGTCTTGCTATCGTACGTTCTTGGCGGTGCGATCCTAACTTTTGTTTTGTCACCGATGCTAGTCGCCGTGTTATTGCTTGCTGTGATCGTTAGTGCATTTATCATCTACGACGGCGAATCGATCTGGCTCGAAGGTTTGGCGTTGATCGGATTGTACTGCATTATCGCTGCGTCCTTTTGGTGGGGATGACTATTGATCCCATTTCAAATTTCAAAATGTTAGATTTTTAGATACCAATCGATATGATAGAACTTTCCGATTCCGGCTACGATATTACTCCATTGAGCGCTGAGATGATCGAACGCCTCTCGCAAGGCCTCAACGAAGAGGAATACCGCATCCTGCTCGACCACGGCACCGAACCCGCGTTTTGCGGAACGCTGCTCGATAACAAACTTGATGGCGTCTATGCGTGCAGATTGTGCGGCCTGCCTTTGTTCGACTCAAAGAAAAAGTTTAATTCGGGAACGGGCTGGCCGTCGTTTTACGCCCCGTTCGACAGAGACCACCTCACCAATATCGAAGATAATAGCTATGGCATGCGGCGCATCGAGATCCGCTGTGCCAGATGCGGCGGTCACCAAGGCCACGTCTTTCCTGACGGCCCGCCACCAACCGGAATGAGGTATTGTCTAAATTCTGCAAGCCTCGAATTTTTCGAGGACGGAGAGGAAATTCCGCAAAAGGTCTAAGTAAGGTTATCAACGACCTGCTTACGAAAGCCGGCAAGATATGCGGCTCCCCAAAGCTGTGTCTTTTCGTAATACGACAACGTTCCGCTCGACAGATCAAACACGACCGGCATCTCAAATCCGCCAAAATGATTGGTCGGTGCATTATCTTTGATAGCTTGCGAAAGTAGCGGGTCAAGGCCCGACGTGATCGCGACCGGAAAGCACGATACACTCATAAAAAAGCCATTTGGCAGCGAAACAGACTTGTTCGAATTGGCAAAGTTAAATGCCGCGTCCGCAAACGTCTTCATCTTTGTGGCGTCCAACTTGTCGATCTCAGCAAAGACAAAGACCGCATCGTGCATACCAAATTTTGCGATCTCAAACTGCGATCGGCGAGTCGCAAATTTGAAACCGAGCGGCTGGTAAATATTAGGGTCCATCGGCACAAAACCGTTGGACCCCAATTTTTGCGAAACGCGATTTAGAAATGTGATCGTATCCGTCATCGTTCTGCTACTGGATCTTACGATCCTTAAAACTATCAAACAGCTCCGTGTGCCTGCTGGTCAACGGGATCATCCGGCCATTGATGAACATGTATTTAATGTTCGTGCGGGCCTCAAGCAGTTCGCCATCAGCGACAACGACATTTGCGACCTTGCCGACATCCAGCGAACCCATTTTATCTGCAACCCCAAGGATCTCAGCGGCATAAAGCGTGACCGATTTAAGAGCGTCTTCCTTTGAAAGGCCAAACGCCCCCGCGAGTCCGGCGTGATACGGCAGATCGCGGACCATCGGGCCCGTGTTGCCTGTCGAGATGCAGAACTTTACGCCTGCCGCCGCCATCTTTGACGGAGCCGCGAATAGATAATCGTACTCGTCATCGTCGCGGACCGGTAGGTTGTAAACATTGGTATATATCACCGGAATATTGTTCGCCTTCAAAACGTCAGCCGCTTTCCATGCTTCTTGCCCGCCCATGAGAATACCCTTTACCTTCATATCGGCGACAAATTTGGCAACACCGCGAATATCACGTTCGCGTTCGGCGGTAAAGATAATCGGCTTTTCGCCCTTAATAAATGGCTGCAAAGCTTCGAGCCTTTGATCGGTCGTTGGATACGGCAAAGACTTGTCTTTTGCGTAGGCTTCCTTTGCACGAAAATAGCTCTCTGCGTTCTTAAATATCTTTTTCAGATCCTCGACCTGTGCGTCACGTCGTCTCACAGCTTCGTTAAAATCAACGGCCGCGCCGCCGCCGCCAAAACCGCCTCCAAATCCGCCGAAGCCCCCGCCAAAAGCGATCCTAGGATAATTGATCACAAGCGCATATTCACGAACCACGGCCATCTCGTCCGGCGTCGAACCATTGAGGTTGATGATCGCCGCCTGGCCTGACATCAACCCGCCGGTCGGAGCCGACAGCACCGTCGTTATGCCGTTAACACGCGTCACGTTGACGTGTGCTGAATGCGGGTGGATGCCCTTGATCGCCTTAGTGTTGGCATTCATAGTGCCGACCTCGGTTAGATCGACCGAACCGTTTACGGCAAGCGTTATTTCCGCAAGTCCCATATTCGTCCCGGCGTCGATCATGCCCGGAAAGACGCTCATGCCTTTACCGTCGATCTTTTCGGCACCGGACGGAACCTGCACATTCGTCCCGACCGCCGCGATCTTGCCGTTTTGAATTACGATTGTGCCGTTCTCAATTGTTGCTCCTGAAACAGTTACGATCCTGGCCCCGACAATAGCAAACGTACCTGCACGCCCCGTCTGATTCTGCTGCGAACCATCATTTTGCGCCGGAACTAAAAATAGTTGGCCACCGATGATCGCAGAAATAGCCGCGATCAGCAATAATTTTGCATTTTGCATTCCTAATCTTGCCTTTTTACTTTTTACTTTTGCCTTCATCGAAGATGCCCTCCGTCGCCATGATCGGCATTGTCGCGGTCACCGTCTCTACGGTCAGCCGGACGTTGCGGCGGTGTTCCACCGGCTCCCGGAGCCTTGTTAACATCAAGCTTTTCAAGCGCTTCACGTTCTTTTGCGATATCCAGCCTCATCTGTGCATCCGTCGCACGGTCAAAATACGTCACTCCCTCGATGATCGTTGTATCGACACGAGAAAATACGCTAAACGGATGTCCGTTCCATATGACGACATCGCCGTCCTTACCGACTTCGATCGAACCGGTCCGCTGGTCAATGCCAAGCTGTTTAGCTGGATTGAGTGTGATCATCTGCAGCGCGTCCTGTTCGGGCACGCCGCCGTATTTTTGGACCTTAGCCGCATCCAAGTTGAGCCGGCGCATACGGCCACCGTCATCCGAGTTGATCGACACATTGACGCCATTTTTCCAAAGAATGTAAGCGTTGTACGGGATAGAATCGTAGCTCTCAAGCTTAAAACCCCAAAAATCTGCAAACACCGACGCTCCCGTACCGCGTTTCGCGATCTCTGGAGCGATCTTGTAGGCCTCGAGCCCGTGCTGCAGTGTTGCGACTCTAAAGCCAAACTCATCCGCCAACAACATCAGATTCAAATGCTCATCCGAACGATAACCGTGAGCGTGGACCAGACGTTTGCCCTCAAGTATCTCGACGATCGGCTGCAACTCAAGGTCGGTTCGCGGCTGTACTCGTGTTTTTCCAGCCTTAAAATCGTCCAAAGCTTGTTTGTAATCGCGCGCTCGGAGAAACGCATCGCGCATCGTCTCGATCACACCTTGACGAGTCCGCGGATATCTTAACGGCGTGCCAGGCGGCGGTGAAAATGTCGTCTGGCGTACGTTTTCACCCATCGCAAACTTGATGCCCGTTGGCGCATCCGCTATCGGATAATCCTCGACCGGGTGTCCCCATTTGAACTTGACCGTCGTGCTTTGACCGCCGATCGAATTTGCCGATCCGTGCAGCAGAAGAGCTCCTGTCACGCCGCCCGCCAAGGCTCGATAGATCTCGATGTCGGCGGGGTTGAGCACGTCTCGCGTCCGAACCATTGAGGTCACCGAAAACGCCCCCTCATTGATCGCATCGAGCATCGAGTGTGAGTGCGCATCGATGATGCCCGGTGTCACAAATTTGCCCGTCGCATCGATGGTTCGCACACCCGCCGGAGCCGACAGCCCTTTGCCGATCCGCGTGATCTTGCCGTTTTGGATCAGAATATCGGTGTTTTCCAGCGTCCCTTTGGCCGCCGTCAAAACCGTCGCATTTTTGATCAAAACATCACTCTTTGATTGACCAAAGATCAATGTCGGCGAGATCGCTAACAGCGAGATCAATAATATTAAAATCGTAAATTTACGCATCTTTTTTGCCTTTTACTTATTAGTTTTCCTGTGGGACCTTTGCTCCCGAAAACCCAGCGTTACCCATCGGCGAATCGACCGAACCGCTGATCTGATTACCATTTACTTTGCCAGACACATTTATTTCAAGCGATGCACCGTTAAAAGGAACCGTCGCCGCAAAGCTAAATCCGTCAGCCGTGACCTTGCCATTTGAGATCTGTGCCGAACCAACTCCGGTCAGGTCTATCGACCCCGTCATGACCGAACCGGACTGATCAAAATTGAAAGTCGCGGGAACGGCTTGCCCCGGAACGTCTATCGTAACCGTATATTTTCCGCTGATGACCGGAGCGGTTGATGAAGGAGTCGTCGCCGGGCCTGTGCCGCCCGGACGCCCGCCTGGGCCTCTCGGAGCTTCTTTCTGCTCAAAAACCTTGCCGTCAACCAGCACCTGCGGGACAAATTTATCACGTCCAAACAGATCGCCCTTGACGATGGCGAGATTAGCGATCTTTCCGGCCTCGATCGAACCCGTTCGGTCACTCACGCCCAATATTTCAGCCGCCCCGAGCGTCATCGCACGGATGGCCGCGTCGCGGTTCAGCCCGCCCTCGACCGCTTTGCCTGCGTTTGTAAAATAATCGCCGATAGCCGTCGCACCGCCGGATTGAAACGCAAATTTCACACCGGCAGCCGCAAGTTTGCCAGCACCTTTCGGAGTTTCGGCCCTCAAACGCAAGGTTTGCATACTTTCCGGATCAGCCTCAGGGTGAGCAGCATCCGTTCGTTTTGGAAAATTGAGTGAAAGCAGAACTGAGACGTTTTGAACTTTGAGCCGGTCGGCAACTTTCCACGATTCCTGCCCGCCGGCGATGATGCCGTTGAGTTTGAATTCTTTTATCAGATCGAGCGCTCTGATGATCTCGATCTCAGTATTTGCGTTAAAAACGACCGGCATCTGACGGTTGATCGCCGGAAACAATGCCTCAAGCGATCTGTCAGCGTCTGGCCGACGCATGCCCTTCGGATTAGCCGCATAGGCCTTTTGCATATCCTGCAAACGCTGTGCGTCGTAAAACATCTGACGCAGAGCCGAAAACGTACCCAACAGCGAGCCCGGATATTGCCCCGGCAGCGTAGCAAATGAGATATGCTCGGCAAACTGTGGCTTGACTACCATCCCCGAAACGGTGTCTCCGGCGAGATTGATGACTGCCGATTGGCCGTTGAAAATTCCTGTCCTACCGATAGTCAGCACGGTCGTGATGCCTGCGTTGCGGACCGCTTCGAATTGAGCTTCGCCCGCACGGACATCATCAAACGCCGAATCCTCAGGCCGCAAGCCTGCCGGGTAATTTGAGTTCGACGGATTCTGTGCCGCCGCTGCTGCAGCCGCGGCCGCGGCAGCCGCCCCACCTCCACCGCCGCCTCCACCGGGTGTTGCGGGACGTGCAGCCGCCAATCCAAGCCCCGTCAATGAGTCGATAAAACCCGGATAAACCGTCAACCCCGTCGCATCAAAAACCTGTGCGTCCGCCGGTGGCGTTACACTTGCACCGACCGCGTCGATCAGCCCGTTGCGGACGACGATCGTGCCTTTGTCGATCGTCGCTCCCGAAACCGTAACGATCTTGGCGTTAGTGATCGCATAACTCTGTGCCTGAGCCTCGACGCCGCAAAACAAGCAGATAACCGCCAAGACAAGCAAAAATAGCTTTGATCTCATATCTTTAATTTTGAAAATAGACTGTAAAACTCGTGAAATACCTTTACGCAGAGAATATAAAAAAAGTTTCCCATCTCCAAGAGCAGGCGGGAAACTTTACAAAATTTTACAGAGTGCCGATGTTAGCTCACCCAGCCTCAGCCGCAAGCAGTTTCTTTTTGCGTTCGATCCCCCAGCGGTAACCGCTAAGCTTGCCGTCGCTGGCTATCACGCGGTGACAAGGTATTAGCAACGCGACGCGATTTTTCGCACATGCCTGAGCCACAGCCCGAACTTTTTTCTTATCTCCCATTTCCGCTGCGACCTCGCTATACGAACGTGTCTCGCCATACGGTATCTTTCGCAGAAAATCCCATACCTGCATCTGAAACGCCGTCGCCTGTAGATCGAGCGGCAGCACGAGCCGTTTGTTCTTACCGGCAAGATACTTGATGATCGCATCGACCGCTGTCGCCAGATCGCTATTGTCCTCGGCGATCTCAGCGTTTGGAAATTCTATAGCTAGCCCGTCTCTCAATTCTTTTTCACTGTCGCCGAATGTCACGCTGCAAATTCCGCGCGGCGTTCTCGCCACGAGCAGTTTACCCAGTTCGCAATCTGTGATTATGCAGTTAATATTCATTCCTTTTCCGCCCTTTTTATACACCGCTGGTGTCATCCCCAGATTTTCCGCCGCCTTTTCATATAACCTGCTGCTCGAACCATAACCCGCTTCGTACATTGCGGTTACGACATCGCTGCCGCCCCTGATCTCGTCCTTGAATCTCTCCATTTTTATCGCCTCCGAATATTTTTTTGGGCTCAGCCCAACTATCTCTTTGAATGTCCGCTGAAAATGATACGGGCTAAGGCCGGCAGTTGCCGCGAGCTCGTCAAGCGTTGCTTCGGGCATTTCCTCGATCTCACGACAAGCCGCCACGATCATCGTGATCTGGGGATCAGCATCTGACGCACGCTCCGGACGGCATCGCAAACACGACCTGTATCCGCAAGCTTCGGCCTCTTTGTTTTCCGTAAAAAACTCGACGTTCACACGCTTTGGCTTTCTCGCCGAACACGAAGGCCGGCAAAATACACCTGTCGTTTTGACGCCGAAAACAAACGCTCCGTCAAATCTCGCGTCCCTCGCCTCGACCGCCCGCCATAAGACCTCAGTTTCCATGTTTTTGAGTTTATTCGGTTTTCTAGCTCAATTCTATCCGTAACTTGCGGTAGAATTTTTATATGAGTTCGATCGTACTTTTTGACGGTGTCTGCAACTTTTGCAACGGCGCCGTCAACTTTATTATCCGTCACGATGCGGCAAAAAATTTCAGATTCACGCCGCTGCAATCGGAGATCGGCCAAGAGTTGCGAACAAAATTTAATATCGGCGATGATATCGACTCAATAATTTTGATCGAAGATGATCAAGCATATATGCACTCGACCGCCGGATTGCGTGTCGCCAAAGGTCTCGGCGGCATCTGGTCGCTGGGCTACGCATTTATCATTGTCCCGGCGTTCATCCGCGATTGGGCGTATAAATTGTTCGCAAAATACCGTTACCGCCTGTTCGGACGCCAAGAGGCGTGCATGCTGCCGACGCCGGATATTAGAGAACGTTTTTTGTAGTGCTGTGCGCAAATAAGCCGGGCTTATTTTGGTCCACCTTGGTCCATCTTGGTCCACTTGGTCCGGACCGGACCAACGGAATATGAGTTACTCGTTCGACACATTAGAATTTGGCAAGCTGCTCGAGATTGTCAGCCGTCACGCCCAAACGCCGATGGGCGTCGAGCGGATCGCTGAATTGCGTCCGTTCGTTGGCCGCCTCGAACTTGATAATTCCCTTACCGCCGTTTCCGAGACCATCGAACTCAACGACAAACAGATCAATTGGTCGTTCAGCGGGCTCGACGACCCGTCCGATGCGGTCGCAATTCTAAAGATCCAAAACGCCGCACTGGAGCCTGTCGTAATGCTCGACCTCGCTCGCGTTTGCACCCAAGCGTTATTTGCACGATCCGCCATCCAGCCCGAAAAAGAAAACGCTCCTATCCTGTGGCGGATCGTCGAGCAAATTCCTCCGTCGCTGCTTGCCGTGACCGAACAGATCAATAAAAAACTGCTGCCCGGCGGCGAGATAAATGACGACGCTTCACCTGAGCTTGCAAAGCTCCGCCGCGAGATCAATGCTCAAAAATCACGCTTGACCAAATCGCTCGAATCCGCAATGCGTGCCGCCGGGACCGCTATCCAAGACGAGATCGTCACCGTTCGCAACGACCGTTTTGTCATTCCCGTCAAGACAGATTTTCGCGGCAAAGTCGCTGGTGTCGCTCACGGGTTTTCTTCGAGTGGTTCAACTGTCTTTGTGGAACCGCTCGAAGCCATTGAGGCAAACAACGAGCTGCAAAACCTCAAAGGCAAAGAAGAGCGCGAAGTCGCCCGCATCCTCTTTGCCCTGACCGGACAGCTTCGCGAGCAGCTCCCCGCTATCGAAACCGCCGTTACGGCAGTCGCCGAACTCGATGGCATAAAAGCCAAAGTCGAATTCGCCCGCAAATTCAACGCCGTCGTCCCCGACATCACCGACGACGACACCCTCGATCTCGTCGATGCGAGACATCCTCTACTCGAAGAGAACCTCCGCAAAAGCTCCCCTCCTTACGAAGGAGGGGTGGCAGCCGCTTCGGCTG
>CAZIZR010000013.1:0-93925 GCA_964543865.1 uncultured Chloracidobacterium sp.
AATAAAAAGGCTTTGCCGATATTTTATCAACAAAGCCTTTGATGCGGTAATTTTCGTTCGGGTTTGAATCTTAGAGAACCACCCCGGCCGAAGCGGCCACCCCTCCTTCGTAAGGAGGGGATCTGGAGACCTAGTTAAGACTAAAAACCTCGCCGGGCCTGACCACGATCTCGCCATCGACGGCATCGACGGTAAATTTGATCGCGGCTTTCCATTCGTTGGTGATCGGCAACTTAACCTTCTGATCGATGTGACGTTTTAGGAAACGGGCGCCGTATGTCTGGTTAAAGCCTTTTTCGGTCAGCAGATCGAGAGCGGCTTCGGTGACATCGACGACCTTGCCCTGACGCTCCATATTTCGCTGGATCTTGGCGATGTAGAGCTTTGCGATCTCGCGGACCTCGTCCATCGTGAGCGGGGCAAAGATGACGATCTCGTCGATGCGGTTGCGAAACTCGGGCGTAAATCGCCCCTCAGCGGCTTTCATCACGTCGCCGCGGATCTGTTTCATAGTGCCGAGTGATTTCGGCCCGAATCCGAGCGGCTGCTCGTATTTTTTGAAATTGTCCGAGCCGAGATTTGACGTCATGATGACGATCGCGTCAGACAAGTAAACCTTTTTACCGCGTCCGTCGGTGATCCAGCCTTCGTCAAAAGCCTGCAAGAATATGTTCATCAGATACGGCGAGGCCTTTTCCACCTCATCGAGCAGCAGCACCGTGTAAGGGTTGTCGCGAAGCTGTTCGGTCAAGATACCGCCGCGTTCGGACCCGACGATGCCGCGCGGCATGCCGATCAGTTTTTCGATGCCGATGGTGCCGTCGCCATACTCGGACATATCGATGCGGACCATCTTGCTCTCGTCGCCAAACATAAATTCGGCGACCGCTTTGGCAAGCTCGGTCTTTCCGACGCCGGTCGGGCCAAGGAAAAGCAGCACCCCATCTGGCGCGTAATGATTTTCTTTGAGCGGGCCCTTGTTGAGACGCAGGCGTTCGGCGACCGCGCGAACGGCGTCCTGCTGGCCGATGACACGATGCCCTAGGTCGGCCTCCATTGCCGAAAACCTATCGGACGTGTCGCGATAGATCATGTCCTTGGGAATACGCGATTCCTGTGAAATGACATCGATAATGTGCTCGGGCCGCACGACCATCTCGCCGGGCTCGTTGATCTCTACCTTGACCGACGCGGTGTCGAGCCAGCCGATAGCCTTGTCCGGCAGGTGCAGATTGCGGATGTATTTTGGCGACATCTCGAGCGCCATATTGATGGCCTCGTCCGAGATCGTGACCGAATAATTTTTCTCAAGCCGCGGCCGCACGCCAAGCAAGATCTCTTTGGTCTCGTCGATAGTCGGCTCGGCAACGTTGACCAGGCGAAAACGCCGGGCGAGAGCTTCGTCGTCGCTGATATATTCCTTGAATTCGGTAATGGTCGTCGCACCTATGATCCTCAGCTCGCCGCGAGCCAAGGCCGATTTGAACATATTCGCCGCATCCGACGTCGTACCCATCGCGGCTCCGGCACCGATAATCGTGTGGGCCTCGTCGATAAAAAGGATTATGTTGTCTTTTTCTTTGACCTCGTCGATGATGCCCTTGATACGCTCCTCAAACATGCCCCGCAGCATCGTTCCGGCCACAAGTCCGCCCATTTGAAGCTGAACAATGTGCGCGTCACGCAGACGTGCGGGAACCTTTTCGGGTTCGAGTTCGATCAGGCGTGCAAGCCCCTCGACGACGGCAGTTTTTCCGACGCCGGGTTCACCCACGAGCATCGGCGAATTTGACCGTTCTCGGTGCGACAGGATCTCGATCATCTGACGGATCTCCTGATCGCGGCCGATGGTCGGCGGGATCTTGTCCTGACGTGCCATCTTGTTCATCGAGATGCCAAAATGCCGCAGGAAACTGGGCAGCTCGTATTTTTGACGGACGCGTTCCTCTTCTTTTTCACGCTTGCGGATGCGTGTGCGGGCGCTCTGGGCAACCTCTTCGGACGGCACTCCTAGATTTTGCAGAACGTCATTTAGCACGCTGCGTTCGTCATTTGAAAGGACGTAAAAAATATCGGCTGCGTCAATGACCCGGCGGCCTTGCGAACGGGCACGATCCATCGCGCGTTTGAAAAGTTCGGTCGTTTCGGGCGCGATACGGTATCCTTTGCCGCTGTGCTGACGGCCGTCCTCCATTCGCTTTTCGATCAGCAGCTTGACCGAACGCGGGTCAACGGCGAGATCGCGCATCGTGGATGTGAAAAGCTCGTCTTCCTCAAAAGTGATCGCGTGCAGGATATGCTCGATCGAGACATAATTTTGCTCACGTTTTTTTGATTCGCTCAGAGCCGTCTCCAAAATGCGTTGTCCGCTCTCGCTAAATTTATCCTTGTATGCGTCTATATCTGCCATAAAACCCTTCGTGTGAAACCCGAAACTATGATGCCGGCGGACGGGAGTTGATTTGCCTAAGCTCCATAATAGCATTTGCCGCTCGCGCCCGAAAAGGAAATTTCTCCTTGCGATTTTGAGCTTTATTCACCAGCCGAATCGGCCATTGCCTTGCCGACCTGAACGCGTGCGGGACGCAGCAGTTTGTCGCCAAACCGATAACCGCGCGAATATTCTTTAATGATCTTTCCGTCTTCTTCGGCAGGTGCCATATCGACCGCTTCGTGCAGCTCCGGATCAAAATCGGCTCCGACCGATGCTATCGGCTCGACGCCTACACTCATCAGAGCTTGTTCAAAGCTACGTGCCGTGCCGATCACGCCGCTCCGCAGATGATCGACCGACGGATCGGTCTCGCTTGCCGCAACAGCCAAATTGAGATTGTCGAGTACAGGCAACAGCGTCGTCAGAAAATTAAACTGACCTTGTTTTGACCTGTCCTCAAGCGTTTTCATCAGACGCGCACGCATCTCAGATGTCTCGCGTTCGAGATCAGCCTTAGCCTCTTCAAACTTTGCCTGTACGCCGACGAGCTTTGATTCGGCCGCCTCACGCCGTTCCATCTCGGCCTTAAGCGCGGCTTCAAGCACGATCTCATTCACCGGCTTTGTCGGCTCGGCGGGTTTCTCGTCCTCGCCGGCCACTTTGCCGTCCGCGTTAGTCCGACGTTTGTCGATGACGGGAATTTTTCCCTCGTCCTCACCGTCGATGATTGTTTCTTCGTTGTTCATCTTTCTCTTTTTAAACACTATGTATAAATACTAAGTCTTTATGTTCGGAGTTCCAACTTTAGTTGGCTGACGCCTGTTTTCCGCCCGAACTCGGCGTAAATTTCATCTCGCCATTCTCGGCCGTTACTTTGACCGTCTGGCCGCCGGTGATATCGCCATTGAGCAAACTCACCGCCAGCGGATTTTGCACCAGCGTCTGGATCGCACGTTTTAGCGGACGCGCACCATACACAGGATCATAACCCTCAGACACGATCAGATCTCTCGCCGAGTTGTCGAGCACTAACGCGATGCCGCGTTCCTCCAGATTCTTTCTTAGTTTCTCAAGCTGGACATCGATGATCGAGCCGATCTGGTCTTTGGTAAGCTGGTCGAACACAACGATGTCGTCGATGCGATTCAAAAACTCCGGTTTGAAATGATCGCGCAAAACCTGCATTACATCGCTGCGGACATCTCTATCGGCGAGCGGATTTGTTTGTGCCGATTGGATCTCTCGCGAACCAAGATTCGAGGTCATGATCAGAACGGTGTTCTTAAAATCGACGACGCGGCCCTTGCTATCGGTCAGACGTCCGTCATCGAGGATCTGCAAAAGCACATTAAATACGTCAGGATGCGCCTTTTCGATCTCGTCAAACAACACGACCGCATACGGACGACGCCGGACGGCCTCGGTCAACTGTCCGCCTTCTTCGTAACCGATGTATCCCGGAGGGGCACCGATCATGCGGGCAACGGCGTGTTTCTCCATATACTCGGACATATCGAGCCGTACCATCGCTCGTTCGTCGTCGAACATAAACTCAGCCAACGCTCTCGCGGTTTCAGTTTTGCCGACCCCCGTCGGGCCAAGGAAAATGAATGATCCGATCGGACGATTTGGGTCTTGCAGGCCTGCACGTGCTCGGCGAACGGCATTTGCCACCGCTGAAAGCGCCTCGTCCTGGCCGATGACGCGTTTGCGAAGCCCTTGCTCCATCTGCACTAGTTTCTGCATCTCGCCCTCAAGCATTTTTGAGACAGGCACACCTGTCCATTTTGCGACGACCTCAGCGACATCCTCTTCGTCAACCTCTTCTTTTAGATAAACGCCGTCCTGTTGTATCTCGCCAAGACGCTGCTGCTCGGTCTCGAGTTGTTTTTCAAGCCCCGGGATTGTTCCGTATTGAATCTCGGCGGCCTTTGCGAGGTCGCCGCCCTGTCGTGCCTGTTCAAGCTCTAATCTCGCCTGCTCTAGCTCGCTTTTAGCGGTGCGCATCTTTTCGATCTCTTCTTTTTCCGATTGCCACTTGGCTTTCATCGCCGACGATTTTTCGTTCAGATCGGCAATGCGTTTTTCGATATCGTCGAGCCGCGATTTTGATTTCTCATCGGTTTCGCGGGTAAGTGCCTGACGTTCGATCTCAAGCTGCAAGATCTCTCGCTCGAGCACATCGATCTCCTGCGGCAGCGAATCGATCTCGATACGAATGCGCGATGCAGCTTCATCGATAAGGTCGATAGCTTTGTCCGGTAAAAAGCGGTCTGTGATGTAACGATTTGAAAGCGTCGCGGCGGCTACGATCGCGGCATCCTTGATACGGACACCGTGGTGCACCTCGTACCGCTCTTTCAGTCCGCGAAGGATCGCGATCGTGTCCTCCACCGTTGGCTCGCCGATATAGACCTGCTGGAAACGGCGTTCGAGAGCTTTGTCTTTCTCGATGTATTTTTGATATTCGGCGAGTGTCGTCGCACCGACAGTGCGCAAAGTGCCTCGAGCAAGCGCCGGTTTGAGCATATTTGACGCGTCAATTGCGCCCTCGCTGGCGCCGGCTCCGACAAGCGTGTGCAGCTCGTCGATGAACAAGATGATCTGGCCCTCGGCTTTCTCGATCTCATTGAGCACGGCTTTCAAACGGTCCTCAAATTCGCCGCGATACTTTGCACCGGCAAGCATTGCTCCAAGATCGAGTGAGACGAGCCGTTTGTTTTTTAGCGTTTCAGGCACATCGCCCGAAACGATACGCTGTGCGAGTCCCTCGACAATTGCGGTCTTACCAACGCCCGGTTCTCCGATCAGGACCGGATTGTTTTTTGTTCGGCGAGACAGGATCTGTATCGTCCGGCGGATCTCGTCGTCACGGCCGATCACTGGGTCGAGCTTGCCCTTGCGGGCGCGTTCGGTCAGATCCTGGGCGTATTTTTCGAGCGATTTAAAATTTTCTTCGGCATTGGGATCGGTGATCTTTGACCCGCCGCGCATGTCGGTTATTACCTTTTCGAGGTCGTCGCGAGTTACTCCGTTCGACCGCAAAATGCGGCCGGCGTCGCCCTCTTTTTCATCGGCGATGGTCATCAGCAGATGCTCGGTGGACATATATTCGTCCTGCATCTTTTCGGCTTCTTTCTGAGCGTTCTGAAAAACGGTGTTCGTTCGCGAGCTGAAATATTGCTGGCCGCCGGACACCTGCGGAAACTTAGCGATCGCCGCCTGAACCTCAGCCGCGACGGTCTGTGCGTTGGCTCCGATCTTTCCGAGTATCGGTTTTACGACGCCCTCTTTTTGCTCAAGCATTGCCGCGAGCAGATGCTCCGGCTCAACCTGTTGGTTTGAGGCCTTTTCGGCGACGCCGATGGCTTCCTGCACGGCCTCTTGTCCGCGAATTGTAAATCTGTCAAATTTCATAGCTTCTCAGACCTCACAATTAGTCTATTAGAATAATAAAATATGAGTGTGTTATTGTCAACTATCTAAAAATAAAGTTTTTCTCTAAAATCGCTTGTTTTTTGGCATTTTTAGATGACACCCGGCAAGTTGTCGGGTATATTTGTTGACGCACCCTTTCTATTTAGAATGAAGAATCTTTTTCGCGAAGTTCTCTGGCCTTTAGTAGCTGTCCTTGCGGCTTTCGTCGTCGGCGGGATCATTATCCTGATCCTCGGCGACAATCCGCTGACGGCCTATGGCTGGCTGCTGTCGAGTTCGTTCGGGTCTATTAAGGACATCGGCTGGACGCTGCATTACGCGACGCCGCTGATATTTACGGGGCTCGCAGTTGCAATTGCGTTTCGCTGCGGCCTATTGAATATCGGTGCTGAGGGTCAATTGTACGTCGCGGCTTTTGCGACGGCGTGGGTTGGGATGAAATTTGGCGGCGTCGCGACTAAGGTAGTTGGCGAAGGAACGGCCATCGCCGATCTGCCCGCTATCGTTTTGATACCGCTGTGTATATTGACGGCTGTCGTTGTCGGCGGCATCTGGGGAGCGATACCGGGTATTTTGAGAGCGAGATTTGGTTCGCATGAGGTGATCAACACTATCATGCTCAATTTTATCGGCATCGCTCTGGTCAGTTATTTTACGCAATATTATTACAAGGTGCCGGGTGACCCGATCCTGCAATCCGCCAACATCGGCGAGGCCGCTCACATACCGCAGCTAAATCAGTTCCTCACATTCATCCCCAAAGACGTGCCGCTCAATCTGTCGTTCATACTGGCGATACTGATGTGCGTATTTATTTATGTTTTCTTATGGAAAACAAAATGGGGATACGAGCTGCGGGCAGTCGGGCAAAACGCATCTGCGGCGGAATACGGCGGTATCAACCCGAAAAAACAGATAATCCTTGCAATGACACTGTCGGGTGCCTTGGCCGGAATGGTCGCTATCGGTGAGGTTTTAGGTACGCGGCATAATTATTACGACGGATTTTCTGCGGAGTGGGGCTTCCTCGGTATTGCCGTAGCATTGCTTGGGCGTAATCATCCGTTGGGCGTTTTCATCGCGGCGATATTTTTTGGCGTGCTGCTCAGAGGCGAGATATTTGTCGATGCATTTACCGCAAAGGTTTCCAAGGATCTCGGCTGGGTGTTGCAGGCGATCATCATATTGTTTGTGGCGTGTTTTCAAAAGTTTACTAAGAGATAAGTCATGGGCGAGATCTTAACAATTGCATTGCTTTTCTCGGCTATTCGCCTGGCGACGCCGCTGATCTTTGCGGCCCTCGGCGGCCTGTTTTCCGAACGCTCGGGCGTTATCAATATCGCGCTTGAGGGGCTGATGCTCGCGGGTGCATTTACCGCCGCGGTCACGACGTACCAATTTCACAACCCTTACCTAGGCTTTGTTACCGGCATACTCGCGGGCGGTTTGCTCGCATATGTATATGCCGTTGCATGTATCAAATTTGAGGCGGATCAGGTCGTTGCCGGTATGGCCATCAATTTTTTGATGATCGGGCTGCCTGCTTTGATCAGCGGTGCGGTGTATGATTCGTCCGGCTCGACGCCGCAGATCGATAAGGTCGATCAACTGCCTAACTATTTTAATAACATCTCGCTCGCGTCGATGATCGCATTTTTGCTGATCCCGATCTGCTGGTATGTAATGTACAAAACGCCTTTTGGCCTTAGGATCAGAGCGGCGGGTGAAAACCCGCAAGCCGCAGATGCCGCCGGGGTCAACGTGATCAAGCTGCGCTACGTCGCTGTGATCATTTCGGGCATACTTGCCGGAGCGGGCGGAGCTTATCTCTCGATCGGCCAATCGTCGCTCTTTACACGTAACATGACCGCCGGACGTGGCTTTATAGCACTCGCGGCACTTATCCTAGCGAAATGGCGGCCCGTCCCGGTGCTGGTTGCGTGTCTGTTTTTTGGCTTTACCGAGGCGATCGCGATACAGGTTCAGGGAGCGTCATGGGCAAAGATCGGCGGCGAAGACATCCCCGTCCAGTTCATCCAGATGATCCCGTATGTCTTGACGATCATCGTGCTCGCCGGATTTATTGGTCTATCACGTGCACCTAAGGCGTTGGGTGTTCCTTATAGAAAAGAGAATTGATCCGCTCAATAAAAAACGTTTGCGTCTGTGTACTAAATTTATTGTAAGATAACGTCATGCTTACTTCGATCGAAACGACAGCAACAATGGGAGCAGGGCGTCAACTGACTCTGGACGACGACATTCCGGTCGAGGTTTCTGGGCGTGTTCGGGTCATCGTATTGTTTGATGATGATGTCGCTGACGCAGACTGGATGAAGTCAGCAGCCTCAAATTCTGTTTTCGATTTTCTTGCGGACGAAGAAGAGATATATTCGCTTGAGGACGGAACCCCACTGTCTGATGAAGCATAAGATCGTCCTTGTTCCCTTTCCATTTGATGATCTTTCGACGACCAAAGTTCGTCCCGCTGTTTGTCTTACCCATGAGCTGTTACCTTACGGTCATATCGTTTTAGCTTTCATTACGAGCCGCATCTCCGACAACCCAGGGTCGTCGGATCTAGTCATTGATGTTGACGACGAAGGTTTTATCGGCACCGGGTTAAAGGTCGCTTCGACAGTCAGGCTACATCGACTGATAACTGTAACGAGCTCGATAATTACTCGTGAACTCGGAAAACTGTCAAACGAACAAATTTCTGCAATTAACCTACGCCTAAAGGCGCTTTTTGGAATTTAAACAGTTGTATGTCATACGAAAAGGCCGCAGAGGCGGCTGCATTTATTAAGAGTAAGTATCCTGGCGAGGTCCGCACAGCGATCGTGCTCGGGAGCGGGCTCGGGGCGTTTGCCGATGAGCTGACTGACGCCGTCAAAATTCCGTATGAGCAGATACCGGGTTTTGCACGCTCGACGGTCGAGGGCCACGCGGGGCAGCTTGTGATCGGTAAGATCGGCGATGTCGCGGTTGCCGTGCAGCAAGGCCGTTTTCACTTTTACGAAGGCTACGACATGGAGCAGGTGATGCTGCCGGTTCGTGCTCTTGGGTTGGCTGGCGTAAAAAATGTGATCCTGACTAATGCAGCAGGCAGCCTCGATTCGGACATGCTGCCCGGCAGCCTGATGTTGATCTCCGATCACCTCAACTGCATGGGCGTAAATCCTCTGCGAGGACCGAACGACAGCCGTTTTGGGGCGAGATTTCCGGACATGACGGCCGTTTACGACCGCGAGTTTCAGGAGGTCGCCGAAACAGCGGCCCGGGACATTGCTCACGAACGATTTGAAAAAGGCATCGACGAAACCAAAACCGATTTCCTAAATCGCGGTATCTATTGCGCTCTGTCAGGCCCGACGTATGAGACACCGTCAGAGGTTCGTATGTACCGCCAGCTCGGAGCCGATGCCGTCGGTATGTCCACCGTTCCCGAAGCGATCGCCGCCCGTCACATGGGCCTCCGAGTTCTCGGCATTTCTTGCATCACAAATCTGGCAGCCGGCATGAGCGGCGAAACCATCAACCACGAAGAGGTGATGGACACCGGCGCCCGCGTCGCGGAGGTTTTCAAAGAATTGCTGCGGCGAATAATTACCAAAATAAATTGAACAGGATATACGGGATTAACAAGATATATTAATTACGTCTTGCGAACATCCTGACTATCCTGATTATCCTGTTAGAATTGTTTTTATGATAATCGGTATCTGCGGCGGGACTGGTTCCGGCAAAACAACTATTGCACGTGCGATCGTCGAGGCGGTCGGCGAAAAAAAGGTCGTGCTCGTCGAGCAGGATTCGTATTACCGCAACCTCTCAGACATGCCGCTTGATGAACGCCATCAGGCTAATTTCGACCATCCGGATTCGCTCGACAGCGATATGCTGGTCAATCACATCCTGCGACTTAAACAAGGCCTGACGGCCGAGATGCCGCTGTACGATTTCAAAACGCACACCCGTAGTGACAAGATCGAGATCATCGAACCAAAGCCAGTTGTCATCGTCGAGGGCATTTTGATCTTTGCCGAGCCGCGTGTGCTCGATCTGCTCGACGTACGCATCTATGTCGATACGCCGGACGACATCAGGTTGATGCGGCGGCTCAAGCGCGATTTTACCGAGCGCGGACGCAGCTTTGAGCGAACCCTCGACCAATACGAGCGGACTATTCGCCCGATGCACTTTGAGTTTGTCGAGCCGTCAAAACGCCACGCCGACATCATCATCCCCGAGGGTGCACAGACCGGCGTCAGCGTCGAGGTGCTGTGCGGGCTCGTGCGTGAAAAACTAAATCAAGAACAAGCAGTAAGAAAGTAATGGAACACTCAGATATCGAATTGATAAAAGCCGCGACCGACGTTCGCGAAAACGCCTACGCTCCGTTTTCGGAGTTTAAGGTCGGCTCTGCTCTCGAGACCGACGACGGACAGATCATCGCCGGCAGCAACGTCGAATCCGCCAGCTACGGGCTGACCGTCTGTGCCGAACGAGTCGCCGTCTGGAACGCCATCTCACAGGGCAAACGCAAGATCAAAAAGATCGCGGTCGTAGCCGACACCGAAGGCCTAACCCCGCCATGCGGCGTCTGCCGACAGATCATCTGGGAATTTGGCGGCGACATCCCTGTCGTGCTAGCCAACCTAAACGGCAAGACCGAGACAGTGCAGATGAAAGACCTGCTGCCTAGGGCGTTTGATACTAAGTTTTTGAAGTAGTTACGAAAGCTGCTTATTGAAGCCGGTGAAGCACCGACTCGGTGACCTGATGCACGATTTCCAAAAGCGGAGTGCTGGTCAATATCAGAACTGTTGCGCCAATAGTCAGGACAACCGCTGACCAAAACATCATAGTCAAATAAGGCGACCTTTTGGTGACGCCAAACGGTCTGTCGGCAAAGGTCAAGAGGCCTTCGACGCGTTGGGCGAGCGAGGTGTCGTCCGGCTCGATGAGGTAGGCAGCGATCGGCAAACGCTGAGTTTGCTCCAACGGGGTGATGCGGCCGATCTTAACCAATGCTGATGCGAGATCTAAGGCGTAACCGCTGCCGCCGCGAACCGCCGCATATTCGTCCGCCGCAGATTCTGCCGCCAGCAGCCAGCCGTTATCAAGCGATCTGCCCAACGGGAAAACCAACAGGTCACGGCAAACGCGCATCGCAACACGCTTCAAATTATCAAACGACGAGATGTGGCCGGCTTCGTGCGAGAGTGCGGCGACCAGCTCCGGCGTATCGAGTTCGGTAAAAACCTGTTCGGCAACAAAGATCCTTGGCCGAAAGATCCCGACCACAGCGAGCACCGGGAACGGATGTTTGAGTTTGTATGCCGGCATTGAAACGCCCTCGATCTCGACGGGTTTCGAAGTTACCATCCAATCGCCTATCAACGCCCGCGTTTTTAACCAGCTCGCCACGATCCTATACATCGCCGCCGCCAGTCCAAACGCCGAGATCAATACGACAATAGCCATTTTGGGACCGATGGTCTCTTTTGGGTTGTCGGGTTCAAAAAGTAGAAATGCGGGAAAGATGATGCCAAACGTTACTACGATCGCCAGCGTCAGCGGCAGCACTCGCAACAGAAATAGGGTATTGGACCGCGTCGAAGCGTTCCAACTAGCTGCCGTCCCCGAAAAAGCCCGCCAAACAAACGTGGTCAGGAGCGACGCCGCGAGATTGACGGCGTAAAGCGTCGCAAATAGTAATGAAATACCTATGAGGTAATACATCGAGCTTACTTTTCTCCGAGGGCGGCTTTCTTTGCCTTAATGAGCCGTTCGAGATCGTTGAGCAGCTCTCTGTCCGTTTCACTCACCGCATCGACGATGCACGAAAGTACGGGTTCAACGTTTCGTGTCGCACCTTCGAACAGGCCGGTCAGCACGTCGTTGACGATGCCTGTCTGTAGCTGCTCGTTCGACATCACCGCCGAATAAACATAGGCCCGCTCGACCTTTTTGCGTTCGAGGTAGCCTTTTTTATAAAGCCTGTCGAGCGTTGTCATCACGGTCGTGTAAGCAAACCGGTCGTCAAACGAGCGGACCACATCGCGAACACTGACCTCTTTTTGACGCCAGACCTCTTCGAGCGTGTTGCGTTCGAGCGTACCGAGCGATGCGATGACCGCTTCGCGAGGCGAGCGAAATCCTTTGATCTTAAATTTGGAAAGCGGCATATTTTGTAATGATAGTGGCTTTTCCGACCGAGTCAAACAAAAAAGTCGGGCGCCTAGCCGCACATATTGCAAAAATTGTCCGAAAAGTGTAACTTCAGCTATGGATAAGCTCAAATTTTTCTTCGCATTTCTTCTCCTATTCACTTTTTCCCTATCGACTTTTGCACAAACAAAAGTTCCGCTTCGTCATATCAATATCACGGGGCAAATCACCGAAAAACCGATTAAGCCTTCAAAAGTTTCCGTCGATCTGCTAATCGTAGGCGGGACCGTCGTCACAATGGACGCGGGCCGCCGTGTGATAGAAAACGGTGCCGTCGCGATAAAAGGCGACAAGATCGTCGCCGTCGGACCGACTCAGGTCGTCACAAAAAACCTGACCGCAAAACGCACCATCGACGCCCGAGGCAAAGTCATCATTCCCGGGCTTATTAACACCCATACACACGTGCCGATGTCGCTCTTTCGCGGTATCTCGGACGACCTCGATCTGCAGGATTGGCTGACCAAATACATTTTTCCTGCTGAGGCCAAAAATGTTGACGAAAAATTTGTCCGTGCCGGCACACGGCTCGGCCTGGCTGAGATGATACGCGGCGGCACGACGACGTATTGCGATATGTATTATTTTGAGGATGCTATCGCTGACGAGACGAAAAAGGCCGGCGTTCGCGGTGTGCTGGGCGAAACCGTTCTCGATTTTCCCGCACCTGACAATAAAACCTGGGATACCGCAATATCGTACACCGAACGATTTATCAAAAAGTGGCAAAACGATCCGCTAATTGTACCGGCGATAGCTCCGCATGCCCCTTATACGGTGTCGCAAGAACATCTTTTGACAGCTCGCGATGTTTCAAACCGCCTCAATGCTCCGCTCGTAATACATCTAGCCGAGGCAAATACCGAAACCGAGTTTATCGGGCAAAAGCACAAAGGAATGCGGCCGATCGAGTTTGTTGACAGCATCGGATTTTTGACAGACAAAACCATCGCCGCCCATGTTATCCAGGCAAATGACCGCGAGCTCGACACACTCAAACGCCGCGGTGTCGGCATCGCTCACAATCCACAGTCGAACATGAAACTGGCCGCAGGTACCGCTCCTATCCCGGCAATGCTTCGCCGCGATATGCCGGTCGGTCTCGGCACGGACGGAGCCGCGTCAAACAACGACCTCAGCATGTGGGAGGAAATGGACACGGCCGCCAAGCTGCACAAGCTGACGTCCGGCGACCCCAAAACCTTGCCCGCCGAAGCCGCGTTTGAAATGGCGACGATACGCGGTGCTCGGGCTCTTCATCTCGATAATCTCATCGGTTCGCTTGAGGCCGGAAAGCGTGCCGACCTCGTCATCGTCGATCTCGACAGCCTCAATCAAACGCCGTATTTCAACATCTATTCGGCTCTCGTCTATACGACCAAAGCTACGGACGTACGCACCGTCATCATCAATGGCCGCTTGGTGATGCTCGACCGGCGTTTGCTCACGTTAAACGAAACTGCTATAAAAGTAGATGCAAACCGCTACCGCGAAAAAATCATCAATAGTCTAAAGCAGTGATTTAAGCGGGCCATAACCAAAGCCCGTCGATGATGATTTTTTTTAAGATAGTTTTTTCGTTATTCTGGGTCGTTGAGGTGAGCCTATTACGAGTTCGCTGGGCCTTTACGGAAACATTCAACTTTCAGGAGGAGAAGAAATGCCGTTAAAAGTCAAAAGGATTTGTACTTCGGTTTTATTGGTTTTATTTAGTTCGATCTTTGCAATACAGGCTCAGACTACCGATCCGTCGCAGGCCGTCCAGCCGCCCGCACCTACATCCGGCGATGTGATGCGCGACCGCATATCTAAGGCAAAAGCTTTTATCGTCGTCCGCAATTACAACGCCGCGATCTATGAGCTGGAAAACATCCGTCGCGAGACGGCCGACACCGCTGTCCAGGCGGTCGTCAGCGTTTTGTTGATGAATAGCTACCTCGAACAGGGCGATTACAAACGTGCCCAGGATTTTCTCAACCAGTCCTACAACGAACAAAAAACTAGCAAACCCGGAGCGGCAGCAAACTATATGTCGGTCGCCGGACAGGTCGTCAAGGGTGCACGCAGCCGAGCCGAACGCTACCGCGCCCTAGGCCTGAGCATTACCGACCGCACTTTACCGCTCGAGGCTCTCAATGATCTTGACAAGATGCGTGAAACCGTCGAGATCGTCGTAACGCAATCAAAAGAGATCGGAAAAAATACGGCAAAAACCAATGACGCGATGGCCCTGCTCGAAGAGGCGACAAACTCACGCACCATGATCGCCCGTGACGATTATGACGCCAGACGCTGGAAAGACGAGGTCGCCGACACCCGCGAAGTAATGATAAATTCGCGCAGCGTCGTCGCCAATGCCGTCACTGATCCCGTCATCGACCCTAACGCCGGGCAGGTAGCTACCAACATAGGCACAACGACCCAACCCGTCGTGATGCCGCCGGTCGTTAACGATCAGACGCCTAAAAATCAGACGACCCGCGAACGCGAAGTAAGACCTGTCGAAACGGCCGTTGCCAAAAACGACAAACCTATCATCATTACGTCCGCTCCGCCGACGGTCAAAGAAGAGCCGAAAAAGCCCGTTGAAACCATAACGACAGCTGCCGGAGACACCATCGATGTCGGATCGCTCGTCGCGTACGCTACAAAACAAAGTTCGCCTGTCTATCCACCCGCAGCCAAAAGTGTCCGCGCATCCGGCATCGTAACTGTCGAGGTGATGGTCAATGAAGAGGGCAATGTCGCCGAAGTTCAGAAAACGAGCGGCCCGATGCTGCTGCAAAATGCTGCCAAAGATGCGATCAAAAAGTGGAAGTTCAAACCATTCGTAAAAGACGGCCAACCTGTAAAAGCGACCGGTTTCGTCAATTTTAATTTTTCACTCTGACTGGAGCGGCGAGCATCCCTGCTCGCCAGGCCGCTTGCGGCGTAACACGCATAACATTCATGGGCGGCAGTCCCGATATATCGGGATTTGCCGCCTAAGTTGTTCTATACTTACATTTATTCAAACAGGATGGTCAGGATACACAGGATGAAGAGCATTTTTAAGAATCGGTGCCGATCGGTTGTCGTGAGTTTTATCCTGCTGATCCTGTTCATCCTGTTAAATTTCTCCGCCGGTTTTACGCAATCCCCGCCGATCGAACCAGGCGTGTCGCAAACGCTTGCTCAATGGCGGGCTACGCGTTACAGCGACGTGCGTTACAAGCTCAACCTGACGCTAGAGAAGATGTCGCCCGTGCTCAAGGGGACGATGGAGATACGGCTGAAGGTCGATACTGCACCCGGCGAACAGGGTACAGTGCCGTGGGGCGTGCCGATCGTCCTTGACTGGCGGAAGATCCGAGGCAGTGAAGGCCTATCGACAATCGCAAATGCATCCGTAAATGGCGTCAACGTAACCCCGCTACAAGGGGCCGGGCGTGTTTTGGACTACAACGAATCGACTTATGATAACCGGTCCGAGCATCTGATCTTCATGGATGCAGTTAAACCGGGCGAAAACGTCATCAAGCTCGATTTCACATCGCCGATACTGACGAGCGGCTCCGCGATCACGCGGTATATCGACAAAGAGGACGGGTCGGAATATATCTACTCGCTCTTTGTCCCATCCGACGCCAGCACCGCGTTCCCCGTCTTCGACCAGCCGGATCTGAAGGCGAGGTTTACGCTACATGCCGTGATCCCTTCTGGCTGGAAAATGGTTGCAAATAACACTGCGACTTATTGGTCGTGTGACGGATGTGATGGCGATTTTGACTTAGATCTCGGGAGACTATGGACCGCCGAAACCAAACCCATCAGCACCTACGTCTTCGCATTCGCGGCCGGGCCTTTTGAGCGCGTGTCAGAACCACCTGCGGTAGCGGGTGGTTTAACGCAAAGTACCCCGAACGCAACAGGAACGAAGACTGCCTCCTCTACCCCAAGCTCGGCTAATGCCAATGTACAACCACCCGCTATCGCAGCTGGTTCTGACAGGACGCCGTCCTCGATCTACGTCCGCAAATCCCAAGCCGCCAAATTCCAGCCCCACGCTGCCGAGGTCTTTCGGCTCAATCGTGAGTGCATTAAGTATCTCGAAACGTATTTCGGCTACAAATTCCCTTTTCCAAAATACGATCTGGTGCTGATACCGGAGTTTCCGTTTGGCGGGATGGAGCATGCGGGGGCGACGTTTCTTAGAGAATCAAGCATCATCTTTCCGACCGAGCCGACCAAGGGTGATCATATTTCGCGGGCGAACCTGATCTTTCACGAAGCGGCGCATCAGTGGTTTGGCGACACGGTGACGATGCGTTGGTTTGACGACCTGTGGCTTAAAGAGGGCTTTGCCGAGTTTATGGCGTACAAGACGCTCGAAAAAGTGATGCCCGACGCAAACGCGTGGAAGGTCTTTTACGAACGCAACAAACAAGCAGCCTACGCCACCGACTCGACCCGCGGCACCACGCCCATCTACCAAAAGATCGACAACCTCTCCGCCGCAAAATCCGCCTACGGCAACATCGTCTATCGCAAAGCCCCCAGCTTTTTGAGACAGGCCGAGTTCTACCTAGGCGAAGACAAATTCCAAACCGCCGTCCGCTCGTTTTTGAAAAAGCATGAGTACGCCAATGCGGGCTGGGAAGATCTGGTTGGGGAGTTTGAAGCGGCAACAAAAACAGATTTGAAGCCATGGGCTGACGCATCGGTAACGAAACGAGGTTTGCCCAAGATAGCGCTACGTACACACTCGACAAACAACAAGTCATTCGTGATCGGCGCGCGTCAGACGAACCTATTGGGCGATCCAACCGAATGGGATATGAGATTTCAAATCCTAGCAATGTTCGACGACGGTACCCGAGATGTCGTTTCACTGGCTCCTTATGCTTCTCTGAGCGGTGAATTCACTCCCTTATTTAAGCAGCCTTCGCGATTGGTAGCCATTATTCCAAACTACGGCGACTACGGCTACGGCATCTTTTTGCTGGACGACAAGAGCCGCGATTACGTTCTAAAGAACATCGGCCGCGAGAAAGATCCCTTTCTAAGATCAATGATGTGGGGCGCCCTCTGGGACAGCGTCCGCGAGGCCGAGCTTGATCCGAAAGTTTATGTTGAATTGGCGATTAAGAGCCTGCCGACCGAACAGGACGAAACGATAGTCTCATCGATCCTCGGCCGCGTCGGCACGGCGATGAATTACTATATGTCAGACACGGGCGGAAACGCGACTGTAAAGGAGCGTGCAAAACCCGCGAGATCTGGCACGCTCGTTAACACTCGCGTTTCTGCCCGGAGCGACCTGCGTGAGCGGCTCGAAGATGTACTGCTCGACCGCCTCCAACACGCACCGACTGCCGGACAGCGGATAACTTTCTACAGGGCGTTTGTCACAAACGCATCAACGGCAAAGGGGCGCGAGGTGTTGAAAGCGATGCTTGCGCAGGGTTCGTCGGGTGATAAGCGTTCTCCGAACGCTGTGTCGGCTGGCAGCCGACACTCCGACACTCCGCTTCGCACCAAAGACAAATTTGATATCGTCACGCGGCTCATCATCCTTGGCGATCCTGACGGACTGAAGCTGCTTGCCGATCTCGAAAAGACAGAGACCGGTGACGATGCCAAGCGTTACGCATACGCCGCACGAGCAGGCATCGCAAGCGCGGAGAACAAAGCAAAATATTGGAGCGATTTCACCGCAAACAAGGACATCAGCGAGAGCTGGATCGAAGCGGCTTTTGGCCCGTTTAACTCTGTGCGGCAATCAGAGCTTAGTTTTCCTTATCTCGAACGTGCTCTCATCGAGCTGCCAAACCACAAACGCAACCGCAAGATATTTTTTGTCAACGGCTGGCTCGCCGCCTTTATCGGCGGGCAAAAGAGCGAAGCCTCCCTTGCCGTCGTCAACAAATTCCTCGCGGACAACCCCAACCTCGACCGCGACCTGCGGCTAAAGATCCTCGAAAACGTCGATCTGATCGAACGGGCGGTAAAGATCCGCAGCAAATACAGCAGAAATTAACCGCAGATAGACGCAGATAGACGCGGATATACGCGGACAAGAGTTTATTTCCGCTTGTCCGAGCGGCATAATTTGTATTCTCGAATGGTTCTAGCATCTATCTGTGTCTATCCGCGCTTATCTGCGGTAAAATCTTCACTACATCAATCTTGACAAAAAAATAATGATTTGAGACTATTTTTATTACGGTAACCGAAAAACATTGGTTTTGAGAGAACTTTCATGAAAATTTCGGCGCAAGAGGAATATGGTCTTCGCTGTTTGGTACAGCTCGCTGTGCTGCGCTCCGGCGAATCGTTGACACTGCCGCAGATCGCCGAGCGTGAGGGCATATCGACGGCAAACGCGGGCAAGCTGATGTGGCTGCTAAACAAAGCCGGATTTGTATTATCGACACGCGGCACAAAGGGCGGCTATTTTCTGGCGCGGCCGGCGGCCGAGATACACCTCAACGAGATCATTAAGGTGCTTGGCGAAGAAGCGGTCGCAAAACATTGCGAGAGCTACACCGGCGTACTCGACACGTGCGTGCACAAGGGCGATTGCGGCATACGGCCCGTCATCGTGGGCTTGCACGAAATAGTCGAAAATGCCCTGTCGCAGATCACGCTCGCCCAACTGATCGGCGGCGAGCAAAAGGTAGATGCGATGTTTCACAGCATTCAGGGGATACACAAAACGGTCGAACCGCAAAAATTAACCACATAGGAACATAGGTCACATAGGAAAAAAGACAAAAACTATGTGCCCTATGTTCCTATGTGGTAAAGATCAATTATGTCGACAGCAGCAGAATTACTCACAAACCGGGAATACAAATACGGCTTTGTCACGGACATCGAGACCGAGACTATAGCCAAGGGCCTGTCTGAGGACACGGTCCGGCTGATCTCGTCGAAAAAGAACGAACCCGAGTGGATGCTTGAGTTTAGGCTCAAGGCCTTCCGCCAATGGCAAAAGATGTCCGCGCCCGACAACTGGGCAAATTTTGACTATCCGGCGATCGATTTTCAGGACATCTCGTATTATTCGGCGCCTAAAGAAAAAGAGAAAAAAGGAAGTCTCGACGAGGTCGATCCTGAGCTGCTGAAAACATTTGAAAAGCTTGGGATCCCGATCACCGAGCAGAAAATGCTAGCAAATGTAGCGGTTGATGCCGTGTTTGATTCGGTTTCGGTCGCGACGACGTATAAGAAAAAGCTGCTTGAGGCGGGCGTGATTTTTTGCTCGTTCACCGAGGCGGTCGCCGATTATCCCGAACTGATCAAGAAATATCTCGGCTCCGTCGTGCCTGTCGGCGACAATTATTACGCGGCTCTGAATTCGGCGGTTTTCTCGGACGGCTCGTTTGTCTTTATCCCAAAAGGCGTCCGCTGCCCGATGGAGCTTTCGACATATTTTCGCATCAACACACAAGAGGCCGGACAGTTTGAACGCACGCTGATCGTCGCGGAAGAAGGCGGCTATGTCGCCTATAACGAAGGCTGTACGGCGCCGCAGTTTGACACAAATCAGCTACACGCGGCGGTCGTCGAGCTTGTGGCCCTGGACGACGCGGAGATCAAATATTCGACGGTGCAGAATTGGTACGCCGGCGATGAGACGGGCAAAGGCGGGATTTATAACTTTGTGACAAAACGCGGTGCGTGCCGCGGCGTGAATTCAAAAATTTCGTGGACGCAGGTCGAGACCGGATCGGCGATAACGTGGAAATATCCTTCGGTAATTCTCCAGGGCGATAATTCGATCGGCGAATTTTACAGCGTCGCGCTCACCAACAACGCCCAGATCGCCGACACCGGCACCAAGATGATCCATCTCGGCAAAAATACAAAATCGACGATCATCTCAAAAGGCATCTCCGCCGGAAAGTCGAATAACAGCTATCGCGGCCTGGTAAAAGTAATGCCAAAAGCCGACGGTGCCCGCAATTACACACAGTGTGATTCGATGCTGATCGGCGGTCGATGCGAAGCGAACACGTTTCCCTACATCGAGGTGATGAACAACACCGCCCGCGTCGAGCACGAAGCTACGACGTCAAAGATCAGCGAAGACCAACTCTTTTACCTCCAGCAACGCGGCATCTCACAAGAAGACGCCGTCTCGCTCATCATCAATGGTTTTTGCAAAGAGGTTTTCCGCGAATTGCCGATGGAATACGCCGTCGAGGCGACGAAGCTGTTGGGACTAAAACTTGAGGGAAGTGTGGGGTAAACAAGGTTTGACCACATAGAAACATAGAGCACATAGAATTTGTGCCTCTGCTATGTGTCCTATGTATCTATGTGGTGAATTATTCTGAGTATGAAATCGATACAACCAGAAAACCAACCGACGCCAAAGGGACATTATTCGCCCGGCATTGAGCATAACGGCCTGATATATGTGTCGGGCCAGTTGCCGATGTCGCTGGATACACGTGAGCCTTTTACCGGCCCCATCGAAGAGCAGACCGAACTCGCGCTCAGAAATGTCGAGGCGGTTTTGCACGCAGCGGGGAGCGACCTGACTAACGTCATTCAGATGACGATATATGTTTCGGATATGGAACTGTGGGGCCGTGTCAACGAAACGTATTCCCGCGTTATGGGCGACCATCGGCCGGCGAGGGCGATCGTTCCGGTCAAGGAATTGCATTTTGGGACGCAGATCGAAATACAGGCGATCGCTGCAGTTATCGGTCAATAGCTTATGGATCTCGGAATACTGATCTCAAATATGACCAACCCGACGCTGTTGTTTTTTGCGCTCGGTATATTTGCGGGTATCGTCAAGAGCGATCTCGAGATCCCGCAGGGCAGTGTAAAGTTCATTTCGCTTTATCTGCTCTTTGCGATCGGATTCAAAGGTGGACAGGAGCTTTCTCATAGCACATTTTCGATCGAGATCGTCTATTCGCTGATCTTTGGCGTCGTCATCGCGTCGCTAATTCCGCTTTACACGTTTTTTATCGTAAAGAGGAAATTAAGTATTAGCGACGCTGCAGCGGTCGCGGCGGCTTATGGCTCGGTAAGTGCGGTGACGTTTGTTGCCGCAACGTCTTTTCTCGAGGCACAGCAGGTCTCGTTTGGTGGCGAAATGGTCGCGGTAATGGCTTTGATGGAATCTCCGGCTATCGTCGTCGGCGTGATCCTGATGATGCGATACGGCGGCGAATCTAACGGCAACGGCACGCTTAAGAGTATTGTCCAACATGCCCTAACAAACGGCAGTGTTTTGATGGTACTCGGCAGCTTAGTGATCGGGCTGATCGCTGATTCGAAGCAGGCAGAGGGTATCAAACCGTTTACGACTGATATTTTCAAGGGGTTTTTGGCGATCTTTTTGCTTGAGATGGGTATGGTCACGGCGCGGCGTTTCGGGGCGTTTCGCGAGTATGGGTTGTTTGCTACGGGTTTTGCGATCGTTGTGCCGCTCGTAAATGGATGTCTGATAGCGGTATTAAGCGGGCTGGTCACGCAAAACGTTGGCAACAGGTTTATCTTTGCCATCTTAGCGGCTAGTGCATCGTACATCGCGGTTCCGGCGGCGATGCGATTTGCGGCTCCAAAGGCGGATCCGGGTCTCTACATACCGATGGCTATCGGTGTTACGTTCCCGCTGAATATTACGATCGGTATGCCCATCTACTATGGGTTAGTAAATAGCACACGGTTTTAGGCTAAGAGAGGTGAATATGAAATTAGAGATCTTTCAGGTCGATGCGTTTACGAGCAAACCGTTTGGCGGCAATCCGGCGGCGGTCGTGCCTCTTACCGAGTGGCTGCCGGATGATGTGATGCAGTCGATCGCTCTTGAAAACAATTTGTCGGAGACGGCATTTTTTGTAAAAAACGGCGACGTGTACGATATTCGCTGGTTTACACCGACGTTTGAGATCGATCTGTGCGGCCACGCGACGCTCGCGAGCGCTCATGTGATCTTTAACGAGCTAAAGCTTGAAAACGATCAGATCAAATTTCGCTCGCACAAAAGCGGCGAGCTTGGCGTTGAGAAAAATGGCGACGTATTGACGCTCGATTTTCCGTCGCGTCCGCCTGTGACGGCTGAGGCTCCGGACGGTTTATTTGAGGCTATTGGGCTAACGCCAAAAGAGGTTTGGCGGTCGCGCGATTATTTTCTCGTTTACGACACCGAACAAGAGATACTCGACCTCTCGCCAAACTTTTCAAAGCTTGCCGAGATACCGACGCACGCGGTCATCGTTACTGCTCCGGGGAACACAAGCGATTTTGTTTCGCGGTTCTTTGCACCCGAGGCGGGCATTAACGAGGACCCGGTGACCGGTTCGTCGCACTGCAACCTCATCCCGTTTTGGGCTGAGAGGCTTGGCAAGACCGAGATGTTCGCCCGTCAGGTTTCATCGCGTGGCGGCGAGATCTATTGCGAGCTTGCGGGTGACCGCGTAAAGATCGGCGGAAACGCCGTGCTTTATTTGAAAGGCGAGATATATGTCGAGGCCACAAATGAACGCAGTGCCGGTGCCTGAGACCGTTGAGGTCGGGCTCGCGGCTGTCGAGGATTCGAGAGCGATCGCTGATGTTCTGCACGAGGCGTTCTCGCTCTATCGCGAGCATTACACGCCTGAGGCGTTTGAAGTCGTGACCCCATCGGCCGATGAGATCGCAACGCGATTTGATGAGGGGCCACAATGGGTTGCGACGATCGGTGACTATGTCGTCGGAACGGTTTCGGTAACCGTCGAAGAGGGTGATCTGTACGTCCGCAGTATGGCCGTCGCACCCGGAGCCCAAGGCCGCGGGGTCGGGCACAAACTGCTCGACGCGGTCGACCAGTACGCCAGCGGGACAGAGTTTGACCGTATATTTTTATATACGACGTATTTCTCGGCCGGTGCTAAGGAGCTTTACGAAAAGCACGGTTATGCTTGGGTTCGAGATACGACCGCCGAGGAATGGTACGGCGTGCCCGGATTAGAAATGGAGAAGCATTTAGGAGAATGAAAAGTGGAATTTGTCCAAAATGTGCATCGACTGACATCCACGTTGTATCAAACACAGCGAGCGAGGTTGCCATCGGCATCAGCTTTCTAAACACCGCGTTCCTTAATTATCACGTTTGTGTGAGTTGCGGTTATGTTGAGATGTTTGTCCAGGATGCCGCGATGCTACCGAAAATTGCTGAGAAATTTCCAAAGGTTAGTTGAAATTATGTTGTTAGAAGTAAAAGACTTACACGCCGGTATCGACGGCAAAGAAATTTTGAAAGGCCTGAATTTACAGGTCAAAAAAGGCGAGGTCCATGCGATCATGGGGCCAAACGGCTCGGGCAAATCAACCTTGTCAAAGGTGCTCGCCGGCCATCCAACCTACGAGGTCATCTCCGGCGAGGTGATCTACGACGGCAAAGATCTGCTCGAACTCGAGCCCGACGAACGTGCCCGCGATGGCGTTTTTATGGCGTTTCAGTATCCGGTCGAGGTTCCGGGTGTGTCTAATTCGCAGTTTCTACGTCTCGCCTACAACGAAAAGATGAAACACATCGGCGGCGAAGAGCTCGACCCGCTCGAATTTAACGATTACCTAAAAGAAAAGGCAAAGGTCGTCGATATGGATCCGCAGTTTTTCAAACGCTCGGTCAACGAGGGCTTTTCGGGCGGCGAGAAAAAACGTAACGAGATACTGCAGATGGCGGTGCTTGAGCCAAAGCTTGCGATCCTCGACGAGACCGATTCGGGCCTCGACATCGACGCTCTGCGGATCGTCGCCGAGGGCGTCAATAAGCTCCGTTCCGACGACAACGCGATCATCCTCGTAACGCATTATCAACGGCTGCTCAACTATATTCAGCCGGATTTTGTACACGTTCTCGCTAACGGCAAGATCGTCAAAGAGGGCGGCAAAGAGCTGGCTCTCGAACTCGAAGAAAAAGGCTATGACTGGGTCAAGGGGGCCGCGAACGCGAACTAACTGATGACCACATCGACAGCAACGCAGACCGTGTTTGCGGAACAATTTAGAGAATTTATCAAGGGCGAGACAAATGACGCCGTGCGAGCTTTGCGCGAAGATGCGTTCGCGTCGTTCACCGCATCTGGATTTCCTACGCCAAAGAACGAGGATTGGAAATACACGGATGTTCGACTAATAGGTCAAGCTTCGTGGGAAGTTTTCCCTAATTTGATATTTCCAGAGCAATTCTCACTCGAGAATGTTGAAAAGTTGAAATCCTTTAATACGAAGCGTAATGGTTTTACAGCTTTGAACAGGGCTTTTGGGCAATTCATGGTCATCATTATTCCAAAGGATGCGCATTTTGAAAATCCGATCAACCTCGACCTTAAAGCCCTTGAGAATAAAATGTTTTGCCCCGGCATTTTGGTAATAGCCGAGTCGGGCAGCAAGGCGACGATCATCGAGAGTTATGCTTCGACTGCGAACAGTTTTACCAATGGTGCGATTCAGATCGTTGTCGAGGACAACGCAAGCGTTACGCATTACCGCGTGCAAAAGGACGGGCCTGAGGCCTTTAATATTGGCACGACCGAGGTTACGCTTGGGCGCGACAGTCGTTACGATTCGACAAACATCAATCTCGGAGCAGCTATTTCGCGGCACGACATCGACGTAAAATTTACCGCCGAGGGCGGCGAGGCTTGGGTTGACGGGCTGTATATGCTCAACGGTAGCCAGCACAGCGACACGCATAGTGTGATCGACCACACCGTGCCAAATTGCGTTTCGCATCAAACTTATAAGGGCGTGCTAAACGACCATTCGCGCGGAGTTTTTAACGGCAAGGTTTTTGTCCGCGAAAACGCCCGCGGCACCGACGCACAGCAATCGAACAAAAATCTGCTGCTCTCAAACGATGCCCGCGTCGATACAAAACCGCAGCTTGAGATCTATAACGACGACGTCAAATGTGCGCACGGGGCGACGGTCGGCCAGCTTGAGGAAGAAGAGCTTTTTTATCTGCTGACACGCGGGATTCCCGACGGCTTGGCGCGAAATCTGCTGACATACGGATTTGCTGAGGCAATTATCCGCAAGATCGGCATCGAATCTATTAAGGCCGATCTGGATGCGGCCGTTTTGAACAGGTTAGACGTAAAATTGGAAGTATAAAGTTATGAGGATACGAACACAGTTAATTATCGAAGACGAGGTCATGCAAAAGATCGACGAGATCGCCGGGGAAAAACACCTGCGGGCAAAGATCGTTGAGGCCGCTCTGCGTGAATACATCGCCCGCGAGGAGCTTAAGCCAAAGGCAAAAGTTGCCGCGACACTAAAAACCCCGGCAAAAAAGCACTAAAATGACCACAGTAAAACCAGTGAGTAATTGGGACGTAGAAAAGATCCGCAAAGATTTTCCGGTACTGTCACGTGAGGTGAACGGCAAGCCGCTCGTGTATCTCGACAACGGTGCTTCGTCGCAAGTGCCGCAATCCGTGATCGACCGCACGTCAAAATATTTGGCGGAGGAGCACTCAAACATTCATCGCGGCGTGCATTATCTGTCACAGCACGCGACGACCGCGTACGAAGCCGCCCGCGAGAAAGTAAAACGTTTTATCAACGCGCCTGACGTCAAAGAGTGTATTTTCGTTCGCGGCACGACCGAGGGCATCAATCTAGTCGCGCATTCGTACGGACGAAAATTTATCAATGAGGGTGACGAGATACTGGTGAGCCAGATGGAGCACCACTCAAACATCATCCCTTGGCAGATGATAGCCGAGGAGCGCGGTGCGGTTATCAAGATGATCCCGATGAACGAACGCGGCGAGCTGATCATCGACGAATACGAAAATCTGCTCAATGAACGCACCAAAATAGTTGCGGTCACGCACGTTTCAAACAGCCTAGGCACTGTAAATCCAGTCAAGGAAATGATCGCGACGGCCCATAAATATGGCGTTCCGGTCTGTGTTGACGCCGCACAGAGCGTGCCGCATTTTCCGGTCGATGTGCAGGACCTTGATGCAGATTTCTTTGTCTTTTCGGGACACAAGATGTTCGGCCCGACCGGCTCTGGCGTAGTGTATGGCAAGCGAAAATGGCTCGATGCGATGCCACCGTATCAGACTGGCGGCGGTATGATCCGGACCGTGTCGTTTGAAAAGACGACATTTGCACCGATCCCCGACAAATTCGAAGCCGGCACTCCGGCGATCGCAGCTGGCATTGGCCTTGGAGCCGCGATCGATTACATCAACGCCATCGATTTTGAGGCCGCCGCCGCTTACGAGCACGAACTGCTCGAATACGCCACGAAACGTCTCTCCGACATTCCCGAGGTCAAGATCATCGGCACCGCCGCCGAAAAGGCCAGCGTTTTATCATTTACCATCGAGGGCATCCACCCGCACGACATCGGCACGATACTCGACCAACAAGGCATCGCCGTCCGCGCCGGACACCACTGCGCTCAGCCTGTGATGGAATTTTTTGAGGTGCCCGCAACGGCAAGAGCGTCGTTCGCGTTTTACAACACCCGCGAAGAGGTCGATAAACTCGCCGACGCGGTGCAGAAGGTTATTGAGGTTTTTGCCTAGGGCAGAAACACGACTGTTAAGGAGTGTGCATTTAAGATGATCGACACCCTAAAAGATCTATTCACCCGCGATCTCAACAAGCTAAAAACCGAGATCGAAAGTTACCACGACGAAGCCAATCTTTGGCTCGTAGCCGGCGAACTGCCAAATTCCGGCGGCAATCTTGCGTTGCATCTTGTTGGCAATCTAAAACATTTTATCGGTGCCTTGCTGGGCGATTCGGGATATGTTCGTGAGCGTGATCTTGAGTTTTCGACTAAAGGCACGTCGCGAGCCGAGCTGCTAACGATGATCGATGAGACTATCGCGGATGTCGCGTCGGGGCTTGATAAGGTTACGCCGGAGCAGCTTGCGGCCGAGTACCCGATCGCGGTTTTTGCTGACCGCACCGAGCCGATGACGACCGAGTGGTTTTTGGTCCATCTCGCGACGCACCTCGGCTATCACCTCGGCCAGATCAATTACCACCGGCGTTTGATAGACGCAAAATGATCGGGCTGTGAGAAATGTCACATTATTTGGCTGAGACTTAGCAGATACTCGTGCTTATGTATTCAGATCTTTACATCGCACAGCATTCACAAATGCGCCCAGCGCAAGAGATCGCCGAACAGCTTGGCCTGACGCCTGACGACATCGACCTCTACGGCAGCCCGTATATCGCAAAACTGCGACTAGGCGTCCTAGACAAGCTCAAAGACCGCCCAAACGCTAAATACATCGACGTTTCCGCGATCACGCCAACACCACTCGGCGAAGGCAAATCGACCACGCTGATCGGCCTCGGCGAGGCGATGAAACACCTTGGCAAGAAAGCCGTCGTCTCGCTGCGGCAGCCATCACAGGGGCCGACATTTGGCATTAAGGGCGGGGCGGCCGGCGGCGGTTACGCTCAGGTCGTGCCGATGGAAACATTTAATCTCAATCTGACCGGCGACATTCACGCCGTTACGGCGGCAAACAATCTGCTAGCCGCGATGATCGACAATAAATTGCTTCGCGGCAATCCGCTCAACATCGATGCGCACAGCATCACCTGGAAACGCGTCGTCGATACAAACGACCGGGCTCTGCGTAAAATAATCATCGGACTCGGCGGCCGTATGGAAGGCGGCATACCGCGTGAGACCGGTTTTGACATCACCGTCGCATCCGAAGTGATGGCGATACTCGCTCTCACAAATTCGCTGCAAGACATGCGCGCGAGGTTTGATCGCGTCGTCGTCGGGATGACGCACGACAAAAAGCCCGTCACGGCCGGAGAGATCGGTGCCGCCGGAGCGATGACCGTGCTGATGCGCGATGCCATCCGCCCGACGATCATGCAGACGCTCGAAAATACCCCGGCTCTCGTTCACGCAGGCCCATTTGCCAACGTTGCCCACGGCAACAGTAGTATTCTCGCCGATCTCATCGGGGCGAAATGCAGCGATTACCTGTTTACCGAGTCGGGTTTTGGTGCGGATATCGGTGCCGAAAAATTCTTTAATATCAAATGCCGTTACAGCGGGCTCAAACCCGATGCCTGTGTCATCGTCGCCACCATACGCGCGCTCAAATCACACAGCGGCAAATACAAGATCGTCGCCGGCAAGCCTCTGCCGCCGGAAATGCTCGAAAATAACGTCGCCGATGTCGAAGCTGGTGCCTCAAATCTGCGAAAACAGATCGAGAACGTAAAGCTCCACGGCGTGACGCCGGTGGTTGCGATCAACGTTTTCGATACTGACCACGCCGATGAGATCGAGGCCGTCAAACGAATCTCGATCGAAGCCGGAGCACTCGGAGCGGCCGTTTCACGGCATTTTGCCGAGGGCGGTAAAGGTGCGATCGAGCTTGCCGAAATGGTCATCGAAGCTGCAGATCACCCGAACGAGTTCAAATTTCTCTACGATCTCGACCAACCGATCAAGGCAAAAATCGAGACCATCGCCAAGAAGATCTATGGTGCGGCCGACGTTTCGTACACTTCGCAGGCGTCGAGCCAGATCGCCGATTACGAAGCAAACGGATTTGGCACCCTGCCGATCTGCATGGCAAAAACGCATTTGTCCTTAAGCCATGACCCGACGCTAAAGGGAGCACCGACCGGATTCACGTTTCCGGTACGAGAGGTCCGTGCAAGCGTCGGAGCCGGCTTTATCTATCCCGTCTGCGGCGATATGCGGACGATGCCAGCCCTGCCCGAGCATCCCGCCGCAGAAAGGGTCGATATCGACGCCGAAGGTAATATTGTCGGGCTCTTCTAACTAGGTTAATTGGTTCGGACATAATAAAATAGGGCTATGTCCGAACTAAGCGACCTGTATCAAGAAGTAATTTTAGAGCACAACAAAAACCCGCGAAACTTTCGTGAGATCGAGGGGGCCGACCAATACGCCGACGGCAAAAACCCGCTGTGCGGCGATGCTCTGCGTGTGTATCTGACGATGGATGGCGATACGGTTGCGGATGTCGCATTCAAAGGCTCAGGCTGTGCGATCTCAAAAGCATCGGCGTCGATGATGACCCAAGCCGTCAAGGGCAAGACCAAAGAGGAGGCCGAGGCGATATTTGGCGAGTTTCACAAAATGGTCACCGGTGAACTCGATATCGAGACAGACGACAATGATCTCGGCAAGCTGCGAATTTTCGCCGGCGTTTTAGAGTTTCCAGCCCGCGTCAAATGTGCTTCGCTTAGCTGGCACACGCTCAATGCCGCGCTGAAAGGTGAGACGGTCGTCTCGACAGAATAGATGAAACGGGATATCGAAACGCGGGGCGACATCGAGACGCTTTTAAAGGATTTCTATAGCATCGCGATGACTGACAGCGAGATCGGCCATCATTTTCGCGGACTCAATCTCGATCATCATCTGCCGATGATCGCCAATTTTTGGGAAAAGATCCTATTTGGTGCGCCCGTCTATTACAACAATCCGCTCTCTTTTCATCAGGTGCTCCACGCCCACTCGCCGCTGCTGCCCGAACATTTTACACACTGGGTGTCGATCTTTACGGCAACGGTTGACCGTTTGTTTGCTGGCAAAACTGCTGATCTTGCAAAATCACGGGCGGCGTCGGTCGCTGGCGTTCTCGATCAAAAGCTCAATGGTGGGATAGCTATTCAAAGGCGCACAAAATGAATTTTCCGGGCAAACGATCCGCAATGGGTGCATCTAAGTTTGCGAGTAAATATGTCAGCCGCCAAACGATATCTTATTGCTTTGTTCGTGATCGCCCTGTCGGCGATTCCCGTTTTGGCAGACCATTCGCTCGCGGAGTTTGAACAGCAAGCACAAAATCTCAGAACAAAACTAAAAGGGCGCGGCTTTACCGTTATTGTCGAAAAACCTTTTATTGTTGTCGGCGACGATGACAGCTCGCGAGTCGCTCAGTGGGCCGAGGGCGTTGTGCGCGGGACGGTCACGCGGCTAAAGCAGGATTATTTTGCAAAAGACCCGGCAAACATTCTTGAGATATGGCTGTTTAAGGACGAAACGTCGTACCGCAAACACGCCAAAGAATTTTTCGACGACACGCCCGACACGCCTTACGGCTACTATTCCCCGTCAAAAAAAGCGCTGATCATGAACATCGCGACTGGGGGCGGTACGCTCGTCCACGAGATCGTGCATCCGTTTGTCGAGGCCAATTTTCCGGCCGCTCCGGCTTGGTTTAACGAAGGGCTCGGCTCGCTATATGAGCAATCCGGTACTGTTAACGGCCACATTTACGGTTATACAAACTGGCGTCTCGCGGGGCTGCAACGCGGTATTGAAAAGAAAATAGTGCCGACATTCAAGGCTCTGACCGCGATGTCCGATGCCACGTTTTATAACGAGGACACCGGCACCAATTACGCCCAAGCCCGATATTTGTGCTATTACCTGCAGGAAAAGGGGTTGCTCCGCAGGTTTTACAAAGAGTTTGTCGCAAACCAAAAGACCGACCCGACCGGATACAAAACCCTGCAAAATGTTCTGGGCACAACAAACATGATCGCATTTCAGCGTAAGTGGGAAACGTTTGTCATGGGCCTTACTTTTTAGATCGGACCTCTGCCATTATCTCTTCGACTATAGGAATTAGCTGTAAGGCGGCCTGTTCGTTCAGGAATTGTGCCCGTGTCCGGCGGGCAAGCACGTCATCGGCCGCAATCGCCATCTCATCACGAACGGCTCTGACAACATCCTCGCGGGTGTACAACAGATCGGGATGAAGCCGCTCGCCCGCAGTCTGTTTTGGAGCCTCGATCGCCAGCGTTTCGGTTATACATCTACCGGTATTGAGGCCGCCGGCCTTAGCAACGGCGTCAACCGCTTCCTCGGCCATTCGCCGATAGGTCGTCCACTTGCCGCCCGTGATCGTTACGAGGCCAGCCTCATCGACAAACAGCTCGTGGCTGCGCGAGAGTTTTGCCGTATTCGCCGTACCGCCACGGCTAATGAGCGGTCGGACACCGGCAAATCTGCTCAAAATATCGTCGCGGGTTGGCCGCTCGGCGAGAAACGTCCCAGCCGTTTCAAGCAGAAAATCGATCTCCTCGTCGGTCGGAGTTTCGCCGTCAGCCGCCGTCTCGCACGGCACATCGGTTGTGCCGACCAGCAAATGCCCAAGCCACGGTATGCAAAACAGCACCCGGCCATCGCTGGTTTTGGGTATCATTAGCGCCGCTTCACCGGGCAGAAACCTGGCGTCGAGCACGATGTGCGAGCCACGCGCAAATGTAATAACGGGCCGCGCCGCTGCATCCGACATCTGTCGGATAGGGTCACAATACGCCCCCGTAGCGTTGATAACGGATCTGGTATTTACGGTAAAACTCTCGCCGCTCAAAACGTCTTCGAATTGGGCGCCGTCAACCCTGCCATCCGCATCTTTTGTAATCGAACGAACAGCCGCGTAATTGAGCATAGCGGCTCCCTGTTCGTGAGCCGTGACGGCCATATCGATCAACAGCCGCGTGTCGTCAAATTGCCCGTCGGTGTACAAGACACCTCCCGCAAGGCTGTCTTTACTGATGTTTGGCAGCTTTTCAAGCGTCTCTTTACGCGATAATATCCGCGATCTGCCGAGGCTGTACTTGCCCGCGAGCATGTCATAGATCTTTAGCCCGACGCCGTAAAAGATCTTTTGCCACAGGTTGTAACAAGGGACAACAAAATCTTGTTTGTGCACCACATGAGGAGCGTTTTTTAGCAACAGGCCGCGTTCTCGCAAGGCCTCGCGTACGAGCGAAATATTGCCCTGGCGCAGATATCGGACACCACCATGAACGAGCTTGGTCGAGCGGCTCGATGTGCCGCTGCCAAAATCGTGCTGTTCGAGCAGCAGCACATCCAGCCCACGCGAAGCAGCATCAAGCGCACATCCAACGCCGGTCGCACCGCCGCCGATGACGACGATGTCCCAAGGCTGTGTCCTCTCTCGGACGCGTGCTAAAATCTCGTTGCGATCCATTCTATAGTTAAATGCGCAGTTAGATTTTCATTCATCGGGGACGAGTTGGCAAAAATGAACGAACCAAACTTTGAGCAGCCCGGGCTGTTCCAGAAAACGCCCGTCATACTTTGCTTGGTGGTAATAGCGGTCGCCGCCGTCATACTCGTTTGGCAGGGCCGCGTTTGGTGGTGTCAGGCGGGCGATATGATGCCGTGGTCGTGGGACATCTGGACGACGCACAACTCGCAGCACGTCATCGACCCGTATTCATTCACCCATGTTTTGCACGGCGTATTAGAATTTTGGCTGATCGGGCTGGTCTTTCGGCGTATGCCGCTCTCATGGAGATTGTTTATCGCGGTCCTGATCGAAAGCACTTGGGAGGTTGCCGAAAACACTAGCTTTGTTATCGAACGCTACCGCACCGTGACGCTGTCGCTGGATTATTTTGGCGATTCGATCATCAATTCGCTGGCGGATATCGTGGCTTGTGCGGCCGGATTTACGATCGCCTATAAGCTCAAGTTTTGGAAATCTCTCGCTCTATTCCTCGCAACCGAAGCGATCCTCATCATCTGGATCCGCGACAGTCTGCTGATAAATATCGTAATGCTGCTCTACCCGATCGAGGCGATCAAGGCGTGGCAAATGGCGGGGCACTGATATACCCACGAAACACACGAAAGACACGAAATAGGAAAGTTCTATTTCGTGTCTTTCGTGTGTTTCGTGGGCAAATTCTTACCGTTCGCCGCGGGCGGCTTCGACCGATGTTTCGAGATCGACGGCCAGTTTTCTCGAACCCGGCTGGTCAAACGTCTCGGTCCAGCGAAGTGCTTCATCCAAAACACGCATCTGATACTCTCGCCAATTAGGTTTTCCTGCGACCGATCCAAATTCGCCGTTGTAATACGCCGTTCGCGGCGGACGCACTTTATCTGTGAGTTTTGCATCGACCGAAACAAGCATCGTCGGGATACCGGCTGCCTCGACACCGCGGGCAATTAGGCCGAGCGTCTGATGGCAAAGCGGCGATGCGGGAATGAATAGAGCGGCGTGGATATCATATCTCGCAAGCCTGTCTGCTATCGCCGGTGCAAGCTCCGTCGCGACACGCTCCGCGTTCGGGATATGACTGCTGACGCTCCACCAGACGTTGTTGAGACCGCCGATGACACCGTTTGCCTGATATTCGAGCAGACGGTCGACAGGTATCTGTGCATTTCTATCGTCCATTACGGCTTTCGCGTCATAGCCCTTTGCGGCGTAACGCAAGTCGCCCGCCTCGACCTCGACCGGGATCTCGCGATAGTTAAGGTCGCCGTCTTTTGATTCGAGGTCAAACGCATCTGTGCCGTCGATATAAGCACCGGCTGAGGAGATGAGAGCCAGATTGAGCATCGGCAAAGCACGGCGGACCGGCGTAAAAGGAGCGTTAATATTCTCGACATACGGATACCCGCGAAGCGCCGAGTTATAGCTCCACCGCCCAAAACGCGACGCAAAATCGTTCTTTTTTTCTATCAATTCCATAATTGTCAGGCCTTAAATTCTTTTGAAAAATCGTACGGGTCATCTGCGGTAGTTTTGCCAGCAAACTTGCGGTTCGAGATGATAAAAAACGCGATCAGCCCCGCACCCATCGCCGCCATCAGCACCCAGACAGAGTATTGGTGCAGCGTGTTAAATTGTATCCGCAATGGGTCGTCAATCGCGACCTCATCGATCGGCCGTCCCATCTGTCCTCGCAGCGACGCGAGCCAAAACCCGATGACAAATTGCCCCACCGCACACGCCGCCGCCAGCAGCAAGAGCAAAAACCTCTCGATCCACAGCCAAAACGAGCTGATGCGGGCCGTCGCGACGAGCGACGTGAGCAACATTATGACCGCGATGCCCATTCCGCCAAAATTGAGTATCGCCAGATTGCGGTTGACCACAGCACCGGCAAGTTCACGGTCCGGCAACACGGCGAAAGCAACTTGAGCGACGCCGACAAAAAACACAGCGGCACCGAGCCAGATCGCCAATATCAGCAGCCGTATGTCCGAGAAAAACTTCATACAAAGTGCCGTAAAGTAAGACATTATTATCTAGCTTTTCCGCACAAAGGGCAAAAGTCAGCCGCCCCTTTGTCAGGCATCATAAACGGGCGCAAGTTGTGATAACCTTTCCTTTTACCGCCGCCGATGTCCACTGACCTTATACAAACATACGACCGGCTCTTTGCGTATTGCGAGGGCGAAGGTTTTGCCGGTTACGATCCGTTTGACGGGCTCAATAGTGTTTTGTTTCAGCTCACACCACTGAAACACATACGCTTTGCACGGCTCGCTTTGCTGCAAGCAGTAAAGCGTTCACCGATCAATTTGCGGCCCGCATTGGGTGTTAAAAAAGGCGTAAATCCAAAAGGTTTGGCACTGTTCGCCTTGGCAGAATTATCCCGATATCGAGCCACAAAAAACGAGTCGCGCGCTGAGAACGCCAAGGTTCTGCTTGAACGCCTGATGAATAATGCAATTCTCGGCAAATCGGCTGAGGGCATACCAACACTTGCCTTTGGATACAATTTCGACTGGCAATCGCGTGCGTTTTACGCACCGCTCGGCACACCCGCGATCGTGCCGACAGCGTTTGCCCAACAGGCGTTAGTCGAGGCATATCAGGCATTTGGCGATGAGCTGTACCTAAATGCGGCAGACGAAATTTGCCGCTTTATCCTCACCGGATTAAACAGGCCCACCGAAACTGACGACGAGATCTGTTTTAGCTACACGCCCGGAGATAACACGGTCATCTTGAACGCGAACCTTTTGGCGGGCGAGTGCCTTGCTCGTGTCGGGGCAGCGATCGGTAATGACGAATATCTCAAAATGGCCGCAAAGACCGCCCGCTTTGTCATCCGGCGGCAAAACACTAACGGTGCGTGGGTCTATGGAGCCAACGAGACACAGGGCTGGGTTGATAACTTTCACACGGCTTTCGTTTTGTTGTCGCTGTATCGAATTTCCGGCGAGATCGAGGAGCTGCGGGCCGAGACGTTTGACGCGATCAATCTCGGCGGCGGTTATTGGCTGCGCAAATTTTTTCTCGACGACGGCACGCCAAAATACTACGATACGTCAACCTATCCGGTCGATATCCACTCGGCGGCGGCGGCTATCGCTGCAATGTCCGAGATGAAAGCCATCGATGAGCGAATGCTGCCAACCGCTCAAAAAATAGCCGATTGGACAATGGGAAATATGCTCGACCCCGAAGGTTTCTTTTATTATCAATTACGCAAAAGCGGTGTGGTTAAGATGCCGTACATGCGTTGGGGACAGGCATGGATGGCGTATGCACTGGCGCGTTTGATCGAGGCAAAAAGCGGGGGCTCCGTTTAATTTTGTCGTTTTACTTTTTACTTTTGCCTTTCAATTTATGTGCGGCATTGCCGGAATAATTTCACCTGAACCTGAGTCGCGTATCGGCGGGGCGTTGGTTGCGATAGAGCATCGCGGGCGTGACGACGAGGGTGTTTTTGTGTCCGAGGCGTTTGGCCCGCACAGCCTAAAGGCCTGTCTTGGCCATCGACGCCTGTCGATCATCGACACTTCGTCTGCCGGGCATCAGCCGATGTTCACCGACGACGGACGCTACGTGATGATACTCAACGGCGAGATCTATAATTACAAAGAGATCCGCACCGAGCTCGAATCAAAAGGCGTTGCATTCACGAGCGGCTCAGACACCGAGGTTCTGTTAAAAGCATTTCGCGAATGGGGAACAGATTGCCTCGATAAGCTTAACGGTATGTTCGCATTTGCCGTGTGGGACGATCTAGAAAAAACGCTCACTCTCGCCCGCGATCGAGCCGGCATCAAGCCGCTTTTTTACGCAAAAATCGGCGATAGTCTCGTCTTTGCATCCGAGATAAAAGCGATCCTTGCAACCAAACTCATGGCCGCCGAGCTTGACCACGAGGCCCTGCACCAATCGCTCACGTTCCTCTGGCCGGTACCGCCGCATACGATGTTCAAAGGCATTTACCAGCTAAAGGCCGGGCATTTTCTGACGTGGAAAAACAGTGAAATATCTACACACGAATGGTGGGACCTCGATTATTCGGTCGAGGAGAGTAGCGGTAATGAGGGCGAATGGACGGACCGCGTGTACGAAACGCTCGACCGCGTTACTGAAATGGAGATGGTCGCCGACGTGCCGCTTGGCGCATTTTTGTCCGGTGGTGTCGATTCTTCCGTCGTGACCGCCTTGATGGCAAAACGCTCTAAACAAAAGGTTTCCGCCTACACGACCGGCATTTCCGCCGATGATCTCAAATACGACATCATCCCGGACGACATAGAATGGTCGCGTCGCGTCGCAAAATTGCTCGACCTCGATTACCACGAAACGATGCTCACGCCGGACCTCGCCGACCTTTTGCCAAAGCTCGTCCGGCACCAAGAGGCTCCGATCATCGACATGGCGATCCCGTCTTATCTGATCTCTGAGCAATCGCGTGCGACCCAGACCGTGATGCTGTCCGGGATGGGCGGCGACGAGATATTTGCGGGCTATCCACGTCAGATGGCTATGAAGCTCGCAGGCCTGACGGACATTGTACCGACCGCAGTTCGCCGCCCTGCGATGAAAATTATCGAGAGCCTCGCCTATGGCGGCCTGCCGGGCAAGTTGACCGCTCCGCTCCGCAATCTTAAAAAGTTTGCACGTAGTGCGGGGATGGATTTTGAGGACCGCTATCTAGGATTTGGTACGTATTTTACGGATGAGATGAAACGCGGGCTCTACGCCGACAAACTAAAGAGCGAGATGTCTGCGTTTGACGCATATCGATATCACCGTGAATATTTTGAGCATTGTAAAAACGCTTCGCCGCTAAACCGCATGCTCTACGTTGATTTCAAAACGTTTATGCCCGCCCTAAATCTCGACACGACCGACCGTATGTCGATGGCGGCAAATCTCGAGGTACGAGTGCCTTTTCTCAACAAAGAGCTGGTCGATCTGTCGGCACGGCTGCCGTCAAACCTAAAGATCAATGGCATAAAGCGAAAATATATCCTCAAAAAAGCCGCGACACGTCTGCTGCCCCGCGAGGTTGTCTGGCGGAAAAAAGCCGGGTTTAGTGCTCCTGTCAGGTCATGGCTTCGCGGCCCGTTGCGGCCGCTGGTCGAGGATCTTTTGTCCCAGGAAAGAATAACGAAAAGAGGCCTGTTTGATGCCAAAGAGGTTCGCCGCATCATCGACTCAAACCTGTCCGGGCGCGAAGACCTCAATCTACAGGTTTTTCACTTGCTGACCCTCGAATTGTGGATGCAGTCTTTCCTCGACTAACGGCAAGCATTGCACCCGTTATGTGCTAAATTTGAACGCAATGCGTATCTGGATAGATCTAGGAAATTCGCCGCACGTCCCTTTTTTTGATGCGCTTTCTAAGGAATTCGTGGAACGCGGGAATGAGATCGTGTGGACCGCACGAGACTATGCCCAGACCGTTGAGTTAGCAAAAAAAGCAGGCCTCGACCCGGCGGTTTTTGGCATTCACGGCGGAAAAAATATCGTGTCTAAGGCTCTAAAATTTGCCTCTCGGGTTTTTGAGCTTAGAAAATGGGCAGCAGATAAAAAGATAGACTTGGTACTTTCGCATAGTTCGCAGGAACCGCTTGTCGTCGCCCGGCTGCTTGGGATAAAAAGTGTCAACCTCATGGATTACGAGCATCACCCGGGGAATCACCTCTCGTTTCGAACGGCGAAGCGGCTCGTTGTGCCAAAGAGTTTTCCTGCCGAAGCGTTGAGAAAGTTCGGGGTAAATGACGCCAAGGTGCGGCGTTTCGATGGCATCAAAGAGGATGTCTATCTCGCGGATTTCCAGCCGGATGATCAATTTCCTGCCGTCCTCGCGGATCTGGGTGCCTCAAGCGATGATATATTGGTCGTCATTCGGCCCCATGCACCTGAGGCTCTTTATCATCGCGGCGTCGCAAACGAGTTGCTGTCCGAAATGATCGAGAAATTTGCCGCTGTGCCCGGATGCAAGATAATATTGCTCCCGCGAAAAACTTATCAGGGGGAGGAATTGCTGCGTGAGCATCCGCACGCCAATATTATTATTCCTGAGGGCGTCTTAGATGGAGCTAACCTGATCGCGGCGGCGGATCTGGTGATCTCCGGCGGCGGGACGATGAACCGCGAAGCTGCCGCTCTTGGCGTGCCGGTTGCGACGATATTTGCCGGCAAAACGGCGGCGATCGATGAATATTTGATCAGCGAAAACAGGATGATGCGGATCGATTCTTCAGCAGATCTTGAGAAAATAACGCTTGAGAAAAAGCCTGATCGCAACCCTCGACGCAACAACGCTGTAAGACGGCAGGTTGCCGACCTTGTTTTAGAACCGTGATTATGGGCTCTGAGCAGAACACACAAATGTCCGCTGTGACGCAAGCCAACCGGCAAGCCCCGCGTTGGGTGATGCCGCTCGTTTGGACGTTGGTGATGCTTGCAGATCTGATCATTGGATCGGCCAGCTTTATCACGGCTTTTAAGCTACGCGAGCAGCGCCCGGTGTTGTCGCCGGATGGATTCGGGTGGTCTCGCGAATTTGCTCCTTACGTCGGTATATTGTTTTTTGGCGCAGCGATCCGTCTGGCAATGTTGCTGTACCAACGCATCTATAAATTTCACGGCTCATTTTCCTATGCCCAAGATGCAACGCGTATCTTTAAGGCGGTTTCGGTCAGTTCGCTCCTGATCGTTGCGTGGGCATTTGTGTTTCGCGGCGGATATACATTTCGCGAATATTCATATTCCCGCGGCGTATTTGCCTTTGATTTTGCGATCGCCCTCGTCCTGTTTGTCGCGTTTCACCTAACGCTCCGTTATATACAAACGCTGTTTCGCCGACGGGGTTTTAATCTGATACCGACGCTGATCGTCGGCTCGGAACAGGATGCGGGCCGAACCGCCGAGGAGCTGCGAAAGCTGCCCGATCTGGGTTACCGCGTGGTTGGCATCGTTTGGTATGACCCCGAAAGTGATCGCGTAAAGCCGCCAGAAACGATCTCAGGCCTGCCGGTGGTTGGCCGTATCGAAGACCTAACAAAAGTCATTCGCGAGGTTAAGATCCAAGAGGTCATCATCACCGCAAACGAACTCGGCAGCGAACGGCTTTTCGATTCGATGATGGAGATCGGACGCGAACAACGGGTCGAATTTTGCTTTGCTCCGAGCCCGCTCGATGTTTTGCCGCAAAAGACTAGCGTCGAACAGATCGGCGTTTTGCCGATGGTCAGGCTGTTTCGCGAACCGCTCTCGGATATCGAAAGATTCGTAAAGCGCGTGTCGGATATTGTAATAGCGGCGATCTCTGCGCTCGTCTTGCTCCCGCTCTGGGCGTTGATAATGATCCTGGTCAAAATTGATTCACGGGGGCCTGTCTTGTTTTTGCAGGAACGTGTGGGTATGGATGGCCGCGTTTTCCTGTGCTGTAAATTTCGCACGATGATCGCCGGTGCCGATGAAAACGTTCACCGCGAGGCTTACGAGCTGAACATCAAGGGCGACAGCCAGGCAAATGCGGGCGACGAGCAGAAACCGGTCTTTGGCAAGGTGCGCAATGACCCGCGGGTCACTCGGGTCGGCAAATTCTTACGGCGGACGAGTCTCGATGAGCTGCCGCAATTATTAAACGTACTCAAGGGCGATATGAGCATCGTCGGCCCACGTCCGCCGATCCCGTATGAGGTAGAGGCGTACGCTCTGTGGCATAGAAAACGTCTCGACGTAAAACCCGGAATTACCGGTCTGTGGCAGGTGTCGGGCCGCAACCGTCTCACATTCGAAGAGATGGTCCAACTCGACCTGTTTTACGTAAAAAATTGGTCGCTATTGCTGGATCTCAAGATCATCCTGCTAACATTGCCCGCCATGATGCGTGACGACGGTGCCCGATGACGATCGCCGATCTCTTAAATATAAGCACAACGCGTCTATCGGACGCCGGTGTTGCCGACCCTCGCCGCGAAGCCGCGTCTCTGCTGGCACTTGCCATCGCTAAACCTTCGACATTCTTGATCGCACATCCCGAATACGAATTGACGAACGATGAAGCTACGCTTTTTAAAGGCTATATTGAGCGGCGGGCGAACCGCGAACCGTTTCAGTACATCGCCCGACGGCAGGAATTTTATGGATTAGATTTCGAGGTTACGCCGGATGTGCTTATCCCGCGTCCCGAAACTGAGATCCTTGTCGAAGCCGCGATCAACGAACTCAATAAACTCAACGAACCCCGCCTTTGCGAGATCGGTGTCGGCTCAGGTTGTATCTCGGTCTCCACCCTGGCAAATGTGCCGTCCACAACCGCCGTCGCTACCGATATTTCCGCAGCCGCGATTAAGGTTGCTAGCTGGAACGCCGAACGTCACAATGTCGCTGACCGATTGACAATAATTGAAGGTGATCTTTTTGAGGGCGTTGATGAGATGTTTGACATGATCGTGACAAACCCGCCGTATGTGCCCGATGGCGATCTGATAAATATGCAAAAAGAGGTGCGCGATTTTGAGCCGCACAATGCTCTCTTTGCCGGAACCGACGGCCTCGACATCGTCCGCCGAATTATCAGCGAAGCGCCGGATCATCTGAATCCGGGCGGTTTATTATTGATCGAGATCGGGTTAGGTCAATCGGAAATACTGAGAGAGCTTGTGGATCAGACAACTTGGAGCAAACCCGAGTTCATTCCGGATCTGCAAGGGATCGAGCGAATACTAAAAGTCAGACTAGGATAGGTTTTCCCGTATCCAATCAGCAGTTACACGAGCCATTTCGTCAAAAACGTCTTCGTCCGAAACACGCGTTTTCTTTAGCACCTTGTAACTGTGATCGCCTGTGTCGATAGTGTGAAGCGTCGCGGTATTGCCCAGCTTTTCGATAACGGGGTGAAATAACGTCAGGTCATTTAGAGCGTCTCGCGTTCCAGTCAGAAACAGCATCGGGATCTTTATTGCATTGAGATGCTCAGCACGCTTATTGTCAGGTTGATTTGGCGCATGCAGCGGAAACGAAAAGAGCACGAGCCCCGTCACACCATCGAGCGGCTCGTCGGACTGCGCCGTCGTCGTCATTCGCCCGCCAAACGAATGCCCGGCCGCAAGCAGCGTCATTTTTGGTTCGAGCCGCTTCGCCTCGGCGACCGCCGCACGAACCGTCGCAGTTGCGGTCTTTGGCGAATCAATGCCGCCGCGTTTGTTTTCTTTAAATGGAAAGTTATAACGAAACGTCGCAATACTCTGCCGGGCAAGGGCCTCAGCAATACTCTGCATCGATATTGAGCGCATATCCGCACCCGCTCCGTGACCGAGCACAAGCAGATGCATCGCACGATCCGGCCGCATCAAGATCCCAGACACTTCACCCTTTTCTGGTGTCGCGACGAATTTTATTTCCGTGATTGCAGCCACGAGTTATTTCTGACGAACTAGCTTAACACTAAGTTCGCAGCCCACCGCTTCAGCGTATCGTTTTAGGGTCGTAAGTGAGGGTGCATGTTTACTTGCGGATTCGAGTCGCGAAACGGCGCTTTTTGTGGTTCCCATTTTCTCAGCAACGGCCTCCTGCGTAAGCTTCGCTCGAGAACGTGCTCTCAGCATCTGACTGGCGATCTGATATTCAAGCTCCAAGGCATCATACGCTTCCTGAAAACCTTTTTTCTGCCGTCCTATTTTTTTAAAGCGTTCGTGATCATGTTTTACGGGCTTATATTCCAAATCATCCATCTTTTACTTTCCTTACCCGTTTTCGGGCTAATTTAAGTTCCTTGTCTGGCGTTTGTTGGCTCTTCTTGATAAAAGCGTGGACGATCACGACCCGTTTTCCAATAAGAAAACAATAGAAAGCGCGTCCGATGCCGGAACTTCCTCGCGGCCGTAATTCAAATAGCCCGTCACCCATAGAACGTGAATGCGGTAAACGAAGCACCGGGCCATATTCCGCCAACAAATCCAAAAGCCGACCAAAATCAGCGAACAAGTCGCCGGGCCAAGATTCAATCTCATCTCTAACACGCTCGTTAAAATACTCGATTTCAAACGCCATAACGATGTTAGCAAATATGCGAACTATTTTTCAACAAAATTCTTCGTCAGCCCCTGCCAGACTTCGCTGTATTGGTGTTGGAGTTGTGAGCATTCCATCGCAAAGCGCGTCGGACGGATGATATAGCGCGATTCGAACATAAACGCCATTGTGCCCTCAAGTTTTTGCGGCTTAAGGTCGGCATTTGACGCTTTTTCAAAGGCGTCAAGATCGGGGCCGTGGGCGGACATTTGATTATGGAGCGAGCCGCCGCCGGGGACAAAGCCTTCTTCTTTGGCGTCGTATTGGCCGTAGATGAGGCCCATGTATTCGGACATGTAATTGCGGTGGTACCACGGCGGACGAAACGTGTTTTCGGCGACCAGCCAGCGTTCCGGAAAGATCGCAAAGTCGCAATTGGCAACGCCCGGCTCACCCGACGGCGACGTGAGTACGGTGAAGATGCTCGGGTCGGGGTGATCGTACGAGATCGAGCCGATCGTGTTAAATCGCCGCAGATCGTAGCGGTACGGAGCATAGTTGCCGTGCCACGCGACGACATCGAGAGGGGAATGGTCGACACTGCACGACCACAGATTACCCGCAAATTTTGCGACCTGTTCAAAATCGCCTTCGCGGTCTTCGTACCACGCGACCGGCGTTTCGAAATCGCGGGGATTGGCGAGGCCGTTGGCTCCGATCGGGCCGAGGTCAGGAATGCGAAATTGTCCGCCGTAATTTTCGCAGATATAGCCACGGCAGTTTTTGTCGTCCGGGTGCGGCTCGACCTTAAACCTTACGCCTCGCGGAATGACGACGATCTCGCCCGCACCGGCTTGTATAGCGCCCAATTCTGTCAGGAATCCGAGCCGTCCCATCTCAGGCACGATCAGCATTTCGGCGTCAGCGTTATAGAAATAACGGTCGCCCATGCCGCGGTTCAATGTATAGATGTGTATGCCGATGCCGGCCTGCGACATCAGATCGCCATTTAGAGCAATGGTCGTGATGCCCTCAATAAAATCGGTCGGCTCCGTCGGAACCGGCAGCGGATCCCAACGCAGCTGGTTTGGCGTCACGTCGATGTCGTCCGGCTTGCTCTGCCAGCGGCGGTTATCGATCCGCTCAAACGGCTTATGCATCACCGACGGCCGGATGCGGTACGTCCAGGTCCGCTTATTCCCCGAGCGAGGCACCGTAAACGCCGTCCCCGAAAGTTGCTCAGCATAAAGCCCGAGCGGCGCTCGCTGCGGCGAGTTCATTCCGACGGGCAATGCACCTTCGACCGCCTCAGTCGCGAATTCGTTTCCAAAACCAGTTTGATATTTGAGATTCATTGCTCTATATTAATCGCACAAAATACAGAATAATCGGAGTTTACTATGTCACTTTTAGGAATCGATCAAACGCCTGCGGATGCCGAACACCAAGCCGCAGTCATAAAAAAGGCCAACACGATCTTCATTCTAAGCCTGATAAGTATTCTCTTCTGCTGCGTCGGGGGCATAGCGGCTTCGATAGTTGCCAACCGCGCAAAAAATGACGCCATCGCGGGTAATCTCGTTAGTGCAGAGAGTCAGATCAATACTGCTATGATATTGATGATCCTCTCGTTCATACTTGGGGCCGGAAGCGTGTTCGGTCGCCTTATGTAGCACACAGGTACAGCAATACCTTATAGATTTCCGCGCCGCCGCTGTTCCTCTTCGATCGATACAAACAGCGCCTTAAAGTTACCCTTACCAAAGCCTTTGCAGCCCTTGCGCTGCAGGATCTCGTAAAATACGGTCGGGCGGTCCTCGACCGGTTTGGTAAAGATCTGTAGCAGATAACCTTCGTCGTCGCGATCGACCAGGATGCCAAGCTTTTTAAGAGATTCGATGTCTTCGTCTATCGGGCCGACCCGGTCAAGCACGTCTTCGTAATATGTATCGGGGATCGTGAGAAACTCGACGCCGTTTTCCATTAGTTTGGCGACCGTCGAGCGAATATCGCGGCAGAGCAGAGCGATGTGCTGGGCACCCGCCGAGCGGTAAAAATCGATGTATTCCTGTATCTGCGATTTGCCGCCTTTGCCTGACGCGGGCTCGTTGATCGGAAATTTAATATTGTGCTGGCCGTCCGACATAACGATCGACATCAGCGACGAATATTCGGTCGAGATATCATTGTCGTCGAACGTAATATACCGGAAAAAGCCCATCACGTCGCGATAGAAATCGCACCACTCGTTCATCTTGCCAAGCTCAACGTTACCCACGATATGATCGACCATCATAATACCGGTCGGCTCGCCCGCGACATCCTGAGCGACAAATCCAGGCAGAAAAACGCCGTTGTAATTGTGGCCGTTGTTGGTGTTGTACGAGATAAATGAGTGTATCGTATCGCCATACGTCGCGATCGCCGAATGACGAACAGAGCCATTCTCGTCAGCCATATCGTGCGGCTCGGTAACCGGTGTCGCACCACGACGAACAGCTTCGTTAAATGCATGGTCCGCATCCTCGACATAAAACGCAATATCACGCACGCCGTCACCGTGCTGCTTGATATGCTCCGCCGCCGGATGCTCCGGATTGAGCGGCGTCGTCAAGACAAAATTGATATTCGTCTGCCGCATCAAATACGATGTCGTCTCGCGATTTCCCGTCTCCAGCCCCGAGTAACCTGCACGCGAAAACCCAAACGCCTTACGATAATAAAACTCCGCCTGCTTGGCATTGCCTACGTAAAACTCGACGTGGTGTATCTTCTTTAAGCCCAACGGATTTTGAACCGCCGTGTTTATTTCAACTGCTGTATTAATATCTGTGATCATAATCAAAAACTCTCTATATATTTCTTTGTGATTTCTTTTAGCTCAGCATACGACGGAATCACATACAACACCGGCTGCATGTCGCTGTATGTGTATTCGTGATTGATGACCTGCTCTAGGTTGAACGGGCGGCGTTCGACCTGATCCGAAAATGCATGCTCGAGCTCGCCAAAGCTTGAGAGCAGTCCCGCCCCGTATGCCTTAATATCACCTTCGTGTTCGACTAACCCAAATTCGATCGTGAACCAGTACAAACGGCCTAACTCCTCTAATTGCTTATCGTTAGCGATGCGGGCTCCATGGCCAATGAACTGAGAGTAATCGGCAAAATTAGGGTTTGTAAACATCGGAATATGCCCGATGGCTTCGTGGACGATGTCGGGTTCGGGCGTATATGCCGGGTGCGAATGGTGGCGAATATACTGCGTGCAGAGCATCACGCGGTACGAGAGCCACGAGAGAAAACCGCGTGTTTCGACCAGTCCCTCGATCGGTGCGAGACGAAACCCGGTCAGCTCGCGTAATCGGCGGTTCATCTCTGAAAGCTGCGGTATGCGTTCGGTCGTGATCCCGAGATCTTTCTTTGCACGAAGATAAAAAGGCGACGCGTATTTTTGCTGCAGCTCCTCTAATTCCTCGGCAACATACCGCCAGACACGCTGTTCGCGTGTGTTGTATTCCACATCAGTGATCTCGCCCGTCTCGCGAAAACTCTTAGCACACGATGCGATATAGTCGCGGCGGGCACGATACTCAGCGTCGTTTGCCCCCGGATGGTCGAGATGCAGCTCGTTGATATTTTCAAATTTGAGATCTTTGAATTCGGGCAGATCGGCATCCGAAACGGTAAAATTTTCGATCGCAAAATCGGCTTCGGTCGCAGTTGTGGTTTCGTTGAGCATCTGTGCGGCGGCTCCTTTCATATATTCGATGTCCTTGGCAATAGGCAAAGTTATCTGAGAATAAGCAATTGTAATAGAACTTATCGTTTGGCTGAATAACGAATATAAGTTATTATGCCGCCAGAGCCTTAGAATATGCGTTTATTTATTCTCGTTGGTTAACATTATTTGGTCCACCTCTGGTCCACCTTGGTCCACCTGGTCCGGACCGGACCAAGATCCGGCCTTTGTCAGTACGGGGAGCCGTAGCAACCGGGGATCTCTACTTTGAACTATGATCGACGAAATTGACCGTAAGATATTGCGAGAGCTGCAAGAAGACGCCCGGACGAGCTACGCCGAGCTTGGCCGCCGCGTCGGGCTAACGACGCCCGCGGTGATCGAGCGCGTGCATAAGCTCGAGGATGCTCACATCATCACCGGCTATCGAGCGGAGATCGATACTGCAAAGGTCGGCCTGCCGATTACGGCGTTTGTACGAATGAGCATCACGGGCGTGGATTACAGCCACATTATCGAGGTCGCACAAGAGGCGAACGAGGTGCTCGAATGCCATCGCGGCACGGGCGGCGATTCGTTCATTATGAAAGTCGCCGTCCGCTCGGTCGAGCATCTACAAGAAATGATCGACCGGCTGACGCCGTATGGCATTACGACGACGACGATCGTTCTGTCATCGCCCGTGAAACGCCGCGTGATCGAGGTTTAAAATAATGAAGAAATTTTGGATCCTCGTCCCAGTTATTTGGATTGTTTTCACTATTATCGGCTACGGCGTAGGATACCGTATCCTCCATTCAGATCAACTCGAACGGCTTATGAAACATGGCGTAGGCATCTATGGAACGGTGACTAGCAAGGAGCCGGAGAACCACGCCACCGTTATTTACGAATACTCTGTCTCAGGAACAAATTATTCGGGTAGAGGACGGGCAAGCGATGGGAATCCAAAATTTGAAGACATAGCAATTGGAGAAAGAGTTATTGTCTTTTACGATCCCGATAATCCAAACGAATCTGTGATGGGTTACCCTCAATATCAGCAAGAACGAAACACGGGCGGTATCTACTTTTTCGCCTTAGTGCTTCCAATATTTCCCGTTTCCCAATATTTGTTGATTCTTTTCATTGTGTACATGGTTTCGAAGAAAAGGTACCCCACATACCACCTTTGAGGTAATAGAGCCACTGCCTATCGCCAGTTTCTGATCAGGACAAATCCCAACCAAAAAACGGGTGTGAAAATCCGGCGACGGTTTTTGTCGCACTGGCGTTCATTTTCGCTAGGCTTGTTGGAGAGCATCCTCCTTTGTCCTGTCGGGTTTGTCTTTTACGAAAACGGTAAAATCGCTCATTAACCGAGGTGTGATCATTTCAACCTTTCCAGCACACCTTTGCGTTTGATGACATTTTTATAGTCCCACTGGATGGTTTCGGCCTTTGCAAGCCAGCGTCTTAATATCTCGGTGTCAAGCTGATCGGCTGACGCGTAGGTGATAGATGCGTCCTTGAATTTTCCCGTGCCGTTTGCCAGCGCGTCTTCGTCAAAACTTGCTCCGCTCCAAAACATCAGCCTGATCCCGGCTTTTAACATGCTAAATCCGACTATCGGATTGCCGTCGAGAAACCAAACCGGGTGAGCGTGCCATAATTTGTTTTCAGCCTGTGGCAAACCGGCGCATATCTGTTTGGCAAGCGTCACGCAGATCTCACTGTGGGACGGTGTTTGGGCGTCGATGTACGTCTGGATTTCTTAGTGCAGCATTTGGATTGACCGTAACCCAACCTTAGCCGCGTGTCAAAACCGTCCGGTCTAACGCCAATTGCCGATCAGGACAAATCCCGACCAAAAATACGGGTGTGAAAATCCGGCGGTGGTTTTTGTCGCACTGGCGATCATTTTTCGCTGAGCCTGTTGCAGAGCCTCGGCCTTTGTCGTGCCCGGTTTTTCTTTACGAAAACGGTAAAAATCGCTCATCAGACGCGGCGTGCTCAGATCCGAGACTTCCCATAGAGTTGCGAGCACTGCCTTACCGCTTTTTGCCTGTATCGCCCCGGCGAGCGAATCGACCTCACGTCCGTTTGCATAACCGCCGACCGCCGTGTTGCACGCCGAGAGCGTCACCAGCTCGACATCGCCAAAATTTATCTGCGGCGAGCCGCTTAATTCCTCAAGCGTCAAAAACTTGCCGTTGCCGAGAAAAAGATACGAGTTTGACCAACTGCTGCCGAGATGAAAATGGCTGGCGAGATGGATGACGGTAAATTTTCGTTTGCCGTCAGCGGTCTCAGCCGCGAGCGAATCGGTAAGATTTTTGAGCGTAAAATCTTTATCTAGATATCGCCGCCCGCTCAATATACCCTTTTCATTGGGGCTATTCTCGTCACGCACGATCGCCGTAAGCTCGTCTTTTGTTCCCGGCAGCGGAACGACCTTTTGCGGTAATTCAGGCTGATCCGGATAAGTTACTACTGTGCCCTCAGACACGCCCATCCCGAGTGCTTTCCACTCGGCTGTCGAATCGGCCAGCGAGTCACGCGTTCGAGCAGTAAGTATCACATTTTGATACCTCTCAGCCATAAACGCCTTGCCGTCCGGCGACAAGGCCGCTAACGGCAAATACCGCAGCGTACCGTCGAGCGACCAGAGCAGCGTCTTGGCTCCGGCGGCGGCCAGGTCTTTTTCGATCGGCTTGATGAGGATGTCATACAGCTCTTTGCCTAGGGTACGCGGATCGGCGTCCGGGTTTTTGATCGCTTTGTTAAAAGCAAAGATCTTTTTGTTGAGCAATGCGGCGCTGATATCCGTCCTGCCGTCGATCTGCACAGTCGGTGTCGTCAGCACTACTCGATAGCGGTTTTCGGTAACGACGGTGTACAGAGCGACCGTGCCGTTGCCCCATTTTCGCAGCTTGTCCTGCAGGCTGCGGTCGATCTCGATCTGGCGGACGTTGTCGGTTCCAAGCTCGGCGACGAGATCTTTTTCGAGAAACAGCCGAAACGCGGCATTTGCCTCAGTGATCTGTGCCGCAAGCAAATGATACAGCTTTTCCTCGTCCAGTGATAGCATTTGCTCGCGACGGGAAAGCATACGTTTACGCTCGTCGAGTTTTTTGAACTGCTCACCCAGCTCCGACGCCCGGTTTGCAAGCAGCGTATATTTATCGACTAACAACCTCTCTTTATCGGTTAATTTTACGCGTCGGTTGAGGCTCTTGATCTCGTCGGCGTCACGGCTGACAAAATCGGCAAACTCCTCTTCTTTCAACATTTGCAAAGCCTGTTCGGCCTCTGCAAAACGCCCCATCTCGATCAGCAGATCGGCGAGAACACGGTAATTGTCGGCGACAGACCTGAGATACATGGCCTGCGCCGATCTATCAAGCGTAGCGATCGCCCGCCGCAGTTCCTGATACATCCCGACGCATTGCTTGCCGTACATTATAGCCACCGCGTTGCGGCCTGTCTGTTTTGCAACCTGCATCAGATTACCGAGGATCGTTGCCTCAAGACTGCGGGCATTTACCGACCGCGATAGAACCAGCGCGTTGTTTAGCTCAGCAAACGCCGCGTTTGTATCGCCGAGTCTCGCGGCGGCAAAACCGATATTATTGAGCGCCGTTGCCTCGCCGTCTTTGTCCGACATCGCCCGGTAGAGCGGCAGCGACTGGCGGTGATAGGCGAGCGCCTTTGCAGGCTCGTTGATGTCCAGATAGGCGACGCCGATGTTGCCGAGAACGGAGGCTTTTCTATTTTCGAGCCCGAGTTCGGTAAGTATCGTGAGGGCCTGTTCGTAAAATGCGATGGCTTTTGCCCGGTCGGGGGCGGTCGCCATGCCGATATTGTTGAGCACTGTTGCCTCGCCAAATCTGTCTTTGTTTGCGCGGCGGAGCGTCAGCGCTCGTTCGAGATATTCGACGGCTTTGGCTTGGTTGCCAAGATCGTCATATGTGCGTCCAAGATTTGAGAGCGTGTTTGCCTGTGCCCGCTGGTCGTCGATCTCGATCTGGATGGCGAGAGCACGCTCGAAATATTTGATCGCCTTTGCCTGTTCGCTGATCTCGGCATAGATCAGGCCGATGCTGTTTAGGCTGTTGGCAAGGCCAAATTTATCATCGCCGGTTTCTCTGATCTTGAGCGCGAGGTTGTGATACTCGAGAGCTTTTGGTTTGTCGCCGATGCCGCCGTACAGCGTACCGAGATTATTTAGCGTGCGTGCCTCAAGCTGTTTGTGCCCGATCTCACGAAATATCGCGAGTGCACGGTTGTACGAATCGATCGCGGCATTGTTGTCATAAAGCAGGTTCTGTATCAGCCCCACACCGAGCAGCGAACCGCCGACATTGCCCTTGTCACCGACCTCGCCGTAGAGCTTTACCGATAGCTGAAATTGTTCGAGTGCCTGATTGTATGACTTGAAAGTGTTGTCGCCGCGAAGTTTTACGCCCGCATCGTACGCAGCCTTAGCCTCGACCCGCTTTTGCTCGACATCCGGCTGGGCAAGCGCGGCAAAAACGCTCAAACATATCAATATCAGAGCTATCGCCGACCTAAATTTTGTAAGTGTTCGATCCATACGCCGGTCACGTAGAATTAGAACGGATGGAAATAGGAAAGTTGCAAAGATACGCTCATTTTGCGGTGTCGCGGCCGGCAGATCGCGGATCACTTTTTCCGTGTCAATGACCTTGCTTTACCTTCGATCTGGCCAAAGATGCGCAAATAGTTTCCACCTGTGATCTTTGATAATTCTGTTTCGCTCCATCCACGCCTGGCAAGCTCAACCAACACTTTCGGAAAACAGGAAACATCTTCGAGTCCTTTGATAGGATAATCCATGCCGTCATAGTCGCCGCTGATACCGATGTGGTTGACGCCTATCAGCTTTTTTACATGGTCAAAATGGTCGGCAACTTCCCGGATCGAAACATCGGGCTGTGGATTCTTGTCTTCCCACTCTTTCATTACGTCATTGAGTTTTTTCTTATCGTCGGGAAATTGTTTTTTTGTTTTGAAATACAAAATGTCGCCTTCGACCATCCATTTGGCAAAGGTATTAGAAACGTGCTCGGCGACCAAGTCGATCATGATCAGTCCGCCGTTCGTTTTTAGCCGGAGCAGAACATCATCCGGCACATTTCGGTTTAAGTCCGATAACTTGCGAGCATTCGAGTGACTAAAAATGACCGGTGCCTGAGTAATATCGAGAATGTCATTCATCGCTTTTGCCGAAATATGGCTCATGTCGATGAAGACGCCGAGACGATTCATTTCTGCTACCAACTCTTTACCACTGGTGGAGATGCCATTATTTCTGGGCTCATCGTCGCTGCCGTCAGCAAAACTGTTCGTCTCGTATGCAAAAGTCATGCAGCGAAGTCCAAGATCGTAGAGCGGTTTCAGCTCCGAGACTTTGCCGTTTAATCTGTCCGAACCTTCCATCATCGGCAGCAAAGCTATCTTGCCGGACTTGATCGCTGCACGCATCTCGATGGAGCTGCTCACGATCTTGAGATCTTTTGAATAGGCTTTTTCTACGCGACGAAGAAGAGAATATTCAGCGTCGGCCTTTGTCGCCGGGTCGCCGCCCAGATTTAGCTGCACCCCGCCAACACCGCCTTTTTTCCAGCGCGGAATATCGGTTTGGCCCTTAGTAAGCGTGTCTAAAGGGTAGTCCGCGATATCCTGCGGACACTTTTTTAATTTTTTGTAGTCGCAGCCAAAATACCAGGCAAACAGATCATTGTGCCCGTCGATGATCGGCGAGCGGGCAAGTACCCTTTTGATCAGTGCCTGTGCTTGTTTTTCGTCTCGATGGTACCGGACGGCATTATTCTGGGCATCAACAACGCTGATCAACGTCGAACATACGACAAGCAATTGCAGCAGATCAGCACATAACGATAAAAGTTTTGACCGGTATCGGCTCACAATTCTAAACATTCCACGCTATCTGGCTTTTCAGTCTGATCAGTGTTTTTTCGAGGCCAAGTGTCTCAAAAACCGACAGCATCGACGGGCCTACGGCGACGCCCGTGAGCAAGGTGCGGGCACCGTTCATAATGACCCCGAGCTTGGTGCCTTTTTCTTCGGTAAAGGCTTTGAGGACGGTTTCGATGTTTTCTTCGGTATAGGGCGTAGTCTCAAATTCGGCCTCAAATCTATCAGCAAGCTCAGGCAGCCATTGTTTCAGATCAGGAAATTTTGCCAGATTTTTCTCGATCGCCGCCGGGTCAAGATCGTAATCCTCGCTAAAATATGCGCGGCCTTGGGACGAGAAATCTTTGAGCGTAAAAAACCGCTGTCGGATCAGGTTGATCGTGTTTTCAAACCAAGCCTTGTCGTCATCCTCGTACTCGTCACGCCACAATTTTGCGGCTTTCAGCTCGGGTTTGACGAACGGCATCAATTCCGTGACCGGCATCGTGCGGATGTACTCGGCATTCATCCATTGCGCCTTGTCGTCGGTCCAGCGTCGCGGGTCGTTCTCGGCAAAGTTAAAGACCGCGTTCGAGCGATGAATGCCGTCGAGAGAGAATTTTTCGACCAGCTCATCGAGCGAATAGATCTCTTGTTCCTCGCCCGCCGACCAGCCGAGCAATGCCAGAAAATTGCGAAACGCCGCTGCCAAAAATCCGGCGTCGCGATACGTCGTCATCGAAACGACCTCGCCGTGCTTTCGCTTAGAAAGCTTGCCCTTATTCGGAGCCATGATGAGCGGCAAGTGGGCAAATGTCGGCGGCGTGACACCAAGAGCTTCGTAGATCAATACTTGTTTATGGGTATTTGTTAGATGGTCTTGCCCGCGAATGACGTGCGTTATCGCCATCTCGATGTCATCGCAAACGACAGCGAGATTATAGAGCGGATGCCCGTCCGAGCGGAGCAAAACCAGATCTTCGGTCTCTGCATAATCGCGTTCCTGCAACCCATAGACGGCATCTTCGAATGATGTCTTGCCCTCAACCGGCACCTTCAGACGGATCGCGAACGGCTCGCCGGCGGCGGCTCTCGCATCGCTTTCGTCGGCCGATAAGTCGCGATACGGATTGTCGCGCATGTTCTTTTCGCCCTGAGCGGCTCGGGCACGATCCTTGATCGCATCCTTTACGTTCGCGTCGTTCGGTTCGGCTTTTGGTGTGAAATCGCGATACGCCTTGCCCTCGGCGAGGAGGCGTTTTGCTGTTGCGCGGTGCTTGTCGGCGTTGTCGGACTGGAAAACGATATGTTCGTCGTGGCCGAGTTCGAGCCACGCAAGGCCGTCGAGGATCGAGCGGGTCGATTCTTCGGTCGAGCGAGCGAGATCTGTGTCCTCGATTCGCAGCAGAAACTTACCGCCCGTGTGGCGGGCGTAGAGATAGTTAAAAAGTGCGGTCCGGGCAGAACCGATGTGTAAATATCCGGTGGGAGACGGAGCAAATCGAACGCGTGTAGTCATAACCTATGATTTTCACACGGGCTAGGCAATTAACGCAAAACTCAGTCGTCCCCGGCGGCATCGTTTGTTCGTGTCCTTGCACCCAAATAGATAGCCGCGAGCTTTGTCGCAAACGACACCACGATCAGCGGCAAAAAGCTGATAAATTTATCCGCCGCAGCGGCCAAAATTATCGCGACATCCAGAACAAAATAAATGCCCCATGCGACGATACCGATTCTTAGTGCCCGCGTGCCGAGAAATTGCCTTAGCAACAAACCCGCAATGAAAAACACAGGTATCCCGCCAATGATGCTCGCGTACGGGCCGAAGCGGTTAGCTGCCTCTTGGTAAAAGCTGTCTTCGTGGCCCGGATTTATGACATAGCCGTACAGCACCATAAACAAAAAGAACAGTGTCACGTTGGCAACACCGGCAATGATCGCTGTCGGCAACGCCACCCAAAGCCGGGAACTTTGTTTACTGTCATTACTCATAATTTCAAGCGTTAGAATTGTAAGCCGAAAAACAAGAAAGCCGTCAAACCTGATGGCTCAACGGCTAACCTAAAAAAGATGGCGGAGACGACAGGATTCGAACCTGTGGTAGTTTTTAAGACTACAACGATTTAGCAAACCGCCGCTTTCAGCCGCTCAGCCACGTCTCCGCATGCCTTATAAAGACAAGTTCCAATTCTACCCACAGGGCAAACTTTGTCAAGTTAATTGCATCTTAGATAGCAAATACGAGCGGCCTTTCGGCTTGACACGGTTGATTTTTACGAACAAAATACGAAGGTTACTGGTATTGGCTCTTTTCGATGGGGTTTACGACGAAAACAAAGCAATATTTTGCTCCGGTCTTTTTGCTGCTGATCGCTGTTTCGGCAACAGTGGCCGCCGCGCCCGCAACAAACCCTGTAAATATAACAATTGAAAACAAAAGCGGCCTTGGCACCATCAAGGGTGTTGTCCGCGATGCGGGCGGCAGCCCGATCGCTGACGCGACAGTCGCAATTTTCCGCACCGGTACATCAAAGCTATTAAAACAGGTAAATTCGTCACGCGATGGTAGTTTCTTGGCAAGAATTTTGCCGGGGACTTATACCGTGCTTGCGGTCGCTCAGGGCTTTAACCCGGTCACGCTGTTGGGCGTCGAGGTGCCCCGTGCGAGCGAGGTAAATTACGGCTTCAAACTGGAACGCTCAGGTAGCGGCAACACTCTGCCCGAAAAACTGATCGACCGCAACAGCTCAAAATGGCGTATCCGCGCATCGCAATCGCAGCGCTCGATATATCAAAACCGCGATGGTAAAGATCCTGTTGTGGTAGCTGACGAAACAACGGCCGAGGCAGATGAACCATCCGAGGCCCCGAGAACGCGTCGCGGCCAGACCGTGATCGAGACCTATTTTGCAGGCTCGCGAACTGGCAACTCTGTCGGCGTCAATTTTGCGACGCTCGTGCCCATCAGCCGGGATATGGAGATCGTATTTGCCGGACAGGTTGGTAAGGGCAAAAATACTCCGCAAAGATTTGAGACCGCTCTAAAGTTCCGCCCGTCGGACGACCATCAGATCCGTGTTAACGGATCGATGGCACGACTTGGCAATTTTACATTTGGGCCGGAAGACAGGACGCTGGGCCAGTTGTCATTTCAGGCGTCAGACGAGTGGAAGATCCGCGATGGCGTGATCCTCGTCCTTGGGTTTGATTACTCGAGATTTACGGGTGCCGGTAGCGATTCGTCCCTTGCACCAAGGCTTGGCCTGCAATACGACATCAACGCAAAGACGCGTTTTCAAACCGCTTATACGACACAGACCGAGCAAAAAACGTGGGCACACGCACTCGACCTTGAGGGGATGAGCGTTGGCTTTACCGAACCTGTCTCAGTTGACGACTTTGTCGTCGTCGGCCGCAAGCCGATGATGAACAGGAGCCGCCGTTTCGAGTTTGGCGTCGAGCGTGTCCTCGATAATAAGTCGAGCATCGAGGCAAATGTTTTCTTTGACACAACGCTCGGACGCGGCGTTGGGCTTAGCAGTTTTTCGTTCGATACGCTTGGCGAGGACGGGCTGGGTGATTTTGTCGCAGATCAACAGGGTCGTGCAACCGGTGCTCGGGTTGTGTATTCGCGTCGTATAAACGGTGTGTTTTCGACCGCGGCCGGTTATTCGTTTGGCAACGGCCAAAAGCTCTCCGAATCCGCACTCACAGACCCGGCAAATGTTTTTGAGAACGAATTTTTCCATTCGTTCTTTGCTCAGCTTGTTGCCGACCTTAAAACCGGCACTAACGTCAAAACGGTTTTCCGCCTATCACCTCAAGCTACCGTTTTTGCCATCGATCCGTTTCGCGGACGCTTGGCGATCTACGATCCGGGCCTGAGCGTACTGGTTACGCAGTGGCTACCCACGTTGGGGCTGCCATTTAAAGCGAAAGCGATCGTTGACGCACGTAATCTGTTTGATTTTCAGGCGGGTGTTTTTGGCAAAGAGGGCGGACTAAAGTTGAACTCTCAGGGACGGATGTTGCGCGGCGGAATACAAGTAAGATTCTAGATCTTGCCACTTTAGGGGTCCGAGGGTTCACAGAATAGACATTTTCTCTGTGAAACTGGATTTTTGAGTGGCTATTATTTTCTCCAAATTCTTGGATTTGTGAGCAAAATACTGAATCAGATCAGATAGAACATAGGTCAAATTGACGCGATAAACCGCAGTTTTTGTGAAAAATCGAGCAATGTTTTTGGTTAGCGTTTTTTGCGGCAAATGGAACGCCTTTTGCGTTAAAAAAGGTCGGAGAGGTATGCCCTGATTAAATGAAAGGGAAAGTGCTGACAAGTTGGAGCCTGATATGGCTTTTAGCCTCCGTGCTGTTTGTGGCCGGCGGGGCTCTAAATCTGTCTCAACGCACATTTCAAAAGCTGCCTCCGACCGATGGCGTAGCCTGGGAATTGCGGGGCGATGGCATCTACGCGGCTAAGGTCACGCCCGGATTTGCCGGAGCACGAGCTGGTATAGCCCTCGGCGACAAACTGATCGGTATCGGCTTTGATTCCGACAAGACCGAAGAGATCACGTCGCCCGCCGATGTCCAGATTTATCTAGAATCGGCCGGGGTCGGCGGCAGTCTCACATATTTTTACCAAAAACCCTCTTACGCGTTTAGCGACAATTTCTACTTCGCCGATCTCAAGAATATCGATTCGGTCCCGCGTTGGACACCGTCGATCATATTCCTGTCGATCGTGGGTCTAATATGGCTCGGCGTCGGGGTGTTTGTGTTGTTCAAACAGGGCAGTAGCTCGCCGTTCGTGCTGCATTTTGCGATGGTCTGTCTGGCGGCGTTTGTCTTTCACGTCTATCGCACGATCGGCATCAGCGAAGATTTTGACCTCGGGGTAGATCTCCTCGACAGCATAGCTTTTGCATTTTTCGTCCCCCTGTTTTTGCATTTTTGTATTAGATATCCAATTCGTAGCGAGGTTTTTAATGCCAAACGCTGGCGAACCTATAGTCTATATGTTCCGGCAGCAGTAGTTTCAATTTGGCAAGTGGCGTTTGCAGTAACGCCACAGATATTCCCGAGATCAGGTGTTGTCGCATTGATGGCCCAGCTCGATGACCGGTTCAACCTGACGGGCCTGTCATACCGCATTGCGTTTTATCATTTCGTCTTCGGCGTTTCTGCCGGGGCGTTTTTACTGGTCTGGCGTTTCTTCAAAAATCGCCAACCAATGGTCCGACAGCGTTTGAAATGGGCGATGTGGGGAACGATCGCAGCGATCACGCCTGTTGTTTTGATGCAGCTAGTCGAACGATTTGCGATACATATACCAAGCGACAATTTCAGTACCGCGATCACAACGCTGCCGCTTGCCCTGATACCTCTCAGCTTTGGCCACTCGGTCGTTCGTTACCGTCTTATGGACGTAGATGTTGTCGTCCGCCGTGCTCTCGTCTATGCGATGACGACGGCCGCGATAGCAATGATGATCGGCGCTGTTGCATTAGGGCTCGTGTTTCTCGCGGTCGGCAATAACCTTTCGAATACCGAGATCACGTTGCGTGCACTCATCGCCATAGTCGCCATGGGGGCGATCGTTTTGCTCAGCGAGCCGCTCAAGAAATTTTTGCAGGAGCGAGCTGACCGCTTCTTTTACGGCGAACGTTACGACATGCGTCAGGGACTCTTGGATTTCGGCAAAACCCTTTCGGCGACGACCGCCCTCGATCCGTTGCTTGACGGGCTGATCGAGCGTCTAAAACAAGTGCTCGACGTCCAAAAAGTCGCGGTCATTATCGAGGACGAAAACTCAAAGGCACATTACCGTCTCGCCAAATCGGTTGGCTTGGACGAGGAGTATAAGATCCCCGCGGATTTCCGCACAATGATCCGGCAAAAATCTGCGGCCAAGGGCATTGTCCGAGCCGACGAGCTGGACGCCCAGGATCTCGAAACGGTCGGAGCCGACCTGAACGGCAACAACAAAGCCCCCGTCCGCCAAGAGCTGCACTATTTTGTACCGTGCGTTGCGGGCGGCAAAATGGTCGCGGTTATCGGCCTTGGCCGTGCGACCGATGGCTCGCTGTTGTCGTCTGAGGATCTTGAGATATTGCGAACGGTGTCGGGCTACATCGCCGTCGCGATCGAAAACAGCCGCCTCTACACTCAGCAAAAACAGCATACTGAGGAGCTGGCTCTGCTCAAAGAATTTAACGAATCCATTGTCGAATCGGTCAACGTCGGCCTGCTCGCCGTCGATGAGACCGGGCACATTATTCGCTGTAATTCGCCGTTTGAGGAAATGATGGGCTTTGGCCGCGATCAAGCTGTCGGCAAGTTGGTCGATGACGTTTTTGACGAGAGTTTTGCGTTAAATCTCGACAACATTCTTGGCAAAACTCGCTGGCATCTGACCGAGGTGCGAAACGCCTATAAGCTGCATACGTATGACAACAGCGGACGCTCGCTAATACTAAACGTCGCGGTCGCACCGCTCAGATCCGTCTCAAATCAACAGACCGGTGCGATCATCGTTCTCGAAAATGTCACTTCACGCGTCAAGCTTGAGGAAACGGTTCAGCAAAGCGAAAAGCTGTCGAGCATTGGGTTGCTTGCCGCGGGGGTCGCTCATGAGGTCAACACACCGCTAACAGGCGTTTCCAGCTACACACAGATGCTACTCGGTATGGTGCCTGAAACAGATCCGAAGCACGCCCTGCTCCAAAAGATGCAGCGGCAGACCGATCGAGCGTCAAACATCGTCGGCAATCTGTTAAATTTTTCTCGCACAGGCAATGCCGAAGAGTTCATCGAGGTCGATATTAACAAGCTGCTCAACGACACGCTCCAGTTGCTCGAACCGCAGCTTCGCAGATCGAACATCGAGATCGTCAAAAATTACGCCGAAAAAGCACCGATGATATTAGGTAGCGGCGGCAAATTGCAACAGGTATTTACAAATTTGATACTAAACGCTCGCGACGCGATGCTCGACGGCGGCACCATCACGCTCACGACAAAACTCGACCCGGCCACAGGTGCGATCATCGAGGTCGTCGACACCGGCGAAGGCATCCCTGCCGACAATCTGTCCAAGGTGTTTGACCCGTTCTTTACTACAAAAGAGGTTGGCAGCGGCACCGGGCTTGGGCTTGCCGTTTCGTACGGGATCATCCAGGAGCACACCGGAACCATCGAGGTGCGCAGCTCTGAGGGCGAGGGAACGACGTTCACACTTGTATTTCCGGTGACAAAAAAGAACGGCCGCAAGTTCGCAGCAATCTAGACGACGACCTTTTCCCGCACAGTCCTCGCGAGATATATCGCCATTAGCAAAGCAATAAACATCACTGCCGCAGCCGCCCAGTAAGTGCGAAAGACTGTAAAACGGTCGATCTTGTTCAGTGAATTGTTTAGCAATATGCCGCCGATCGTCGGTCCTATCGCACGAGCGAGGCTGGCACCTGATTGCATCACGCCCATCGCACGGCCCTGTTCATTTTCCGCCGCATTTTTAGAAGCAATACTTGTCAATGCCGGCGTCGCCAAAGCATTACCTACTGCAAGAAAAGCCGAGACGACCAGCAACCCCGCAAGCCCGCCAAACGCCGGTGCTGTAAACGGCATCGCAAAAAGGCTTAGCGTCAGCAGTACGCAGCCGATGATCGCAAGCTTGTATTCACCGATCCTTTTTGCCGCAATGCCAAAAACTCCGCCCTGCATGATAATGGCGATAAGCCCCACATAGGCAAACAGATAGCCGTTTTGCTCGGCATCATAGCCAAACGTAAATTGAGTAAACAGTACAAACGCCGCCGTCATGATCGAAAACGCTGTAATGAGCAGAACGTACACGATGGTTATGTTGCGAAAATTTGTATTTGCGAGCGACGTAAACATCTCGAAACGGCTGAGCTTTTTATCCGAAGGCTTTAGTCTGAGCTCCGGTTTTAATGATTCGGGCAGAAAGAAATACAGGGCGATCGCATTTACGAGCGACAATATCCCGGCACAATAAAACGGCACATGGATGCCGTACTTGCTCAAAATACCCGCGAGAGCCGGGCCCAAAATAAAACCGAGGCCAAACGCCGCACCAAATAGTCCCATGCCTTTTGCACGGTTCTCTTTTGTTGTCACATCGGCAATATACGCTTGTGCGGTCGAGATGCTGCCGCCGGTTATACCGCCGATGATGCGCCCCAAAAACACGAGCGCCAGCGTCCATGCAATGCCGAGCACCAAATAACCGGCCGCTGAACCGAGCAGGCTGATAAACAAAATCGGCCGCCGTCCGTATCTATCTGAGAGCTGCCCGATGATCGGTGAAAAGAAAAACTGCATCCACGAATAGACCGAAAACAGCATACCGATCTCAAACGGCGTCGCGCGAAACTGCTCGTTGCCGGCGTAAAACGGCAGGATCGGTATGACCATGCCAAACCCGATCAGATCGATAAAGATCGTGACGAAAACGATCACCAGCGGCGCGGTAAAAAATTTATCGCCGTCTGCGTCAGCGTTGGTATTGGTCGGCTCTTCGGGGCTCATAAAACGTGAAAATATAGTAAGATAGCAAGAAAATTAACTCTACCACCTAGTCGGAGATTCCAAAAGTAATGTCAAAAAAAATCAGTGTCAAAGCTATAATATTCCTCTTAGTCTTTCTCAGTTTTTCTATGAACCAGGAAACGCCCGCTCAGAAAAAACGTCCGAAAACGCCTGTGGCCGAGGCAAAACCCGTCCCGCCGCAGATATCTTACACCGTTTCGATGTCAAAACCCTGGACGCATCTGCTCGAGGTCGAAATGCGTGTCGAGTGGTCAAAAATGCCCGACAAGACCGAGATAAAGATGCCCGTCTGGACGCCCGGCAGCTATCTCGTCCGCGAATACGCCCGCCACGTGCAGGAGCTAAGTGTCAAAAACACTGCCGGAGCCGATCTCCGCTGGAGCAAGATAAATAAGAACACTTGGGCTGTCGAGAGTAAGGGCAGCACCGGGTTTGTTGTTTCATATAAGGTTTATTCCAACGAGCTGACCGTGCGGACGAACGAGCTAAACGACGAGCACGCGTTTTGGAACAACACCGCGACGCTGATGTACGTCAAAGATCAGCTAAAAGTGCCGAGTACCGTCACTGTCAATCCGTACGGCAACTGGAAAATTGCGACCGGTTTGCCAAAAGTCGCCGGGATAAACAATACGTTTCGCGCCGAAAATTTTGATGTTCTTTACGACGCGCCGTTTGAGGTCAGCAATTTCAACGAGATCAGCTTTGACGTTCAGGGCAAGCAGCACCGCATCGTCTTTAGCGGCGAGGGCAATTACGACATGAAACGCTGCGCCGCCGATTTTGCCAAGATCGTCGAGGAAAGCTACAAGATATTTGGCGAGCTGCCGTATGAAGATTACACATTTATCGTCAACCTGCGCGGCGGCGGCGGGTTGGAGCATCTAAATTCGACCGCTTTGCAGACAAACCGTTTCGCGTTCAAACCCGATTCGCGGTACAAAAATTTTCTCGGGCTTGTCGCTCACGAATTTTTTCACGCCTATAACGTAAAACGCATCCGCCCCGACGCTCTTGGGCCGTTTGATTACGACAACGAAAATTACACCAAGCTGCTCTGGGTCGCTGAGGGCGTGACCGAATATTACTCAAATCTGCTACTCCGCCGTGCCGGTTTTATCACCGACAAAGAGTATTTACAGGGACGCGCGTCCGGCATCCAGCAGTTGCAGGAACGCCCGGGCCGTTTTGAAACGAGCCTCGAATCCGCGAGCTTTGACGCGTGGATCAAATATTACCGTCAGGACGAGAACGCCGTAAATAATCAGATATCGTATTACGACAAAGGCGAGATCGTCGCCATGATGCTCGACATCGCCATCCGCAATGCGTCCGGCGGGGCCAAAACGCTCGACGACGTGATGCGGCATATGTACGCGGAGTTTTACAAAAAGGGCAAAAATTTTACGCCTGAGGATTTTCAAAAAGCGTCGGAGCTAGTCGCCGGTAAGAGCCTCGATGATCTTTATGCCAAGTACGTTCGCGGTACAGACGAGATCGAGTATGACGGTATCGTCAGCGGTATCGGGCTGACGCTCAAGGCCGCTGAAAACAACGCAAAACGCGCCTACCTCGGGGCCGACCTTGCCGAGGCAAACGGCGTTTTGACCATCCGTTCGCTGTCCATCGGCACGCCCGCCTACGATCAGGGCCTAAATACCGGCGACCAGATCGTCGCCGTTGATGGCTATCGCGCTTCGAATACGTTCCTGACCAGCTACATCGGCGAACGCAAACCCGGCGACACCATCAAGCTGACCGTCTTTCGCTTTGATAAGCTGCGTGAGATCGCATTCAAACTCGGCAGCAACAACCGAAAGGATTACTCTTTCGGTGTCGTGGCCGAACCGACCGACATGCAGAAAAAGCTCTATCGCGATTATCTGAACGCCGATCTTTAATCAGCGTTTTTGGGTTTTAAGAATAGCGAGACGACAAAAAGTATCAACAACGTAAACGTCGTGGCGGCGGAGATGAGGCAAAACTGACAATATGCACCGATGAGTGCGGCTTGGACGTAGATCAGCCAGCCGGAGAAACACGCCATTAGCAGTACGTGTCCGCCAAAGAGTTTCCACATTCGGTTGTCGCCGAACGCAGTGAGCGTTGCGAGAGCGAACGCTAGAAAATAGGCGAGCGCACCAAACGCGGCGAGCGGGATATCGGATACTGAGCCTGTCGGGGCAAGCGTTTCGGGTCGAAACCAGTTGACGATGCCGCCGAGTGTGGCAAACGGGCTGGTCAGCACCATTTCGCAGTCAAACGCGGCTCCGCACGGGACGGGTTCGGCGTTGTAATGATGTGCGGTGAGATATACGGCGTCAGCAAGGCCCAAAAGCGCAACGACCGCCGCTGCTAGTGGCAGCTTGGCGATCGTGCGTTTGACTGGTGCCGTTACCTCTTCGGTCACTTATTTTTTGTTCGCGTTAGCGGCATTTGCCGGAGCGGCGGGTGCGGGTTGATTTTGCTGCGGAGCCGCCTTAGCCAGCTCGGCGTCGATCAACTGTTTTAGTCCCGCAACATTCATCTGCTGAAATGGCACATCAACGCCGTTGATATACAGCGTCGGCGTCGAATTTACACCGATCGCTTTGCCGCGACGCATGTCTTCGTCAACGCGCGATTTGGCGGCGATGCCGGCCATATCGTTTTCCCACTTGGCGACATCGAGCCCGATCCGCTGGGCATATTCTTTCCAAGTGTTGCGGTAATTAGGGTCGGCGGTCCACGCCTTTTGATTGGTAAAGAGCAGGTTTTGCATCTCCCAAAACTTATTCGCACTCTGCATACCGGCGGCCTCAGCGGCGACGGCGGCGTTATACGATTTGTCGTGTGCCGGGATCGCGAGCGGATAGTTGCGGAAAATAAACCGGATGCGGCTGCCGTACGTCGATTTGATCTCGTTCATGATCGGATTGACGGCTCCGCACTGCGGACACTGAAAATCGGCAAATTCCTCGAGCGTGACCATCGCCGTCGGCGAACCCAACTGGTTTGGCGGAGTTGCACCCTGCGGGGCATTTGCCGGGATGGTCGTCTGTTTGCCGGTGGTCGCAGTGTTTGTTTTGTTAGCGGCATTCGTGTTCGTATTAGTCGCCGTCTTTGGCGAACTCAACAGATACCAGCCCGCAAGCAGCGCCACGACCAAAACCACACCGATGATCAGTATCGGAGTATTGCTTTTCTTTTCAGGTACGTTATTTGAATTATTCATTGTAGATCTTATTTATCCCGACAAACGGCCCTCAAACGCCCGCCTATCCAAGGTCAATATCTTAACAATCTTTATTTTACCCGTTAAGCCGTTTTCTTCAAGCATCGCGCAATAAAAGGCTGGGAGCATGATGCTTGTGGTCTTTTACTATTTAATGGCGCTTGAGTACGTAGGTTTCTAGTCTGCGGGTATTGTCCTCGTCGGAGCCAACAATTGCGGTAAAGCCCGTGTCATGTTTTTTCAGCCAGATGATCTCGTAGAAAGTTTCGGCGTCTTCCTCTCGTTTTAGTAAATAACGTGTCGCAGACTCTCCGTAGCGTATAACAATATCCGGGCCCTCAATTATTACAATGGCCCTATCCAATTCGCCATAAAAGCCGCTCCGGGCCTCGCCGACGCTATCATATGACTCGTAGCTATGAGATAGACGTTGTCTTCCATGTGTGATGTAACCTGTGATAAACCCATTACCGCAAGCGTGCCCCATCGCATAGAAATCACCAGGTCGAAGGGAGTCTAACATCTCCGTAAATTTCGGGTCATCGCTCAGTTCTAGAGGAGCGGGCGACATCAGAGTGACTAATAGGTCTTGAATCTTACGTTCTTCAAGACGCTCGAAACGATCTACCCACGACGCTGCGGTGACGCCGATCACGGTCGTGAGACTCATTATCAAAACGCGAAGAAGAATTTCCGTCATTTCCATTTCGATGCGGATTAAGTCGATTCCGTGGCTCCGAGCTGCAAAAGCAACATAATAAAAAAGTCCGCGAGCGTTGAGACTCGCGGCCTTTTATTTGTACCATTGACACTCTATCTCAGTTAACCTTTTGAGGACCTTTCTTGCCGTACCTTAAAAAGTAGCCCTTGATAACTCCCCGTTGCTCAAGCGTGATAGCCTCAGCTTCGAAACCTTTAATTGGAACGCATTTTTGAGTAATAGGAACAATTTCGAACTGCTCTTCCAAGGGCTTATTTTTGTTCTCGGGATCGGCGTACGGCTTGCCCCACCAATCTCCATCCTCTCGACTTACGATTACCGTCGAACTCCACTCGTCAAAAGAAGCGACATCAAATCGCCAGATGTGCTTACCATCTAGGATTTCTTCTGAAAGTTTCGGCCCTCGCCCTTCGTTGTATGGATATCCCAATCGAATATAACGGGACGTCATCTTGCCTTTAAGAACTTTCTCGACCCGAACATAAAGAATGTCCATTCTATTAGTATGCATCGGCCAGCCAAAGAGGTCGGGCTGCTCAGTGCCGATCACCGTGCCCGTGATCGTTGCCTTGTCTGTGTCCTGACAATTGACACCGAGTGAGACGCTCAGCACCAATGCGAGGACCGCTACTGCAAGTCTTACTCCGTTAGTTTTTATCAACATCATAGACTCTGATGCAACTAACCTGTCAATAGGTTCGAAAAGCGAGACCGCTATCATTAAAAGATTTGCTTTACTATTGTCGTAATTATACAAAAAAGGCCGCGGGCGTGTTGCTCGCGGCCTTTTCTTTGGGCGGAAACGCGACCGTTAGGAAGCGTGCGGTTTTGGATCAGCACGTTCGTTGCCCCATCGATCAAGGTCTGCACGCTCGTTCACACCCAGCGTTTCTGCCCAACCGCCTACGGACTGACAACAGTTGTTAGTGCGGCGGAGACTTCGCCGTAGTCGGCGTTGTTTTTTCTGAGTTGGACGCGGACTTGCAGCTGCATCGGCTGGCCGGGCGTGGTCGGGGTGACCTTAACGTCGGCGGATTTGCCGGTGTATGTTCCGACGGTGACCCAATCGCTCGCGCCGGTCGGCAGGATCTGGACGATCCACGAATCCGAAGCCTCGCGTCCCGTGACGATGACCGAGAATACGTAATCGTTCTGTGCCGGAAACAGGTCGATGGTCGGGCGGATCTCTTCGATAGGCGGCAGCGGAACATCGCCCGACAGCTCGATACCGAGCGCGACGCCGATCTCGTGTGTGTAATTGTTTGACGATTGGATACGCCCGATCAGCAGCATCAACTGTCCGTGAACATCGCCGAGCAGCGGAAACGGCGGAGCAAAGGCATCGACCGCCGGGCCGTCAGGTATCGCACCCGTGTTGCCGTTAAACAGCCGCTGTTTTATTGCCGTAAACGCCTTTTTGCTGTCGTCCATGACCTCGGCATAGCTCTGCACATACACCATATTAGCCAGCGAATTCGTCAAAAACGTCTGATCCGCAGCCGTCGTCCCCAGATCCGGCGCAAAATGCGGCAAATTAGCCTCCATCGTCGTCAAAACACTGATCGCCTGTGCGTAATTTTTAATGACCATGCTTTTCTCCTTTATGTTCTAAATGTTTATGAACGGGTTCAGAATGTCTTCGAAGCCGTGCAAGTTGTTTTTGAAGCCGTGCAAAATGTTTCCGCACACGTGCAAAATGATTCTGAAGCCGTGCAAAATGTCTCTGCACACGTGCAAATCCTTTCCGAAGCCGTGCGAAATGTCTCTGCACGCGTTCAAAATGTTTCCGAACACCTGCAGAATGCTTTCGCACGCGTGAATTGCGTCTGCGAACGCAGTTTTTATGTTTTCAATCGCTATTTTTGTTTTATGTCCGCGAGCCCGAATCCATTTCAAAGTGGGAAACAGGCCCGTGGACATTGCTCTGACAGAACTTGATGATGCGGGAACGCAAGGAGTAGCGGAGATTTGTGGGCCGTTCTTTTGGGGATTCTCCCCATTTTCTGCTTAGAACGTGGTTGATACAGCCCCAAAAGGAGTTGACACACAAATTTGCAGCGTTTTCCTATCAAAACGTCCTGCATCACCACGTTATGTCCTAAGCGGGAAGATTATTGCGCAACTCCGACCACAACGCAAACCAAAAAACTACCGCTCGCCGTCGCATTGCAATCCAGAAGCCCACGCGCAAAAACGCCGGATAAAATAACACCCGGCGTTTTGGTTCTGGGGGGAAGCTCTCTAATTAAGCTCAAAGTAATGAAATTCGTCAACGGCGTCGGGAAGGTCGCGGATATTCCGCAGCAGCGACGGATCTTCGGCATCAACAAGTTCTCTCAATTGTACCCATTGCACACCGACCACAACATCGTATTCGCCAAGAAGGTCCTTGTACAATGCCCAGATAAATTCCTCACTAACCCCGAATTCATCCCAATCGGCATATATCTCAAATGCCAATCCAAAGCCATCCGTATATTTGAGAAAAAAGATATTATCCAGAGGATACTCAACACCCGAAAAGAAATACGAATTGCCGATCTTTCGCCGAGGCCTGAAAGCGGTTACCGTTAGTCCCGGAATTGTCGGAGCGGCAAAACTCAATTCCTCTACAACAGGAAAGGCATCTTCGACGTAGTTGGAGGTCAAAATCAGTTGTTGTCCACTATCATTCGCGTCGGGAATGATGTCAGCGTCAAGCCCCTCGCAAAGTTTATGTAACCGTTCCCGTATTAGGGGTAGTTTCTTGGGTAGGACGTCGGCTTTATAGTTCTCCATCCATTTCCAAAAGCGATTTATCTCGCCTTTGTTTACTAGATCGAGCCTTCGCGTTCGTATTCCGACATAACGACATGCAGCTAGAAAACCCTCACGCAAGTCCGTAACCTCGTCGCGTTTGTCAAAAATATGTGGTCGCCATCTGTAGTCTTTTGTTTTGGTTTTTATCGTGAGTACGAGCCGCCAACGACCATCGATAAGCATTGCCAACCCGACTATAACAAATACTATCGGGCCCGCAGTACCAAAGGCACTTGGCTTGGAATTTGGCGACAGTGAAAGCCCGATGGCCATAACGATCATAGAGATGAGGCCAAAAGCCAAAACCACACTCCATTTGATCCACACTCTCGGACCGCGTTCACGGCTAAGTACAACTTCTTTCACATCCTCTAACGGGATCCGCTGCATTGTGTATGCCTCGATCTTGAAAAAAAGCTCGCGGGCGAAAAATATTGCTTGGTCACTTACACCCAGGCACATCGGCCTGGATGATTCCATACCCTGATGGAAATAGCACTGTTCGTTTTCGTTGAGATCAAGTTCAAATGACATTTTGTCGTAACGTATGTTTGGGTAGGTGGTGGAAAGAAGGCGCGAAAGAGGCAAATTAATTCTAACATTTCGCTTCCTCGCTTTTCTAGTGCTTTAAACACCAAAAAGGCTTCGCATATCGCGAAGCCTTTTTTATTTATTTCACCGCTTTGATCCGGTTGCGGCCGGTTTTGTTTATTGACTCGAGGGTCTCGTGGACCTTGGCGTGGATGCCGTCGGGGTCGAGGCCGTAGTGGGCGAGGAGTATTTTGGGGTCGCCGTGGGTGACGATCTCGTCGGGGACGCCCATGCGGACGACGCGGATCTTGTCGGCGAGGCCGTTTTCCTCGAGCAGTTCGAGCACCGCCGAGCCAAAGCCGCCGGATAGATACGCGTCTTCGACGGTGACGATCAGGCTCTTGGTGCCCGCGAGGTTTTTGATCAGCTCAGCGTCGAGCGGTTTGGCGAAACGGGCGTTGACGACCGTCGCGGCAATGCCGTCTTTTTCGAGCCTTGCGGCTGCTTCGAGTGCGGGCTGGACCATCGAACCATAAGCCATTATCGCGATGTCGCCGCCGTCCTTGAGCACCTCGGCCTTGCCGATCTCGATCTGTTTGGGCGGCGAACTGATATCGACGCCAAAGCCATTGCCGCGCGGATAACGTAAGGCAGCCGGGCCCGGATGCTCGATCGCGGTGAGCAGCATATCGCGAAGCTCGGCCTCGTCTTTTGGTGCCATCAGGACGATATTCGGATAGCCGCGTAGATACGAGATGTCGAGCAAGCCGTGATGCGTCGGGCCGTCGGCACCGACGATGCCGGCACGGTCCATCGCGATGGTGACGTTGAGATCCTGCAGACAGACATCGTGGATCACCTGATCGAACGCCCGCTGCAAAAATGTCGAATAGATCGCCGCGACGGGTTTTAGGCCTTCGCAAGCCATGCCCGCACAAAACGTGATCGCGTGCTGCTCGGCAATGCCGACGTCATACGAACGCTCGGGAAACTTTTCGAGCACTTTATCGACGCCGGTGCCGTCCGGCATCGCGGCGGTCAGGGCGACGATGTTCGGGTCGCTCGCCATCAGTTCGCACATCGTCTCGCCAAAGACCGTCGTGTAGGCGGGCGGTGCGACTTTGGTCGATTTGTACGGCAGGCCGGTCTTCGGATCAAAAGGGCCGGTCGCGTGATACGCGTAATAATTTTTTTCGGGATTCGGAAAGCCCTTGCCCTTGGTCGTCAGAGCGTGGACGATGACCGGGCCGTCATCGACTTTTTTCGCGGCTTCGAGAGCCTTAACCAGCTCCGGCACGTTGTGGCCGTCAACATAGCCGATGTATTTGAAGCCAAGCTCATTTACCAACGCTCCGGGCAGAACGGCCGCGGCGATGGCGTCTTTGACGGATTTTGCGGCCGCACGCAGCTTGCCGCCGATGCCGGGGACGCTTTCGAGCACGTCGCCGATCTCTTCTTTCCAGTGCTGATAGCTTTGCGCCTCTTTGATGCGGTTGAGATAGCCGCTAAGCGAGCCGACCGCCGGGGCGATCGACATGCCGTTGTCGTTGAGCAGCACGACGAGCCGCGATTTGAGATGGCCGGCCTGATTGATCGCCTCCATCGCCATACCGCCCGCGAGAGACGAATCGCCGATCATCGCACAGACGTGAAAATCTTCTTTTTTGGTGTCGCGGGCAACCGCCATTCCGAGTGCCGCCGACAGCGATGTCGAGGCGTGTCCGGCGCCAAATGTGTCGTATTCGGATTCGTCACGGCGAAGAAAGCCGCTCAGTCCACCGTAGGTTTTGATCGTGTGCAGCTCGTCGCGGCGTCCGGTCAGTATCTTATGCGCGTATGCCTGATGGCCGACGTCCCAGACGAGCTTGTCGTCCGGCGTGTCAAAAACGTAATGCATCGCGACCGCTAGCTCGACAGCACCGAGGCTCGCACCCGTGTGACCGCCGACGCGCGAGCATGTGTCGATGATAAATTGCCGGACTTCGTCCGCCACCTCTTGCAGGTCTTCGACCCGTAGTTGACGCAGGTCGGCCGGGGAATTGATCTCTGATAAAAATCTCATTGCTTACTCAATTTACCATTTACCGTTTAGCATTTACCACTTCGAGGGCTTACATTTCTTTACACTTGCGGACGAAAAATGTTTCGACCATTCGCCGACGCGCCGCGTCAAAGATAGCGACGGGCGAAAGCTTAGTAATAATAAAGAGGTAAAAACATGTCATCAAAAACTAAATTCATTTCAGTTCTTTCAGTAATTTTGGGTATCGCAATGTTCTCGACGGTGAGCTTTGCACAGGACGATAAAGCAACGACCACGACCGACAAGACCGATAAGGTTGAGCGTCATAAAGGTGAACGCGGCTCTGGAAAACGCAAGGGTTTTGGCGGACGCGAAGGCTTTGGCGGACGTCACGGCAGAATGGGCCGCATGCACGGCCGTATGGGCGGACGTATGCTGCTGCACGGCCTCGACCTGACCGACGCACAGAAAGCGCAGATCAAAGCTATCCGCGAAGGCAACAAGCCTGACGCAGCGACCATCGCCGAGCTAAAGGCCATCCACGAATCACGCAAAGCCGGTACGGCTCTGACGCAGGAACAGCAGGACCGCATGAAAGCGTTTCGCGAACAGCGTCAGGCAAAAATGAAAGCTGCTCACGAGCAGATCCTCAACATCCTCACCGCCGAGCAAAAAGCCAAGATCGAGACCCGCAAGGCCGAGATGAAACAGCGTTTTGCCGAGCGTAAACTCAAATTCGAAGAACGCCGCAAAGAGCGCGGCACGAAACCGGCAACGACCGACAAACCGAAAGATAACTAAGCGGGTTTTTAGTTAAAGGTAAAAGAGCGTGGAACAAAACCACGCTCTTTTTTCGTTTGCATGTGTGCGGACGGGTCGTGCAAAAACTTGACTATTAGGGCTAAATGGTAGATATTTTTAGCCATCATGAAGAACAAATTATTCTCGACTATAGGGTTAAGGGTTTTGAGCGGCTTCATGGTTTTGCTGGCCGTTGCGATCTCGACACGCGCGCAGACGTTGTCGGCGGCGGACGTCCAGACGATCATCGCACAGGCGGTTTCGACCGCCGTTTCACTCAATCAAAAAGTAACAGTTTCGGTCACGGATAAAGAGGGGCATCTGCTCGGCACATTTGTAATGACGGGTGCGCCCGCGACGACGCTGATCCGCAGTGTCGGAACGGCGGGGCAGGGGCTGGAAAATTTGAGCGTAGCGGCAACGGCGGCATCGCACTCGAAAGCCGGAACGGCGGGTTTGTTCGCGACTGGCGGCAATGCTTTTACCACGCGGACGGCGAGTTTTATCATCCAGGAACATTTTCCGCCCGGCGACGATAATCGTCCCGGCGGGCCGCTTTACGGGGTGCAGTTTTCGACCCTTACGTGTTCGGATGTTTCGATCGCGGGGCTGCCGCTTGGACTGTCGGGCGATCCGGGCGGCATACCTTTATATAAGAACGGCGTAGCGGTCGGCGGCGTCGGCATCGAGGGCGACGGTCTTTATACGATCGACCGCAACCCGAACGACGACGACCAGCCTTTCGAAGAGATCATCGCTTTTGCGGCGGCACGCGGGTTTGAATCACCTGCGTTAATACGCGCCGATAATATCTTGGTCGAGGGCATCCGTTTGCCTTTCGGAAATGTACCGAATCCGCCGTCCGTGCCGACGATCGCGTTTGGCAGCTTGCCCGGAGCGGTGACGAGCCCGGTGATCGCAACGCCCGCGAGCGATTTTGTGCCGACGACGCTTAATGGCGTGAGCGGGCAATCGAGCGTGCGGTTTCCGACCGTTGCCGGATCAAGCCTGACCGCGGTCGAGGTGAACCAGATACTCGGTGCGGCCGCAGGTTATGCAAATATGACGCGTGCGGGTATTCGTCAGCCGCTGGGCAGCAACGCACGCGTGACTATTGCGGTCGTGGATACTAACGGCAATGTGCTAGGCATCTTTCGCCAATTGGACGCACCTGTTTTTGGTTTGGACGTTTCAGTGCAAAAGGCCCGCACCTCAAACTTCTTTGCTCGTAGCGACGCCGGCTCAAAACTAACGACCGCCGGTTTTGGCTCGTACGTAACACGGGCAAATGCCGATGGCATCTCATTGACAGGCAATATTGCATTTAGCGACCGCGGATTTGGATTTTTGCACCGCCCGCTGTTTCCTGACGGGATCAATTTTACGCAAGAGGGTCCGTTTAGCACGTCCTTGACGAACTGGAGTCCGTTCAACGACGGGTTGCAGCTTGATCTGATACGGACCGCTTTGACGACGCCTTGCGCTCCGCGAATAAAGGGCCGCAGCCCGCGTGGAGGCTTCGCCCCAGCCGCATGTCCGTGCACGGCAATACCTGAGGTGCGAAACGGCATACAGATATTTGCCGGCGGCATACCGCTATATCGCGGAAATACGCTCGTCGGGGCGATCGGCGTCAGTGGTGACGGTATCGATCAGGATGATCTGATAGCAGCGGGCGGAGCCAATAATTTTGCACCGCCTCAGGGTATCTGGTCGGATAAGTTTTTTGTTCGCGGCGTCCGGCTGCCTTTCCTAAAGTTTCCGGCCCGCCCATTTCTATAAACGGATCACAAGCTTTTTTGGCTTAATATGCGTGTCATCATGCTCATCTTAATGCTGGCGGCTTTCGGCATTGCGGACGCGTTTGGTCAATCAGGTTCGATATTGATCCAGGCAAAGCCCGTTAAATCGGGAGATAAGCTCAAGCTCGCTCGCAAGCGGTTTTACCTATTCAACGGCGGCCTAAAAGAAAACGCCGCCTTGCTAGACCGGATCAAATCGGCGGCTTTCACATCACGCGATTGCTATTACACACAGGCAAAAGCGAGCCCGGCGTTTATGTGCTGGCTGCAAGCCGAGAACTGCGACGGGCCGTTTTGCCGCCCTGTTTTGCAGGAGGAGATCGCGGGAGTGCCCGAGTTTGATGCGGCGTATAAGAAAGGATTGACGCTGTATAAGAGCAAGCCCGCCCTCGCGCTTAGCTGGCTGATCAACAATCTCGACGCACCGCTGGTCGCGGGTTATTACGACCAGCAGCGAGCCTATGTTGAGCGCGTGCTTGGCGGTTTGAAGCCTTTGCAAACGACGCAGGCGACGATCACCGCCGCTGAGGCGTATTTTGTCGATGTGCCGGTCAGCGACAAAGGGCAAAAATATCTCATATCAACGCTGATCCCAGTCGAGCTGGGCGATAAGAGTTTTGTCTGGACGTGCGAAGTGACCGATCTCGGACCAAACAAATTTCTCTCAAAAGTTCCGTTACCGCTAAAAACGAACGCTAAATGTCAGGTCACCGAGGTCAAGCAACAGATCTGTAAAACGGAGGCGTGTCCGGCAAAATGAAGAACGTAACGAGAATTTTGCTTGTGCTCGCCGTCGCCGCATTTTTTGCGAGCGGGTTATTGAGTTCGTCTCGCGCGCAAAATCGTTTAGGCGTGTTTTCGCACGAGACCAAAGCGCACAAAACAGGCAAATACAGCGATTGTGCGTCCTGCCACGCGCTTCCGACCAAAAACTGGACGTCGCCGCGTAGGGATAAGCTCGATGCCTATCCTGATGTCGCAACTTTTCCGTCGCACACGTCGTGCTTTGGATGCCACACGCGCGACATTTATAGTAACGGCGGTGCATTTTGCGGCACATGCCACACAGTGCCGACAATGCGTGCAAGGGCCGTGTCGGCGTTTCCGATAAAGTCGCACAAGAGCCAGTTCACGACCATTTTTCCGCACGATGTCCATCAGGACATCATTGCTTCGAATCGGCAAACAACGCCGTATGCGGTCGCACACTTTATAAATGCGTCATACGCGAGAACGGCTGATGATGACAAGGAAAAGGCGAAATATTATAGCTGTGCGATCTGTCACACGACCGCGACGACGATGCCCAAATATGCTGCTCAGACGCTGCCGTCAAAGCTGATACCTTCGCTGACGGCTAAGGCGAGCCTCGTCGCGGACGTATTCGAGCGGCCTGTAACGGCGGCGTTCTTTAAGAATTCACCGACAGGCCACGAATCGTGTTTTACCTGTCATTATCAATACAAAAACCTGCCAAAAGACAAGATGAGCTGCGCGGGTTGTCACGCTCCGGCGGCACCCTATTTTAAGTCCGACGAGATCAAGCGCTACTCGATCAAATTTGACCACGAGCGTAAGGATCACTCGATCAAAGACTGCACGAGCTGTCATCAGCGGATAACGCAAAATGCCGATGTCAACGCCTTAAAGCGTGCGGATGTACCGGTTTACGCCTGTGCGATCTGTCATGTGAATGGCCAGGAAAACGGCGAGAGTTTTAAGCGGATACTCAATATCGAGGTCAACGCGCGTGACGCCGCAAAAGACAAACCTGTCGGCTGCACCTATTGTCATACATCTGCGATCGGACGGTTTGACGTACCGGAGAGCCACCGTGTGATACTTAATAAATGAGAACTGCTGCGAGCAAAAGAAATGCGATCAAAGCTGCCTTTTTGCTCGTGGCCTTGCTCGTATTTGCGGCAAGCTGTCTCAAGCAGGGCGAAAAGGCTAACGTGCCGCTGACCGCCGCCGAAACGCCGGAGCCGCCGGTGATCAAAGCCTCCGATTCAACCTTTTCAAAATTCTCGCATACCGTGCCAGAGCATAAGCAGTTTGACTGCGTTTCATGCCACCGCCGCGAGAGCAAGCAAAAACAACTCGAATACGCCGGACACGATTCCTGCGTCGGATGCCATCTGAGCCAGTTCACAAACCCCGGCGAAAAGCCGGCGATGTGCTCGATCTGTCACGACAAAATGGACGCGACACCGCCGACGATGCGGGCGTTTACGACGCGTTTCAAAGAGGGGTTTAACATGAAGTTTGACCACGCGGCACACGATTCGGGCAAAGGGCGTCCGGCTCAGGGATGTGCTGCGTGTCATTCGCCATCCGGTCCCGGCCAGTCGATCCCATCGGGCATCGATACGCACGCAACCTGTTACGCCTGTCACACACCGGAAAGCAAGATAGGTTCGTGCAACGTTTGCCACGCATTGGCTCCCTACAACCGCACACGCCAATCGGAGTATAATTTTAAGGCCCTGTTCCGTCACGGCGACCACGCTCGCGGTATAGGTTGCAACGATTGCCACAATGTTGTTAACGGAGCACCGATGGGGCGGCAGGTGACCAGTATCGCGATCCTCCAGCACCGGGCCGCTCCGGGCACCAATTGCCTAGCGTGTCACAACGGGCGACGTGCGTTTACCGGAAACAACCCGCTCGACGTTGGTAGCTGCGTTAGGTGTCACAAAGGCTCGGGCTTTTCGGCACTGCCAGCGGAAACCGTGCCCGACGAAACACCTCCTGCGGAAAAATAACATTCATTTTTCGCAACCTAATCCGCCATTAACAGCATCTCTGAAAACATTGACATTAGTGTCAAAAAGAGGTTCTAATAAGGGCACATATTTAAGTGCGGAAAAGCTATGAAGAATTCGATCAAACTATTTGTTATCACCATTTTCGGAGTATTTGGATTGGGATTATTGCTAAATAGTTTCGGTCCGATCGCAGAAGGTGCAAGAGCCCTTGCTAAGGGCGGGCCTACGCCTACACCGGCAGCGGCCAATGCAAATAAGCCGGCTAATACTGCGGCGAATGCGGCTCCGGCGACGACTCCAGCATCCGCAGGTGACGGCAAAAAGATCACAAAATCATTTGTTCTGGGCAAAGACAGCCTTTCCGAATACGGCGAGGCCGCGTTTGATCACGAAACGCATGCTTTTCAGATGTACAGTCCCGACGGCAAATCAGTGGTCGGCTGCGTCGAATGTCATCACACGGATCAGCCAAAATCAGCACTCAAACCACCTCTTTTCACATCGGAACGAGACGTTGTGCTGACGCTTGAATCGTGGAGAGCCTCGTCGCAAAAAGTTAGCGAGTGCCGGTCGTGTCATTTTCAGGACGGTAACGTCCCGGATGGAAAGGAGATGCCGACAGCGACATATACTGACGGCGGTAAATCGACCAAAAAAGATCTGAACAACGAACTGGCATATCACATCAACTGCAACACCTGTCATGATGCTGCGGTCAAATTGCGGCCCGAATTGAAAAAGAAAGCCGGTTTTGCCACGTCAAAAGACTGCACGATCTGTCACAAGACCAACTAACGTAAAATGGGTCTCAGGCAATGTGACAAATGCAGCGAGATGGTCGATGAGGCAAAAGCGTTTTGCCCTGGATGCGGCAATGTCCTGGTCGAGGAAAAACAGCGTGAAGAAGAGTCTGCGTACGAAAGCATGGAGGGAACCATGCAGTTTGGCCAGACGATGTACAATCAGATGCTGTCGGACATGGGGCTGAATATTTCGGCGGCTCCTGACAAAAAGGTTGACGAACCTATGATCGAGCATGTTGCTCCGCTGGTCGTTGAGCCTATTGTTACGCAGCCTGTTCACAAGGTTTTGCAGCCGATCGCGACTGGCGTGGAGGCGGCTCCGGTTGCGGCTCAAAAGCCGTCATCAGGCGGGAAAAAGTGGGCGATCATTGGCGTTGTTGCGGCGATCATTGTTCTGATTTTGGTCGTTGCTGCGGTCCTCGTTGGGTTCAACGTATTGTCGCGGTTAGGTTGGTCTTAATTTTCTAGTACAGTCCAAATTTTGCGATGCCACGTGTTATCGAAAATCACTCGAAAGTTATCGAGGCTTTTCGTAATGTCGATATCGTTTCTGAGCTTGTCGCGCAGTTGCCAAACGGCGAGTTTAAGAACGAGCTCGACATGGATATCATCCTGTTTGGCCGCAGCTATCGCGGCAAACAGGTAGGCCCTTACGTCCGCCTGCTCGAATATCAGCCGGGCGAGACCATCGTTAAAGAAAACACTTGGGAAAGCAGCATCTTCTACATCCTCGTCGAGGGCAAACTTGACGCCTCGATAGCCGACGGAAAAAACCAAAAAAAGGTTGGTGAGATACCGGCGGGGAATTCGTTTGGCGAGATGGCACTGTTGTCAGGCACGCCGCGAACGGCAACCGTTTCGGTTGCGGAGGGCGGACAGCCCGCACTTGTTCTCGAATTCACACGCCCCGCGATACGCCTTTTGCGCAAACTCCCAAAATTTGGCCGGGCTCTCGACCGCAACTATCGAGCCTACGGCCTGTCTCTCACGCTCAACGAGATCAAAGATTTTACTAAGGCCGACATCGAGCCGGCATTACTAAAGCGTTTGGACGATGCCGCCCGCTTTGCGGTGTATGAAAAGGACCACGTCCTCTTTCGCGAGGGCGATCCGGTCAACCGCCTCGTCTTCGTCCGCAACGGCTGGGTCCAGCGTGTCAGCGGCGTCGAGTTTAACCCAAAGGCCGCCGATCTGCTGCTGGGATCAGACGAATCGGTCGGGCTGGACTTTATCGGGGCCGGAACCTGTCTCGGACTCGAGGCGGTCGATTCTGAGGGTAACTGGAAATATACCGCGGTCGTTCGCGGACGGGCAGAGGTCATTGAGGTCGCGATCAGCCGCCTCCGCGAGGACGGTGACCTGAGTGCGGCGGTCGTGCCGTTTCTAAAAAGCTCCACGGGAAACGACGCAAATATTCCCGGGCACCCAAACGACGCGAGAGTCGTGACGGCAATAACCAAAGAGATCGAGACAGGCGTCGTTGACGGCGTCAACCTGCTCGTGATGGACATGGCGAAATGCATCCGCTGCGGCAATTGCTCGCTTGCGTGTCATCACGTTCACGGCAATTCGCGGCTTGTGCGTCGCGGAATACATATCGAGCGGCCATTTAAGCCTAACAAAGCCGCGACTCAGAGCATCCTCGTCCCGTCAGTCTGTATGCACTGTCAGGATGCCGAATGCCTAACCGGCTGTCCGACGGGTGCGATCGCGCGTTTTCCAAATGGCGAGATCGATATCAACCCAGTCACCTGCATCGGCTGCGGCGACTGCGCGACGCAGTGTCCGTACGACGCCATCTCGATGATCGCCCGCGATCAAACAAAGAATGGCAGTGAACAGAGCCGTATCGCATCGCTGCTCGCTCCATTTTCATTGCGTCACGAAAAGATCCCGCCGCCTGTAACGCAGACGGAAAATTTGCTCGCGATCAAATGTAATCTCTGCAACGACACCGGGCTAAATCCGCCAAAAGCGAAAACCGCTGCATATTCATGCGAGGAAAATTGCCCGACCGGAGCGCTGCTCCGCGTAAATCCACGTGAGTATTTTGACGAGGTCAACGAATCGATCGGATTGATCCAGCGCAGCAAAACGCACGCGATCGGCGTCAATATCCACAAATTTGATCTCAGATCGTGGGCTTGGCACATTTTCGGAACTTTGCTGGTCTTGGGGCTTGGCGGCTTTGCCGGTTGGGCGACTTATAAATATTCGCAGGACATCGCCTTGAGCGAAGGCTCGTGGGTGACGATGCGTTGGCTGACGGGACTCACGGGCCTCGCTGGCATCGTTTGGGTGATGGCGTATCCGCTGCGTAAAAAGATCTATCGGCGACGGGCCGGGGCTCTGCGTTATTGGATGTTGTCGCATATTTATCTTGGTGTGCTTGCGGGGGCGTTATTGCTTGTCCACGGCGGTACACGGACGGGCGGGCTCCTGACGACGTGTCTGATGATCTCGTTTGACATGGTGATATTTTCGGGCATTTTCGGGGCGTTTTGTTACCTGATCGTACCGCGTTTTATGACACGTATCGAACGCGAGCCGCTGCTGCTCGAAGACCTCGAAGCCCGCCGCGAAGAGCTGCGTGCCCAGATGGTACTGGCAAGCGGACAGACCGACAACCCCGAACTCAAACGCTTGATAGAGCGAAAAGTCCGTCGCCGTTTCCTCAGCCTGAGCTATCTGTTCCGCCAGTATTTGCGTGCCGAGGATCTGCCGTCGATGCTTGCTGCGGCAAGGGCAAGATTCCGGGACGATGCCGATGGACTATCTCGTAACGACGAGGCACGACTGATGGAAGCGGTCGAAAATGCAGCAACGCTTCGCCGCGTCGATGCGCTGTGTTATTTGCACAAATTGCTCAAACTCTGGCTGCCGCCACACGTGCTTTTCACGTCGCTGATGCTCGTGCTGATGTTGGTGCATATCGCACAGGTCGTTTATTTTAATGTGAGATGAATCTGGATTTTCGAAAATTTGCGATCAGCTTTGCTGACAGCTCGGTCGAGTCAAAAGAGCTGACAGACGACACGATCATGATCGGCCGTTTGGAAACGTGCGCCGTGCGGCTCGACCATCCGGCGGTTTCGCGTATCCATGCGAGCATCAGTTTCTCGGATTCAAATTTCACGCTTGCCAATCTCTCCACCTCAAATATCCTGACTGTCAACGGCCGTCTCCTCGGCCCGAAAAAAAGCGATGTGCTTGCGGACGGCGATATCATCCAGATCGGCCCGTTCACGATAAATGTCGATCGGGTAAAGGACGCTCTGTTGCTGGTCGTTAACCGTGCCGCCGCCGATAAAGTTCCTGAGGCAAAGCAGACAAAAGAGCGACCGGCTCTCGACGCCGCAGCCGGCGGCGTGCTCGATGTGTTTTGGGAAAAACGCTCGCGTGACAAAGAGGATTGGGGAACGCGGTTAAGGCCTACGGAAAAGCCTATCCCCGGCAAGGCAATGTTTAACTGGAAACCGACGGGAGACCTGAGGCGGCCATGGCGGACGGGCTTGTTCGTGTGGGCATTTATTTTGATCGGTGGGATCGCGGCGTTTGCATTTTTTCGCTATCCGCAAGCCTACGCGCCGGAGCCGCTCGCCAGCCCGCATGCGTCGAAGATCGATGGCAGCCCGATCGCAGCCCGATCGAACGGTAATTCGTGCACGACTTGTCACAACGCCCGTGAGCCGCTCGAAAACGCCTGCATCCAGTGCCACACCGCTGAGCAGTTTCACGCGTCGAATACTAAAGCTCATCAGGAAGCGGGCATTACTTGCACGGTTTGTCACCAGGAGCACAAGGGCGGTGACCATTCGTTGATGACATCGGCGATACAGTCGTGTGCGGCGTGTCATGATAACGGAAACACTAAGACTTTCAACGGTAAGTCGGTCCGAACGGCACACGGCGGCTCATACGGCTATCCGGTCGTTGATGGCGTTTGGAAATGGAAAGGCGTCTATCGCGAAGTCGCCGAGATGATACCCGAGATCAATTCGCCCGCGACCGGCGATAAGGACGAACAGGCAAGGCTCAGCAGGCATTTTCACTCGGTTCACGTCGCCCGGCTCGTCGCACCTTCGGGTGTTGCGGCTGACAAATTTGGTCTGGTTTCGTGCTCGACCTGTCACAAAAGCTTTACGCCGATCGACCGCACAACGCCGAGACAGACATGTGTAGCGTGTCACTCAAATGCGGAGGGTGACACGAGCCGCGATCAACGCTTTACCGCAGGGCAGACGAATTGCATTTCCTGTCACGTCCAGCACGCATACAGCGGTAAAAGGTGGAGCGAATTTTTGTCCGAAGAGTCCCTGAAACGCAGAAATGATGCGGTTGCCGCGCAAATAAAACGGCTCGGAGAAAAATGAAAGCGTTTCACCTAATGATCAGTCTTGGTATCGTTGCCGTGTTGATCTGGCTAAATCGGATCGACGCCGGTAATGCTGTGGCGATGTACGGCGGGTTGTCATGGATCAGTTGGGCGAGCATCGCGTTGGTCGTATTTGGGATATGCGTGCTGATCCTAGCTAACGATTCTGCACGAGCATTCGGCTTCTTTCGTTCGAGAGACACTGGAGCCGCACCGCCGCCGGACATCCGCGTTTTGAATGGTAGCGAGCTGAGAGAACTGAACCTAGACAAATTTCGCGGCCCCGCATATCCGCACCCGATCATTTTTCCCGAACGCTGCATCGGTTGTCAGGCGTGCGTCGATGCGTGTCCGCATGACGTGCTTGCGATCGTTGACGGCGTGGCCGCCGCCGTCGCACCCGACCTGTGTATGGAGGACACGGCGTGTCAGGCCGAGTGTCCCGTCAACCCAAAAGCCTGTATCGTCATCAACACGACCAAAGAGGTCCGCTCACTGCCGACGCCGACCCGTGACGGAGCTTCGTTCGAAACGAATGTGCCCGGATGTTACATCATTGGTGACGTGTCGGGAGTCCCGCTTATCAAAAACGCGGTGAAAGAAGGAGCCGATGTGATATCAAGGATCGCGGCCGATCTGCAATCTGCACAGCCCGAACCCAAGGCCGATCTCGACGTTGCGATTATCGGAATCGGACCCGGTGGGGCGTCGGCCGCATCGGCGGCGAGCGATGTGGGGTTGCGCTATGTAGGGATCGAACAGGGCAAAACCCTCTCGACGATCGACCTGTATCCAAAGGGTAAATACATCTTTTTCAAACCCGATACAAAAGACTGGTCCGGCGGCATCCCGGTTCTTGGCCTCGGCCTTTCAAAAGCTAAATACGGCGGCGGAGAACAGGACGACGATCAGCCTGTCATCGATGCATTGGGAAGGGAGTTTACGGAGCTTGTTCACGCGGAGGCGTTGTCGATGCAAGGGCAGCTCGCGGAAAAGATACCCGTCGCCCTGCGTAATGAGCTGTCGCCAAAGCTTACGGAAAAACTAGAAAAAGAGTTAAAGAAACGTATAGTTGCTTTTGTCCGGTCAAAGGGGTCGAGTGATTGGTCGAGCACCTATCGTACGCATTTTGTGCCAACGAAAGACGATCTGCTTTCAACATTCAAAGCCGAGATCGCCGATCAACTGCAGACAAAGATCCCGGGCGACCAACGTGAGAATATACTCGATATCTGGCTCGGCACACTCAAGGAAAAAGGCGTTACGATCAACGAAGAAGAAAGCTGTAAATCAGTAAATCGTGCCGACGACGGTGACTATTTTGTGATCGAGACCGAGCGGGGCAATGAAAAATCGCCGCAAATTTACAATGCCCGCCGCGTCATTATCGCCATCGGGCTCCGTGGTGCGCCAAACAAACTGCGTCTGCCTAACGAAGATCTCAAGGTCAGTATCGACGGCCGCGAAGAGCAGAAAGTGATCTATGGCCTGTCAAATCCGATGGATTTCAAGGGCAAGCACCTGATCGTTGTTGGCGGCGGCAATGTTGCTGTCGAGGCCGCGGTCGATCTCGTAGCGGTTCGCGACGGTGCGTCGATCACGCCGCGAAAACCGGATGACATGAATAAGGTCACGGTGCTAGTTCGTGATTATCTGGCACCGACCGTGAAATTTGGCAACAAGTTCCAACTCTATCAATGCGCTGAGGACGGGTTGCTTGATCTGCATTTTGGCGTCGGTATCAAAGAAATGCGCGAGGGCGAGGTCGTCATCGAAAATGTCACGACCAAAGAGATCGTCGCCACCATCCCTAACCATTATATTTTCGCTCTGATCGGCGGCGAGCGGCCAAATAGATTTTTAGAATCGATCGGTATTACTATCAAATAAGGTCGGTCGTATGCAGTAATGAAAAAAGATAACGTGATGTTTGTCGTTTTGGGGTTGGTCGTCGGGCTGGTAGTTGGCTTTATGGGAGCCAACAGTATCAATAAAACTGCACCCGGACAAACTGCCGCGACCACTTCGACGACGGCAGCAAATACATCGAGTTCAGGCATTCCAAATCTTCCGGCGGACCATCCACCGCTTGGAACTAGCAGCGGCAACACGGCCGGCAGCGGCGGTGAGGTCGATCAGGCAAGAGCCGCACAAATGCCGCAGATCGCTGCCGCAATAGACAAGGCAAAGCAAAATCCCAACGATTACGAAGCTCAGATGGTCGCGGCTGACCTTTATTATCAGATCGAAAGATTTGACGACGCTGCCGTTTTTTATGAGGCCGCGAGTAAGATAAAACCCGCTGAGTTCGAGCCGATGGTTAAGGCAGGTAACGCCTATTTTGACGCCGAGAAATATGAGCCCGCGGAGAAATGGTATCTAAAGGCGCTTGAAAAAGATCCAAAAAATATTAATGCCCGCACAGATCTCGGTCTGACATTTTTTCTCCGCGAACCGCGAAACGTCGAGCGTGCTATCAAAGAATACAAAGCCGCTCTTGCCATCGACCCCAACCACGAGATCACGCTGCAAAATCTTGCGCTCGCTTACACAGAAAATGGCGATAAACAAAATCTCGCAGTGACTATGGAAAAGCTTAAGGCGGTAAATCCCAATAATCCGGTGATACTCAGATCGCAGGGTAACTGAGTTTTTTTGACATAAAACCGTATATTGGTATAACGTAGGGAAACTCTAATTCAAGTCGCACGGAGGTTCTTTTGATGAGACTATCGCGTTCGGTTTTGCTGTTGGTTATCTTGACCAGCGGTCTGGCAATGGCTCATAACGGCTCGCTTACAATTTCGATCGTCAAAACCCCGACCGACGGCGGCATCAAAGAAGATTTTCCATTCAGGTTCAAGCCACGCTTTGAAAAATGGAAAGCCGAGCTGCTATCGACAGAGATCGGCCGTGAACAATGGGAAAAGTTTGCGAACAACAAGCAATTTGTCCTGACCATCGAGATCTCCGACCAGCGCGGACGCGGGGCCGGAACAGACAAATTTGAGTGGGATGATAGGGGCAATTTTGTCGGCGCGACCATCATGCTCGGCTCTGATATCGAAAACGGCTTCCCCGATCCGGTCTATTATCCGGTTCTCAATTCGCTGGCGTCCGAACCGGCGCAGTATTTGATCAGCGGCAATATCGTGGCCGCGACCAAGATCTCGCACGAGCTGGGCCATATAAATAATATGGCGGCGGCCAATTCGGAGACAGTGCGGCTTCAAAACAAACTGATGCCCGTCTATAATTCTATCTTTTTGAAAAACGGTCTCAAGACCACCGATCTGCGTCTGGTCGAATTGAAAGAGCAAATGGGCGGCACGCCCGTAGAGATCTGGGAAAGCCGCGAATACTGGAGCGAGGTCAACGCGATGGTCTTTTTGCGGGAAAGGATCAGCGGCGAGGCCTTTTATTGTAATGTCTTCAAAAAGATAAAGAAGAATCTCGACTCATACGCCCGGGATTACGGAAAACGATTTTCTGAGCGGGCCGAATTCGTCGATATGCCTTGTTGGAAATAAACTCACTTTTTGCGTTTGCTGATGGAACGGCTCACGGTTTTTATCACTTCCCACGTCGAGGCATCGCTGTCGAATACCGAATTTAATCCCTGTTCTTCCATTGGCGGATCGCCCATTAACTCGTCGCCCTGTTTCCAAAACGGTTGCCCCTTTCGCGGCCTCGCCGTGCCGCCAAATGCCCAAAAATTTGCTCCGGCTATCTGCGGAGATGTTTTGATATACGTAAGTATGTATTCAAAATAGGCATCGCGCGCTATGGTGGTTGAGGATGGGTCGAAAGATTGTGCGTCGCGAGGGAGGCCAAATTCTTCTACTATCAACGGTTTGTCCAGCATAGCTGCATTGGCTATGTGCATCGCAATATAAGAGCGTGTTTTCTCCTTTAGGTTCGCGAAATCTTCTTTCATCAATCCCGCCCGAAACCAGCCCCAGTTCTTAGGCCAAATATGGATGGTCAGGTAATCAACATTAGGATCAGCGTGTACTTCTTTAAATATCTTGTTGCTCTCAGTGCCGATCTGTCCCTCGTGGCCGATCGTGACGAGATGATTTGGATCGAGTTTCTTTATTAGAGCCGCCGAATCCGCTATCCAGCGTTTATAGTCTTCGTTGGCGGTGGGGCGCAACGGACGCGGTTCATTGGCGAGTTCCCAAGCCATTATTGCCGGGTCATCGATATATTTTTTGCCGCTGTATCTATTTCGTCGTGATAGGACCACCTTGACCTGAGCATCGTAACCGGCTTTGCACAGTGTGCAGGAATAAAATTTTGCGACATTATTGCGAAGCTCGTCCCAGGTCGGTTTTGCCGTCAGCCATTTGTCGCTAATTACGCCGTGCCAGATCAGATATTGCTGAAAGCCGCCACTCCATTCCCAGTTATTGCTAAGGAATATCACTGCCGTCATCCGCCGTTTACCCATTTCATAGAGCACGAGATCGAGTCCGTCTAGCACGGTTTCGTCAAACTTTCCCGCCGCCGTTTGCAGCGGAGGCCCGACGCGTGTCACTCCGTTTAGCTCGCCAATGCCCTCGGCACCTGCCATCAGCCGCAGATTCATCACGCCGTTAGCTTTTAAGAAATCCAATTCCCGCCGCAGCCTCTCGACTCCGCGTTTTTTGTCCTTTTCCAACCCCAACAATGATCCGTACCAATAATTCGCCCCGACAAAATAATACGGAGCATTATCGCGGTATAAGACATGCCCCTTTACCGTGACAAAACTCTTTGGCGCGGCCGCAAAGCTAGCGATAGAACCAGCGATAAAAACGACAGTAAGCAATGAGAACCGCAGAGCCATAAATATGTTGTAGCAAAATAAAAAAGAGGCATCCAATTGGATACCTCTCTCAAATTGGCTCCGCAGGTAAGACTCGAACTTACAACCCTTCGGTTAACAGCCGAATGCTCTGCCATTGAGCTACTGCGGAATATGGCACGCCGCGCGTTGCGGGGCGAACATAAAGATTAGAAATTTGGGCAATGGATGTCAAGCGCATTTATGGGTAGGGATGATAAAGTAGAGGCAATGGCAAAAAAGGTTGAGATCAAGACTTCGGAAAATGACGGAAATGTGGACGAGTTTCTTGCGTCGGTCGATGACCCACAGCGACGTGCGGATTCTTTACGAGCACTCGAGATATTCAAAAAAGTAACCGGCGAGACGCCAAAAATGTGGGGCACGGCGATCGTGGGTTTTGGCAACCGCAAGGTGTACCGCAGCGATGGCGGCGAGCTTGATTGGCTCATCACCGGCTTTTCGCCCCGTAACGCAAGTCTCACGCTCTATGTGCTAAACGGTGCGCCCAAACAAGACGAACTGCTTACAAAGCTGGGCAAACACAAGGCATCAGGCGGCTGTCTGCATATCAAAAAGATGTCAGATGTCGATGAAAGTGTACTGGCGGAGCTGATCGCGGCGTCGGTCGAGAAAGCAAAGCAGTAGAGGTCGTCTTCACATATTCCCGGTTCTGACAAATCCGCTTACTGAAAGTATAATCGCTGTAAGGAGTGATCTTTTTGCAGCACGAAACCATAATAATTCTCGATTTTGGCTCGCAGTACACTCAGCTTATCGCGCGGCGTGTGCGCGAGCAGGGCGTTTACTGCGAGATACATCCGTTTCATCTAGCGGCGGAGGCTATCGCGGCAAAGCGGCCGATGGGTGTGATATTGTCCGGCGGGCCGTCGAGCGTGACTGACGAAGACGCACCGCGTGTCGAGGATGGTTTTTACGAAAAAATAGACGTTCCGATACTCGGTATTTGTTACGGAATGCAACTCGTCGCTGCGGATCTGGGTGGAGCTATCGAACCCGCCGCCCGACGAGAATACGGCCATGCAAAGGTCAAGGTTCTGAGCGGGGCGACAGCGTTATTTAACGAGTTGCCGTTTGAACTCGACGTCTGGATGAGTCACGGCGATCATGTCACGCGGCTGCCGCAGGGCTTTGACCAAACGGCAACGACCGGAGAGGTCGTGACCGGTATCGAAAACCCCGAACGCGGGATCTATTGCGTCCAGTTTCATCCCGAAGTAGGTCACACGCCGCTTGGGAAAGAAATAATCCGAAATTTCTTGTTCGAAATTTGTAAATGCAAAGGTGATTGGACACCCGAGCAATTTATAAAAGAAGAGGTCGACAAGCTCCGCGAGACGGTAGGGCCGACCGGCAATGTCGTCTGCGGTTTGTCGGGTGGTGTCGATTCGACCGTCGCAGCGGTTCTTGTGCACGAAGCTATCGGCGACCGACAAACCTGTATTTTCGTCAACAACGGCCTGTTGCGGGCAGACGAATTTGAGGACACGCTCAAGCTTTACAAAGAACATCTCCACCTGAACGTCATCGGAGTTGATGCCTCCGCTGATTTTTATTCGGTGCTCGATGGCGTTGTCGATCCTGAGAAAAAGCGAAAGGCTATCGGTGCAAAATTTATCGATGTTTTTGACGCCGAGGCGAAAAAGATCGGCGATGTTAAATGGCTTGTCCAAGGGACGCTTTATCCGGATGTGATCGAATCGGTCTCTTTGAGAGGATCGTCAGTAACGATCAAATCACATCACAATGTTGGCGGGCTGCCGGAAAAGATGGACCTCAAGCTGATCGAGCCTTTGCGTGAGCTATTCAAAGACGAGGTTCGTCTGATCGGCAAAGATCTCGGAATTCCCGACGAGATCTTACAGCGTCATCCTTTTCCGGGGCCGGGCCTTGGCGTTCGGATCTTAGGAGATATCACTCCAGAAAAGGTCGAGCTGTTGCAAAAAGCAGATAGGATATTTATCGAGGAATTAAAAAACTTTGGTATCTACGGCGACGTCTGGCAAGCCTTTGCCGTGCTGCTGCCGATCCAGTCCGTCGGCGTGATGGGCGATTTCCGCACTTACGAAAAGACGGTCGCTCTGCGGGCAGTGACATCGACCGACGGCATGACCGCCGACTGGGCACGTCTGCCGCACGATTTTCTCGCGGCGGTTTCATCACGTATCACGTCAGAGGTTCGCGGCGTCAACCGCGTCGTATATGACATCTCCTCAAAACCGCCAAGCACTATCGAGTGGGAGTAATATTTTGGTCCGGTCCGGACCAAGTGGACCAAGGTGGACCAAGGTGGACCAAGGTGGACCAAGATCCGGTTATTTCGCCCGTTTCACCGGAAACTCTTTGCCGTCTGCCCGATAAAACGTGCCGGTATTGTAATTATCATCGTCGAAAACAAATCTGTTTGAGCCGCTCTGGCCGGGTGCGGATTCGAATGAGTTGTTTTCGGTAAAGACAAACGTCTCGACGCCGCTGCCTTTTGCCCAACGCACCTCAAACGCCATCTTTACCGGCTTTACGGTACAGGTCGTCTCGCCAACAGAGTATTTGCCCTCAAATTCACCGTTCGATGTAATTTCGGAATAGGTGCTCTTGAGCCATTTCATCAGGCTGTCGCCGCCGCCGTACGAGATGTTGTCGATCCGCCAAGTGCCGTTTGCCTGTTTCAGCGAAAAGGTGATCGTTTGTTTTTCGCCAAAGTTGGTGAAGGTAACGGGAACGGTCGCGGTCGTACCTTTGACCGTTGACTTGCCGATGGCAAAATTTTTGATCTCAGTATCCTGTGCGTTATAGAGCGGGTCGCCATCGATGGCACCTACCTCGCCGCTCGAATTATTGGCGTCTTTCCAGATCAGGTCGGCGAGCGGTTTTGTGAAATACTTGTCAACAAGTGCTCGGTCCTTTGTCTGAAAGAACGGACTCTTTTTGCCGTCGTGAGCTTTGTACAGGTCGGCGACGAGCGTTTCGGCAGCAGAATTTTGCGACTCTGCCGAGGCTGACGCCGGTGTCGCTGCCGGTTCGCCCGCAGTTGCGTTGGCGGCGGTATTTGAATTGTTAGAGTTTGTCGAAACTGCAAAGCTGCATCCCGGCATTACAAACAGTAAAAGAGAAATGGCAAAGCAAAAAAGCTGGGTCCTGGTTTTCATAATTGTTGTCACCGACTTATGTAATAATGAAACAAACTATACCCTATATTATTAATAAATATGAGCAAAGCTGATCAGAACAGACGCGAATTTTTGAAGTCAGGTGCGGTGGGGCTTGCGACGCTGGCAATGTTTGGAGGGGCAAGCGGCAATGCTCCTAGTAGTGTGAGCGGCGATCCGTTTCCTGAATTGGTCGAGGTGACGATACCGAAGCTACAGGCAAAGATGCGGTCGGGCGAGATGACTGCTAGACGGCTCACCGAGATGTACATCGAACGAATAAAGCAGATCGATGTCAAAACACTGTCGGTGCTGGAGATAAATCCTGATGCGCTCGCGATAGCCGATCAGTTAGACAAAGAGCGTAAGAAAGGTAAGATCCGCGGGCCGCTGCACGGCATTCCGGTTTTGATCAAAGACAACATTGAAACGGCTGACAAAATGCTCACGACAGCCGGTTCGCTTGCTCTGGTTGATGCTCCGACGCCAAAGCGTGATGCGTTTGTCGCGGACAAGCTGCGAAAAGCCGGAGCGGTTATCATCGGCAAAACAAATCTCAGCGAATGGGCAAATTTTCGTGGGAATCCTCGCGGCAATCGCGGTACCAGCGGATGGTCGGGCCGCGGCGGGCAGACGAACAGCCCGTATTTTCTCGATCAAAACCCTTGCGGTTCCAGCTCGGGTTCAGGTGTTTCGATCTCAGCAAATCTTGCGGCGGCGGCTGTCGGAACCGAGACTAACGGGTCGATCATCTGCCCGGCAAATACCAACGGCCTCGTCGGTATCAAGCCTACCGTCGGCCTCATCTCTCGCAGCGGCATCATCCCGATCGCACACACGCAGGACACCGCCGGGCCGATGACGCGCACCGTGACGGACGCTGCGATAATGCTTGGGGCCATGGCCGGAAGGGATAAGCATGACGAGGATACTAAGGACGCGGACAAAAAAGCCGCGAGAGATTACACTCAATTTCTTGATCCAAACGGGCTAAAGGGTGCGCGGCTCGGCCTCGTCATGCAGTTTATCCAAGGGAGGACCGCTGACCAGACCAAGGCATATTACAAACCGTTCATCGACAAACTGACCGCCGCCGGAGCGACGCTGATCGACGTGACGTTTACAGTCGATTACAGCAAGGTGCAGACCGAACGGCTCGACGTACTGCTGTATGAATTTAAGGCCGATCTCAACAAGTATCTTGCAGCACGCGGCTCAAAATACAAGACGCTCGCCGATCTGATCAAATTTAACGACGACAATAAAGACAGGGAATTACAGATATTTGGCCAAGAACTTTTTATCCAATCTCAGGCCAAGGGCGACCTGACCGAAAAAGCATATCTCGACGCTCTCGCGACAGTAAAACGAACTGCTCGCGAAGACGGTATCGATGCTGTGATGAAAAAAGACAAGCTCGACGCACTAGTCGCCCCGACCGGCGGCTCGACATGGGCGATCGCCGCGACTGCGGGCTATCCATATATAACGGTGCCGCTCGGTCTGCGCGAAATACCGGCGTCAACAAACGCAACAGGTGCTCCGGTACCGGCTTCGATCCAAGCAACAGGCATGGCGTTTTTTGGAGCGGCTTGGTCCGAACCCGCATTGATCAAATACGCTTACGCTTTCGAACAACTGACAAAAGGCCGTGTTGTGCCGCAGTTTTTGCCGACGTTTCCGAACAAGGCCTAATGCGGAACGTGTAACATTTAGCTTGCTAATTATTCGAAAACGCGCTAATCTCATAGTTTGATAATTCCGTATCTCTTCGTTGACGGTAAGATCGCTTATATGTTTAAGCGTAATAGATAGTTTGAGAAACGGGCCCGTTAATACCTGTTAGAAGATGTTCCTTTTACGAAAGTGAACTCCTCAAACGTAGATCCTTCCTTGCTACCGTTACACTGAAGAACACTCCGCGTTAGTACTTCTTATTACATCCTGATGATTTGTCAGAACCACCCGCTATAGCGGGTGGTTGAATACAGATTTGTAAAACGCCTCGTGGGCCGGCTTAAACCGCCCACTACCGTAGGCGGTTCTGACCGGATGCTTCAGTAGATAGAGATTTTAATTACAGATGAGTTTTAAAGACTTAGGCTTACAGCCCTTTTTGTTGGGCCGTTGTGAGTCATTGGGTTTTACTGAGCCTACACCCATTCAAAAACAGGCTATTCCTATTGTTTTAGAGGGCGGCGACATTATTGCGACCGCTGAAACAGGAACCGGCAAGACCGCTGCGTTCCTTTTACCGATATTGCAGCAGATCGACGTCAAGCAGCAGAAAGGGACGACCGTCCTGATCCTGTCGCCGACGCGTGAGTTGGCAAATCAGACCGACGCGGCTTGCCGCGAGCTGGCACCAAAGCACATTCGCTGTACGGCGATCATCGGCGGTTCGGGTTATAAGGCACAGATGGACCAGCTTCGCCGCCGTCCAAATGTCATTATCGCGACGCCCGGCCGTCTGCTCGATTATATGGAGCAAGGGCTGATCGATTTTTCGAAAATGACGACGCTCGTCCTTGACGAAGCCGATCGCATGCTCGACATGGGCTTTATGCCGTCGATCCGCCGCATTGTTAAAGCGATACCGAAGAAACGTCAGACGCTGTTTTTCTCGGCGACAATGTCTAATGAGATCGAGCACATCGCTCTAACTCTGTTGAATGATCCTGAGTATGTATCGGTCAGCCGTCGCGGCCAGACCGCCGCTCTGATCGAACAGACGGCTTATCCGGTTGCACAGCAATCGAAAATGCCTTTGCTTTTGGATCTGCTTGAGAAAGAAGATTTCGACCGCGTACTTGTTTTCACACGCACAAAACGCGGTGCTGACCGCATCGCTCATGTGCTCGAAAAACGTTCGCACAAATCGAACCGAATCCACGGCGACCGTTCGCAGGCACAGCGTGAGGCGGCGCTTCGCAGCTTCAAATCGGGCCACACAAATGTGCTGGTCGCGACCGACGTTGCCGCACGCGGTATCGATATCGATTCGGTTTCGCATGTGATAAACTATGATATACCCGAGGCTCCGGAGGACTACGTCCACCGCATTGGCCGTACGGGCCGTGCCGGAAATACAGGGCGGGCGATCACGCTGTTTACGATCGCCGAAGAGCATTCGATGCGGGCAATTGAAAAATTGACCGGGCAAAAGGTCGAACGCGTCGTGTTGCCGGATTTTGGCGGACACGATATGCCGATGGGCCTGGTTAAAAAACCGGCTCCGGCAAAACGCACATTTAGATCATTCGGAGGCCGCCGTCGGTAATTCGCGGCAGGTTAAGTGAAATTATGGCAGTTAAGAAAGAAGTATATGCGGTCGATGGCACGATCGAGATGATGTGTTCGTCGTGTGACAGCGACCAAACTCACAACATCGTGACCGTCACCAAACAGGGGCAGATCACCAAAGCGTCTTGCGCGGCGTGTGAGACCGTCAGCACATTTACCCGCGGTGTTAAAACCTCGGTCGGCGGTGGAACGGGCAAGGCGGCTTCGCCGTATGACCGCACCCGCAAATACAAAAAGGGCCAGGCAATGACCCACGACAAATTTGGCCGTGGCGAGGTCACAGCCGTGATCGAACCGCACAAGATCGACGTCCTATTTGGCGATCAAACACGACGGATGATCCACGATCAGACCTAAAAGTCAGAACCCCCTGCGTAAGCGGGAGGCCAGTATCTAAATAAAAATGCCGCGAGGTCATTATTGATCTCGCGGCATTTTTATGTTTGGCAGTAGATTACTTTCGTCCGCCGCGAAGGATCAGTCCCAGGACCAAGCCGACCGCAGCCGAGATGAGTATTGTCTGGCCCGGTTTCTGACGGGCAAATTCTTTTGCGTCCTCGACCAGCTCTCTTGGATCTTTATCCTTGAGCTCGTTAAATTTTTCGCCAGCCTGAGCAAACTTATCGTTGGCAAAATCGCGTGCTTTGCCGGCCGCGTCCTGAATTTTCTGTCCGTATTCCTGTGCGTGCATTTTTAATTCTCCTAAAAACTCGTCCTGCTCGACCTTTTCGGTAAAAGGTTCATTTGAGAGCACCAAGCTCTGCTCCAGTTCCTGTTCCGCTTTTTTTACTTCTGCTTCAAATTCCGACATGATCCGTTATTCCTCCGAATAAATAGTATAAATGCTGAGGCGAGCGTTACCGTTCGCCATTTATATTGCGCCCACTCAGATGAAGTGGGCCGCCATATAGTTGTAACGAATTTTATGAAAAGATTGTTCGCGCATTTGTTTCAGTATTGTGAGGTGAAACAAAACATGAAATTGATTTTCCTGCCGCTAATTACTACTCTTTAGTTTTGCCGCCATGCTTAATATCCGTTCCATCGAACTTACCGAGATAAATCTGCCGCTTGTTCATTTTTTTGAGACGAGCTTTGGCAGGACGTATGAACGGCGCGTTATTTTGGTGCGTGTTGAGGATGCAGAAGGTGCCGAGGGCTGGGGCGAGATAACCTGCGGCGAGACGCCGGGGTATTCGGACGAGTGGACGGACTCGGCGTGGGCGACTGCCGAACAGATACTTGCTCCGATGGTCGTTGGGAAAGAGGTCGGGTCGGCGGCTGACGTCTGGAACCTGATGAAATGGGTTCGCGGGCATCGCATGGCAAAAGCCGGTATCGAAACAGCGTGCTGGGACCTCGAAGCAAAAAAACTTGGCGTTCCTTTGTGGCGGCATCTCGGCGGGGTCAACCGGGAGATAGAATGCGGTGTTTCGATCGGTATTCAGGATTCGATCCCGCAGCTGCTGGAAAAGATCCGCGTTGAACTCGAAGCCGGGTACAAACGCATCAAGATCAAGATCTCGCCTTCGTGGGATTACGACGTGATCAAGGCTGTGCGAGCGGAATTCGGCGATATTCTGTTGATGGGCGATGCAAATTCGGCATACACGCTCGACGATATCGACAAGCTAAAGTCGCTCGATGAATTTAACCTGATGATGCTCGAACAGCCACTGCCGTATGACGACATCATCGACCACGCAAAGCTCCAGGCGCAGATCAAAACACCGATCTGCCTCGACGAGCCGATCAGATCGCCCGACGACGCCCGCAAAGCCATCGAACTAAAGTCCGGTAAGATCATCAATCTAAAAAACGGCCGCGTCGGCGGACACACTCAGTCAAAACTCGTCGAGAAAATTTGCCGCGAAGCCGTAATGCCCGTCTGGTGCGGCGGCATGCTCGAGAGCGGCATCGGCCGTGCTCACAACATCGCGATCTCGACCCTTGCAGGGTACACCATGCCCGGCGACGTTTCCGCGAGCAAACGTTACTGGCACGAGGACATCATCGAACCGGCGGTCTTGGTCTCGTCAGACGGCACGATCGTCGCCCCAAATGGGCCGGGAATCGGGTTTGAAGTCATTAGCGATAGAATCGCAAAGGTTGCGGCTCGAAAAGTGGTGGTAAATGCCTAATAGCCTGACAAGGTATTGGTTTAGAACCAAAAACGGATACGGTATCGGCGTTACGGCTTATTCTAAGGCTGACGCCATGTTCCTGATCGCGTCCGAACCCGCTGTTTGCGAGGTTGAGATAATTGATGCTGCGGAAAATGTTGATGTTCGAACTCTTGATGAAGGTCACGTACTGCCAAACATGGGCCCTCCGAACATACGCGGAATTTGGTTCCCCAACTTTTTCAAATAACGAACCCGACTAGGTAGTCTTTTCGACCTAAAGGAA